>CAZCUZ010000030.1:0-27998 GCA_964502085.1 uncultured Salinivenus sp. | reverse complement strand
GGCCGTCACCTCCGCGGAGATGTCGCCGTCGACCATCTCGCAAATGTCCAGGACGTGCTCGTGAAAGTCGACGTTGCCTTGCTCCTTTACGAGAGAGGGATTCGTCGTCACGCCGTCGAGAACGCCCATGCGACTGGCCTCCCGGATGTCCTCCAGGTCGGCCGTGTCGACAAATAACTTCATGGCGGTGTAGACAGTTGGTGATAGGTGCTAAACATAGTTTCCACGCAAAACTTGGGGAGACCTCACTAACGAATCAGCCCCGGCGGAGTTTAGCGTCGCCACGTTGGGTCTACGGCCCTCTGACATTCTTGGTGGTGTTGGCTACTTTCACGTCCGATTCAGCACCCTTCATTCCCCTCCTCGCTCCATGCACCTCTGCCTCTTCGAAGACGAACACGTCCCGGCCCTTCGCCCCCTCGTCGAGACGCGACCCGTGCACGACCTGCGCGTGGGCATTCGGACGATTCTGGAAACGACCCGCCGGGCGTTTGCCCCGAACGCCGTCACGCTGCACACCCGTCCCCTCGTGGCACCGACCACGGCACAGGCCCATCCGAACGTGCGGATCAACGATCTTCCGCCCGGAGCAGACGTGCTCTTCGTAAACGGCCGGTTCGTTGCGGCTCCCTCCGACGCGCTCTCCCACATTCTGGAGGCCGCTCGGGGCGGAGAAGAGGCCCGCACGTTCACGCTCGACGACACGCTGGTGGCGGCCTGGATGCCCGAGGCGCAGGCCCGCCTCCCGAACGACCTTCTCGACGGCCCCTCCGTTCCGACTGAGCCGTTTTCCGACCTTCCTTCGACCTCCCTCGCAGACGCGACGCTCGTGCAGCGCCCCTGGGACCTGCTGGATACGCTCCGCCCTGCGCTGCATCGGGACGCCGCCCCCTTCCGCAGCGAACGTCCTTCCTCGCCCCTCCCGCAGCGAGCGCACGCGACCGTGCACGAGAGTGCCGTGGCCGTCCAGTCGGAGCAGATTTTCCTCGGCACGGGAGCGGAGGTGCGTCCCGGCGCCATCCTCAACGCCGAGAACGGCCCCATCGTCCTCGGCGACGACGCCACCGTCTTCGAGCACGCCGTCGTCCAGGGGCCGTGCTACGTCGGACCGAAGACGCAGATCAAGGTCGGCGCCGACGTCGAAGGCGCGGCGTTCGGCTACTGGTGCAAGGTGGGCGGCGAAGTGCACGACACGATCATCCAGTCGCTCTCCAACAAGACCCACCCCGGCTTTCTCGGCCACGCCTACCTCGGCCGCTGGTGCAACCTGGGGGCCGACACCAACAACTCGAACCTCCGAAACGACTACGGCGACGTCTCTGCCTACGCCCCCGACGACGAGAAATTCGTGTCTACGGACCGCCAGTTTGCGGGCCTCCTCATGGGCGACCACTCGAAGTGCGGCATCAACACCATGTTCGACACGGGCTCCGTCGTGGGCACGTTCTGCAACCTGTACGGAGGCGACTTTCCGCCCCGCTACGTCCCCCCCTTCTCGTGGGGCGGCCCGAGCGTCGGGTTTACGGACTACCGGCTCCAAAAAGCCCTCGCGGTCGCCGAGCGGGTGATGGCGCGCCGAAACGTGTCGTTCACCGACGCGGATGAGGCCCTTCTCTCTGCCCTCTACGAGCGGACGGCCGACGAACGAACCGAACACCACGGATAGGGACCGGTTCCCGGCGCCTCACGCCTCCGCGTCCAGGTGGATGACGTCCATCTCCGTGGGCGTCCCGTCCCGAATCGTGAGGCGCAGGCACGTCTTTCGCTCGTGAAAGCCGTAGCGCCCGGCCGCCCCCGGATTGAGGTAAAGCATGTCGTCGAGGGCGGCCACCCGTTCGACGCGGAGGATGTGGCTGTGGCCGCATACGAGAACGTCGGGCGGATCGGCCGCCAGCGCCTCTCCCATGCCCCGCTGCCACCGACCGGGCCGGCCCGCGATGTGCGTCATCCACACGTCGACCCCACCCACCGAAAGACGCTCGTGCTCGGCCAACCGCCGCCGAATCTCGGGTCCGTCGACGTTCCCCCACACGGCCGTGACCGGGGCCACCGCCCCGAGGCCGTCCAGGATGCCCAGATCGCCCACGTCTCCGGCGTGAAGGATCCGGTCGACCCCCTCCATGTCGGCCGGGAGTGCGGGATGAAAGTAGCCGTGGGTGTCCGACAGAATCCCGAGGGTCGTCACGAGCGATTCGAATCGACGTTTAGAACGCGGCGAGGAACATCTCTAGAGGGACGTGGGCTCGCCCACGTCGAACACGATCGTCTCGTACCCGGCGTCGGCAAAGGCATCCCGGAAGTCATCGAGGTCCGTCTCGATCGGCGGGAAGGTGTCGTAGTGGAGCGGAGCCGCGAGATCCGGCGTCACCATCTCGGCGGCGTGCAAGGCCCCGTAAATGCCCATGGTGAAGACGTTGCCGATGGGCGCGAGCATAAGATCGACGTCCCACAGTTCCCCGATCCACTGCATCTCGGCAAAGGGGGCCGTATCGCCGGTGTTGTAGACGACGCCGTCGGGCAGCGTGAGCACGAAGCCGAGCGGCACGCCGCCGTAACTGCCGTCCGGAAACGAGGAGCTGTGCCGGGCATGCACCGACTCGACGCCTCCCCAGTCGAGATCGATATTTCCTCCTTCATTGAGCGGCTGGATGGCGTCGTGGCCGAATTCCTGATTCACACGCTGGGTAATCTCGAAGTTGCCGATGACGAGCGGATCGCTCCCGTCGAGCACCCCCTCGACGTCCGAGAAGTGATCGAAGTGGGCGTGCGTGAGGAGAAGGACGTCCGGATCGAACGCCTCCGGAGACGCGTCGGTGTGAGGATTGTCCGTAAAGAAGGGGTCGAAGAGTAGCGTCGTCCCCTCCGTTTCCAGCTGAAAAGTCGAGTGGCCGAAATAAGTCAGATCCATGACGAGTGCGGTAGAAATTAATCCCAGTGTGTTGGTGCATACGTCCCGTGTCCGAACGAGGCGACGGACCCGGCCTGTTTCGGCCTCCTACGGAGCCAACTCGACAATCGTGTGACACCGTTCCGGGCACAGCGCGCCCGCGTGCCCGTATGAAACAGTGACGGACCGACACGAACCAGTGATTGCCCCGGTTCCTGCGCGCCTTCATGGATGAATCACAGTCGCCCCGTATCCTCGGCGACACGGATTCGTTATTTTAGGGGGTCGCTGCATGAACCACAAATGAAGTCCTTCTGACCACCCATGGCTGACGTTCCCGACGACCTGAGTTCTGTTGGCACCCACCACGGCAACGACCCTCCGACCGAGACCGGCCAGGAGGTTCGCTCGCCCGACGGACCGGACCCGTCGACCAAGCCGGCCACTCCCGCCCAGGCCCTCTTCCAACTCGTTCGACGTTCGGCGGCGGACCACCTCCAGATTCGCGTCCACTCGCCCCGGGCGGAAGTATCCCCCCCCGACGACGAGGACGTAGAGGAAATTGGTCAGTATCGATCCGTCGAGGCCCTGCGAGATGCTCTCGCCGACCTTCCGATCGACGGCCGAACGGCCATCTTCGAAGACGCAACGGCCAACGCAGCGCTCACGGAGAACGACGTCTCTCCGGATCACGCCTGGATCGGGCAACCCCGCTACGAGCGCATTACCTTCGTGGCCGACGAGGACGCCGCAGACGACTACGTGAGCACCCTCGATCGGCCCTCGGCCGAAACGTGACTACGGCGACGCAGTGCTCAACTCTACCGCCTTGGTAGCGGGTCTTCTATCAAATCCGAGTGTTCCTTGTGCAGTTGCCCCCCGTCCTCGTAGGGCCGCACGGCCCTACCTCCACCGGTCGGCAGCAAAATTACGAACGAAAGATCCGTGCAGCCGAGAGAGACCTGAGTATCGAACGTTCGTAGATGGTGTGGGTCCGGTTCGAACAGGTCCCGACAGCCCCAACTGCGCGTCCATGAACCGAATCTGTCCGCAATCATGGCCGTCGACCTCCTCGACGCCACCGTCACCGCTACGTATCCCCTGACGCCCCGCGTCAAACAGCTCGTGCTCCGGGTGGAGGATCACACCTTCGAGCACCGCCCCGGCCAGCACGTGAGCGTCCGAGCGGAGGAAATAGACGACGGGCCCGTGTATCGCCCGTACTCCCCCGTCAACCTCCCCGGTATGGACAGGCTGGTCCTGGCCGTGAAGCGGTACGACGGCGGGACCTGCTCGGTGTGGCTTCACGAGCGCTCCGTCGGCGACGAAGTGCCCCTCCTTTCCCCCTCCGGCACCCTTCACCTCCGCGATCCCGACCGGGACGCCGTCTTCGTCGCCACCGGCACCGGGCTGACACCGATGCTCGCCCTGCTCAGCCAGTACCGAGAGAACGGCAGCGGGCAGGCCGTCCTCCTCTTCGGCGAACGAACGCAGGCAGACCTCATGTACCGTCCTACTTTGGATCGCCTGGCCGCCAGTCACCCACACCTGTCGGTCGAGTACGTGCTCTCCGACGAGGATTGGGCCGGCCCCACCGGCTACGTGCAAGATCATCTCGGCCCGGTCCTCGACGATCTCGACCACCCGCACGCATACGTCTGCGGCGTGCCCGAAATGGTCGTCGACGCACAGTCCGCCCTCCACGAGAAAGGCGTCCCCGTAGACCACGTCGTCACCGAAGGCTGGGAAGAGGGCGCCGTTGACGAATGATGTCCCTCCGGACCGTTCGCACCCCATCCGCTCGCAGAGGAGGTCGCAGAGCGTCTTCCGGGCCCGGTGGAACCGCCCCCGCACGTTTCCCTCCGTGAGGCCGAGATGTTCGACCGTCTCGGCGGTCGACTTCTCTTCCAGGTCGCACCGTTGAACGACCCGTCGGTAGTGCTCCGGCAGCTCCTGAAGCGCGTCGTGGACGATTCGCTTCCGCTCGGATGTCTCCACAGCGTCCAGGGTCATCGCCGACGCGTCCGCCTGGTCGGCCCGCAAAAACTCGATGGTCTCATGCTTCTCGTCGTGGCGGCACTTGGTCCTCCGAAGGTGACCGTACGCCAGGTGCCGGGCAATCGACCAGGTCGACACCTTCGTCTCTCTCCGAAAGACCCCAATCTGCCGGTACGCCTCCTGGAATCGGGATGACGCCCTCCCCTTGTCACTGTCGCTGCGTCCGTATACCTTCATCCTCGCTCCACGTTATCACAAAAGCATAACAGAGGAATACGATCGTCGTCTCGACCCTCACTCGACGTCAACGCCGTGATGTCCTATCGCTTTGTTCTCGTCGTTCTTCTTCCCCTCATGATTCTTCCGGCGGCGTCCCACGCACAATCCGACTCGCTGCGCATTCGCGATTTCGGAATTGCTCCGGGCATCCTTTCCCCGGGTTCCCACAACGCCATTACCGACGTGGACGAGGTACAAGTGGGGCACCACACCCTGATGGAGGGCGACTCGGTACGGACCGGCGTCACGGCGATTCGCCCTCACTCGGGCGACGTATTCGAGGAAAAAGTCCCGGCCGCTGCGTACGTCGGAAATGGCTTCGGCAAGGCCGCCGGCTTTCTCCAGGTACAGGAACTCGGCACAATTGAGACGCCCGTCGTGCTCACCAACACCCTCGACGTGGGCACGGCGGTCGAGGCCGTCGTACAGTGGACCCTCCAACAGCCCGGCCACGACGACGTGTACTCCGTAAATGCGGTCGTGGGCGAGACGAACGACGGATACCTCCACGACATCCGGGGCCGACACGTGACCGAAGAGGACGTAATTGCGGCCATCGATGGCACTGACGGAGGGCCGGTCGAGGAGGGAAGCGTCGGGGCGGGAACTGGGACGAGTGCTTTCGGATGGAAGGGCGGCATCGGCACGAGCTCGCGGGTCCTTCCGGAGGAGCAGGACGGCTATACCGTCGGCGCGCTGGTCCAGGCCAACTACGGCGGCCTGCTGCGCATCGACGGCGTGCCGGTGGGCCGGCAGCTCGGGCGCTACGACTTTCAATCGGTCGTCGAGCCGGACACCGCGACGTCCGGCCCGGACACAGAGGGCGGATCCTGCATGATCGTCCTGACCACCGACGCGCCCGTCTCCCCCCGAAACCTGAAACGGATGGCCAAGCGGGCCATGCTCGGCCTCGCCCGCACGGGTAGCTATTCGAGCAACGGCTCCGGCGACTTCGTCATTGCCTTCTCGACGACCAACCGCCGGACGGGCGCCTCGTCTCCGCGGCCCGATTCCCTCCTCCCCAACGGCGAGATGAGTCCCCTCTTCCTCGCGACCGTCGAGGCCGTGGAAGAAGCCGTCTACAATGCCCTCACGACGGCCACGACGGTCGAGGGACGAGACGGACACGTCCAGGAGGCCCTCCCCCTCGACCGCCTCCGCGAGCTGCTCCGCGACGCCGGACGCATCGACGCCGAGTAACGCCTCAGACACTTCAACGTCCCATGCTCAGTGACGAGACGCTCCGCCAGTACGAAGAGGAGCTCGACGGCGACGAGAAGATCGAGGCGACCTTTCGCCGCCTCCGTCGCGACGGACAGTCCCGACTCGAGGCCGTGCGCGTCATTCTGGAGGTGCTCGATCTGTCGCTCGCCGAGGCCAAGCGGGTCCTCCTCACCAGCGACACGTGGGCCGACGCTTTCGAGGAGACCAACGAGCGCCCTGCTTCGTCCTCGTCGTCCGTCCCTCCCGCCCCAGGGTGACCGTTCTGCCCCGAGCGTCTCTCCGCACCGCACACAAAGTAACGAGAACCTCATCGACCCGCGCGACCCCACGTCCGGGCGACCGGTAGAACTACGAGCGTGCCATTTTTCCGAACTGATCCTGCCCGACACACCATGGACTTGACCGATGCCGTCGCCGTCGTTACCGGAGCCAGCAGTGGCCTCGGGACGCACTTCTCAGAGGCCCTCATCGAACGAGGCGCCGCGGTGTACGGCCTTGCCCGAAGCACCGACAAACTGGACGCCCTCCGTGAGGAGCTAGGAGACGCATTCCACCCTGTGCCCTGCGACGTGCGCGACGAGGATCAGGTGCACGAGGCCTTCGAGACCGTGCGGACCGAGGGCGGTCGCCTCGACGTGCTCCTCAACAACGCCGGCCTCGCGCAGTTCGGCCCCGTCGACGACCTGTCCGTTGACGACTGGGACGTGCAAATGGAAACGAACGTGCGAGGAGTCTTCCTCTGTGCTCGGGAGGCGGTACCCACCATGCGCGAGCAAAACGAAAACACCGGATTCGGCGGTCACATCGTCAACGTCGCCTCCATCGCCGGCCTGCTCGGCAACCCCAGCCTGACGGCCTACAATGCGAGCAAATTCGGCGTGCGCGGCTTCAGCGAGGCGCTCATGAAGGAGGTGCGAGACGACGGCATTCGGGTCACCTGCCTCTATCCCGGCTCCATCGAAACGAAGTTTTTCGACGTGGCCGGGGCGGACATGACGGACAACCCGCTCCAGCCCGAGGACGTGGCAGCGACCGTGATGCACGTGCTCGAGTCGCCGAACAACCACCTCATCTCCGAGCTCGTGATGCGCCCCCTTCGCCCCCGCGGCTAACCGGTCGCCCCACCCGCTCGGGTCGTTCCTTTCGTGCCCGCTACGGCGCTCGTCCTCCGAGGACGGCCGCCCCGAACACGGCGGCCTGCACGAGAATGATGGCGGCCCCGCTCGGCAGGTCAAACGCATAGCTGCCCGCGAGCCCTCCGACGGCCGTACCTACCCCCACGGCCACCGCAAGGAGGGTCATGCCGCGGAAGGTCCCGGTGAGCAGGCGAGCCGTGGCGGCCGGGATGACGAAGAACGCCGCCGCAAGCACGACCCCCACGACCTTGACCGCCGCCACGACCGTCACGGCCAGAAAGGCCGACAGCACGTAGTCGTCCCACGCCACAGGCACGCCGTCGGCCCGCGCCAGATCCCGGTCGAACGTGGCGTACGCCCATCGTCCCCAGAGGGGAATCGTCCCGACCGCCGGCACGAGGATCCCCCCGAGAATCCAGAGGTCGACGGCTCGCACCGCGAGAATGGAGCCGAACAGATACGTGAACGCGTCGGCCGTGTACGACTGCTTGAACGTGAGGAGGACGATGCCCAGTGCCATCGCAGCGGCAAAGAAGACCCCAATGGCGGTGTCGCTGCTCACGGCACTCCGCTGGGTGACCCAGGTAATGCCGAAGGCCACGGCGACCGTAAACGGAAGGGCGGTCCAGAGGGGATTCACCTGCAACAAAAGGCCGAGCGCCACCCCCCCGAAGGCCGAGTGCGAAAGTCCGACGCCCAGAAAGCTGAGGCGCCGCTGCACCACGAAGACCCCGTAGTAGCTCGCCAATCCACCGACGATCACCCCCGCAACGAGGGCCCGTTGAAAAAAGGGAAGAGAAAGGGCGTCAGGAAGCATGAGACGTGCTGCCCATGAGCATGGCGTGTGCGTGTCCCGTATGTCCGAAGGCCTCGCGCAGACCCTCGTCGGTGAGAACCGCCTCCGGCGCCCCGAAGCCCACCTGCCGCCCGTCCAGCAGGAGCACGCGCGAGGCGTGATGGTACGCCGCGTTCCAGTCGTGCGTCACCATGACGAGGGTGGTGTCGCGTTCCGCCTGGTCGTGCTCGAGAACGTCGTAGAGGTCCGAGGCCCCCGCCACGTCGATGCCGGTCGCCGGTTCATCGAGCAGCACGAGACGGGGCGTACGCGCCAGGCTGCGCGCCAGATAGACGCGCTGCAGCTCGCCCCCCGAGAGGTCGGCGAGGGCCCGATCGGCCAGGGCCTCGGCCCCTACGCAACGAAGAGCGTGGAGCGCCCGGGCTCGGTCGTCTTCCCCAATCCGAAAGGGCCACCGCTGATCCAGGGCCGTCAGCACGAGGTCCAGTGCTCGGGCCGGGAAGGTGCGGTCCAGGTGCTTCACCTGCGGCACGTATCCGACGAGGCCGGGCTCGACCGCCGACGGGCGTCGCCCAAACAGCCGAACCTCTCCCGCGTCCGCCGACACGAGGCCGAGCAGCACGCGGATCAGCGTCGTCTTTCCGCCCCCGTTGGGGCCGACGACGGCCACGAAGTCGCCCGGCTCTGCCTCAAACGTTACGCCGTCGAGAACGGCGTGCTCGCCAAAGCGCACCGTGAGCTCAGAAACGGACACGATAGGCGTGGATGAGGGCACGAGACTGGAGACAAAACAGAGTGAGCAAACGGCGGACGCAGCAACGGTCCGTGAACACACGCCAACGAGAGGGGGCGTGGGGCTGATCCTTCATTCAGGGCGATCCGGCGAGCGAGTCGCGGAGGACGCGGGCGTTGTGGAGAAGGAGGTCGGTGTAGGTGCTCCGGGCCGCCGTTCCGCCGAGGGGATCGAGGGCCACGAGGGGAAGTGTGGTGGACTCTGCCACCGCCTGGGCGGGGCGACTGGAGACGACCTGCTGCGTGAGAATGGCCCGTGCCCCGGACGTTCGGGCGTGCTCCACGATTCGATGAAGCTGCCGGGGCGTCGGCTCGGCCCCCGGCTGCGGCTCCACGACCCCCGCCAGCTTCGGGCCGTACCGTCGCAGGAAGTACCGAAAGAACGGCTGTGCGAGAAAGACCGGTGTGTCCCGAATCGGCTGAACGATCGACTCGATCTGCGTGTCGAGGGCGGCGAGGACCGTTGCAAACGAGTCCGCATTGGCTCGATAGGTGGAGCACCCTCCCGTATCGATGGCACAGAGCGTGTCGGCCAGCACAGGCAGCAGACGACGGACGAGCATTGGATCCGTCCAGAAGTGAGGATCCATCGTCGTTCCGGCCCCGTGTCCATGCCCTCCCTCGTCAAACTCCAGTTGAGCGTCGCGCGGAACGAGGTCTGCGAGGGCGACGTGACGGGACGCCGGTAGATCTGCCGCCCATCCATCCAGGGACTCCGCACCAAAAAGGAGGGCCGCGCCCTCTGTCGCCGCCCGGACGTCCGACGGGGTCGGATCGAAGGTGTGGGGCGACGCCCCCGGCTCCAGCAACCGATCGACTGTCCCCCGCCCCTCGACCACGGGCGTCAGAACCATCTCGAACGGCGGGATGGTCGTCACGAACCGGGGCGAGGCCTGATCCGACGACATCTCCTCCCCTCCACAGGCCGCAAGAATCAGAAAAAGACCGCCGAACACGACGCAATCCCGCAAAGCGCTCATCTTCGGAAAAGGCACCCAGATGGAAAGAAGTGGCTGTTGCGTATTTCGTATTGCATAGCAGAAGTGCGTTTGCCGATCCTACACGCGATCTACCGCGCCGGAACGGGCTCATCGCCCTGTGCCACGAGCGGGTAATCGGCCTCGATTTCTCCCTTCGTCATCTGTCGGAGACTGCGACGCAATAGCCGCTTGCGAAAGCTGCTGAGATAATCGGTAAAGAGCACCCCTTCCAGGTGATCATATTCGTGCTGCACGACGCGGGCCAGCACGCTTCCGGTTTCGAGTTCCCGCTCGTCGAGATTGCGATCCCGATATCGTATCCGCACACGCTCGGGACGGGTGACCGGCTCACGCACTTCCGGAATGGAGAGGCATCCTTCTTCCATGTCTACGGTCTCCTCCCCCTCCCCGACAATCTCCGGATTGACGAACACCATCGGCTGCGGCGGAATCGGCTCATCATCCTCCTCCATCTCCGTGGCCATCGGCGTCACGTCCACCACGAAGAGCCGCTCGCTCCGCCCCACCTGCGGGGCCGCCAGCCCAATCCCGGCGGCATTGTGCATCGTCTCGATCATGTCGTCAATGAGCTCCTGAAGCGCTTCGGTGTTCTCATCCACCGGCTCCGTTTCCTGACGAAGCGCATCGTGCCCGTAAAGATAAATTGGCAGTACCATAAACGGAATCGTGATGTAACACGTCTGCGTGTAGTTTTTCCTAACGAGGCACCGCCGGAATCGTGCCCCGTACCCAGTTCCCAACGCCCCAGACCGAACCGGGACCGACCGGTTCAACGCGAAACACAGCCCCCCAACGCAACACGCTATTTTCGCCCGTAGTCGTCCTCCAGTCGGATGATGTCATCTTCGAGACAGAGCCCCATCTGCGTCTCGATAAAGACGAGCGGCTCGTCGCCGTCGTTCTCGATGCGGTGCACGTCCTCGACGTCGATAAAGCAGGTATCCCCCTCCGACACTTCGATCTCTTCGTCGTTTCGCGTAAAAATTCCCGCCCCCCGAACGACGACCCAGTGCTCCTTTCTGTGTTCGTGTTTCTGCAGGGACAGGCGTTGGCCCGGATGTACGATAATCCGCTTGACGCGGTAGCCGGGTTCATTTAAATACTCTTCCCAGCGTCCCCACGGTCGGTTGTCGGCCTCGAGATACATGACACTACAGTCTGAATGTGCAGGGATCGAAGCGAACTGTGCCAGCCTCGTAGCATAGGCCATCCCGGGCTTCCCAACAACGGGCCCCCGACGTGTTCTCGGTGAAATCCCCCCCGAACCGGTCAACGCCCAGGGAAACGAGTCTGGCCGCTAGGCAGTCGTCGCTTCAGCGTCGTCGAACGGGGGCGTGACCGTTTCAATCGGCGTGCCCACCACCTGATGAAGCGCGACCAACACGCCCCCGCCCACCAGGAGCGAGATCCACCACGGCACCCCAAACCCCGTGGGTAGCGTGCCCAGCAGCAGGGCCACGAGTCCCACACTCATAGCGTAGGGCAACTGGGTGCGCACGTGCTCGACGTGATCGCAGCCACTGGCCATGGACGACAGGATTGTCGTGTCGGAGATCGGAGAACAGTGATCGCCCCACACGGAACCCGCCAGCACGCACGAGACCGACGAGTAGAGAACGTGATAGTGCTCGGGCGACGTCATTCCATTCTTGGCCAGAACGGCCCACACCAGGGGCACCACGAGCGGCATCAGGATCCCCATCGTCCCCCAGCTCGACCCCGTCGCAAAGGCCGTAGCCGCGGCGAGCACAAAAATGATGGTCGGCACAACCCCCGGCGGCAGCCACTCGCCGAGAACCGACACCAGATAGTCGGCCGTGTGGAGCACCTCCGTAATGTTGGAGAGGGCCCACGCCAGCACGAGAATAATCATGGCAAAGAGCATCGACTTCAGTCCCTCGTACCAGGCCTCGACGGTCTGCTCCAGGTCCAAGATGCCCTGTCCGAGCGACAGAACGGCCGCGGCCAACACCCCGAGAAGCGACCCCCACATGAGGGACGCGTACGAATCGGCCCCGCCAATAATCTCCCGCAGGGACGCATCTGCTCCCGCCGACTGCACGCCCGTCGCGTAGAGTCCCGCGAGCACCGCCCCAATTAATACGACAATGGGAATTACGGCGTTGTACGCCCGATGGGTCGTCCCTTCCGGGGGCTGCAGCGCCTCTCCCTCGGCCGCCGCCTCGTCGACCTTCGCGTCCGTGCCCAGCACCTGCCCCGTTTCCCGCGCCCGCTTTTCTGCGTCATACATGGGGCCAAAATCCCGCGTTGAATACGCAACGACGAACACGAAAAAGAGCGCCAGCAGGGGATAGAAGCTGTACGGAAGAGAATACAAAAAGACCGAGTACGCCCCCTGATTGAAGCCTTCGATGCCGGCGATGGCCGTGCCCACGAGTCCCACCTCGTACCCGATCCACGTCGTGACGAAAGCGAGACACGAGATCGGCGCCGCAGTCGAGTCGACGATGTAGGCCAGCTTCTCGCGCGAGATGCGAAGGCGGTCGGTCACCGGCCGCATTGTGTTGCCCACGATGAGCGTGTTGGCGTAGTCGTCGAAGAAGACGCTGAGCCCGAGCCCCCACGTGGCCATCTGTCCACGCCGGGAATCGCTCGCCCACCTGCTCAGCCGCTCGACGATGCCGAGCGTGCCGCCGTTCTTTGAAATGATCCCCACCATCCCCCCGATCATGAGGGAAAACAGAATGATGGCGGCGTGACTGCTGTCCGCCAGCGCGTTTAATACGTACACCTGCATCGTATCGAGAAGCCCCTTGAACACCCCCCACGGGGTAAGCCCAATCGCGATCACGGCCCCGACCCACACCCCGAAGAACAGCGCCGGGACCACCCGTCGGTACAGCAGGGCGAGGGCGATGGCGAGCACCGGCGGCAGCACCGAGAGCCAGCCCGGCAACGCCCGCGTGCTCGCCGACCGCAGCGTCGTCCCGTCGGCCACCACCTCGACCGTCGTCGCCCCACTCGACGACACGGTCACCCCCTCCGCCGTCCATTGCTCCTGCTCGGCATCGTAGGTCAGGGGGTGCCTCGTTCCGTCCACCTGGACCCCCGGATCCCCGGCCCCGGCGAACGACGAATCCCCCGGGACTGTCACCGAAAACTCGACGCCCGTCAGCACCGGGTCGGGGACGTCGACCCTCTCGGTCCCCTGCGCCAACGCCCCCGACCCACACGCAAGCAGAGCACCCAGAAAAATGAGAGCCGCACGCGTCATGAGTTCACGAGTCATGAATGAAAGGTTGACCTAGCCGTCTACAAACGCGCAATGCGACTGGCGGAACACATCTCCGAAGTAGAACAGCGGCCCTCGTTCGCCAAACACTCGATCGGCACGCAAATTACGCAGACCGCCGACTCGATTGCAGCAAACGTCAGCGAGAGCCACGGGCGGTACCATTATGAAGAGAATGACAGTGTTGCTATTCCGTTCGAGGCTCTCTTCAGAAAACACGAACGCGGCTGCAGACGGCCCGGAGCCGACCGTTGAGTTCCGCGGAATGCTTCGACGAAATGTCGGACGAACTCATCGAGATCCGACCGCTCCTCAACGGCTACATCCGCCCCATCGGGCGCCAAAAAGGCTCATGACCCACGCGTCCCGAAAATCCGATCCCCCGCATCCCCCAATCCCGGCCGAATAAACGCATTGTCGTCGAGCTCCCGGTCGAGCACGGCCGTTACGATAGAAACGTCTGGATGCTCTTCGCGGAGCGTCTTTACCCCCTCCGGAGCCGCCACGAGACACGCAAACGTGAACTGCTCGCCTCCGTCCTCCTTCAGGTGGTCGATGGCAAACGACGCACTTCCCCCCGTCGCCAGCATCGGATCCACCACGAACACGTGCGCCGCATCGATCCCGTCCGGAATGTTGCTGTAGTAATCGACCGGCGTGTAGGTCTCCTCGTCGCGCTGCATCCCCAGGTGGCCCACCCGCGCCTCCGGCACGTACCGGACGAACCCGTCCACCATCCCCAGGCCGGCCCGCATGATGGGCACGACCACGACGTCCTCGGCAATCTCGTAGCCGGTCGTCGTCTCCATCGGCGTCTCAATCTCGGTCTCCTCCAGCTCGATCTCCCGCATGGCCTCGTAGGCGAGAATGGCCGCGGCGTCGGACACCGTCTTTCGAAACTGGCCGTGCGGGGTGTCGTCGCGACGCAGAATCGTGAGATCCCGCTTCAAAATCGGATGATCGACGACCGTCAAATTCTCCATAATCCACGAGCATCTCGATGACGAGCAGCCAGTACAGCTCCCTCTCTCCGAGCCCGGTCGAGAGCGCCCCCGAGTCCCAGAGTGTCCTCTCAGCCGAGGCTCCGGCCCCTCTTCCCGGGCCGTACACCCCGCCTGAAAACGGATCTCCCCGACTCGATCTACTCCGTATCGTCCGCTCCCTCGAGCCAGGGCTTCCGCTCGAAGTAGTCGTCGGTAATTTCCTTGAGTTTGTCCGTCAGCATGATGATGGCGATGAGATTGGGGACGATGACAATCCCCAGCGCAATGTCTCCGATCGTCCAGATCGTCGTGACGGCCGTCACGGCCCCCGTGAAGTTGAGAAGCAGAAAGACGCCCTTGTACGGAAGGAGGGCGTTCTCTCCCCACAGGTAATAGGCACAACGGTCGCCGTAGTAGCTCCACGAGATGGAGGTCGAAAAGGCAAAGAGAATCACGCTGAAGACGACGACCAACCCTCCCCAGTCGCCGAGGGGCGACAGGCCCCGCTTAAAGGCCAGCTGGGTGAGCGGGGCCGAACTTCGCACCCCCTGCCCGTAGAGCACCTCGTATTCGGTGCCGTCGTCGGCCACCGCGACGTTCTCACCGGGATAGAGGGTACCGGTAAACGGCTCCTGCAGATCTGCGTCGTTTTCGCACTCGGTCGTGCACTCTGTATAGAACCGATTCACGACGGCCTCCCGCCACGAGAACTGCGGATCCTCGTCCGGATTAATGGACTGCGATTCCTGATCGATCACGATTTCCGCCTGCTCCCCGTCCTCGATTCGAATCTCCTCCGGGGTTTCCACGTCCGAGAAAATTCCCCCTTCGTCTTCGATCCGGTACGAGATCTGGCCGGAGTCCAGCTCAAACTGCGTCGGAACCGGATCGCCCCACGCCCCCGTCACCAGAATGGCCAGACACGTGAGCGTGACGATGCAGATGGTGTCGATAAACGGCTCCAACAGCGCCACGACGCCTTCGGAGACGGGCTCATCCGTCTTTGCGGCGGAGTGCGCAATGGGGGCCGACCCCTGCCCCGCCTCGTTCGAGAAGAGGCCGCGCTGCACGCCGTACGTAAAGGTGAAGATGAAGGCCCCAGCCCCCGTCCCCGCCACCCCCGCGGTCGGACTAAACGCATTCGTGAAGATGCGCCCGAACGTCGGCAGGATCTCCGTATAGTGGAAGGCGAGAATGACCAGCGCCGCGATGACGTAGATGGCCGCCATCACCGGCACGAGCACGCCCGTCACCCGTCCAATCGAGGTTACGCCGCCGAGCACGACGATCCCGATGACGCTGGCCAGCACGAGCCCGGTCACCCACAGCGCAACGCCGAATTCCGTGTTCACCACGTCGGCGACCACGTTCGCCTGCACGGCATTTCCGGTCAGAAAGGAGGTGATCATCAGCATCACCGCAAAGAAGATGGCCAACGGCTTCCAGTTTTCCCCCAGGCCCTTCTCGATGTAGAACATGGGACCGCCCGCCACTGTCCCCTTCCAGGTCTGCTGCCACGTGCCTTTTTCTTCTTCGGTGGGCTCTTCCACATTCCGGAAATACTGCGCGAGCGTTACTTCGCTAAACTTGGTGGCCATGCCGAGGATGCCGGTCACCCACATCCAAAAGACCGCCCCGGGCCCGCCGAAGTGAATGGCCAGGGCCGCGCCGGCAATATTCCCGGTGCCGACCGTGGCCGACAATGCCGTCGTGAGCGCCTGAAAGTGGGACACGTCCCCCGGATCGTCCGGATCGTCGTATTTCCCCGACGCGACGGCCACACCGTGGCCAAACTGTTGGATTTGGACGAAGGCCAGGCGGATCGTAAAGTACACACCGGCCCCCAGCAGAAGGAGCACGACCCACGGCACGTATTGCCCGCCTCCCACCGGAATGCCGTAGCTCCAGACCAGATCGTTCAGAAATTCTACAATGTGTTCAAACATGACGTCAACTCGGTCACGCGCAAAGATCGAGCGATCGAAAAACTCAGCGTCCGGGGTTGGATCCCCAAGCGGACCGGGGAAGGTCCCCTCCCAATCCATTCATTCCTCATGAAGGGGTCGTAGGACATCGAAGACCGTTGGAATATAGGAGGTGAACGAGACCTGCGCAACCAATCTCGTCGTGTGCACAGCCTCATTTGTCCCATCTTTTCACGCGATGATCCCCGTGGAAGAGAAAAATGGAGATGTGCCCCCCCGCGGTGCGTCACGACGTTTGTGCTCAACCGGGGACACGGGACCCGGTACTACAACGTCTCCGGGTCGATTTCGACGACCTGCCCACTCATCAGGGCATAGGTCTGCGCCGGATACGACTTCACGAGTCGGTAATCGTGCGTGGCCGTGAGCAGGGTCATGCCCTGTTTGTGCAGAGCGACGAGCAGCTCCTGGATTTCGTCGGCGACCACGGGGTCGAGATTGCCGGTCGGCTCGTCGGCCAGCAGCACCCACGGGTCGTTGGCAATGGCCCGGGCAATGACCACGCGCTGCTGCTCGCCTCCGGACAGCTCGTGGGGATAGCTGTTGCGCTTGTGGCTGAGCCCAACCCGCGCGAGGGACTTCAACACCTTGCTCTTGACCTGCGACCGGCTCTTCCCCGTCGCGTAGAGCGCAAACGCGACGTTTTCGTAGGCACTCCGATCCGGCAACAGCTGAAAATCCTGAAAAACGACCCCGATCGAGCGGCGGAGATAGGGAATTTCCTCTTCGTCGATCAGATCCGACCGATAGCTCCCAATCTGCGCGACGCCGGTGTCCGGAAAGAGGTCCATGTAGAGCAGGCGCAGAATCGTGCTCTTGCCGCTGCCGGTGGGACCAACCAGATAGGCCATCTCCGATTGGTCGAGGTGCAGCGACACGTCCTCCAGGACCGTTCGATGCCGCCCATTGGGCAGTTGAAATGATACGGACACGTCCTTGAGGTCAATCACGACACCGGCGGGGGACTGCGAAAACGGTCAAGAGGAGAGCAATCAGATCAACGAAACGACACTTCAGAGAATCAGTCGGCGGGTCGGTGCACGACCCAGTGGACGCGATAACTCTCGTCGTGTGCCGGCTCGGTCGTAAACTCGTCGTAGGCGGCGTCCGCCACCAGCGGCGACGCCTCAATCAATCGACGCACCTCGGGGCGCGAGTAGACCCG
This sequence comes from uncultured Salinivenus sp., assembly GCA_964502085.1. GTDB lineage: Bacteria > Bacteroidota > Rhodothermia > Rhodothermales > Salinibacteraceae > Salinibacter. Next base: position 10,499 of record CAZCUZ010000030.1, on the reverse strand, counting down.
CTGCACGTGTCGCTCCGTCCGGTGACGGCCGTCCACCGTGAGCTCAAAGATCGTTTCGTGCCGACGAGTTTCGGGGTCGTACCGGTTCTTCCGAACGTAGGAAAAGCCCTCGGTTGCCCCCTCGTCGACGAACTGGTCGCGGTGCTCCCGGGAGTTGGCCGGTGTGCTCTGATCGATGACGGCAATGCCTCCCGGCCGCAGCAGGTGATGCACGCACCGAAAAAGGGCCCGGACCTCCGCGTCCTCGAGCAGATAGTTCAAGCCGTCGTACACGAGAATGACGGCGTCCGCCGGGCCCGCCAGCGGCAAATCGCCGAGCGAAACCGCCGTAAAGTCCGCCGGCACACACTGGATCGGCGAGTCGTCCGTCCGAAGTTTCTCTCGGGCGCGCTCCAACATGGCCGGCGATCCATCCGTCAAGACGTATCGGTACTCCCCGAGCGGCTGCAGCCGGCGGGCCATCGATCCGGTGCCCCCACCGAGCTCGACGACCGTATTCACGTCGTCCCCGTGCCGGCGCAGGAGCTCAAAGAGATAGGCCGCCCAGGCGTCGTAGTCGACGTGGGCCATCACGAAATCGTACCCGGTCGCCAGTGCACTGTACGGTTCCGCAGGCATGAGCGAGAGACGACCTGAGCGGAAATCGGGTTCGCGACTCGGAGAAAACGAGGGCGGGCGAGGGCCGTTACGCGGGGGTCTCGGACTCCGTTCGCTGCTTCCGGTGTCGGGCCACGGCGACGGCGAGCTCGAGGGAACTGCGCATACTGCCGGGCAAGGCCATCCCCTTTCCGGCAATGTCGTGGGCCGTGCCGTGGTCCGGAGACGTCCGCACGATGGGCAGTCCCGCCGTAAAGTTGACGCCGTGATCGAAAGCGAGCGCTTTGAACGGCACGAGGCCCTGGTCGTGATACATGGCCAGCACCGCGTCGAAGTTCGAGTCGAGCTGGGTGGCAAAGAAGCCGTCGGCGGGGAGCGGCCCGTCCACGTCGAAGCCCTCCTGCCCGGCCGCTTCTAGAGCGGGGGCAATAATTTCTTCTTCTTCCCTCCCAAATGCTCCCGCCTCCCCGGCGTGCGGGTTGAGGCTCAGTACAGCAATCCTTGGATCGTCGATCGCAAAGTCGGTGCGCAGGGACGCGTCAATCACGCGCAGTTTTTCGAGGATGGCCTCCTCCGTCACCTGCGCCGGAACGTCCGCGAGGGAGACGTGCCCTGTGACCAGCCCCACGCGCAGTCCGCCCGCCACCATCATCATCGTCGGCTTCGCACTCTCAGTACGGCGGGCAATGAATTCTGTGTGACCCGGCACGTCGTATCCGGCCTCGTTGACGGCCGCCTTCGAGATGGGCGCCGTCGCCATCGCGTCGACTGTACCCGCCAGACACTCGTCCACGGCCCGCTCGACGGCCCGCATCGCGAGGCGCCCGGCGTCGGCCGTCACGGCCCCAAAGGTCACCGGCGGCTCGTCCGCCTCGGCCACGTCGATCATGGCCACGTCCCCGTGCGGCACCTCGTCCGGCACCTCGTCGACGACGTGGATGTCGAGGTCCGAGAAGCCGAGCACGTCCGCGTGCATTCGCAGCACGTGCGCCGACCCAATCAGCACAGGGGTCATCGACGGAACGAGACTCGGGTCGTGCAGGCTCTTGAGGACGACCTCCGGTCCGATCCCGTTCGGGTCCCCCAGCGTGATGGCCACGCGGGTCGCAGCGCCGTTCGGCGCAGGAGGCTCAGGACGTTGAAACGTGGGTCGCTGTATGCGCATGATGAGTGCGTGCCGTCAGATTCAATCGGGATGGAGAACAGAAAAGTTACGGGCAAGGGTCATGCCTGTTTGCGGGCTGCCACGTAGTTCTGAAGGTACGCCGCAAGCAATCGAACCCCAAACCCCGTTCCGCCCTTTGGTCGATACCCGTCCGGCTCGTCGAGGAACGCGGGCCCGGCCACGTCGAGGTGCAACCAGGGCGCATCGACGAAGTGCTCCAAAAACTTGCCGGCCGTGATGGCACCGGCCGCCCGTCCGCCCACGTTGGTGAGGTCGGCCACGGTGCTGTCGAGGTGCTGCTCGTACTCCTCGTACATGGGAAGCGGATGCACGCGCTCGCCGGTGCGCTCCCCCGCCCGCTGAATGGCGTAGAGCCGCTCCGCCGCCGCCTCCGTCTCGCCGGCCATGACTCCTGCGGCCTGCGATCCGAGCGCGACGATACACGAACCGGTGAGGGTGGCCACGTCCAGCACGAGGGACGGATCGAGCCTGGAAGAGGCAAAGGACAGCGCGTCGGCCAGCAAGAGGCGCCCCTCGGCGTCGGTGTTCATCACCTCCACGGTCGTGCCCGAATGCATCTCGACGACGTCCCCCGGCACGTACGCCCGCCGGCCCGGGCGATTGTCGGTGGCCGGAAGCAGCCCCACGACGTGGATAGGCACGTCCAGGTCCGCCAGGGCCTCGAACAACCCGACCACGGCGGCGGCGCCCCCCATGTCCGACTTCATCTTGTCCATCGATCCCTTCGTGTCCTTCAGGGAAAGCCCCCCGGTGTCGAACATTACGCCCTTGCCGACGACCACGACGGGCCGGTCATTCACCGCGTCGTCCGGCGTCCACGAGAGCACCGAAAACGTGGGCGGGTCGAAGCTGCCGCGATTGACGGCCAGGAGCCCTCCCATTTCTTCTTCGCGAATGTGCTCCTCGCCCCAGGTGTCAACCGAATAGCCGTGCTCGGCCCCGGACGCGGCCACGCTCTCGGCGAAGGCCTGAGCCGTCTTGTCGTCGGGTGACCGGTTTACGAGGTCGCGGGCCGTGCTTGTGGCCTCCGCCAGCCGCCGTCCCCGCATCGCGCCCCGCTTCACGGCGTCGGCATCGTGCTCCTCGGCCACGTGCACGACAAAGGAATCAGGTCCCGCAAACCCGTCGTCGGTTTTGTACCGGCGATACTGATAGGCCCCGAGAACGAATCCTTCCACGAGGGCCTGCGCCATCGTCTCCTCCCCCAGCCCGTCCACGGCCGGGAGCAAGGCCGCCACCGCGTGAGCCTCGTGCTCTCGGGCGGTGTCGCTTCCCGCAGCTGCGGCCACGCGCAGGGCCTCGGCGTCCAGCTCTTCGGCCGGCCCCACGCCGACGAACGCCACCCGATTCGCGATGCTCCGCTCCGGATACACGACCCGGACCGCCCCTTCCTCTCCGTCGAAGTCGTCCACCGCCCGCTCGATGACCGCCCCGAGCGTGCTCGCCAGCGCATCAATGAGGGGGGCTGCGGGATCCTTCGTGAGCGGCAGCACGAGAAGGTCGGCATCGAGATCGACCGGAGCGGTCGTCGTGGTGGAGACAGTCATCAATCAAATGGACGAAACGACGAGAGACGAATGGATTTGAAGCGCAGAACTCGACGAGAACGGGACCTCCCCCAGGGCAAATGCATCGGTACGGTCTGTGATTACGTTAATCGCCGCTGCCGATCCCGTCAACCCTGTTTTCGGGAGTCCCTCGCGCTTCACACGCACTGAACAAGAAGAGGCACCGCCTTCGCTCAATCACACGTCACCCCCATCCGCTACTCCGACTGACGGCCGAGCAGCGTTTCGAGGTATGCCTCATCTTCCGCCGAGAGATTTTCATTCGGAGCGTAGGGATTGTCGAAGTCGATGTAGCTCGACGCGGCGTCGATGACGTCCTCAATCACCTCTTCGAAGGTCGGACGCTTGACGTAGGCCCCGGCCGCATTGCGATGCCCCCCGCCCTCGAAGTGACGAGCCCACTCGTCGACTCGCACGTCGGCCTCCGAGCGAAAGCTGATCTTGGACCCGTCGTCGGTTTCGGAAAAGAGAAGCGCCGCCTTCACGCCCTCGATGGAAAGTACGTAGTTCACGAAGCCCTGCTTGTCGTCCCAGCTGGCGCCGGTGTCCTCCACCATCCGCTGCGTGACGACGGAGTAGCCGAGTTGGCCGTCGTACCGGAGGCGAATGCGGTTGAGCATGCGGCCCAGGAGGCGCAGGCCGGGCATGGATCTGCGGTCGTAGATCGCCTCGTGAATGGGGGCCGGCTCGATGCTGCCCCGCTCCAGGATGTCGGCGACGATGCGATGCAGGCGCGGCGTAACGCTGCTGTAGCGAAACGACCCGGTATCCGTCATGATGGCGGTGTACAGGGCCGTCGCCACCTCCGCGTCGATGAGAGCCGGATCGGTCGCCTCGATGATCTCGTAGACCAGTTCGCCGGTGGCCGCCGCCGTGTCCCGGATAAATTCGACGTCGAACCACGCTTCCGGCTGCAGGTGGTGATCGATGAGCACCGTCGTGGCCGACGCCTTCCGGACCATCGACCCGACCTTTCCGAGCCGCTCCTCGTCGTTGGTGTCGAGGACGAACACGACGTCGGCCTCCGCGAGCGCCTCCCGCTGATGCATGGACCCGTCGTACACCTCGACATCGTCTCCCCCCGGCATCCAGTCGAGGTTTTGGGACGCCTCGTCGCTGTTGATCATCGCGGCCGACTTCCCCAGTTTCTGGAGAAAACGGCCGAGCGCAATCTGCGACCCGAGCGCGTCTCCGTCGGGGCCGAGATGAGTCGTTACGAAAAACCGCTCGTTCTCCCGAACGAGAGCAAGCACGTCGTCGAGCATGCGTCGCCTCCGGCGCTCAGTGGTCAAGGTGCCGAGAATAGCCTACCCTTTACGCGACGGGATCGCAAAGGGTTCAGACGACGTCCGTTCATTCCAGTACCTCCGTCGTGAACGCCCGAGATTCTTTCGTCTCCACACCCTCCGTCAGAGAAACCACGCCGGACGTCTACTCCTCGGGACTCACAGGCAACTCGGCCACGCGGAGCGTCGTGGCCCCGTACGGAATGAGCTCAATCTCCTCCTCCGGCTCGTCGGAATGCACGGGACTCGGCGGGAGCGGCCCTGCGCCGCCATGATACGTCTCCCACTGCGGCAGCCGCTTGCCCGTCGCCTTCACCCGGACGGGCACCGTCTCGGCCGTCCACGGATACGTCGGCACCGCCTCGTCCTGCTCCACGTCGAGGCTCCGGCTGGGGGCGTCCTCATCGAGCACGATGCTATAGTTCCACGGTTCGGTCGGCTCGACCGTCCAGGTCGGCACCTGATCCTCGAGCTCCCAGACCGGCTCGTAGTCGTCCCCGAGCTCCTGCCAGTCCCCCTCCACCGGCATCGCGTACACGAGTGGGCCCCGCTCGACGCCGGCCGCCTCTTCGTGCCAGCGTGCGGTCTCGACGGCCATCGGGAGCCGGAGGGTCACCTCGTCCCCGTCGGCCCAGCGACGGTCGACCTGGATCACCTGTCCCGGGTCCGGCTGTCGCCGCTCGGTGCCGTTGACCTGGAGGCTCGCCCGACCGTCGACCCACTCCGGAATGCGGAGGTGCAGCGGAAAGGCGACGGACGCATCGGTCGAGACAGCAAACTGAATCTCGTCGTCGAACGGGTAGCCGGTCTCCTCCTCGATCCGCACCGACTGCCCGTCGGCCACCGTGGTCTCCAGGGTGCAGGGGCCGTAGAGGAGCGCGGCGAGTCCCCCGTCCTGCGAGGCCATCCACAGGTTGCGGGCGTACTTGGGCCACCCCTGGTGCATGTTCGTGGTGCAGCACGGGTACCCGCTGGTCAGGCCGTAGAAGAGGCGCTCTCCACTCGGGCCGGTAATGAAGTTCCTCGGCCCCTGGTCGATCCGGATCTGGTTGGGCTGCTGGTAATACTGCCGACCCCGATAGTCGTCCCGGTGCTGGGTGGGCAGGGCGTTGTAGGCCACCCTTTCGAGGCGATCCATGTAGTCGACCCGCCCGGTAATGCGCACCAGCGACTCCAGGCTGTACATGAGCTCCACGACCGTGCACAGTTCCGTGCCCTGCGTCGGCGCGGTGCCGTGCAGCAGTTCGTCGCCCGAAAACATCCCCTGCGGCTGGCCGTGCTCCTCGTCCAGAACGCGCAACGCCTCGTCCGGCGCGCGAAGGAACCGTTCCTCCTGGGCCTGCAGGTAGTTGACGGCGGGCTGCTTGATGCCCATCGCCACGTTGACGCCGTGCCTCGAGGGATACTCCTCACTCAGGAAGCCTCCGGTCCAATCGGCGGTCTGATCGAACACGAGGGGGGCCAGTTCCAGCAAAAAGTCGTCGCCCGTGCGGTTGTAGAGCCAGTAGATGCTCTGCTGATTCTCGCCTCCACGCATCTCGGCCCACCACGTCCAGTGCCCCAGCGGCTTCTGCGGGAGGGTCTCCAGCTGGTAGCGAAAATACTGGGTCATGAGCTCGAGCACGCGCTCGTCGCCCGTGGCCTCATGGTAGGACCGGAGGGCCTTCAGCATCACCATCCGCGGCCACCAGTCACCGGGGTTGTCCGTCTGAAAAAAGACCTCCGGTGTACCCGGCGGATCGTCCTTGTACTCCTTGTTGGGCGACGGACCGAAGTACCCATCCGACTGCCGGCTGTTTAGGGACCACTCGACCCACCGGTTCGCTTTCTCGATCAAGGCCTCGTCCTCCAAAAGGTAGGCCAGCGGAACGAGGCCGTCGGCCCAGTAGGGCCCGCGTTCCCAGTTGTCGCCCCGACCGCCGAGCCACGCGTTGTCGTCGTCCACGTTCGTATAAAGCTCGTCGAGGCGACCGGCCATCCCGTCGGCCATCCGCCGGAGCTGCTCGTCGAGCCAGCCCGAGGGCCGCACGTCCCCGAGCGGAAGCCGTCGATAGGGCACGTCGGCCAGGGGCGCCCGCGTAAGCCGCCGGTCCGCGGCCCGCGAAAAGGGCCATCTCGCCTGCCCCGCTCCGTCGGCCTCGAGCGCGGACAGGCCGAGGGCGCCTCCCATCCCGGCCGCCCCCATCCGCTTCATCGCCTCGCGTCGATCGATTCCGTCCTGTCGGTCGGACATGGCGACCATTTCGATCTATTCTACAAAGGGTCGAACTCGTCCCCCGCCGCACTTCTCACCCGTCTCCTACTCCTTGATCAGGGCACGATGCATCTCCCGCATGTGCGCCGGGTCGAATTTGACGACGGCCCGGTCGTAGGTCATCACGCCGTTGACCTCCGACTCTACGTCGGTCGTCTGCGTGTACACGGCCGCCGCCAGGCCCTCGTCTTTCAGCGAGTCGACCTCCTGAATCATGCGGTCGTAGGTCGAATGGAGTTCCTCCTCGGACTGCGAGGTTTCGTAGTGGGTCGGGGCCTCCGAGAAGTCCTGAATCCACAGGTGATCCTCGACAACGAGCGCCTCGCCCCCAAACTCGCCCAGCACCGAGGCTCGGTTGTCTTCCGGGTCGGGCATCCCGGGCCCCGGATAGTGGTGTTCGTCCACCACGTCGCCGACCCCGCGATCATGCCACCCGCTGGCATTGTTCACGATCCGGGTCGGATCATAGCTCTCCGTCCATTCCACGATCTCCTCTGTCTGAAACTGCCCCCAGCCCTCGTTGAACGGCACCCACATCACGATTGACGGGTAGTGATACAGAGCATCGAGGACCTCTTTGTACTCGTCCTTGAACTGCTGAGCCGACTCCGGCGACCGCTCCGGAATCTGCCCCGGTCGCATGTCCCCGCTGGGCATGTCCTGCCACACGAGCACACCGAGCTTGTCGGCCCAGTAATAGAATCGCTGAGGCTCCACCTTCACGTGCTTCCGCAGCATGTTGTATCCGAGCTCCTTCGTCACCTCGATGTCGTATTTTAGGGCCTCGTCCGTCGGGGCCGTGTAAAGCCCGTCCGGCCACCAGCCCTGATCGAGCAGGCCCACGTGAAAGAGCGGCTCTCCGTTCAGAAACAGGCGCGTGTGGCCGTCTTCCGCTTCCGCAACCGACACCGACCGCATTCCCACGTAGCTGGTCACCCGATCCACGACATTTCCGTCTTCGTCGAGGAGCACCACCTCCAGGTCGTACAGAAACGGATCGTCCGGCGACCAGAGCCGCGGATCGTCCCACTCCGCAAAGAGCCGGTTCTGAGGAGCCCCCGTCGTCCGGGTCACCTCTTCCTCCTCGGTACGCACGACGGCCCGCACTCGATGGTCTTCCGCCGCCCCTTCCACGTCGACCTCGATTTTTGCCCGCTCGTGCTCCACCTGCGGCGTCACGCGCAGATCCCGAATGTGGGTCTCCGGCACCGTCTCCAGCCACACGGTCTGCCACAGCCCCGTCACCGCCGTGTACCAGATGCTGCGGGGATCGTGCGTCTGCTTCCCGACCGGCTGATGCCCCTTGTCGGTCGGGTCCCAGACGCTGACCTCGATGGTCTGCTCGCCGTCCTCCGCAAGGTGCTCCGTGACGTCAAACGTGAAGGGATCGTAGCCGCCCTGGTGCTGCCCCACGTACTCGTCGTTCACGAAGACGTGCGTCTCCCAGTCGCTGGCGCCGAAGTGGAGCAAAACGCGCTCGCCGTCAGCCGAATCTACGGAAACCGTCCGCCGATACCAGACCCGATTCTCGGCCCCGACCGTTTCCTTCACGCCCGACAGCGCCGACTCGACGGGGTAGGGCACTAGAATCTGATCGTCGTACTCGTCCTTGCCCCGTTTTCCGCTGATCTGAAAGTCCCAGAGCCCATTCAGATTGGTCCAGTCCTCCCGCTTCATTTTGGGGCGGGGATACTCCGGCAAGGGAGCGTCCGGAGTGACGTCGTCGGCCCACTGCGTCATCAAGGGATTGTCGGCCGGCTGCCACGTCTCATCCTGAGCCCGCACCGGGTCGTGCACCAGACAAAGAAGAACGAGCACCGTACCCAGCCACGCGACGGATCTGCGAGTCATCATAAGAAAAGGTCGGATGCGTTAGGCGACGTGCGCGATCGTGTAAAAAATTCCTCGTCATTCTCCTTCCTCGTCCCCGCGTCCCCCTCTCTTTCCCGAGCGGCTCATGGCCCCCACGGCGGGCTGACAGCTCAGAACCTCCAGCTCGTGCCCAAACCGGTCTCCGTACGCGTCGGCGACGGCCTGCGCCTGAGCGTTCCCGAAGGCATCTTCCGTCCAGGCCATGACGGCCCCTCCAAACCCGGCCCCCGTGAGCCGAGCCCCCAGGACGTGATCCGTCGCCGCGAGCCGGTCGACCACAAAGTCGAGCTCCGGGGTGCTGTTCTCGTAGTCGACCCGCGAACTCTCGTGCGAGGCGAGAAGGAGCTCTCCCACGGCCTCGTACTGCTCTTCGTTCAACAGGCGTACGGCCCGCTCCACGCGCCGGTGCTCGGTACTCACGTGTCGGGCCCGCCGATAGAGGGCCTCCGGGAGATCCCCCTCCACTGAGGTGAGCTGCGACGGCGAGACGTCCACGAGGTGCTTGACGGTCCCGAGAAGCTCGGCCAACCGGTCGCGGGCCGCGTGGGCCTCATCGTAGCGTTCCTGATAGTGCGCGTCCGCGAGGGCGTGGGCCTCGTGCGTCTGGAAAATCCAAAGCCCCGTCCGCACCGGAAAGGGCACCGTGGTAATCTCTTCCGTCCGGGCGTCGACGCGCACGAGCCGATCCCGATCCCCAAACGCCACGACCGCCTGATCGAGCAACCCGCAGGGCACCCCCACGAACTCGTTCTCTGCCCGCTGCGCCAGTCGAGCCAGGGTTTTCCGGTCAAAGTCGCCCCCGAACGTCTCCGTGAGAACAAAGGCCGTGGCCAGCTCCAGGGCCGCGCTACTGCTGAGGCCGGCCCCGACCGGCAGCGTGCTGTCCACCCGCAGGTCGAACCCCGTGTCCACCGCAAGCCCCTCGTCGCGGAGCACGACGAGCATGCCGAGGACGTAATTTGCCCAGGCTCGCTCCCCGGACTGAACGTCCACCTCGTTCAGGGAGACGTGGACGGACGGGACGTCATCGGCACTGTCGAGCTGGAGCCGCGCGTCATCGCGACGGCTGAGCCACACCCCCACGCGCCGATCAATGGTGGCGCCGAGCACCCATCCCCCGTTGTAATCCGTGTGATTCCCGATAAACTCTACCCGTCCCGGCGCCGATGCATACGCGTCCACGTCTCCGTTTTCCCACGCACCGTTCGGAACCATCGGTTCTCGCGGCGTCGAATCGCCAGGATCCGTCTCGTCGAGACGTTCCCCAAAAGGATGAGTCATGAAGGAAGTGCAACCGAGGCTCGAGAATTGTGAACTATGAGCGTTCGACGCTCGAAACCGCGGAGTCGTTTGAGGAAAAATCGGTGGAGCGTTCGTCCCATTCAGGACTGGTATTTACGGCCTGTGAAGAAGGCTCCTCCCTTCAAACGCGCCCCTTCGGTTTCCCCGATTCCTTTCCTCACTCTCCCCCCTCGTGTGGAACCCATCCCTCACACAGCTACAATCTCACCGTGCTACGGATAGGCCCCAACCCGAGGTCTAAGCGACGAGAATAGGGGGCTTCTTGGAAAAGAATGCTGTCGAGAGAGGCGGAGACTCTCTCCTCTCCCCGCCGGGGAGGCCCGAAACAGGAGAACGCCTCCTGCTCGGGCAGTCCCCTCCTCGACGTTACGCATCCGCAGCGGCCGTCTGCTGCTTAAACGGCGTGCGGTTGAGCTCCGTCGTGCCGGGCTCGG
>CAZCUZ010000029.1:0-28172 GCA_964502085.1 uncultured Salinivenus sp. | reverse complement strand
CAGGTTCTGAAAGGATGAATGCATGGAAGGGGGGACACACACTTCCCCCCTCTACACGGCCCTCCTCCAGCGACGTTCGAATCAGTCGTAGGTGAAGAAGCCCTCCCCCGTCTTGCGACCGAGTTGCCCGGCGGTCACCTTCCGGCGGAGGAGCGGACAGGGCCGGTACTTGTCGTCGCCCAACTCCTCGTGGAGCACCTCCAGAATGTGGAGACACACGTCCAGCCCGATAAAATCCGCCAGCGCCAGCGGCCCCATCGGGTGCTTCATTCCGAGAGTCATCACCGTGTCCACGTCCTCCGGGTCCGCAACGTCCTCCATCACACAGAAGATGGCCTCATTGATCATGGGCATGAGCACCCGGTTTGAGACGAACCCCGGGTAGTCCGAGACCTCCACCGGCGTCTTGTCCAAGTCTTCGGCGAGACCGAACACGGTCTGAAACGTCTCGTCGCTCGTCCTCTGGCCGCGCACCACCTCCACGAGCGGCATGACGGGCACGGGATTGAAGAAGTGCATGCCGACGACCTGCTCGGGCCGCTCGGTCTGGGCCCCGATCCAGGTGATGGAAATGGAAGACGTGTTGGAGGCCAGAACGGCCTCGTCGGGGGCGTGGGCATCAAGCCTGCCGAACACGTCCGCCTTACGCTCCTGCTCCTCCGGCACTGCCTCCACGACGAGTCCGACCTCCCGCACACCGTCCGGCAGTTCCGTCGTCGTGGACAGGCGCTCCAGCGCCGCCGCCCGATCCGCCGGCGCAATCTCGTCGTTGTTCACCTGTCGTTCCAGATTCTGCGCAATCGTCGTCGTGGCGGCGTCGAGGGCCTCCGCATCGACGTCAATGAGCGTAACCCCGGCCCCGTGAAGGGTGAGGACGTGGGCAATGCCGTTCCCCATCGTTCCGGCCCCGACGACGGCGGTTCGTTGTACGGACATAAGCAATCGGTGAATTGGAAGACGAGTGCTCTGCTACCAACGTCCACGGTAATCACGATGGAGCGAGGCCCGCTTCAGTCGTCCTTCGTCCCGTTGAGGAGCCGCTACCGCGAAAGCAAGTTCTCCTCCTCTGAGGTCCGCAAATCCTCCTCCACCTTCTGCTCGAGGTGCTCGTCGCGCTCGACGTCGACGGTGGCTGCCTGGTCCGCGACGGGGCTCGCAGGGCCCTTCGGAGCATGCGGCGGTACCTTCCCGGCCTGGTACAACTGCAACTGATAACTGGGCTCCGGCATCTCTACGTCGGCCTCATCGAATGCCTGCTTCAGAAGTCGCACCCCTTCGCTCTCCACCTTGTGGAAGTCCACCTTTCCCTGGTCAACCCACCCATGAAAGCGGACGAGGACCGACGAGTCGGCGAGTTCTCGTACCCGAGCGAATGGTGGAGGCTCCTCCAACACCCCCTTCATGGCATCAAGCGTATCAACCCCCACGCGCTGCACGTCCGCGAGGTCTTCGTCGGTTCCCACCCCGACGTCGACGTAGAAGAGACGCTGGGCATTCAGCGTATAGTTGACGAGCACGCTCTTAAACACCGTTGCATTGGGAAGGCGCACGTGGTTCCCGTCGAAGGTGAAAAGCACCACCTCTCGGGCCGTCAACCGCACGACGCGCCCCTCATGATCCGCAACCGAAACGATGTCGTTTATGCGAAAAGGTTGACGGAGACTCAGCAAGACACCGGCGAGGTAATTCTCGATGATGTCGCGAAACGCGAATCCGAGAGCCAACCCCGCCACCCCCGCCGTGCCGAGCAGGGCCCCCACCAGTGAGGTCACCCCCAGCAGATCAAATACGACGACGAGTCCAACCAGCCCCACGGCAAACTGGATGACCCGTCGGACCAGCCCCCAGGCAGGCGAACTCATACGCACCTTTCCGGGAATCTCCCACTGCCCAATCCATCGCGCAACGACGAACGTAACGAAGACGACGACGAGGGCGATGAGTGCCACCGGCAGAAAATCGAAAAATCCCGTGCCGAACTCCTGCAGCCGCGAGAGAGCAGGAGACACGCGATCGGCAATGTCCGTCTGGGCCGAGACGTCGTTCTCTACGTACACAACGCCCTCCAGCGAACGGGCGAGTTCCTCTGCCTCCCCGGCCTTCTGCGGCTGGAGCACCGTCCCGTCTAGATGGACGACCCCCTTCTGGACGCTCACTCCGATGTCCCGAAACGCTTCGACCTGCTGATAGATGCCCTCTAATCGATCCTCCAGCACTCGATCCGTCGAATCTGCGGGCACGGTCTCTACGGGCGTTCCGGTGGTATCCTGCTGGGCCCACAGGGTCGTCGCTCCCACCCCGAACGACGACCCGAGGAGAAGTGTGAGGGAAAGAAGAAGGCGGACCGGTGAAACCATAGCACCTCAGCGTGAACGAGAGAGACGAGCCCTGTACACGACGCGGTTTTATGCTGGCGTGTCCCTCGGAAACCGAGACCGGGCGCCGCAGGGTCCCCACTATTCGGCGGACTCCGCCCATTCGCCGTAGAGGGTGAGTACGAGAGAGCGAGGCCCGCCGTTATTTCTGTGTTCGTTCAGATAAATCCCCTGCCACGTGCCAAACGCAAGCCGCCCCTCCTGCACCGGAACCGAGAGGCTCGTGTCGAGCATCGAGGCTTTAATGTGGGCCGGCATGTCGTCGGAGCCCTCCAGGGTGTGCTCGTAATACGGCTGACCTTCGGGCACCATCTCATTGAAGTGCCGCTCCATGTCGCCCCGCACGGCCGGGCTCGCCCTCTCGTTAATGGTGAGCGACGCCGACGTGTGCTGAATGAACACGTGCAGCAGACCCGCCTGCACCTCCCCAATTTCGGGCAGCACGTCACGCACCTGTTCCGTGACGAGATGAAAGCCCCGCGGCTTGGGATCGAGCGTCAGGCTGCGTTGGATCCACTTCATCTGTAAATTGAACCCGTGATTCGAAAGACGTTCGCGGGGTCCTTACGGATGGGCCCGAAGATCCATCCAGACCGGAAAGTGGTCGCTCACGGGAAGGGCCGTACTGTCCGGCGATGCCGGCCGCCAAACGCCGCTCGTGTCGACGGACAGGGTTGCGGACGGAAGCACGTAGTCGACCCGCTTGCCCCAGCGAGCGGTGTCGTCCGGATCGAGGCTCGGGAATGCCGCTTGGCCGGCGGGCGACGCGGTGGGGGCGCCCTTCGAGTGGACGTGGTCGTGGTTCACGAGCGCTCGGACGGCGTCGCGATACGTGCTCTCGTCATCTGGATCGGCGTTCAGATCTCCCACCACGACGAATGGAGCCGCGTCGTGGAGCCCTCCCCCCCGGCCCGAATCGTCTTCGACGTAGGCGGCGTCCGTGAGATAATCGCCCCAGAGGCGAATTTCGTCGTGATTGCGGCGGGCGTTGCGCTGGGCGGGGCCGTCGAAGGCCGGCGGCGTCGGATGACTCGCCAGGACGTGGAGCACGGTCCCGTCCGGCAGACGCACCGGCACGTCCCAGTGGCTCTTCGACGACAATCGAAACGCCTCCCACTCCTCTTGGCTGTACCACGGCTCCCCACTCGTGGAGTCGATCGGCTGGGCTGCGTTGGGCATGTCCGACCACGGGAACAGGCGAAACGTGCGGATCGAATCGCGGAGGACCTCGAGGTCCGGATGCACGAAGAGGGCCATGCCGTATTGACCGGGAAACGTCCCAAACCCCCAGGCGTCGTTTCCGTACGCTCGCCCCGCGTCGGTCTGCTGGGCGACACTGCCGTCGTCGGGCGAGGAAGGCACCGACGGGACGTCGCTCACCACCCGCCCATCGTCGTTTAGGTCGTACCCACTGGGCACTCCCGTATTTACGGGGAGCATAACCGTCTGATACGACCGTCCCGAAAGCGAGTCGGCCTGCGGCTGAGACAGATAGTTCTGAGCGAACCGCCTCGCATTCTGACCTTCCGGATCTCCCTCCTCGTACCCGGGCGCTCCCGGCTGATCATACGTAATTTCGTTGACGAGAAGGACGTCGGGCGCCAGGGCCTGGATCCGCGCGGCCGCCCGCTGGAGCCTCGGATGATCGTCTCGTCTCAAATCTCGCGTCCGCACGTCCTCAATATTGTACGTCATCACCCGAAGGGCCTCCCCCCCGCCCTCCTCCTGCGACTCCGCAGACGTACAGCCCAGAAGTCCACCTCCAATCACCACACCGACGAGAAGAACCGACAGTCCTCTCGCAGTACCGAACGGAACGGAGACACTCATGGAGAATGCGTATGAATGCCGAATAGCAGAAAGCCCAGAACATCGGGTGAACAACTCCACCCTCCGAACGGTCCGCCATCCCCAACAGCAGAGGAACCGACTGAACCCAGGCAATTGCTCCGAATTGTCCTACTGCGACTCAGGCCTGGACTCGGCGGCGTCCTCGTATGCATTCGCCACCGCGGCGACGGCACTCATCTGACGCTTGAGCTCGTCCGGATCGACAATGAGTCCCTTTCGCTTGTGGGTAACCGTCGATGCGTCCCCTCCCAGTCCGGGCTCGACGGCCTCGTCTCCAAAGACCGATTGCAAGGCCGTCCCAACGGGCTCCTCGATGACGTTGCTGGATTTGCCGACGCGAAATTCGTCGATGGTGTGGATCGCCCCCAGCGCGTCCCGGGCCCGCCCGGAGAGCACTGCCCGAGCCATCTCCTCCGACTCGCCCACCACGGCAACGCGATCGTCTTCCACGAGCACGTGCGTCGGATCGGCATCAGAGAGGGCGTTCATCCGGGCGCTGGGCACGGTGTCGAGAACGAGCCCCTCCTGGGCCGGTCGGCGCATCTGCGTCTCGATGACGGTGGCAGCCTGAGGTCTACTGTCGTCCTTCATCGGATCCTGCCACGTATCTTCGGTCACGCGAACGCGGCGTCCCCGAACGGTGCCCTGGAAATCCCCTTCTCCGTTGGGCGTGAGATGTGCCCGGCGCCACGCCTCCCGATGCACCCGCTCTTGCCACGTCCCAAGGATCCAAAACCCGGCACCCCCCACGCCCCCTCCCGCAAGAATTAAGGCCAGAGGCATGTACGACGCTGAAATCGGCGGTGGCGAGATGTAGGGCGGTTCTGCGCCCGTCAGTATGGCAAACGTGACGCAGAATGATAGTATTACCCACAGGATTTTTGCCCATCCGTAAAACCGGTACTTTTTCTCGAGCATGTTCTGGAGGCGTGATCAAGGAATGTCATTAATTTCTGACGCGCCGTCTCCCGAGGACATTCGTCCAAGACTCTCCCCGCCAACGACCTGACGAACGAGATCGGAATTGCAGGGCGGCGACGAACCCCCGGACGCGTCTCACTACCCCACGTTCGCCTCCGTCGGACCGTGGACTACTCGCCCTGCTCTTTGCCCGGCGTCGGAGACGCCTCCAGCACGGCCACGCGGACACGGCGGTTCTGACGACGACCCTCGGCGGTCTCATTGGGCGCCACCGGATGGTACGAGCCGAAGCCCACGACCTCGAACCGCTCCGGATCCATGTCGTGAGTCCACTGAAAGTGACGGGCCACCCGTGCAGCCCGGGCCGCCGACAACTCCCAGTTGCTCGGGTATGTGTCGGCTAGCCGCTCACCGATCGGACGCGAATCGGTGTATCCCTCGATGCGAATCGTGCGGTCTGCGTACCCCTCCCGAATCTGCCGGGCGACACCTTTCAGCTCCTGAACCCCTTCGTCGTTGAGATCGGCGCTGCCGCTCTTAAAGTGCACGTCCGTCGAAAGCACCTCGATGGTCTCCCCCCGCTGGAGCGAGGAGGCCTCCGTCCGGGCCTCCTCGAGTTGACGTCGCAGGTCCTCGTTCTCCTGGCGCAACTCTTTGACCTGAGAACTCGATCCGCAGGCGACCACGACGAGCGGCACGCCGAGGCACAATACGACACGGAGGGTCGAGATGTGAAACCGCGAGAACGAACCGAAAAGTGAGAACACGGGATCGTGGAATGAAACGAAAAAGCAATTCGCCCCCCTAATATGGCCAACGAGTCCTCCGGGGATCAAGTCAACCCGACCAGAAGAACCCGACTTCACGGGAAACCGCTCGTTGGGCTCTCCGGCGTGGTCGTCGGGGCTCTCTCCGGCGGTGCGGAACACATTTGGGGTCGAGTACGCGAACGCTGCCGAAACGGACGGACGCCTCGCCGTCCCCGTCCCCCGTCGGACAAAATCGGAGGATCCCGGCAAACGAGCCGCCGCTCTTCAGTTCTGCGCTTCAACATGCGATTTCCCGGCGGAGTCTCCGACCAAAGGATTGGGAAGGGATCTGCCTTGTATTCTTTCAGTTTAGACCAGCTACCGAGGATCGTTGTGCATCTCATCGGTCCGTGTGGAACAGAACGCCCGTCGCGAGGCGCGCCTCGCGACGATTCTATCCGAAGATACCGGGGCAAAGTGCACAGTCATCTTCAGCACTTGGTATTAGACCAGAAATTACTCCATTTCCTTGCCGCCGCTGCGCCCATGCACAATCCGCTGAGCGCCAACGAATTCTTCCACGAGCACCTGCTCGCGCTGATGAGTTCCTGTCTCTTCATCGGAATTTTCGTAATCAGCGTTCCGATCATTTATTTCATGAACCTCTCCCCCAGTTCGGAGCTGGTGCTGTTCACTGTTTTGTTTGCCGTCTGCCACCTGGCAAACTGGCCGATGCTCCAAATTCGCTGGCGCCTCTGGTTCACGGGTCGCCTCACCCCCTACGCCGCAATGGTGACGACCGCCCTGCTGGCCGGCTCCTTCGGGATCCCGTTCATCCTGCTCGTCGACATCATCAAATAGAGCGGTGCGTCCTCCCGGCTGGGTGCACCCGCCCCCATCAACCGCCGCACGGGACGCCGCTTCGCCCTGGCCAGGGTGATCACAGATCACACCAGGATCACAGATCACACCAGGATCACAGATCACACCAGGATCACAGATCTCCAGGGAGGACGGATCCGCGACGGCCGTCGCGGAGGCGCTCCGCTCGGAATGACTGTGTCCCAAACGGATTGCTTGAGACTGCACCATGTCCGAACTCACACCCGGCGACCTGCTAAACGACCTCGTCGAGACGCACTGGAAAACCGCTGCCCGCCACGCCTGGCGACAGTTCGAAGAGCGCGGGCGCGGGGCGATCGTGTTTCCCGTCGCGGCCTCGTCGGACGGCGGCCGGCAGCCCCTCCGATACCTCACCTTTTCCGACCCCGACGCGGCCGCAGCGGGCTCGTTTGCCAAGCTCTTTGACCTCGTCCAGAGCTACGATCCCGACCACCAGGTCGTAATCGCGGCCGTACTTCCCGACGAGACGACCGTATTCGACGTCTATGAGCGATCGCCGGCGCCTCCGGAGGCGTGAAGACCTCCAAGGTCCTCCCTTACGACAGGAGGAACGCAATATAGCCGACGTAGCAAGCGACGAGCGCAGCGCCTTCGAGACGACTGAGGGTCCAGTCGGTACGAAAGAGCGGAATAATGAGAAGGGCCGTCCCAAACATGACTCCCACGTCAACCCAGCCGAGGGTGGCAGTCGAGAGCGGCTGAATAAGGACGGTCACGCCGAGAATGCCCAGGAGATTGAAGATACTGGACCCCACGGCGTTGCCGACGGCAATGTCCCCGCTCCCCCGACGCGCGGCGGCGACCGACGTGGCCAGCTCGGGCAGGCTCGTCCCCACCGCGACGATCGTAAGGCCAATGACGATGGCGCCCACTCCCAACCCCTGCGCAATCGCCACTGCGCCCTCCACGAGAAGGTGGGCCCCGCCGACGAGGCCCCCAATGCCCAACCCGATCAGTCCGAGATCCACCCCTAACGAATGAGGCGGGGGGAGGTCTTCTTCGAATTCGTCCTGCACCTCGGGGGGAGCACTCCCGGCGGTCCTGAGGTTGTACCAGACGTACGCTACAATGCCCGCCACCAGCAGGCCCCCGTCGAGCCGCCCGAGCGTGCCGTCGAGAAGAAGCAGCACGAAGAGCCCCGAGACCCCCGCGAGGATGGGGGCGTCCACCCGCACTACCTGGGTCTGCACGGAAAGGGGCTTCACGAGCGCCGCCACACCCAGAATGAGGGCAATGTTTCCTAAGTTCGAGCCCACAACGTTGCCCAGCGCAATGTCCCCCGTCCCACCGAGGGCTGCATCGACCCCGACGACGAGCTCCGGCAGACTCGTCCCGATCGACACGACGGTCAACCCAATGACCAGGGGCGAAAAGCCCAGCCGCCGCGCCACCGAGGCCGCCCCGTAGACGAGCCCTTCCGCCGCCGCACTCAGTACGAGAAACCCTCCGACGATCAGTAGGATCGAGTTGACCATTGGCAGGACGTGTGCGTGAACCACAAAAAACCCCCTGCGCCACAACGTGAGGACGTTCTCACGGGTTCGCAGGGGGCAGATGACAACGGTCGCAAACGGAGACTCCGACCGGCGGTGGGTCTCCAGTCCAATAAAACGGGTCGCTAGTTCAAACAGAGAACACCGAACGGAGTGGTGTGCACCGGCAGAAAGGAGGCCGGCGGCGGCGTGGAGTCCGCCCCGACGTCCGGCTCTTCGGACGTGGGCACGGGGGGCAGATCGTCGTCGCTCGGCTGAAAGACGCCCTTCGCCTCCGCGACGAGATCGCCTTCGTCGTCCACCAACACTGCCTGAACGACGGAGCGCGGCGGCTCGACCAACACAACCTCCGCCGACGCGACGACCGGACCCTCGTAGTCCGAATTGACGATCTCAAACGTCAACTGCTCAATGGCGACGAGGTGCTCCTTCTCCAGCGAGCCCGCAGCGAGGGTCGCAGCATCGGACAACAGCCGGCGATGCGGCAACTGATTGTTGACTGCCCCCAACGCTACACCCTCCAGGGTCCCTTCCAACTCGGCTCGGCCGTAGGAAATTGCAAGTTTCTCCCCCGCCGGCCCGGACGGCGCCGACGCGTACATGTGCTTTAATCGCTGAAAGTGCTCCTTGGCAACCATGCTTGGGCTATTTGGTGGGAATGAGGTCTAGCGAACGACCGCCCTCCTACTGGCGACAGGACTGCGGTGCGTGAACGGGAGATACGAAAATAATGCCAGGTCTCACCCCCTGACCATTTGGCACACCCGAAGGGATTATTCCCGCTCTCCTCTGCCAATACAGGCGTGACTGTCAATCCCGGCTTCCGCTCCTGAAATCCTGTCACGTCCCCATCCCGTCTGGGGCAATTCGAGTGCTTTCGGGCGGATCCGAGCTTCAAAATTGTGATCGAATCGCAAAGATCAAAGGCAGCGAACTGGCCCCCGACGGTCGACAGCGAATGATCGAAAACAGGATTAGCTCCCGATGCGATTAAACAGGAGATACGTGTTGAGGAGAGTCGCAATCGTTCCGGCGACGCGCGAAATGTCGCGCCACGTGAACCGGTTTTGGGTCCGGGTCTCGATCACCAAGATGTCTCCTTCCTGAAGGGTCGGGGTCGATCCCCGCTCGGAGAAGAGCGTCTCGATTCGGGTCTCGTAAAAGGGACTCCCCGTTCCGGGGGACTGGTTCCGGTAGACACTCAGCCGCTCGACCCGCCGTCGGTCCGGGCTGTTGTCGGTCATTCGGGTGCGCGACACGACGCTCGCAAACTCCAGGAGTTCGGTTCCTTTCTCGACTCTCCACACCCCGCTGTCGGCATTTCCCCAGACGTAGATCGTCATTTTCGGGTACCCCTCCCGTCCATACTCCTTGACGGTGGGCCCGAACATGGCCTGGGGCTGCGCGTCCTGCTCCTGGGCCTGAACGATCGCCGGGTCGACGACCATCAACCCCGCAAGGATGAGAATGAGAAACGAAAACGGAAGACGGAAAAAGGTCATAGTGTATTCAATAGAAGGAAAACGGGGACAGAAATGTCGGTTCTGATTTTCGCTGCCGACCGGTCCCGTAGTGAGCCGACCGGCAACGAAGTGCTTTACACCTCCTCCAAGGGCAGGTAGTCGTAGTCATACCCGTACCCGTACCGGTAGGAGGAGCCCCCCTTGTTGGCATCGTACTGGTTAAAGATGACGCCTCCGAGGGACACCCCAACGGCGTCGAGGGTGCTTCGGAGCTGCGAGAGGGCACGGAAGTCGGTTTTGTCGGCGGACGCTACGGCCAGAACAGCGTCACAGTAGGGCGCAATCACGATGGGATCCGTGGCCGCGAGTACCGGCGGCGTGTCCACGATCACAACGTCAAACTGATTCTGAGCGGCGGCCAAAAAGGTTCGCATCCGCTCTGAATCGAGGAGTTCGGTCGGGGGCACGTCCGGGACGCCGGACGGCAAGAAGGAAAGTCCGTCAACCACGGTTTCCTGGATCAAACCTTCCAGTGAGGTCTTGCCGTCGAGAATATCGGCGAGACCGGGACTCCGCTCCAGTCCCAGGAGCTTGTGGGCATTGGAGCGCCGAAGGTCGGCGTCGACGAGCAGGACGCTGTGCCCGCTGAGCGAGATGGTAATCGCGAGGTTGACCGCAGTCGTGGTTTTTCCGTCCCCCGGTTCCGGACTCGTAATCATCATCGACTGCGCCCCACCGTCCGCCTGTGTTCCGTTCGTCTGCGAGGCATACCGCAGATTGGCGCGCACGAGCCGGTAATTCTCCGTAATCGGCGACCAGGGATTCAGAAGGGGAAAGAGGCTCGTACTCAGCTTCTTGCCGTCGACCTCGACCTCGGTCTCTCCCTGAAAGGCCTTCTTGATCTCCCGATTCATCTTCGGAATCACGCCCACGAGGCTGTATCCCTGCTCCTGGATGTCGCTCGGCTCGTAAATCTGCCAGTTCATCGACTGCTTGACGAACGCGCCTCCGACGCCGAGGCCGAGGCCCAGGAGAAGCCCGAGCAAGAGATTCTGCTGAAAGTTGGGGCTCACGGGAAACATCGGGACGGCGGCCGTGCGCATGACCTTCACGTAGCCGAGTTCCGACTCTTCGGCGATAATCGTCTTCTGCAGTTCGCTTGCAATGTCGTTGTAGAACCGCTCTGCCTGAGAGAGTCGACGGTCAATCTGTTCGCGCTGGACGGTCTGACCCGGAATGCTCTTGATTCGAGATTGATACTTTGCAATTCGGTTCTGGAGTCCCTCGATCTGAGACTCCAGCTGGCCGATTTTTTGTTCTTGTGCCTCGATCTGTTCGCGCTTCGACCCCATTTGGGCTAGGGCATCTTCGCCGTCGCCCGTCGTCGTGAGCCCAGCTTCGCGCGTGGCCTCGACGAGATCCTCCGTGATGGTCTCCCTTCGCTCTTCAAACCCTTCGATTCGGCGCTTGATTTCGGCGAGTTCAGGCACCTCACTCTCATTGCCACGCAGCGAGGGATCGTTGATGTAGTACTGCTCGGCCTCGGCTTTCAGGGATGCAATCTTGTCTTCCAGCGCTTGAATCTGCGTCCGAAGACTCTGGACTTTCTGTTCGTCCCTGACGTTCTCACGAAGGCCCGGCTCGCTATTTTCGAGCTGCGACTTCAGCACTTTCAGAAGGCGACGCTCCTGTTCCAATTCAAACTGGAGTGCATCTCGCTTCGTCTGGAGCTCAATGTACTCGCGAGCAACCTGCTGTCCGTCCTCTCCTTGCGTAGCCACGGCGTTGTTGCGGGCAAAATTCTCCCACTCCTCCTCGATGTCCTCGATGTCCTTTTTGCGCTTCTCGAGTTGCCCCTCCAGGAACTTCCGTGCCGCCACCACCCCCTCTCGGGCAATTTCTTGGCTGAACGACTGGTACTCCTTTGCAAAGACGTTGGCAAGGACGGCGGCTTCCTTGGGGCTCTCGCTCGCGGCCGAAATGGTGATGAGTCCCTGGTCGCCGTCCCCTGCAAACTCCATGCGTTCCTGGAGCCGCTGGCGGAGGGTTTGGTTATCCACTTCCTGACCCTCTTCGTCCGGAGCCAGCAGTGGGAAAGGGGCTTCCGTTGTATCGGCCACGGACTGAATCGTCTCCAGGACGCGCCGGGAAAGCTCACCGGAATTTTCGAGAATGCCGATCTCGCTCGCGAGCTCCGGGGTCCTCCCCATTTGCATGGCCGGACTGCTCTCCTGCGGTTCCTCAACGGCGACGATGGCATCAGCCTCGTACACCTTCGGCAGCGTCCACGTGTATCCGGCTGCTGCACCCGTCACGAGCACACAGGTGAGCAGGATGACCCACTTGTTGCGCTTGAACGTCTGCCAGATGGCCCCGAGGTCGAGGGACGCATCGTCAGCGCCGGAAGAGGGGTCGGCTTGGAGGCCAATGTTCTCGGCCTTCTTGCGAGGGCGATCGAGGGCCTGATTGGAGCTATTCATGTACGACGGGGGAATAAAGAAAAACTGCAAGAGAAGACGACGACGGACCGTCGGTCACGAGGCTCCATGGCCGGTCAACACCACGGGAACGGTGCGGATCAGCAGGTACAGATCGAGCCAGAGGGACCAGTTTTGAATGTAGTGCACGTCGAGGTGCACGCGATCGGCAAAGCTCAGGTGATTGCGCCCCGACACCTGCCAGAGGCCCGTCATCCCCGGTGGAGACTGAAGAACCGCACGGGCCAATCCACTCATTTCCGGAAGCTCGGAGGGCATGTACGCCCGCGGGCCCACGAGACTCATGTCGCCGCGGAGGACGTTCCAAATCTGGGGAAGCTCGTCGAGGCTGTAGCGCCGGAGGTACGTTCCGATACGGGTCACGCGGGGATCGTCCTGAAGCTTGTGATAGCGGTTATACTCGCGGCGGAGTTCGGGATCGTTCTCGAGGATCTCCGCCAGCCGGGCGTCCGCATCCTCATACATCGTGCGGAACTTCAGAATAGTAACGATCCGCCCGTTCCATCCCATGCGCTCCTGGCGATAGAAGACTGCTCCTGGGGCGTCCATTCGGATGAGAACGGCAATGGTGGCCAGCAGAGGGGCCAGCGCAATGAGCAGGAAGAGGGCCCCGCCCACGTCCAGCGTCCGCTTCACGAACCGCGCCCCCGGGCGGAGCGCCACGTTTCGCACCCCGTAGCCAAAGAGCCCGTCGCCGGAGCGACCGGTCGTCCAGAGCGCAGGAGCACCGGCCGGATCGGGAACGACGAAGACGTGATCGAAAAACTTGCCGTACTGCGCCAGCAGGTTGGCTCGCCCCTCGTGCGACAGCGACGGCATGGCCAGAATGGCGTACGGCACGTCAAACGTCTTCGCCAGATACGGAGCCAGCTCGGGGTCTCCCTGCACCGGCACCGACAGATCCTCGGGCACCGGTCCGTCGTTGAGGAGCGCCACGGGCCGGATTCCGATCTCGGGCCACCGGTTCAGGGTCTCCAAAATGGCCGTTCCGCTCGTGCCCGTGCTCACGATCACGGCGGGAATTCCCCACCACTGAGTTCGGGAAAAGAGAATGCGGAAGAGGGTCCGGCACATCGGCATGACGAGGCTGCCCACGCCCCCCACCCCCACGAGAAGGAGGGCCGGCGTCGCGGCCCCCGTGGCCAGAAAAACGGCTCCCCCTCCGACGAGGCCCACGAGAAGGGTCACGGTCCCCATCCGCTGCATCTCGAGGGCCGGATGCGAGAAGCGCCGATGGTAAAGTCCCGCGACGGCGTAGACGAGCAGTCCGAAGGGAATGAGGATGGACGCCGGCTCGATCGGCGAAAGCGACACGTCGGGAACGAACATCCACGCCCCGAGGGCCACGAGTCCGAGTACGGCGACCAGTCCGACGACGTCGCCGAACAAAAAGGCAAGGACCCGGCCCCACGGGGAGGTCGAAAGGTCGAGGGCAGACACGGCCGCCTGCACGCGAGAGGGCTCCGAGTCAACCTGCTCGTAGGGTCGCGTCTCCCGATCGACGGTCGAAACGGAAGAAGAGGTTGGGGTCACGACTGGACGCTCAGATTGGGATAGTGCCACCCGGCGGTTTCGGGGTCGCCGCTCGGGGGAACTTCAGTGTATCCGTCGATAAAGTCTTCGTACGCCCGGTGGACGAGGCGCGAGAAGGCCTTCCGAAAGACCGGCACCCCGAAGCGCTCGGCCTGGGCGCGTATGTCCTCCGGATTCAACTGGGGGCGAATGCGCTCGAACTCGTTGACGGCCTCCTTGAGGTGCTCGACCGTCTGCTCCGGAAAAAAGACCCCCGTCACTCCGGGTAGCACCGTTTCCTGGATGCCCCCTCGGCCGTACGCGATCACCGGCGTGCCGCAGGCCTGTGCCTCCACCGGCACGATGCCAAAGTCTTCCTCCGCCGCAAATACGAAGGCCCGCGCCCGCTCCATGTAGTACGTCACCGCATCGTCGGGCTGGTAGCCGAGCATCGTCACGTTGGGCCCCGCGTGCTTCTCAATCGCGTCGTACTCCGGGCCGTCCCCAATTACCACCAGTTCCTTGTCCGGCATCTCCGAAAACGCCTTGACGATGAGTTCGACCCGCTTGTAGGGGACCAGACGAGACATGGTGAGATAGTAGTCGTCCTTCTTCTCCCGAAGCGAAAAGCGCTCGACGTCGACGGGCGGATAGATGACCTGAGCCGGGCGGCGATACGTCTTCCAGATGCGCCGGGCCACGTGCTTCGAGTTCGCGACGAAGAGGTCCACTCGGGGCGCCGTACTCACGTCGTAGATGCGGAGGTAATGCAACACAATTCGGGCCACGGCGCCGCGAAGGCCGCTCAGCCCCCCGTCCCGAAGGTGATCGTGATACAGGTCCCACGCGTAGCGGATGGGGCTGTGGACGTAGCTGACGTGCAGCTGATCGGCCCGCGTGATGACGCCCTTTGCGACCGCATAGCTCGAGGACACGACCACGTCGTGGTCCGTCAGATCAAACTGCTCGATGGCGATCGGGGCGAGGGGCAGATAGTACCGATAACACCGCTCCGCAAACGGAAGGTGCTGCAGGAAGGACGTCTCGACCTCATGTCCCTGCAGGAAGGCCCGATCCTCCTCCGAAATGAAGTCGATGAGACTGTACAGGGACGACTCCGGGAAGACCGAGATCATTTGCTCCAGGACCCGTTCGGCGCCGGCGTAGACCGGGAGCCAGTCGTGGACGAGGCCCACGCGATCCGGACGCAGAAGGGATTCCGGACCTCCCCCCATCCCATCTCCCGACGGCCCTCCCGGAGACGCGTGGTCCGTGATGCGAAATCTTACGCTATTCGAAATGGATGTCATACGCTGCAACCAATGACCGAAAGAACGGGGAATTTGTGTGGATCGCAGGATACGACTCCCTGGGGAGCGTACCATTCTACTGTAGCGCATCCGGGCGGGGCGATTCGACCCACGAAAATGCCGTCCACCCTCTCAACGACGTACGCAGATTTGCGCCAAATCCCCCCGTCCCTCTGCGCCGCGATCGTCTCTCCCCCTACTCCTTTTCTCTTCCGCCTACGACGCATCGTCGGACTCCTCGTCCTCCTCCTCTCCCTCTCCCCATCGCTCCTGCTCCC
The DNA here is from genome assembly GCA_964502085.1 of uncultured Salinivenus sp. Taxonomy (GTDB): domain Bacteria; phylum Bacteroidota; class Rhodothermia; order Rhodothermales; family Salinibacteraceae; genus Salinibacter. The sequence goes on along the minus strand of CAZCUZ010000029.1, from coordinate 12,819 downwards.
GCCCGTACGTCCACTGCACGGCGTACTGCAGAAGCTCGTCGACACTGTCGAACCCGAGTTTTTCCTTGGCCCGACGGCGATAGGTCTCGACCGTCTTGCGGCTCAGATCCAACTCGGCCGCAATGTCTCGCACACTGACCCCCTCCCCGAGCTTTTTAAACACCGTCAGTTCCCGGTCCGTGAGCTGCTCGGTCGCCGAGCGAAACGCGTAGTCCTCCTGTCGAATGACCTTACTGAGAATGCGAGACGACATGCGCTGACTCAAATAGACGTCGCCTTCGCTTACGGCCTGAATGGCCTCGACGACGTTCTCGGTCGGCTCACTCTTCATCACGTAGCCGGACGCCCCGGCCCGGATGGCACGCTCGGCGTAGACGCTCTCGTCGTACATCGAGAACACGATAATGCGGAGATCGTCGAACCGCGACCGCAGTTCCTCGACCAGATCGAGCCCGTGCGCGTCATCGAGGGAAATGTCGACGACGACCACGTCCGGCGCGTGCCGGTCGATCTGACGAAGGGCCTGCCGAGCCGTTTCGCTCTCCCCGATCATCCGCATGTCCAGCTTACTGTTGATGGAGGCTGCGAGGGCCTCCCGGATGGCCGGATGGTCGTCGACCACGAAGACTTGCGTCCGCGCGTTTTTACCATTTGAGCCGGAGGAGAACGTCGACTCCGACGTCGCCTGAAATTGTTCTTCATCATTCATACGAAGGAAACCAGTTCGCGCGTCGCTCTTCGAGATCCTGCGTCACTCCGGCACGGGGCTACGAACGGGAAGTGGGCGGAATCGTGAGGCAACGACGACGGTGAATGAGATCCCCGAGACCGGGGAGACGCCAATACGGCGACTGCGAGTGTCCATCCCCCCAACCTACAATTGAGGGGGCAGGCCCGCCTCCCACCTTCTTTCCACTGTGTGCCGGTAGTTCAGGCGCAAGTACACGTCCACCATACGTGTCCGGTGGAACCGTGCAGGAGACAACAGAGGCCTACGGAACACCTCAAGGAACGGCACCCCGTGCCCAAACTGTTCACCCTACGGCGCAGTCGTCCCCGTTCTCCCGGCGCACGACACAGCGTATTTTTGTCCCATCGACCCGTTGACAACGAGAAGGGCGACGCCTTCGGGAAAAATGCAGCCTTCAGACGGGAAGGCCAACTGCAGAAATGCAAAAACGCGCCGACGGAACCCAGAGCCTCCGCCGGAGCGTCTCCTCCATCTTCTACTCCGAACAGGTACGCGAACGATTCGTCACGACTGCGTTTCCGTGTCCAGCAATCGCGAGGGGACGCGAGGTCCCGTCCGGTTCTCGATCTACTGTCCAGCCGGCGGCTTTCGCACGGCCTGGTCGGAGTCCTCCCCATGCGTTCCCTGTCCATACGTCCACTGCACCGCATACTGGAGCAGCTCGGAGACCGTGTCGAACCCAAGTTTCTCCTTGGCCCGACGCCGGTACGTTTCGATGGTCTTGCGGCTCAGACTCAGGCGATCCTGGATTTCTTGCACGCTGTAGCCCTGCCCGAGCATCTGGAAGACGGCCATCTCCCGGTCGGTCAGCTCGTCGATGGCAAAGCTCGGCTCCGAGGTCCGACCCATGGCCACCTTATTTAGAATTCGGGACGACATCTTCCGACTCAGGTACACCTCTCCGTCGTGAGCCGACCGAACGGCCTCGATAATGTTCTTCGTCGGTTCACTCTTCATGAGGTAGCCGGAGGCTCCGGCCCGAATGGCGCGCTCGGCGTAGACGTTCTCGTCGTACATCGAATAGACGACCATCCGGACCTTCGGATACTGAGCTCGCACGTTCTGCACGAGATCGAGGCCGTGGGCGTCGTTGAGCGAGATGTCTACGACGGCCACGTCGGGCGTCATCTCTTCGATGTCGTGAAAGGCCTGATCGGCCGAGTTGGTCTCCCCGCAGATCTCCATGTCGATGGTGCCCTCGATGGTGTCGCGGATGGCCTCGCGAATGGCTGGGTGGTCGTCCACCAGGTACACGCGGATGTGGTCGGTAGAACGGTCGTTTGACGGCATGAGACGTGAAGGACTTATTCAAGAAGAGAGACGACCGGAGAGGAGCACTCCGGAGCACCGCCATTTGATCCCGAGGAGGCCAAAAATCGGGCCTTCCCACCCAGGTCTGGGGCATGGGATTACAAAGAAAAGGGAAACAACCTTAACAAGAATCATCCTACGGATGAATTTGGCTTTAACGGATCTGTCCTCACCGGTGAAATGGGGACCTGAACAGAAGAGGATCCACGTTTCCTCTTTCCGATCGCCCCCTCCTCTCAAAACCGCTGGACGCGACAAAAGAAAAGCCCCGACTGGGCAAGCCAATCGGGGCGGAGAGCCGTGAAGCGACGGTTGCTAAGCGGAGCGGGTGATGGGATTCGAACCCACGACCTTCTGCATGGCAAGCAGATGCTCTGCCACTGAGCTACACCCGCAAGTGCACCCAATATCAATTCGAGCGTATTTTTGGACGGGACGCTAGCCCATCCGTTCCGACTGAAAACCGATCTTTTTCGTTCCTTCGTCGGATTCGGTCGCGCCCTCGGAGGTCCCTTCGATGGTAAATGTCATGCTCAGCGGGATGGCGTCCTGGGCAGCCCAGAAGGCGCGCCCGTCGGCGTTCGAGGTGAGCACCCGGAGGCGGATGCGGCGGGCCTCGATCTCCTCGGCCCAGTCCCGCACGGCCCGGACGAGCTGCCTGCCGTAGCCCTGCCGGCGGTGCTCGGGATCCACGAAGAGCTCGTCGAGAAAAACCTCCGCACTCTCCTCGTAGACGGGCGGCGGGCCCCACCGGCGGGCCGTCGCAAACCCGATGACGGTCCCCTCTTCGTTCTCGGCCACGAAGAGCCGAGCGGAGTCGTCGTCGACCCACATCGGAAAGTCGTTCTCCCAGCGATCCCGCGCGTCCTCGGCAATTCCAATCCGATCGTCGAACTCGGACTGAGTTGTGAGCAGTTCCTCCCACAGGTTCCCCACCGCCGATTGGTCGGCGGACTGAGCGGGACGCACGTCGGACGTATCCATGTCGAAGTACCTGTTGTCTTTGGGCGTGTGGACGGCCCGGCCTCCAGGGCCCGTCGTCGGAGCGTGCTACGCAGCTTTCCGAACGGCTTGTTCGGCGTCCGGGGTCAGGCGGCCGTCTCGGGCGAGCAGCTCGGCGTTCAGAACGGCCCCGCCGGCCGCGCCGCGGACGGTGTTGTGGGAGAGGAGGACGAACTTCACGTCGTTCACCGCACACTCCTGGATGCGCCCCACCGAGATTGTCATGCCGTCGCCGGCGTCCACGTGCCGCTGCGGCTGCGGGGCGTCGGGCGCGTCGAGCACCTGAATGAACGGGTCCGGACGGCTCGGGAGAGGCTCGTCCGCCAGCGGCGACCGGTACTCCTTCAGGGTTCGTCGCACGTCCTCCGGCGTCACGTCTCCCTCGAACTGAACGGAGGTGCAGGCGAGGTGACCGTTCCGCACCGCCACCCGCGTGCACTGGGCACTCACGGGAAGGTCGGCCCGCTCGACGCGCCCGTTCGTCAGCGTCCCCAAAATCTTTGTGGGCTCCGTGGCCATCTTGTCCTCCTCGCCCCCAATGTAGGGCACCACGTTGCCCACGGCGTCGAGGGACGGCACGCCGGGATAGCCGGCACCCGAAAGGGCCTGGAGCATCGTCACCTGCACGGCCTCCACGTCGAAGGCGTCCATCAGCGGCCGGAGCCCGCACACGAGCCCCACCGTCGAGCAGTTCGGGTTCGTCACGATGTACCCGTCGCTCCCCCAGTCCTGGTTGTCGATCAAGGCCGTGTGGTCGGGGTTCACCTCCGGAATGAGGAGCGGCACGTCCTCCTGAAGCCGGTAGTTTTTGGCGTTGGACACGACCGGAAAGCCGGTCTCCGCAAACGCTCGCTCCACCTCGCCGGCCACCGACGAGCTGAGTCCGGAAAAGACGAAGTCGCAGTCGAGGGCCTCCGGCTCGGTGGGTTTCACCTCCAGATCGGCGACGGACGGGGGAATGGGAGATCCGCTCAGCCAATTCACGGCCTCGCGGTACGGTTTGCCGGCGGACCGGTCCGAGGCCGCGACCTCGGTGACCGTAAACCAAGGATGATCCGACAGCAGTCGAATGAAGGTCTGTCCGACGGCCCCCGTGGCCCCGAGGAGGCCGACTCGGTACTCATTGGCGTCCATGTCGTTAAACTCGTAGTTTCCAGTGGGCGAACGGCCGATACGCATCGAATACACTTGAACGGACGGGTCGCACGGCGTTTGGATCCGTGCGTTCGTACGCCCCCCAAAAAGATGTCCGTTTTTTGACAGTCCGCTGCCGTCGACGTCCCATCCCGCTCAAACGTCAACGGGACGGCCGCCCGTCAGATCCCATCGACTCGTTGCCGACACGTCCTGACGTTCATAGCCACGGAACCTCGGTGCGTTCGGTCAAGATTTTGATGTGCATTTGCCCTGTCTTCGCTGAACTCGGTTTTGGGTTCTCTACCGCTTTTGTAGCTTGAAGGAGACGTTGCACCGTCTCTCTCCGAATACATGTCCCCATGGCTTCTTCCTCCAACGCCTCGCTCATCGACGGTCGCGAAATTGCCCAGGCCGTTCGCGACGAAGTGACCCGCGAGATCGACGACTGGACCGCCGATCACCGCCCGCCCTTTCTCTCGGCTGTCCTCGTGGGGGACGACCCGGCCTCCAAGGCCTACGTCCGCGGCAAGGAGCGGGACGCCGCGGAGGTGGGCATCGAGACGAATACCCTGCACTTCGACGCCGACCTCCCCGAAGCGGAGCTGCTCGACACGGTCCGCGACCTGAACGACGATCCGTCGGTCGACGGCATTCTCGTCCAGCTCCCCCTCCCCGACCACGTCGACGACCAGGGCGTCATCGACGCCATCGATCCGCAGAAAGACGTGGACGGCTTCCATCCGGAGAACCTGGGCCGCCTTCTGCGCGGAAATCCGTCGTTCATTCCCGCCACACCCTACGGCATCGTCGAAATGCTGAAGCGATGCGACATCGATCCGGAGGGCATGGACGCCGTCATCGTCGGCCGCTCCAACATCGTCGGCAAGCCGCTAGCCACCCTTCTCCTGCAGCGCACCCAGAACGCGACGGTCACGGTTTGCCACAGCCGCACCGAGGACCTGGCCGCGCACACGCGCCGGGCCGACCTGCTCGTGGCCGCCGTCGGCCAAGCCAACATGATTGACGCAGAAATGGTGAAGGACGGAGCCGTCGTGATCGACGTGGGCATCAACCGCGTTGACGATCCGTCCACGGAAAAAGGATACCGACTGGTGGGCGACGTCGACTTCGAGGCCGTGCGGCCGACGGCGTCCTGGATCACGCCGGTCCCCGGCGGCGTCGGTCTCATGACGCGGGCCATGCTGCTCAAAAACACGATGACCGCGGCCCGCCTTCACGCGACTGAATAACCTTTCACTGCTCTCTCCACGGTGGACGGGTCCCCATGATGCCCCAACAATCCCTCGCCCAGTCCCAGACTCCCCAGGACGAACCTGCCCCCGCAGACACGTCCGGCTTCGAGGCGGTCGATCAGTTCAACAATGCCTTCAGCCGGGCGCTGGAGCTCTTCGTCGACGGAAACTGGGAGGCGCTCTACACCCTCCTCTCAGATGGACTCGTGTCCCTGGGGGGAATTTTCCTTCAGCGCGGACTACAGGCCCTGGCGGCCTTCTTTCTTCTGTACGTCATTTACCGCCTCCTGTCCACCACGCTCTTTCGGGTCCTCGATCAAAGCGAGGGCATCGAGCCGGGCCTCCAGAGCGTGCTCCTGAAAACGTTCCGGGTGGTGACGCTGCTCTTTATCGGCATCATCGTGCTCGACCAGCTCGGGCTCAACGTCACCGTCCTGATCGGAGGCCTGAGTATTGCGGGTGTGATCGCCGGTTTTGCCGCGCGCGACTCGCTCGAAAACTTCATTTCGGGCGTCACCATTCTCGTCGACCGGCCCTTCCGGGTCGGCGACTACATCGAGGTGGAGGACGAATTCGGACAGGTCGACGAAATTACCCTCCGCTCCACGCGCATCCGCACGGTGCGGAATGAGATCATCGTACTGCCCAATCTGGAGATGATCACGCAGCAGGTGATCAACCACACGAAGCGGAACGTCCTCCGCATCGACATCGAGTTCGGCATTGCGTACAAGGAATACCCGGAGGAGGCCCGTCAGGTGCTCCTCCCTCTCGTCGAGGACGACGATAGAATCTTTCAGGAGCCCTCCCCCTCCGTCGTCGTCACGTCGATGTCCGACTCGAGCGTCGACATGGCCCTCCGGTTCTACATCCGAGACCCGAACCAGGAGCTCCCCGTCCGCTGGGAGTACACCGAAAAGGTCCGCGAGACCCTGCGCGAGGCCGACATCGAGATTCCGTTCCCCCACCGGCAGCTGTTCCTCGACGAGGCGAAGGCGTTCGAGGACACGAAGCTCCTCTCCCCCGTGAAGTCGGAAAACGGCTCATCTACCGAGGAATAGCGTCGGCGTGGTCCCAACTACTCCTGTACGGTTACGACCACCGTCCGCTCGCGGGGCTTGACGTCGCACTCGAGGTGAAAGATCTGCTGCCACGTGCCGAGGATCGGCTCGCCGTCGCCCACCGGGACGGTGAGTGACGGCCCGAGCGTGGTGGCCTGCACGTGCGAGTGGCCGTTGCCGTCGTGCCAGCGCTGCTCGTGGGCGTAGGTGCGATCCGGGGGAATGATCTCGTCCAGCAGGTCGGGCAGATCCTGCTGAAGCCCCGGCTCGAACTCGATCGTCCCGACGGCCCCCGTACTCCCCACGTTGTGCACGTGCACCAGCCCGGTGTCGATGCCCGACGCCCGGACGATGCGCGTCACGGGCTCGGTGAGGTCGTGCATGTCGCGGTGACCGTCCGTGGACAGTTCGATGCGATCCTGGTAACTGCTCATGGCTCTGGCACTTGCGGAAAGGGAGAAGAGAGCTCACTGACCGAAGTCCTCGTCGTCGGCCCAGTCCCAGTCGCGAAGCGCGGCGAGGGCGTCGTGCGCCGTCATGTCGTGCTCAATGGGCGTGACCGACACGAATCCCTGCTCGACGGCCGCGGTGTCGGTCTCCTGCCCGTCGTCGAGGTCCACAAACGTCCCGGCGAGCCAGTAGTAGGGGCGGTCCGCCGGATCGGTGCGCTCGTCGAAGCCCTCTTCCCACCGGGAGCGTGCCTGCCGGGTCACGGCCACGCCCTGAATCTCGTCGGCGGACCGGGCCGGCACGTTTACATTCAGGAGCACCCCGCGCGGCAGGCCCGAGCGAAGCACGAGCCGAACGATCCGCCGGGCCCATCGGCCGGCCACCGAAAAGTCCTCGGCAGACCAGTCGCAGAGCGAAATGGCAATCGCCTCGATTCCGAGAATGGAGGCCTCCGTCGCCGCGCTCACCGTGCCCGAGTACAGCACGTTGACGGCCGTGTTGGGACCGTGGTTGATGCCGCTCACTACGAGGTCGGGAGGCTCGTCGAGGAGTTCGTGGCAGGCCAGCTTCACCGAGTCGGTGGGCGTACCGGTCACGGCCCACGCCGGAACGGGGCCCGACGACGTCGAAAACTCCACCTCGTGGGCCCGCACCGGGTCGCGCACCGTGATGGCGTGCCCCACGGCCGATTGTTCGGACTCGGGCGCCACGACGACCAGGTTTCCGAGTCCGTCGAGCGCTTCGGCCAGGGCCTGGATGCCGGGGGCGGTTATGCCGTCGTCGTTGCACAGAAGGATCCGGGAAGGTTCCCCCGTAGACGCATCGCTCATCGAATCACGGAGTCGTCAGAGGAATCACAAAAGACCGGTGGTCACGAGTCCAGGGGGGCCAGTCTGGTCGTGCCCCCTGGCGGGTCACTCGTCGCGACCGTAGCTCTCATCTTCCGAGGGAAAGGCGCGACTTCGCACGTCGGTCACGTACTCGCCGATCGCGTCGGTGACGGTCTTTTCCAGTTCCGCATACCGACGCACGAACCGGGGGTTGAAGTCGGTCGAGAGCCCGAGGGCGTCGTGGGACACGAGGACCTGCCCGTCGGTTCCGTCTCCCGCTCCGATGCCAATTGTGGGGATGGAGAGCGTCTCGGTGACCTCGAGGGCAAGCTCAGCAGGAATTTTCTCGAGAACGACGGCAAAGCATCCGGCGTCTTCCAGCCGCTTTGCGTCCTCCGTCAGCTGCTCGGCTTCCTCGTCCTCGCGGGCCCGCACCTGGTAGGTGCCAAACTCGTAGATGCTCTGCGGGGTGAGCCCGAGGTGTCCCATGACCGGCACACCGGCCTCGACGATCCTCTGCACCGTATCGACGACGGGCGCCCCACCCTCGAGCTTCACGGCATGAGCCCCGGCCTCCTTCATGACCCGAATGGCCGACCGAAGGCCCTCTTCGGTGTTTCCCTGATACGACCCGAACGGCAGGTCGACCACCACGAGCGGCCGCTCACTGCCGCGAACCACGCACTGCGCGTGGTAGACCATGTGGTCGAGGGTCATCGGAAGGGTGGTTTCGTTCCCCGCCATCACGTTCGAGGCGGAGTCGCCCACCAGAAGCACGTCGATCCCCGCCCGGTCGTAGAGACGAGCCGACGTGTAGTCGTAGGCCGTGAGGGCGGCAATCGGCACCCCGGCCGCCTTCATTTCCTGAAGCGTTTTGGTCGTGACGCGGGGCACGTCGGCAACGTCCGGACGCGAAGAGTCAGAAGCCATAACCGCAGTGGGATTGGGGAGTGTGCGAGCCCGACGAACGGAGAGACGACATTCGACGGCTGGACCGAAACGAAATCGCCCCTCCTCCCTCTTCGGGAAGGCGGGGCGATCCGTCTCGTTCCCACGGTCCGTTTGGAATCCCGACGGAGGACGTGCGCTGTCAGAATTGGTAGACATTCCGTACAGTGCACCGGACGAATCCCGAGGACTTCGTCCCAACGATGACGGGGACCGAACGTCCCTTCGTCAAGCCCCGTCCCCCCACGTCGAAAGCTGCATCAACGGACGAAGACCGCGGGCGCTCCAGGGCACTGCTGCATGAAGCCGGGGCCGAGCTCCCGGGATTCGGTCCGAATGGGTTACTGACCCGGACCGCCGCCCTGCGTAGGCGGGGCGCCTCCCTGTCCCTGCTGCGGCTGAACCGTCGGCGAAGGCTGCTGGGGAGCCTGCTGGAGCTGAATGCCCAGTTCCTGCGCAACGTTCGGGGACAGGTTGACCACCGAACCGCTGTTCTCATTGACGTCGAGCAGGGCCTGGCTGCGCAACACCACGTCAACGTCTTCCTGAGAAGCAACCGTCTCAATCGCGGACTGGAGCTCTTCGAGAAGCGGCTGCATCAACTCCTGCTCCTGCTTGCGGAGCTCCTGCTGGCGCTGCTGCGAGGACTTTTGCAGTTCCTGCTGCCGCTGACGGAGCTCGCGCTCGCGCTCCGCTTGCGCCGAATCCGACAGGAGCGACTGCTGCTGCTGGTACTGCTGCATCTGCTGCTGCAGTTGCTTCTGCTCCTTCTGGAGCTCTTGCTGCTGCTGCCGAGCCGCCTGCTGGAGCTTCTTCTGTACCTCACTCATTCCCGGCATGTTGGCCAGCAGAGCCTCCTGATTGGCATAGCCAATGCGCTGCCCGTGCGCCGACGGCGCACAGAGAAACGCAACGAGAAAGAGACCCGCCGTAAGAGAGTAAATTCGATTAGTCATAAGTCGTAGAGATGATTCTCGAAAAACGTGAATGATCAGCGTGCAGACGCGTGGCAAACGGTCAAATCGTAAGAACCTCGGAGCCCGTCATTGGGGCGGCCCCCCTTGCTGCGAATCGTCTCGTGGCGGGGTGCTCTGTTGCTGGCCACCAGATTGCTGGCCCCGTGGTTGCTGACCACCTCCTTCCTGCTCAACATTGATGCCAAGCTCTCGCAGCACACGGGTACTCAGGTCGTGCTCGTCGCGGGCGTACAGGAAGAGGGTCTCTCCCTTCTCGTCGATGACGTAATCATATCCGTCTGCGGTAGCAACATTCTCGGTGGCCTTGAGAATGCGCTCCTGAATGGGACGCATAAGTTCTCTCTGTCGCGAATAGAGCTCCCCCTCGGGACCGAAATACTGCTCCCGGAGCTGTTCAACCTCCTTCCGGGCTTTTTCGATCTTCTGCCGCCGGCGCTTTCGTTCCTCCTCCGTATAGAGAAGCTCCCGAGCCTCGAATTCCTCCTCGAGCTTCCGGACTTCCTTCTGCCTCTGTTGAATTTCGTCCCGCCACCTCTGCTCGAGCTTGTCGAGCTTTTGCTGCACCGTTGCGTACTCGGGCATCTGGTTGAGGACGTAGTCTGTATCCACGTGCCCTACTTTCTGCTGGGCCAATGCAGCCTGCCCTCCTCCCAGCAACACCCCTCCCACGACCAGAACCGCGAGACCCGTACGAACCAACTGTGATGCACACATCCGGGACGAAACCATCAACAAGTTGAGACAGCAACAGTGGGCCGACCGGCAGTGTCTCTATCGACCTCCTCCGCCCCCCTGTCCCAGCGAGAACTGGAACGTCCAGTTGGGCGTGCCCTGCTCCGACCCTCCAAGCGGGGTGAAGCGGTCGAAGTTGTAGCCGTAATTGAACTCGAGCATCCCGACAATAGGCAGGAAGAGCTTCACCCCCACGCCCGCCGACCGGTAGAGGTTCGAGGGATTGTAGGTATCGAGACTCCCCCAGGCCCCGGCGGCGTCGAGAAAGAGATACGGCCGAGCCTGAAGCTGCTGCGATTCGACGGCCATCCACCGAAACTCCGACGTATACTTGTTGAGCACGCGGCCTCCCTGCGGCTCCAGCGTCCCGGTCCGCGACTGCACCTTCGGCCCAATTACGCCGCGCGGATACCCGCGCATGTAAATAGGCTCCGTACCGAAGTTTCGACCCTGGTAGTCGAAGGCCGTCCCCCCCACCTCGAAGCGTTCGAACCGCACCTCGTCTCCGGTGAGCGTGCCAATGTATCCGAAGTTCGTCCCCACCCCGAACGAGAAGTGCTCCCCGAGCGGCACGTTCCAACTGCTCTCGAGCTTCCACTTGTGGTACTGCTCAAAGCCCCCAACCGGCGGTGCCAACTCGACCGAGAGCCGCACCTGCGAGCCCGTGCTGGGAAAGCGCGGATTGTCGAGCGAGTTCCGGGACAGCGACTGCTGAATGCTGATCGACTGGCTTCGTCCCGTCGGAATGCTCCGGAAAAGCCCCACGTTCCGCTGGTTGTCGGAGGCCGTCGAGTCAACCACGAATCCACGGTTGTTGTAGAGCCGATAACTGAGGGTCGTCCCGGTCTGGAACTTGTCGTCCGGCCACCCGAGACGCTGCCGCACAAAGAAACTGGAACTCAGATTTTGGAAGCGGCCGTCCCGAACATTGCTTCGGCCGGAATAAAACCCGCGCGTGTACTTCGAATAGGAAATCGACCCCCCGATCGGCGTGGGTCGCCCTCGGAACCACGGCTCCGTAAACGAGAGTGAATAATTCTGATAATAGCGGCCGTTGGTGCGGACGTTCACCGACAGTTTCTGCCCGTCTCCGGACGGAAGCGGCCGCCACGCCTCCCCGTTGAAGAAATTCTGCGCCGAGAAATTGTTGAACTGAAACCCGAGCTGGAGCACGATGCCGAACTGCCCGAAGGTCCCGGACAACTCGAGCTGATCACTTCCCACCTCTTCAACGTCGTAGGTAAGTTCAGCCGTCTTCTGGTCCGGATTGACGTTGACTTCCGGCCCCCCCTGCAGCGACTGCTTGCTGAAGTAGCTCAGCTGACTGAGGCGCCGAATGGACTCCTGAATGGCACTTCGACTGAACCGCTCCCCGGGAACGGTATAGAGCTCCCGGCGAATGACGTAATCGTTCGTCTTCGTGTTGCCGCTGATCCGGATGTCGCCAAACGTATAGACGTCGCCCTCCCGCACGTCCATCGTAATGTCGAGCGAGTCCTCTCCAACTACGCGAACGGTCGGCTCGATCTGCGCACGCATGTAGCCCTGATCCATGTACAGGCCCCGAACGTCGGTCCCCTCCTGGTTCCCGAGCAGATTCTCCTCCATCGCCACGGCATTGTACACGTCCCCTTCCCCCAGCCCGAGCCGCTGGGTGAGCGTCTCATCCGGAAAGACGGTGTTTCCGGTCCACTCGAGGTTCCGCACGTAGTACTGGTCCCCCTCCTCCACTGTCACGTCAATGCCAACCCCCTCGTCCGAGAGGTAATACACCGAATCCGCTACGATTTGGGCGTCGTAATATCCGTGCTCACGGTAGTAATCAACCACGTTCTGGAGATCCTCCTCGTAGGCGGTGCGCTTAAACTTCTCCCCCTTCCAAAAACGCCACCACCGGTTTTCTCGCGTTTCCTCCATCGTCCCACGCAGGTCCCCGTCGTCGAACCGTTCGTTGCCAAAGAACTGGATGCGCTCGACCTCCATCTCCTTCTTCCGATCGACGTTGAACGCGAGAACCACGTTCCCGGACGCCTGCTCCGTGCGGTCCACCTCCACCTCTGTCCGAAGATAGCCCTCTTCCTCGTAGAACTGCCGGATAATCTGCTTCGTCCGCTCCACGTCGGAGGGCCGTACGGGTTGCCCCTGCGCCAGAGGAATTTGCTCCTCCAGGTCGTCCCGATCCCGGTCCTGGATGCCGCTGATCGTGTAATTTACGAGCGTCGGCTCCGGGGTCACCTCAATCACGAGGTCCACCCGGTTATCCTGACGATTTTCCTGGTGGATGGCCACGTCGGAAAAGAGGCCCACCTCGTAGATCGACCGGACGGCCTCGGCGACGGTGTCCCCGGACGGAAGCGTTACGGTCTG
>CAZCUZ010000028.1:0-29566 GCA_964502085.1 uncultured Salinivenus sp. | reverse complement strand
ACGAGGACATTCGCCAGAACGCCATCGAACGGACGAAGCGGACGTTCCGCATGGCCAATGAGGTCGACGCCGACTTTTCGGTCATCTGGCCCGGCATCGACGGCTACGAAAATCCGTTCGGCATCGACCTGGCCGCCATGCGTGAGCGCTTCGAGACGGGGCTGGCCGAGGCCCTGGACGCTGTGCCGGGCACGCGGGTGGCGTTCGAACCGAAGCCGTACGAGCCGCGCGGGCACATTCTGTATGGGCTCACGCCCGAAGGCAATCTCCTCGGCCGCAACGTTGAGGCCCTGCTGGAGAATGACGAGAACCGACGCCTCCTCGACGAGGGCCACAAGCTCGTCTGCATGAATCCGGAGATCGGCCACGTGCACATGGGCTACGAGGACCTGCCGTACGCTCTCTCCTGGCCGCTGTCGGAGGGACGCCTCGCCCACACGCACTGGAATAGCCAGCCGCTGGGCAACTACGATCAGGACCTCAACGTGGGCACCATCTCGCCGGAGCAGATGGAGGCGGGACTCTACACCCTCAAGATGCACGGCTACGACGGCCTCTTCGGCCTCGACATCAACCCGGAGCGGCAGCCCGTGGACGTGGCCCTCAAGATCTCGATGGACGCGCTGCGGGCCGCCAACGATCGCATCAACGACCTGGACCACGAGCGCATCGTGGAGGCGACGACGAATCCGGCCGAGAATCGCGGCTTCATCGAGGCCTATCTGGCGCGCGAACGGGCGCCCGACGGAACGGACCTGCCGGCGATCGAGGAGACCCTTAAGACGGCCACGGACAGTGTGACGTCGTAGGGTCCGGCATCGTCACCGACGAAAAACGGCGGGGCGCTCCCATTGGCTGGGAGCGTCCCGTTTTTTGTGTCCACGAATCGTGCAACGAGATCACGCGACGTCACCGAGTGTATTCTCAGCATCGGTGTCCGCGCAGGAGGATCTCGTCCTCGCTTCGTGTCCCGTTCCTTCTTCGCTCTTGTTCACACGAATGCACCGAAAATAGCTCCTTCGGTGACGTAGGGCCGCATCGCGTATCTGTTTAGCGACAGGCCCGCCAACGACGCTGAACTTCTTCACCGAGATCCTTTCGGACACTGGTCCCAGATCAAGGTCTGGGATGACTACTCCGGATCTCCGCTTCGCTTCACTGGATCGGGTCCAGTGCAAGCTGTCCGGAGTTGACGAGGGCGCTAAAGGTGTGCAATGGGAGCCATGCTTCGGAGGCTTCCGTCGCTAAACAGGTACCGCATCGCCATGCGGCTCTACATTGCCATTTTGTACTCCATTCTGGACAAAGACCTGCTATGTTATCGCCCCTGTGAAATCTGTCGAGGTGAGGATATTTTTCCTGTATTGTTCTATGCAAGAGCGTCCTTCTTAAAATGCCACCAGGTCGCGGGCGGCGTTCAGAATGTTCTCGTCGCTCGGCAGAACGGTTCGCTCCAGGGAGTCGGCGAAGGGGATGGGCGTAAACGCTCCGGCCACACGGCGGATGGGTGCATCGAGGTATTCGAAGGCGTCGTCCCCGATCTGGGCGCAGATTTCCGCGCCGAAGCCGACGAACTCCTGGTCCTCGTAGACCACGAGCGCCCGGTTCGTTTTCTGGATGGAGGCGAGGATGGTGTCGGAGTCGAGGGGAACGATCGTGCGGAGGTCGATCACTTCCACGTCCACGCCCTCCTTCTCCAGCTCCTGCGCCACGTTGAGTGACTTCTGTACCATCAGGCCGTAGGTGACGATGGTGGCGTCGGAGCCCTCCCGGACCACCCGCGCCTCGCCGAACGGCAACGTGTAGTTCTCCGGCGGGCTGGGCCGGCGGGCGGACGCGGCCCGGTAGAGCGCCTTGTGTTCGAGGAAGAGGACAGGGTCCTCCATCCGGATGGCGGTGGCGAGGAGGCCCTTCGTGTCGGCGGCGTTGGAGGGAAGCGCGATTTTCAGCCCGGGTGTGTGCCCGAAGATCGACTCAATGTTTTGCGAGTGGCAGAGGCCGCCGTGGATGTATCCGCCGCAGGGCACACGAATCACCATCGGGCAGCTCCACTCGTCGTTCGAGCGGTAGCGGAAGGGCGCCACCTGGTTGCGAAGCTGCTGCATCGCCGGCCAGATGTAGTCGGCAAACTGGATCTCCACGATGGGCTTGAAGCCGCTGGCGGCGTACCCGACGGCCGTGCCTACGATCGAGCCCTCGGCCAGGGGCGAGTTGAAGCAGCGGTCCTCGCCAAATTCGGCGGTCAGGTCCTTCGTGGCGGTAAAGACGCCGCCCTTTTCGCCGGCCACGTCCTCGCCGTAGACGATGATGGAGTCGTCGCGGGTCATCTCCTCCTTGAGCGTGCGGTTGATGGCGTCGACCATCACCGTCGGCTCTGCGTCTTCGTCGAGGTCGTCGTCCGAATTGTACTCGATGCCGAGGTCGCCTTCGAAGAAGACGTGCTCGGTGGCCGTGTCCGGGGTGGGGTCGGCCTGCTTCTTGGCCCAATCGGCGGCGTCGTCGACCTCCTCGTGGACCTTCTCGCGCATGGTTTCGACCGCCTCCTCGCTGAGGATGTCTTCCTGCAGGAGAGTCGCCTCCATCCGGGCGATGGGGTCGATCTGCCGGTCGGCCTCCAGCTCGTCGGGCGTGCGGTACTTCGTGTGGTCGTCCGAGGAGGAGTGAGGAAGGAGGCGTACGACGTCGGCCACGAGGCAGACGGGGCCGCGCCCGGCCCGAATGTGGTCGAGGGCGGCCTTGGCGGCCGAGGCACTGGCAAAAAAGTTGGTGCCGTCCACACGCATGCGGCTGAGGCCTTCGTACCCCGCGGCGAGCTTGTAGGGTGTGCCTCCGGCGGTCTGCTCGTCGATGGGCACGCTGATCGCGTACTTGTTGTCCTGAACCACGAAGAGGGCGGGAGCCTGCTCGCGAGCCGCCCAGTTGAGGGTTTCGTGGAAGTCGCCCTGCGAGGTGGCCCCGTCGCCGCACGAGATGTAGACGTAGTTGTCCTCGTCGCGCTGCTGGATCGCAAAGCCGAAGCCGAGGCCCGGATTGAACTGAGCCCCGACGGAGGAGGCCGTCGTCATGATGTTTAGTCGGCGGAGCCCGAAGTGCTCCGGCATCTGTCGCCCTCCGGAGTTGGGATCGTCGGCCTTGGCCAGGTGGGCCAGAAGAGCCTCTCGCGTCGTCATGCCCAGGGAGAGGGCCATGCAGAGGTCCCGATAGTAGAGGCAGAACCAGTCGTGGCCGGGGCCTTCTCCGGGACGCGAGTACCGACTAATGGCAGACTGGACCGCTTCGTGGCCGGCGCACCCGATGTGAAAGTGGCCCTTTCCCTGTTTGAGTAGCGTGAGCATCTTTTCGTCGAGCCGCCGCGACAGCATCATGGTGCGCAGCCGCTGTCGCAGGTTCTCGGGATCGAAGTCGACCGGGGTCAGCTGCTCGATCTCGATCGAGCCGTCCGACTTGATCGACGGAATCTCCGGAATGGCGGCGTGGCCGTCCCCGTGCATCAGTGCGTCGACCGGGAGATTCGTCTGGGCGACGGCCTCGTCCGGGGTCGGGGGAGGGGGGGGCTCGGCGTCTGCCGTTTCGGGCTCGGGCGACTCTGCATCCGATGCCTCGGGTTCAGTGGGCTCGGGCGAGAGCTCGTCGGGGTCGGAGGAGTTCGTGGGAGTCGACATGTCCGGGTCGGTCGTTGCTCGAGGCCATCCGAAGATCCAGGAACGCCGACACGGTGAGCCAGGCGCACCCGCGAGACTCTCGTGTCAACGGACGGAGGACGTCAACGATGAAGCGCTTCCGTCTCCCCATGCAAATGATCACTCCACCCACGGTGTTCGGGCGGGCCGACACACTACGGTGCCGATACAACATAGGGAATTGACCGGCCAACAAAAAGATTTAAGGAGGCACGTTCGCCAATTGGGACCGTGGTGAGGCGGGGCGTGCGGCGTCTGCCTCAGAGAAGAGGAATGGCTGCGGAGGGAGCCGGAGAACGGATCGGTTACGCGTCCACCGTTTCCGGGGCGGGGGCGTAGGGCAGTTCGAACCAGAAGCGGGTGCCTCGGCCCTTGGTGCTTTCGACGTGAATGTCCTCGTCGTGGGCGTGGATAATTTGCTGGACGATGCTGAGGCCGAGTCCCGTCCCCCCGCTGTCGCGGGCGCGGTCCTCGTCCACCCGGTAGAAGCGTTCGAAGATGCGGTCGAGGTGATCCTCGTCGATGCCCTGGCCGGTGTCGACGATCTGGATGCGAACCTTCTCGGCTCGTCGTTGAACGCGGCACCGCACCGAGCCGTTCTCGGTGTAGGCGATGGCATTTTCGACGAGGTTGACGAGGACCTGGCGAATCCGAGAGCGGTCGGCGTCCACGAAAAAGCGGGGGACGTCGGCCTGAAGGGAAAGGTCCTTCGCCTCGGCCTTGGGGCGGAGCATCTCGGCGACTTCGTCAATCAGGTCCTTGAGGTCGAAGACCGACCGATTGATGAGGTCTTCTCGGTATTCGAGGCGGGCAATGTCGATCAGGTCGTTGAAGAGGTTCTGGAGGCGTTCCAGGTTGGTCAGGGCCTTCTCGGCGTACGACTTCCGCTGGTCGTCGCCGAGGCCGGGGGTGCCAAGGGCTTCCAGATAGCCGCTGATGGCAAAGATCGGGTTTCGGACCTCGTGCGAGACGTTGCCGATGAATTCACTTTGCAGGCGCGTCAGGCGTTCGAGCTCGTCGATTTTTTCCCGAATGGCAGCCCCGGCCCGGTTTAGGCTGTCGGCGAGGTCCTGGAATTCGGCCGCGCGAGAGTCGACCCGAATTTTCCCGGCGAATTTGCCGTCGGCGACGCGGCGGGCGGTCTCGCGAATGCGCTGGAGCGGCGTCGTGACCTGGTAGGTGGCAATGAAGCTCCCGATGAGGGCCAGGATGAGGGCGAGCACCATCCCCAAAATGAGGACGATTTGCGACCGCTGAACGAGGTGGTACAGCGGCGGTGCGTGCTGGGCAACCAGGACGATAAACCCATCGTCGGGGCGGTAGAGAGCCGCCGTGAAGAGGGGCTCCCCCTCCTCGTCGATCGTTTCAGCGAAGCGAATGGAGTCGGGCCCCTCGTCGGGAAACGAGGAAAACCGAGTGAGGGAGTCCGCGGGCCGAGGCGCCTGGGCGGCCTGGTAGGCGGTGTCGGACGCGACGACCGACACGTGCAGGTCCGTGAGAGACGACAGGTTCTGGACGATGGCCTGGCGTCGGGACGGATCGGCTCCTTCGACCTGCTCGGCGATTTGCTCGGTCTGGTCGCGGAGAGTTTGGTGCATCGCCGTCTGCATTTCTCCCCGCAGGACCAGCACCGCATACAGGCCCACGCCCACGACGGCCACGCCTACGAACAGGGCGAACGTCATCACCATCCACGTTTGGGTGGAGGCGCGACGCGGAAGGACGGCGTCGGTAAGCGTGCGAAAAATCGACATACAGGGAACGCGA
The DNA here is from genome assembly GCA_964502085.1 of uncultured Salinivenus sp. Lineage (GTDB taxonomy): Bacteria > Bacteroidota > Rhodothermia > Rhodothermales > Salinibacteraceae > Salinibacter. The sequence goes on along the minus strand of CAZCUZ010000028.1, from coordinate 24,119 downwards.
CGGGCGACTCAGGCGGGTCGCAGAGCCCGACGATGCATGACGGCACGCCGGGGAAGGCCGCGTACGACCCGCCGCCACTATGAGGGAGACGTTAGGCCTCGGCCGATTCTTCCTCTCGCACGAACCGGTAGCCTACGCCGCGAACGGTCTGGATGTGCTCGGCGTAATCGCCCAGCTTTTCACGGAGATTCTTGATGTGGGCGTCCACCGTTCGCTCCGTGACCATCATCGCGTCCTTCCAGATGGTTTCGAGGAGTTGCTGGCGAGTGAAGGCCTTCCGCGGGTGTCGCACCAGATACCGAAGCAGTTCAAACTCGGTCAGGGTGAGGCCCAGGTCTTCGCCGTTCAGCTCGGCCCGGTACTCGTCCTCATAGATTTTGAGGCCGTCGACCTCGAGAATGCTGCTTTCTTCCACACCGGAGCGTCGGAGGACGGCCTTCACGTGGGCCACGAGCACCTGCGGAGAGACGGGCTTCGTGAGGTAGTCGTCGCCTCCCAGCATGAGCCCTTCGATTTGATCCTCCTCCTCGGTCTTTGCGCTGAGGAAGACGATGGGGATCTCCTCGGTCTCGACGCGGGAGCGAAGCTTGCGGCAAACCTCGTAGCCGTCGACGCCCGGAAGCATAATGTCGAGAACGATGAGGTCCACGTCGCCGGACGCCATTTCCAGGGCCTCTTCGCCGTCGTAGGCGGCGTGAACGGTGTATCCTTCTTCTTCGAGAAAGTGACCGACGACCTCGACGACGTCCTTTTCGTCGTCGACGACGAGAATGTCGATGTCACCGGGATCGGCAGTAATTGGCATGGGTCAATGCAGAATCAATGAGTAAAAACAACAAGCGCGCGCTACACAGCGCGTAGAAACGCAGGAGAGACAGAATGAAATCATCTACTTCATACAAAAAAGGATTCTCATAAGATGCATCCTCGCTGTTTATGCAACATACGAATACGTAACGATCTTGTCTAGAAGAGGGGATAATCGTGTGAAGATGGAGGAGACGTGCCAGCAGGCGGTATGGATTCGGAGGGGGTGTCCACGTAGCGGCGAGGCACGCGGGGGGCAATCCCACAGCAAATCTCGTACGGGATCGTTTCGGCCCACTCCGCCACGTTGTAGACCGTGGGGCCCTCGGCGTCGAAGAGGACGGCCTCGTCTCCGACCTCCACGTGCGGGGCGGGCGGCTGATCGGGGGGTCCCAAGTCGACCATGCACATGTCCATGCAGATCGATCCCACGACGGGCATCTCTTCTCCGTGAATGCGGACCACGGCCCGGCCCGATCCGAGGCGCGGGTAGCCGTCGCCGTAGCCCGCGGCCAGCGTTGCGACGCGGGCGGGACGGGGGGCGCGCCAGTGGGAGCCGTAGGAGACGGGCGTGCCGGCCGACACCGTCTTTACGCGTGTGATCCGGGCCGTGACGCCCATGACGGGACGAAGGTCGATGCGGGTCCGGAGTTCGGCGGTCGGTGCAATGCCGTAGAGGGCGATGCCCGTGCGCACGAGAGGCGTGGCGCCCTCGGGCGTCCGCCCGTCCATCGTGAGGAGGGCTCCCGTGTTGGCCACGTGAATCGTTTCCGGCGTCGCGTCCACCGCATCGAGCACCTGCTGGAAGCGGGAGAGCTGGGTCCGGGAAAAGGTGCTGTCGGGCTCGTCGGCCGTGGCAAAGTGGGTCCAGAGGCCTGCAAGGTGCACCTCGGGGGCGTCCGCCAGCCGGTCGATGACCGCCGGGGCCTCTTCGGGCGACAGGCCGAGGCGGGTCATGCCCGTGTCCACCTTCACGTGTGCGCGAAGGGGGCGGGTCGGGCGGCCCTGCCGGCGTGCGGCCTCGGCCGTGGCGGCGGACGAGACCGTGACGTCCAGGTCGTACCGTGCGTACTCGGAGAGGTCGTTTTGGAACGGAGCCCCGAGCACGAGAATGCGCTCGTTGAGGCCGGCCTCCCGGAGCTCCACCGCCTCCGACACGCGGGCCACGGCAAAATGGCGGATGCCTTCGTCGCGGAGGGTGTTCGCGACCGGCACGACCCCGTGACCGTAGGCATTTGCCTTAACGACCGCCATGAGGTCAGTCCCGTCCGCCTGGGCCTGGAGGACCCGGACGTTGTGCCGGAGCGCCGCCAGGTCGACGGTGGCCGTCACCGGCGCGTCTGTGTCGGTTGTGTCGGGAGCCAAGCGGTCGATGGATCGGGTGGAATTTCGTGTAGACGGGGCGCCTCGTCTCCGCAGGCCGTTCTTAAATTGGGATCCGCAAAATGGTTCCGAATTTTGGAGGACTCGGGGTGGGACCGCTTCCGTTTTCGCCCCCCTTCCCGGCACGTCTGAAACGGAGCTTTCAAGAAGCGGTATTCGTAATTCGAGGCAGGCGATCCTCCCTACGCCAGGTCGAAAGTTTAAGAGTCTGTTTTAATGTATGCCTCGAGCTGCGAGCGGTCTCGAATGGGCTGCAAATCGGTCTCTTCGTCGACAATCCCGAAGGCGTTCGGGATACGTGCCTCCTCCTCGACCGATGTTCGCCGCATCGATCCTCGCTCTCGCGATACGATTCAAAATCAAAACAGACTCTAACACACGATCGCCCTATCGATTCCAGGGGGTGTTGCGAAGGAGGGCCGGGCACGAATATCTTTTGGGCGGAGTCGTCAGTTCTGTTTGCCTTTTCCCAGTTCTCCGATCGTCATGATGCGTCGTGCGCTCGCGCTCGTTCTTGGAATTTGTCTCCTCGGAGGGGGGGGGCTCGTTCGGGCCCAGCCGGCCGATTCGAGCGAATTTACCCTGGAGGCCATTCACGCCGAAGGCACCTTTTCGCCGTCCTCCTTCCAGGGCGGGCGCTGGGCGGAAGAGGGACCCGTGATTACCTACATCGAGCCCGCCGACAGTGGGGACGCGACGCACCTCATGCGGTACAACCTGGAAACCGAGGAGCGCACCCGGGTCATCGACGGCACGAACCTGTACGCCGAGGACGTCGACCGCATCGTGCCGATCGAAGACTATCAGTTCAGCGACGCGGGGGACAAGGTGTTGATCTACACGGACTCGGAGCAGGTGTGGCGGGCCAACACGAAAGGGTACTACTACGTCTACGAGCCCTCCACGCACACGCTCACCCCGGTGGCCGACCGGGACGACGGCTATCAGATGTTCGCAAAGTTCAATCCCTCGGCCTCGAAGGTGGCCTTCGTGCGGAAGCGAAATCTCTACGTGGTGGATCTTGAGACGGGCACGGAAACGGCCCTCACCACCGACGGCAGTGAGGGGGCGATCATCAACGGCACGTTCGACTGGGTGTACGAGGAGGAATTTCGGGCGCGGGACGGGTGGCGGTGGAGTCCGGACGGAGAGTACATTTCCTTCTTTAAGCTCGACGAGTCGGACACCCGCGAGTTTGCCCTCACCGACCACACGACTCGCTATCCGGAGTACAAGCGATTCCGGTATCCGAAGGCGGGGGAGGCGAACAGTGAAATCAAGGTCGGGGTCGTGGAGATGGCCGACGTTGACACCGCGCGCAGCGGCCAGTCCCAGGCGATTCAGTACTTCGACACGAACACGTGGAACGAGGGCGGCACTCGGCACGAGTATCTGCCCCGCATGGACTGGACCCCAACAGTCGACGGCCGCCATCAAGTCTGGATCTTCCGATTGAACCGGAACCAGAGCCGGCTCGACCTTCTCTACGGCGATCCTGAAACCGGCAACACGCGCCTCGTTTTACAGGAGGAGACCGACACGTACGTCGACGTCGGAGACGAGACGCTGTCCTATCTCGAGGACGGGGAGCACTTCGTCTTTTTGTCGGAGCGGAGCGGGTACAATCACGCGCACCTGTATCGGACGGACGGAACCTATCTGGGGCCGATCACGGACGGGAACTGGGAGGTCACCTCGTTCCACGGGATCGACGAGGAGTCGCTCACGGCCTACTTCACGGCCACGCGGGACACCTCGATCGAGCGGCACCTCTACCGCGCCGGGGTGTCGCTGGGCCGCCACGAGACCGCCATGCCGGCCGAAAAGATTTCCGAAACGCCCGGCTGGCACAGCATCGATCTGTCGAAGGATCGGAACTACTACATTGACACCTACTCCCGGAGCGACGCGCCTCCCACTTGGACGCTTCACGAGGCGGACGGGACCTCCATCACCACGCTCGAAGACAACGCGGATCTGCAGCAGCGGCTCGACAGCCTGAATCTGCCCTCTACGACGTTCACGAGCCTCCCGGCGGCGGACGGAACGCCGCTCAATGCGTACGTAATGAAGCCGACCGACTTCGATCGCACGCGGAGCTACCCGGTGCTGATGTACGTCTACGGCGGGCCCGGCGCCCAGACCGTGACGAATCGGTGGGGGGGGAGCCGGCACCTCTGGCACCAGTACCTCGCCCGCGAGCACGACGTGGTGGTGGTGAGTGTGGACAATCGAGGGACCGGGGGGCGAGGCAAGGCGTTTCAGGACGTGCCCTATCAGCGCCTCGGCCAGCCGGAGTCGGCCGACCAGATATCTGCGGCCCAGGCCCTGGCCGACTCGTCCTGGGTCGACGCCGACCGAATCGGCCTCTGGGGCTGGAGCTACGGCGGCTACATGACCCTGATGTCGATGCTGCGAGGCGAGGGGCCGTCCACCTTTACGGCCGGTCTGTCGGTGGCGCCCGTCACCGACTGGCGGCTCTACGACACCATCTACACGGAGCGGTACATGTCCACCCCGCAGGCCAACGAGGACGGCTACGTGAACGGGGCGCCGCAGACCTACGCCGATCGGCTGCGGACGGAGCAGGACCTCATTCTGGCCCACGGCGGTTTCGACGACAACGTGCATCCCCAGAACAGCATTCAAATGATGGACGAGTTGCAGGCGGAAGGGAAGCAGTTTCGATTCATGATGTATCCGAAGAAGACACACAGCATTGCCGGGGGCACGACGCGCCTGCACCTCTACCGGATGCTCACGGACTTTATCGACACCCATCTCGCGACCCCGAAAGAGCAGGTATCCGCCGCACGGGAGAAATAGAAGGACACCGTGCATTGAGCCGACGTGGGACGGTTGAGAGTGTCTTTTTTCGGTGTCGATCCCTGTCACGGTTGGTCCGGCAGTAAACCAAGACGCGGGGGGACTGTAAGAATCGCGACGGGCCCCCATGACGAATCGCTCCACCCCCTCTACCATGAATCCTTCGTCCCGCACACGAGAGTGGACCTTCTGGGGAGGAGTGACAGGCGTTACAGTAGGGGCTGTGCTCCACCTCCCGATGTATTTCAGGGCTGCCGAGCAGGGATATCATCTGGTCGGGAAGCCGATGGATCTCCCCATGAAGATTGGGATGCCCCTGATTGTACTCGGTTTTCTGGCCACGATTTACAGCCTGCTTCCGCGAGCGGTCGAGCCTGAGGACACAACCCCCCGTGTGCGGGCAATGGACGATGTATCCCTAAATTGGACTCACCTTCAGCTGATTCTCGTCATGGTCGCGGCCATCACCATCGACGTGATGAAGCCCACCACGCTCTCGTTTGTGCTCCCGGGATTCGCACGGGAGTACGGGCTTCAGTCCCCGGTCAATCCGGACGCGACAATCCCCGCCTCCCTGCTCCCCCTGGCCGGGATCACGGGCACGGTCCTCGGGTCGTTTATCTGGGGGTGGATGGGCGATCGCATCGGCCGGCGCGACTCGATGCTTCTGGCTGGGGTCAGCTTTGCGGCCACCGCCGTCTGCGGGTCGATGCCTACTTGGCAGATGAACGTCTTCATGTGCTTCGTCATGGGGCTGGGGGCGGGCGGCATGTTGCCGATCATTTTTACGCTCATCTCGGAGACCATCCCGGCCCGGCACCGAGGGTGGGTGATGGTGCTGATCGGAGGAGACGTCGCCGCCGCCTACATCATTACCAGTTGGCTGTCCTCCGTGCTCGTGCCCCTCTTTAGCTGGCGCATCCTGTGGCTGATTGGTCTTCCGACGGGGCTGCTGCTGGTCTTTCTCAGCCGATGGATTCCCGAGTCGCCCCGCTATTTGCTGGCCCGGGGCCGGTCGCAGGAGGCCCGGGGGGTCATGGAAAAATACGGGGCCACTATCGTCGAGGAGGACGAGGCGGACGAGAAGGTTGAACAGGACGTCGAAGATCGGTACGGACAGCTTTTGCGCCCTCCGTATTTGTCCCTCACGTCCGCGACCCTGCTCGTTGCCCTTGGGGTTGGGCTCGTCACGTTCGGATTCCAGCTGTGGATTCCCTCCAATCTGCAGAGTTTGGGATTTACGGAAGGGGAGGCCAGTCGGCTGCTCCGAGACTCGGCCCTGATCGGGTTTCCCCTGAACTTCGCGGTGGCGGGCCTTTACGGCTTCTGGAGTAGCAAGAGAACGCTCGTAGGGCTGGTGGGCCTGACGACCGCGTCCATGTTCGGGTTTTTGCTTGCTGGGGACAGCGTCGTCAACGACCCGACTCTGCTCTACACGCTCTTGCTGATGCCGATCTGGGGCATCAGCTCCGTGACCGCCGTGCTCTCGGCCTACGTCGCCGAGATCTATCCAACCCGCATCCGCTCGAGAGGAAGTGGACTGATTGCCGGAACGACAAAAGCCGGAGGGGTGCTCGTGATCGGGTTCGTCACCCTCTCTATTTCACCGTCGTCCATTGCGGGGACGGCCCTGATCGGAGCCGTGCCGATGGGGTTGGCTACTGCCGCCGTGGCTGTGTTCGGCATCGAAACCTGCAGACGAACGCTGGAGGACATCACGAGCGATCAGCTTGGACGACGTGCTCGCCGGGCCATGGGCGGCTCCTGACGAGGATGCGCACCTGCGGCGATTTCGTGCGAGTGCCGCTCATCGGATTTCTCCAATAATCGACTGGACGCAACTTTCGTGGATACGAATCAACTGAATGTAGGTGTTGCACTCGGGGGGGTCGCGCCCGAGCACGAGGTGTCCATCATCTCCGCCCTGCAGGCGGCCGCCGCCCTCGACCGGGATCGCTACACGCCCGTGCCGCTCTACATCGCCAAGGACGGGACGTGGTACACCGGCGAGGCCCTTTTGAATGTCGATCGGTACGCCGAGCTCGACGACCTCCTCGACGACGCCGTCCCGGTGGCCCTGGCCCCCACCCCGCACGGCCGCCTCGAGCTGATCGAACATCGCGAGGCCGGGGCCGTCGAGCGCCTGACGCAGCCGCCTCGTCGTTGGTCCGTGGACGTGATGCTGCTCGGGCTGCACGGGGGGGCGGGGGAGGACGGGGGCATCCAGGGGCTCTGCGAAACGTTCAACGTGCCCTACACCAGTACCGGTGTTTTCGGCTCGGCCCTGGGGATGGACAAGGTCATGTCGAAGCGGATCTGCGAGCAGGCCGGGATCCCGGTGGTCGACTTCGTCTCGTTCCGGGAGGACGAGTGGGCCTACCGGGAGGAGGAGGGCCTGGACCGCTGCGAGGAGGCCATCGGCTACCCGATGGTCGTGAAGCCCGCCCGCTGCGGCTCGTCCATCGGCATTGCGCGGGTCGAGGATCGGGCGGAGCTCGACGCCGCCGTCGAGGATGCGTTCCGGTACGACGGCAAGGTGATCGTGGAGCGGGCCGTCGACGAGCTGCGCGAGATCAACTGCTCGGTGCTCGGGGACGTGCACGAGGCGACGCCCAGCGTGCTCGAAGAGCCGAAGCCGTCGGACGACGACGAAGTGCTCACCTTCCAGGACAAATATATGCGAGAGGACGGGGACGGGGCGAAAGAGGGTGGGGCCAAATCCGCATCGGAGGAGCCGGGCGGCATGGCGTCCCAGGACCGCATCGTGCCCGCGCCGCTGTCCGACGAGCGAACGGAGCGGATCCGAGACCTGGCCGTTCGGCTCTTTCATCTCTTCGAGTGCGCCGGGGTCGTGCGCATCGACTTTATGATCGACGAGTCCCGACAGTCGTCGGGGCAACTCTACTTCAACGAGATCAACACGATTCCCGGCTCGTTCTCGTTCTACCTGTGGGAGCCGTCGGGTGTCCCGTTCGACGAGCTCGTGGACCGGCTGGTCGAGATTGCACGCCGGCGGCACCGGGAGCAGAACGGACGCGTCCGGACGTACGACGTGAACCTTCTTTCGGAGAAGAGCCTACAGGGGCTGAAGGCGGGTGGGGAAGAGTAGAGGGCGTGGGCGTGGAGAGAGCGCGAGAATAGAGAATGGGGAGAGACGAATGCCTCGTCAGGAGGAACAGCCGCTTTCAGGCAGTGGTTAGGAGCTCTTCCCCCTCCTTTTCTGATCCGTTTGCTTTATGCCGACACGTTTTGTCGTCGGAAGTATTGTCGCACTGATGATAGTCGGCTCCGTGGATTGTGTCGGGGCGTCCCCGTCCGCGCCCCAGGCCGACACCGCCGAGCAGGCGCCCTCGACGGTGTTAAACGACCCGTTCGTCCGGAAAAACGGTCAGAAGGGGCTCAACTATCTCTATAACATGCGCTCGGAGAAGGCCCGGGCACACTTTCAGAAAATCGACGAGCGGTATCCGGACCATCCGGTCGGTCCCTTTCTGCAGGGACTCAATTTGTGGTGGACGATCATGCTCGATCTAGGGGACACGTCCCACGACGAGGCCTTTTTCGACCTGATGGACCGCGTCATCGAGCGCTCCGACGCTCTGCTGGAGGAGAATTCCGATCACTTCGACGCGATGTTGTTCAAGGCGGCCGCTCACGGCTTTAAGGCGCGCCTCGCGTCCAACCGGAGCAGCTGGTGGAAAGCCATTCAGAATGGACGGAAAGCCATTGGACCGGCTCGCGAAGTGGCCGAGCTGGGCCCCTCGAGCAACGGCGACTACGTGTTCGGGAAGGGGCTGTACGACTACTACACCGCGATTCTCGAGGAAGAGTACCCCACGGTGAAGACGTTGACGTGGGCGATTCCGGATGGCAACCGGGAACGGGGGCTTCAGCTCTTAAAGCGAACGGCGGAGGAGGGACGCTACGTGCAGACGGAGGCCCTTTACTACCTCACGCAGATTTATTACCTGTACGAAGAGGAGTACCTCCCCACCCGCAACTACGTGCGTCGGCTCCGAACGCGCCATCCCGACAATCCCTACTTTCACAACTACGAGGGGCGCGTGTATGCGAAGTGGGGCCGGTGGGACCAGGCCCGAAAGGTCTTTACTGAGGTCGTCGAGCGCGTTGACAGCTCGCAGGCCGGGTACAACGTGCACATGGAGGAGATTGCCCGCTACTACCTGGGACGGGAGCGGCTCCAGCGGGACCGGTACGACGAGGCCCTCGCCCACCTGAATCGGCTGGAGCAGCTCACCGATCGAGACGTGGAGGACAATCGATTTCGGATTCTCGGAGCGCTTTATCAGGGCATGGCGTACGACGCGAAGGGGTATCGCGACACGGCGAAGCGGTACTATCGACGCGTCCTGGACATGGAGGATCCGGTCGGCGCCCACGATCGCGCGGAGCGGTATCTGGAGGACCCGTACTCCTGAGGAATTATCTCAAAAGACGTAGACGTGTACACGCCGACGCACTGGAGGAATCGGCGATGTGCGAGCATCGCCGCTGTCGAGCGATACCGACGTCACAGCCCGTATCATTCGACCGTTTTGAGATAATTCCTAACTCCGTGTCCGTTCAAAACGCGCGGGGCCGCTGGGCTGGGAAGGAGGGAAAGGGGCACGGATCTCTGCTGCGGAAAAACAAACGTCTGCGGCCCGGCGTACAGACTTTTCCGCGCGGATTTCCCTCCTTGACGTCGGTTTTTCCCCATGCGTTTACGCTACACTGAGTGGGATCCCGAGCGCCACGGCTCCCAGAAGCCGCTGTTCGAGGAGCTGTTCGACCTGTTCGAGGACCTGCTGGAGCACACGGCGGGCGACGCCGAAGAGGCCCTCCGCTGGCTCGAGCAGCTCGACGACGAGTACGATCTGACTGCAGGCTCCGACAAGACGCTGGAAGACTTCGTCGAGGAGCTCAAGAAGCGCGGCTATTTGCGGGAGGACGAGGAGACCGGCGAGGTCGAGATTACGGCGCGGACGGAACGGGCGCTCCGGCAGTCCGCCCTGGAGGAAATCTTCAGCGAGCTCCGCAAGCACGGCCAGGGCGGGCATCGTACCCCCCACGCCGGCCAGGGCGACGAGCGCCTTCCCGAAACGCGCGACTGGCGCTTCGGCGACGACGTCACGCGCCTCGACGTGACCGGCACGCTGTCCAACTCCTTTCGCCGGTCCGGCACGGGGGAGAACTGGCACCTGTCCGAGGACGACTTTCAGGTGCACGAGAGCGATCATCACGCCACCATGGCCACGGTGCTCATGATCGATCTCTCCCACTCGATGGTCCTCTACGGTGAGGACCGCATCACCCCGGCGCGGCGGGTGGCCATGGGACTGGCCGAGCTCATCACGAGCAAGTATCCGAAGGACACCCTCGACATTGTGGCCTTTGGCAACGACGCCTGGGAGATCGACATTGAGGACCTTCCCTACCTCGACGTGGGGCCCTATTACACCAACACGCGGGCGGGCCTGCGGCGGGCCCGCGACATTCTGCATCGCCGCAACAACCGCAACAAGCAGATCTTCATGATTACCGACGGCAAGCCCAGCTGTCACATCGAAAACGGGGAGATGTACCGCAACGCCTTTGGGCTGGATCGGAAAATCGTGAACAAGGTGCTCGACGAAGGCGTCATCTGCCGACGGCAGGGCATTACCATCACGACGTTCATGATTGCGCGGGATCCGGGGCTCCAGGACTTCGTCCGCAAGCTGACGGAAGTGAACCGAGGACGGGCCTACTATTCGGAGCTCGACGACCTCGGCTCGTTCCTGTTTGAGGACTACGTGCGCAACCGGCGCAAGCACATGCGGTAGCGGGGACTGATGCTCCAGAATCGGGGGGAGAGTTGACAGGGACCGGGGTCCGTCCCGTCTTTGGAGGGTCCGTCATACCAAAGAATCCCCGTCTGCATCTGATGCTCGAGCAATGGTGGACCCTCGTCCTCGATTACTTGACCGGCCCGCAGGCCGCCAACCTTCTTCGTGCAGTCGTTAAAATTGGACTCGGTCTCGTCCTGGGTCGGCTGGCCGGCAATGGTTTGGCCCGCCTGTTTGGAGGCGACGATCCGCAGCGCACGATGATCCTTCGGCGCGTGGTCTTCTACGGGATTGCGGGGTTGTTCGTGGCCTCCGCGCTGATGGAGCTGGGATTCGACCTCGGCGTGTTGCTGGGAGCGGCCGGCATTCTGACCGTCGCCCTCGGATTTGCGTCACAGACGTCTGCGTCCAACGTCATCAGCGGCCTCTTTCTGCTGGGGGAGCGGCCCTTCGCAGTGGGGGACCTCATTCGGGTCAACGGGACGGTGGGAGAGGTGCTTTCCGTCGACCTGCTTTCGGTGAAGCTCCGGACGCTGGACAACCTGTTCGTGCGCATCCCGAACGAGACGATGATCAAGTCGGAGGTGACCAACATCCGGCGCTTTCCCATTCGTCGCGTCGACTTTCTGGTGGGCGTGGCCTATAAGGAAGATCTGCGGACGGTGCACGAGGTGCTTCTGGACGTGGCCGACCGGAATCCACTCTGCCTCGAAGAACCGGCTCCTCAGATTCTCTTTCAAGGCTTTGCCGACTCGTCCATGAACCAGGAATTCCGGCTCTGGACGAAGACGGACAACTTTCTCGAGCTCCGGAATCGCATTCCCATCGAGATCAAGGAGGCGTTCGACGAGCACGACATCGAGATTCCGTTTCCTCATCGGACGCTCTACACGGGGGCCGAGACCGATCCCTTCCCGGTGCAGGTCGTCAATGAGACGAAGAACACCCCGAGAGTGGACGCCCCGTCGTCGTAACCGGAGGGAGAGTCGTGCGCGCGCTCGTTCGAAGGCGTTTGAAAGAGGTCGAAGACCCACGTTGTCCTGCAGATAGACGTTTCGAGTAGATGTTAAAACGAGGCCTCCTTATCGCAGGCGTTCTTCTTGCGGGCGTGATGGCCATGGTGCTGTTCCGCACCGTTCAGCTGTCGTACGAACCCTCGGGCATCAATCCGGTCGAGCGGCCGGCGTTTGACAGCACGGCGGCTGTGGAGCGTCTTTCCCGGGTTGTTCAGTTTCCCACGGTGTCGCGTCAGGACACGGCGGACGTGGACCATGAGGCCTTCGAAGACTTCGTCGGGTTTATGGAGGAGGCCTATCCCCGCGTGCACGAGACGCTCCGGCGCGAGCGGGTGGGACGTAACGGCTACACGCTGCTGTACCGCTGGCAGGGCCGGGACACCTCTCAGGCCCCCCTCATGCTCATGGGACACTACGACGTGGTGCCGGTCGAAGAGGGGACGCGCCAGGAGTGGGAGCATCCGCCCTTCGGGGGGCGCCGGGCGGACGGATTCGTGTGGGGGCGGGGCACGCTCGACGACAAGAGTGGCACGCTCTCGACGTTCGAGGCCGCCGAATACCTTCTGGAGACCGGGTACCAGCCCGAGCAAACGGTCTATCTGGTGGCTCATCACGACGAGGAGGTTGGGGGGGACTTCGGTGCGGCTGAGGTCGCAAAGCTCCTGAAAGAGCGGGGAGAATCGCTCGACTTTCTCGTCGACGAGGGGATGCCGGTGGCACAGGAAATCATGGAGGGCATTGACTCGCCCCTTGCTATGATCGGGGTTGCAGAGAAGGGCAGCGTCACGCTTCAGCTCGAGGTGGTTCGCGAGGGGGGACACGCCTCGATGCCCCCGCAGGAAACGGCCATCGGGGAGTTGGCCAGTGCGATCCACGAGTTGAAGCAGAATCCCATGTCGGCTCAGTTTGGAGATCTGCTCCAGCGCACGTTTGAGCCGCTGTCGCAGGAGTTGCCGTTCGTGTATCGGATGGGGCTGGCCAACCTGTGGCTGTTTCGACCCGTCGTCAAGTCGCGGCTGGCTCGTCTGCCCCACACGAACGCCGCGATGCGGACGACCATTGCGCCCACGATTTTCCGGGCCGGAATGAAGACGAACGTACTGCCCGCCCACGCGGAGGCGACTGTCAACTTTCGCATTCATCCGCAGGACAATGTCGAATCGGTGGTCTCTCACGCTCGCGAGACGATCGACAACCCGGCCGTGGAGGTCGAGACGCTTGGCGAGGGGCGCGAGCCGTCGTTCGTCTCGGATGTCAACACCGAATCCTTCCAGAAATTTAAGCGATCGATTTGGGAGACCTTCGGTGAAATTCCGGTGGCGCCGTCGATGTTCGTGGCGGCCACCGACTCGCGCCACTTCCACGACCTCACGCGAGACATTTACCGGTTTCGGCCCATTCGTGCCCGCCCGTCGGATCGGACACGCGTGCACGGCACCGACGAGCGCATTTCCGTCGACAATTACCTGGAGATGATTCACTTCCAGATCCGCCTTCTCCGAAACACCACGTCGTAGTTCCTCTGGCAGTTTCCCCGTCTGAGGAGAGCCGTTTTTCCGGTGTTTTTTCGCGAACGGCACTCTTCTCATGAGGCGTTTCGGACCGGTCGCTACAGCAGCACTCCCTCTGGTCCTTCTGCTCGGTGCAGGAGGCTGTGACCTCACGACGGAGTCTCCGGACGTTTCAGTGGAGCCGAGTGTCGAGGCGCCCCTCGTTCCCCGGCAGTCCTTCGTGCGCGTCGGACCGGACTCGACGGACCGAATTCCCATGATCGACCCCACGGGTGCGGCGGCGGATTCGCTCTTTTCCGTCGATTCGGGAGACGAATCCGTCGTGCTGTCCAAGCAGGAGCCCCTTCTTGAAGAGCAGTCGCTCGGGTGTTTGCTTCCGTCCGTCAACGTGGGGTCCGGGAGGCGCGTCGATCTGAGTTGACGAGCACACTCCGCTCCGACGGAGAACGGAGTCGGTCGGTTCGTCTCAGCCGGGAGCCTCCGGCGCGTTCGCGGGCGATTTGCCGTTCAGGGTGTTTCGGAGACGGTAGACGAGCGCGGCGCCCAGAAGCACGAATGTACCGGAAACGCCAAAGGCGAGCAAGAAGCTTACCTCCGCCGCGGCCCCGCCGAGCAGGCTGCCGAGCCCCCCGGCTAGGGCCGAGACGGCGGCGTAGGCTCCCAGGGCCTCTCCCCGAATGGCCGCGGGGGACAGGCGGGTGACGATCGTGGCGGCCGTGACGGCGATGATGGCCCACGTGACGCCGACGAGGAGGAAGAGGCCCGTTTCGAGGACGAGAGCCACGGTGGAGGCCCCGGCGAGTGCTCCGACGACCGCAACAGTGGGAATCGCGAGGCCGCGGAGGAAAAGGCCCGTGGCCTGGAGGGCTCCGACGTTGTACCGCCCGGTGAGCGTGGCAGCTCGAAGGAAGTACGCCGCAGACCCGAGGCTCGAGGCCAGATACAGCCAAAAGATGGTGCCGGAGCCGAATCCGGTTTCTTCGAGGTAGATGGGAAGGGGAGCGAAAAACGAAGTGAACCCGAGAAAGAAGAGGAAAACCGCGCCGTAGTAGACCACCAATTCGAGCGAAAATCGGTCGAACAGGACCTGCGGATTGAGGCGATGCATCGACCAGCCGAACACGCGGCCGGGGGTGAAGGGAAACGAGGCCCCCTGGAGATTCATCCGTCGGGCGCGGAGCACGCCTCGGCGCACGCGGTCGGTGGTGAGGGGGCGGGAATTTGGTTCGGCCGGAAGGAGGGTCCACGCGCCGAGGAGCGCCCCGATCATGAAGGCTGTGCATACGCCGAACAGCACCCGTTGGGCGAGGATGAGCCGCACGTACTGCTCTCCGAACCCCGTCCAGAGGGCCCCGAGCAGGAGGCCGCCGGCCCACCCCCAGCCCTGGACGGCGTTCAGGCGGGCGATGCGGGTTTGCCATTCTTTTTCGTCCGCGTCCCGCACGACCAGGAGCGTGAGTACGGGCCCCACGGCCGCGAACGAGAACCAGACGACGGCATTGCCCCCAATGATCAGTGGAATCGAACGCGTAAAGGGAACGAGAGCCAGCGCTCCCGTGACGGCCAGTAGTGTGCCGAGGACGAGGATCCGTTTGCGTCCGGTGCGGTCGGCGATGCGACCGAAGAGAAAGGCCCCCGGGGCGCCCACCGCGGCGGCGGAGGCCGCCAGGAGGCCGAGTGTGAACGGGTCGGCTCCGAGTTCGATGACGTAGAGAGGGAAGAGGAGCGAGGCCCCGCCGAGAGCGACGGAACCGAGTCCCCAGGCGTAGAGCCAGCGGGGAGTAGGCATGGGGGAAGGAGGTGTTGCGACGAACCAAACGATCGCTGGACTGGCCTCGTCAGGCCAGGGCGCTTTCTTCTCCCGAGTCCCGGACGAAGAGGCATCCGGAGCGCGTATGGTTCCCCATCGTGCGCATGAAGTCGAAGTCCGGGTCGGAGGCGAGACCGAAGATGTTCAGGTCGGCCTGGGGGGCGTCGGGGACGGCGGGTTCGAAGGCACCCTCCTTCACGACCACCCCGGCCTCCGGCATGCGGGCGAGGTCGGTGATCCGTTCCATGAACGCCTGGGCGTCGGCGTGGCGTCGTCCGACGAAGGGGCTACGTTCTCTTCGACGGGAGCCGGGTGATCGTTAGCCATGCTTTACGGAGGAAAAACGTGAAAGAAAGGCACGCATGAAGGAGGCACTTGGCCTCCGGGGGCACGGGTTGCACATTTTGCCGCAGGGGAGGTACGCTCGGATGAGGGGACCGACCGTCATGGGAGGTCGGAGGAACCGGACGCAGGTCTACGGACGGGTGTTTTTCTCGATGGCCAGAATGGCCTTGATGAGCTGTCCCTGCGCCACCAGAAGCATGCCGCCGATGAGCGAGCCGAGAAAGACGCCCGCGCCGGTGACGGCTTCCTGCCAGCCCGTGGCGGTTACGACCGCCGTAACAGCCGCGATTACGGCGAGCAGAACGAGAATCCATCCGATGATGCGACACGCCGTTCCGAGGATGGAGAGAACACGAAACTGACCTCGAGAAGCCATTGTTTTGGAACTTTTGGAAGTAGGACGGTAAAGGCGAATGTTCTCTACTCTAGTTCACGAGAAAAAGTCGGGATTGTAAATGGTAATTCCAATGTCTCCTACCAAGAAATAGGAAGAGGATAGGACGAGAAATCGAAAACGGTTTGGGGCTGGGGGCGTCGTCGGGAAGGAGGAAGAATCAGAAGGACGAACGTGCATTATTTTCCAGGAGACGCCTCCGTGGGAGTGGGGGCGTTGAGTGCTTTCAGCACGGCTCCGTCGCGCTGGTACACGTCGTTTCGGAAGTGGACGGTGCCGTCGGGGTCGGCCCACGCGGTCCAGTACTGCAGGTGAACCGGCACGCGGGTGCGGAGGGGGACCGACTGCTCGGCGGACGGGGTCTTCAGCACGGACTGGATGCGCTGCGGAGACCACTGAGGGTGATCGGAGAGCAGGTGTTCGGCCAGCTCGATCGGCCGCTCCAGTCGAATGCATCCCGAGCTGAAGGTCCGTTCCGCCTTTGCAAAGAGGCCGCGGGACGGCGTGTCGTGGAGGTACACGTTGTGTCGGTTTGGAAACATAAATTTGACTCGACCCAGTGCATTGTGCGGCCCGGGTTCCTGCCGGATCCGGTACGGAAAGTGATTCTGGGAGAGACGGGCCCAGTCGATCGCCGACGGATCGACCGGCTGTGCGTTCGTTCCCCATCCCTGGAAGACCTTCAGCTGGAGCCGGTCCAGATAGCTGCGATCCTTTTGGATCTCGGGAAGCTGGTCGCGGGTGGCAATCGAGTGAGGGACGTGCCAGTAGGGGTTGAACACGAGGTACGAAATCTCGTCGGAGAAGACCGGCGTTTGGCGGTAGGGCCGGCCGGTGACGACGCGCATGGTGAGCGTTTCTTCTCCGTTCTCGACGAGTTGGAGCTCCGCGGCCGCGATGTTGACCAGAACGTGTCGGGGGCCGAGGGTGCCCGGCAGCCACCGCCACCGCTCCAGGTTGACGAGGAGCTGCTGGACGCGCTCCCGAGCCGATACGTTGAGGGCTTTGCGCGTGGCCGGGCCCACGACGCCGTCGGTGTCGAGGCCGTGGCGTTCCTGGAAGCGAAGCACGGCCTCGTGGAGGGCGGCGTCGAATTCGGTCGACGACGAGTCGGCGGAGATCCGGTCGTCGGTGACCGCGAGGCGCTCGCGGAGGCGTACAACCCGGTCGTCGCTCGCTCCCTGTTTCAGTGTCGGTCCGTCGGGGACGGGGGGCCATCCGCCGTCGGCTGCGTAGGTCCGGTAGCGCTGGAGGGCGCCGACGAGGGCGTCGTACTCGGGCTGTTGGGGACGGACGGACGCGAGTGCGTCGGCGACGGTACCGCTCTTCGAAACGTCGGTCAGCAACTGACGAAGATCGGCTTGTCGGTGAGGCACGTTCCACGACGGAGTGATCTTCGTCGCAGAGACGTGACCGGAGAGCAGGTGGGAGGTGTACAGGAAGAAGGCGTCGGTACACAAGAGTTCCAGGTCCGACAGGCGGCGGGGAGAGGGCGTTTCGGCCGTTCGACGTTTGCGCTGCAGGCTGGAGATGGTCTCCACGTGGTAATCCCTCGGATTGAGGCCCTCTCGGTCGGCCTGCCGGAGGGCGGCGAGGAGGCTGTCAACGGCCGCCGTGGGTCCGTCGGAGTCGATCCAGACGGGGGCAAAGTTCCTATTCTCGTAGAACGGCATTACGGACGCCGACGTGTGGATCCCCCCATCGCGCACGTCGAACGGTTCCAGTCCCCGTCGTTCGGCCTCCACGCGCGTCCGGATGTGTTCGCGAACGTCCTCAGTGAGCGTGTTGGAGGAGGCAGCCGGCTGGGCGTGCGAGAGGCCGGGCAGGAGAAGGACGATGAGCGAAACGGCAAAAATCGAGGGCTGGTACGTCATTCGAAGAAAGGATACTGGTAAAACGTCGTACGTCCAGATCCGAAGGGGCTTTTCTCTCGGACTCGGGGGCGGCGAAGGGGAGAGGGCGACGTTTATCTCTCCGCTGTTGCAGGATATTCCATAAGGACGGAGTACGTGCTCCGCAGCCTTCTTTCTGAGCTTCCGTCCCCGGTAGGAGGTCCCTTAACAAATAAGCTAGACAGCGTAAGGAAAGAATACAAAGAGTAGGGTTTTTGACGTATTGGGTCTTTTGGTTAGGGATGATGTAACGCAAAAGTGAATAATTAAATTTATAAAGCAAGGATTATTGTGTTTTGTTGGGGGAGGATGTATGATTATCAAGTGCGGCGGATTTCTCATTTGAGGCCGGCTGATTGTACTGATCTTCGACGAGAGTGCCGTTCATTTGTGCCATCTTTCTGTCTTTTCATGATCTGTTCTATCAGGACAGGGCGATCCGTTCTCTGTTGGGGACTGCTTGCGATTCTGCTGACGGCGGGGGTGCCCTCGGCGGAGGCCCAGCACTTCGGTCGAAATAAGGTCGTCTACGACGACTTCGACTTCGAGCGAATTCAGACGGAGCACTTCGACGTGTACTACTACCCGCCGATGGGGCCGGCGGCCCAGGACGCGGCCCGGATGGCGGAGCGGTGGTACGCGCGGCTGAGCCGGGTCTTCCAGCACGAGCTCATGGGGCGGACGCCGATCATTTTCTACGCCGACGACACCGACTTTCAGCAGACGAACGTCATCGGCGGCTTCATCGGGGAGGGGACCGGCGGGGTCACGGAAGGCGGCCGCCAGCGTCTCATCATGCCGATGACGGGCAGCTACGCGGAGACGGACCGGATTCTCGGCCACGAGCTCGTGCACGTCTTTCAGTACGACCTCTGGAAGCAGAATCCCCGAACCTTTCGCCTCGGAGCACTTCCGCTGTGGCTCATTGAGGGGACGGCCGAGTACCTCTCGCAGGGACGATCGGACCCGCACACGGCCATGTGGATGCGGGAGGCGGTGCGCAACAATGACGTGCCGACGACGCGCCAGCTCACCCGAGAGCAGAATCGGTACTTTCCGTATCGCTACGGACAGGCCCTGATGGCCTACGTTGGGGGCAACTGGGGCGATCAAACCCTGGGCATTCTGTACCGGCAGGCGGGCGTGTCCAGCGTGGACGAGGCGATTCAGCAGGTGCTCGGCCTCACGCCCGAGGAACTGTCCGAGTCGTGGGCCGAAGCGCTTCGCAGCCGCTACGAGCCGCAGATTGCCGATCGCACGCCTCCGTCGGAGGCGGGGCAGCGGGTGCTCACCGAAGAAACGACGGGCGGGCGTATGAACTTTTCTCCGGCCATCAGTCCCGACGGGCAGTACGTCGCGTTCTTCTCGGAGCGCGGGCTCTTTTCGGTCGATCTCTACGTGGCGAACGCCGAGACGGGCGAGGTCGTGCGTCGGCTGACGAAGAGTGGGACCAGTCCGCACTTCGACGCCGTCCGCTTTATCAGTTCTGCGGGGACGTGGTCGCCGGACGGGCGGCGCCTCGCGTTCGTGACGTTCCGGCAAGGCAACAATCAGATCGCTGTGCTCAACGCCGAGACGGGGCGCATCGAGCAGCGGTATCGCGTGCAGGACGTGGGGGCGCTCAACCATCCCGCCTGGGGGCCGAACGGGCGTCGGATTGCCTTTTCCGGAAACACCGGCGGCGTCACAAACCTCTACGTACTCGACACGCAGACCGGCTCGGTGCGCCAGCTCACCGACGACCGGCACGCGGCCCTGCAGCCGGCATGGTCGCCCGACGGGTCGCGCCTCGCCTACGTCACGGACCGCGGGAGCGGCACCAGCTTTTCTGAGCTCACGTTTGGGGAGATGCGCATCGGAATGGTGAGTGTCGAGTCGGGAGACGTTCGCATGCTGCCGCTCTTTCGAGAGGCACGTCACATCAATCCGCAGTTTGGACCGGATGGACAGAGCCTATACTTCGTTGCCGATCCGGATGGGTACAGCGACGTATACCGCTACAGCCTGGCCGACGAGCAGCTCTACCGGCAGACGCGTCTCGCCACGGGGGTGAGCGGCATCACGTCGCTTTCGCCTGCGCTGTCGGTGGCCCGGGAGACGGGCCGGATGGTCTTCTCGGTGTATGAGGACAACGGCTACAGCATGTACGGGGCCTCCCTGGAGGCCGGGCGGGAAGAACCGGTTCCGCGGACCGCCGCTCGGGCCGACGTCGACCTGCCGCCCTCCGAGGGCGCGCAGCCCGGCCTCGTGGCCGGCTACCTCGGTGACCCGTCCGGCCTTCCCGATCAGGAGCAGTTCGAGTCGGAGCCCTACCGGCCGCGTCTCCTGCTCGACTACATTGGGGCGCAGGGCGGCGTGGGCGTCGGGTATACCTCCGGCGTGAGCCGGTTTGACACCCAGATCGGTGGGGGCGTCGGATTTCTCTGGAACGACCTGATGGGCGACCACACGGTGGGGGCCAGCATCATGGCCAACGGGACGTACAAAGACATCGGCGGGGGAGGGGCCTACCTCAATCGGTCGGGCCGACTGCAGTGGGGCGGCTCCCTCAGTCACACCCCCATTCGGAGTGGAGCGTGGAGCATTCGCCGAGAGCCGATTCAGATTGGAGGGCAGACGTTTGTGTCTACCCGCATCGAGCAAATTCTCCAGCGGACGTACGTCGATCAGATTGCTGCAAATGCGGCGTATCCCCTCAACACGAGCCAGCGGGTGGAGGGAAGCGTGGGCTACTCGCGATATTCCTACGACTTCGAGGTCGAAAGCACGCAAATCGTCGGGAATCAGGTCATCGAACGGGACCGAAGCAGCTTTCGGGCTCCCTCCGGACTCAATCTCGTGGACGTATCCACCGCGTTTGTGGGGGACTACTCCTTTTTCGGGTTGACGTCTCCGGTGCAGGGACGCCGCTATCGCTTCGAGGTCGGGTCCCAGTTCGGAGACCTCTTCTATCAGACCGTGCTCGCCGACTACCGAGAGTACCTGTTTGCCCGGCCGGTCACGGTGGCCCTGCGAGGCCTGCACTTTGGCCGGTACGGGGCCGACGCAGAGGACAGTCGTCTCACGCCGCAGTTTCTCGGCAACGGGACCCTCATTCGAGGTTACGGGTTTTCGTCGTTCGATCCGCAGGAGTGTGGAACGGATCCGGGCGCCTGCCCCGTCTTCGATCGTCTCGTCGGAAGCCGGACGGCCATCGGCAGTGCCGAGGTCCGGCTGCCCGTCCTCGGGGTCCGCGAGCTCGGCCTGTTCTCGTTTCCGTACCTGCCCACGGACCTCATTGCGTTCGTCGACGGCGGGATGGCCTGGTCGAGCGACGAGCCGCCGGTGTTTGACTTCGACCGCGAGTCCAGCGAGCGCATTCCGGTCTTTAGCACGGGGCTCAGCACCCGCGTCAACGTGCTCGGGGCGCTCATTCTGGAACTGTCGTACGCCTTCCCGTTTCAGCGCCCGAACAAGGGATGGCACTTCGACTTCCAGATTTCGCCGGGCTGGTAGCGACTCTGCGTTCGCCCGGGCCTTTACGACGAGACCGTTCCCTGCGGCCCAATGCCTCTCCTCGGCAAGCTCATTCACCGCGGCCTTCGGCTGCGTTCGACCCTCCAGCGACTGCGTCGGCGCCGGTCGCCCGCCGCGTACCAGCGCGCCGAGCTTCGCGGGCTGCTCTCGCGTGCAGAGGACACGGCGTTCGGGCGCCACTACGAATTTGACGAGATGCTGGCGGCCGACGATCCGGTGGACGCGTTTCAGGACCGTGTGCCCCTCTTCGATTACGATCGGCTCTTTGATCGGTGGTGGCACCGCGGTCTCGAGGGGGAGGCGGACGTGACCTGGCCCGGAACGGTCCCGTACTTTGCTCTCAGCTCCGGCACGTCCGGGGCCTCGAGCAAACACATTCCGGTCACCGACGCGATGGTGAAGTCCGTCCAGCAAGCGGGGATCCGTCAGATTTACTCGCTCGCGGCCTTTCACCTTCCGGACGCCCTCTTTCAGAAGCAGGTCCTCATCCTGGGCGGAAGTACCGAGCTGACCTCGAAAGGACCGGCGCAGGTGGGCGACCTCAGCGGCATCAGTGCCGCCCAGCTGCCCGCGTGGTTTCAGCACGTCTACAAGCCCGGTCCCGGGATTGCGGCGCAGGCCGATTGGACGGAGAAGCTGGAGTCCATTACGGAGAAGGCCGCCGAGTGGGACGTGGGGGTCATCTGCGGCGTCCCGGCCTGGGTGCAACTCTTGCTTCAGAAGATCGTCGACCGCTACGACGTCGACACGATCCACGACGTGTGGCCCAATCTTTCGGTGTACGTGCACGGGGGCGTGGCTTTCGGGCCGTACCGTCGCGCCCTGACCGAGCTCGTGGCTCGGCCTCTGGTCACGATCGAAACCTACATCGCCTCCGAGGGCTACGTCGCGTTCCAGCCGGGCCCCGGTACCGGTATGCAGATGCTGCTCAACAACGGCATTTTCTACGAGTTCGTGCCGTTTACCTCCGACAATTTTGGGGACGAGGGACAGATCCGGCCGTCGGCTACGGTCCTCACGATTGATGACGTCGAGCCCCATACGCCCTATGCGCTGCTTCTGAGTACCTGTGCCGGGGCGTGGCGCTATCTCCTCGGAGACGTGATCGAGTTTACCGACGTGGAGGTGGGCGAGATCGTCGTTGCGGGCCGCACGCAGCACTTCCTCAACCTCTGTGGGGAGCACGTGTCGGGGGCGAACATGGCGGACGCGATTCAGGGTCTGGAGGATCTCCTGAACGTGTCCATTCCGGAATTTGCCGCCGCGGGCGTGCCGGCCGGCGATCTGTTTGCCCATCACTGGTACCTCGGCGTGGACGCGGACGTGCCGGCGAATACCCTCCGCGAGCATCTCGACCGCGAGCTCAAACGCCTCAACGACGACTATCGGATCAAGCGGGGGGGCGGACTCAAGGACATTCACGTCACACCCGTGCCCACTGCACTGTTCTACGAGTGGATGCGTCGACGGGGCAAGCTGGGGGGACAGAACAAGTTTCCTCGGGTTCTGAAGGGGGAGCAGCTGTCCGCCTGGCAGTCGTTTTTGGTAGAGAAGGGGGTTCGAGCGAAGGCGTAGTTCCACTCGGTCGCTTCGGGCGTTCCGGCGACGGCGGAGTGAGATTCGAGTGTAGGCCGATGGTCATGGGGTCCGAGTCACGAGGATATTTTCTCGGGTCCGGGATCATTCTATGGGGCGCTGAGGTGCAGTCGGAGAGCCCGTTCGCCTGCACTTTTTCCAATCCTCACGACCTGCTATGGATTTTGCACTCGACGACAAGGTGGCTCTCGTCACCGGCGGCAGCAAAGGCATCGGCTACGGCTGCGCCGAGGCCCTCGCCGCGGAGGGCTGCGACCTCAGTATCTGCGCGCGGCACCGCGACGAGCTGGAGGCGGCGGCCGACGAATTGGCGTTGCACGGCGTCGAGGTCGAGCCGGTGGTGGCCGACCTCACCGACGAGGCCGAGCTCGACCGGCTGGTCGAGACGACGATCGACGCCTTCGGTACGGTCGACGTACTGGTCAACAACGCCGGGACCGTGGGCTCGCCCGGTGGACTCGACGACGTGTCCACGCAGGAGTGGCGCGAGCTGTTCGAGCTCAACCTGTTTGCCGTGGTGACCTTGACCCGCAAGATCGTCCCGTACATGCGGGAGCAGGGCTGGGGGCGCGTCATCAACATTTCCTCGGAGAACGGTGAGCAGCCGTATCCCGACATGATGGCGTACAGCGCCTCGAAGGGGGCGCTCAACAACTTCGGCAAGGCCCTCTCGAAGGAGGTGGCCGACGACGGCATTCTCGTCAACACCGTGAGCCCCGCGTTCATCGAGACCCCGCTCGTGACCGGCATGATGGAGCAGGCCGCCGAGGAGGAGGGGCTGAGGATGGACGAGATGATCCAGCAATTTCTGAAGGAGAAACGGCCGCACATCGAGGTCGGGCGGCCCGGGGACATCGAAGAGGTGGGGCGCCTGGTGGCCTTTTTGGCTTCGGAGCACGCCTCGTTCGTCAACGGCTCGAATTATCGGGTCGACGGGGGCTCGGTGGCTGCTCTGTAACGGGGGCCTCTCGGGGAGTGGATGGAGTGAGTCGGGTCACCTCCCGGGAGATTCGATTTCAACGTACGAATGCCCGGGAGGGGGCATTGGCAGAAACAATGCAGTCGACGGCGCGCGGCCGATCGACAATCATTGGCCGTATTGTCCGCGGTAAAGCTGGATCTGGCTCGCCTCGCCCGGCCGAAAGGTGCTGTTGACGACGACGAGGTCGCCCCTCTCATTTGACGCGAGCTTCTC
>CAZCUZ010000027.1:0-30448 GCA_964502085.1 uncultured Salinivenus sp. | reverse complement strand
GTCTCGCCGGGCTGGGCAACCTCCGTGTACGCGATGATGGCGTCGTCCTCGGGCACGTAGTCGTTCGAGGATCCGGCGCTCATTCCCGCCTCCCCGACGCGTTCAAATACCGCGTCCTCCGTGGAGGTGAGGAGCACGACGTTGTGCACCATCGACGGGCTCGTGGCGGTGTTCTCGAATACGAGTTCGATGGTTTCGCCGGGGGCAACGGTAAATTCTGTCTGCTTGTACTTCATCTGGTTGCCCTGCGGCCGAATCGTAATTGTCCGGTCGACCTCTTCCGAGGAGGTGGACTGGGTAGCGGTCGATTCGCTCGAGGACGCCTCGTCGGAGGACGAGGAATCAGATCCGCCGCAGCCAACGAGGGCCACGGACAGAAGCAGGACGAACGGCAGAACGGAGAGGCGAGAGTACATGGACGGGCGGGGATCGGGTGGCAGTGTAATGCGATTGCCAATCTATGCGCCGACGGAGGGGCTGTCCTTGACCTAAGTCAACGTGAGTTGTACTTCACGAATCCTTATCTCATCCTTTGCGGATGATTGACAAAAGAAGTGTTTCGGATCTGGAACTCTGAATTATGAGGGCAGGGGTCGGCCTCGACGGCGGAGAACGGCAGGCGTTGGGCCGTTCGGACATCGTTTTTCGGAGGGCGGCCGGGCTACCGATCCACTGCCGGCACCGGGGTCCGGAGTGTGTCGAAGAAGTCCTGAACGATTTGAGACGTGTGGAAGAGTTCCCAGATGACGAGGTCGTTCGTTTCCTCCGCTTCGACCCACGCCCCGTCGTTTAGTCGGTACGCCCCGACGGTCCGGCGGGTGGCCCAGTCCGGATTCTTGACGACGGCCACGGCGGCCACGTCGTAGAGGGAGCGGGCATCGTCGTCGACGTGGTCGAAGAGGGCCACCGAGTAGTCGCCGAACGTCGTGTGTGCGTTTCCGTGCCGGCCGGTCACGGGCTCGTCGAGCTCAGGGCCGAGGCCGGGCATCACCGCCTGGATCTCCGGCTGAAACGTCTGGACGGCAAACGTGCCGGTAGACCGCCCGTAGCGCACGACCGCAATCTCGAACGGCACGCCCGATTCGATGACCGGAGTTACCGCCGAGGGGTCGTTTTCCAGGTTGTATTCCCCCTTCTCGGGAAAGTTGGAGCCGAGCCAGACGACGCGGATCTCGGAGGCGATCGACGGGTCCTTTTCCAGGGCGAGGGCGACGTTCGTGAGCTTGCCGATGGGCACGACCACGAGGGGCTCCTCCGACGCGTGGGCCCGCTCGATGATGAAGTCGACGGCCTCGGCTCCGTCGAAGTCGGTCTGATCCAGGTTCGGGGCGATGGTTTCGTAGGCACCGGACGTGCCTTGCAGAAGGGGCACCTCTTCGTTTAGGCCCGTGAGACGGAGGACCCGGCGCGCTTCCTCCATCTGGGCCGCGATGTCACCGCCGTTGTCCGTCCGGTTGACGGTGATTCCCTCTACGCGCAGGGCGTCGCCCGACAGCAGGGCGTAGGCGAGGGCGTGCTGGTCGTCGAGCTCGTTGTTGGCGTCGGAGTCGATAATCACGCGGGTCGGCGGATCGGGCGACTGGGCCGTCGCCGAGAGGGACGAGCCGAGAAGAATGAGTCCTGCTCCGAGCCCGATTCGGAGGAGGAAACGAAAAAGTGGGAGCCGAGGGGGAGTCGAGGGCACGAGAAGGTGGGAGGGACTGCAACAGAACGATCGGGGGCAGCCGCTACGAGAAGATCGGCGGAGAGTTCGGGAGCCGCTTGGTCCGAGACCGTCGATTCCGGCCACGAAAAAAGGAGGCTCCTCGAAAGAAGGTATGTGTTTAGCGACAGGCCTGCCCATGATGCTGAACGTTCCCGCCGAGGTCCTTTCGGACACTGGTCCCAGATCAAGGTCTGGGATGACTACTCCGGATCTCCGCTTCGCTTCACTGGATCAGGTCCAGTGCAAGCTGTCCGGAGTTGACGAGGGCGCTGAAGGTGCGCGTGGGAGCATTCTTCAGAGGCTTCCATCGCTAAACAGGTACGAAAGAAGCCTCCTTCTGGATCGGTCGCGAGGGGATTCGAACGTCGTCAACTCTCCCGTTGAACTACGGGGTGGCCAGGGCCAGGCCCTCGTCCTCGTGCATCATGGTGAGAACGTACGTTCCGACGCTCATGTGATCGTTGATGAGGTGAAGGAGCGACGCCTGTTCGGGGCCGGGGCTCTCCCGCACGGTCTGCCGTCCGAATTCAACCACGGCGGTCTCGTAGCGGTTATTCATGACGGGAAAGGCGAGGTGTTTTCGGAAGGGAGTGACCGACCTCATGTTTACGGGACTTCGGATGCCCTGCTCGAGGAGCAGGGTGCTTATCATGGGGTTGCGGGTGTTGAGATAGATGATCGGGAGGTCCGACTGAGATTCGTCCAACCGAACGATGAAGTATATGTCCTGAATCGTTTCGACGACGCCGGACCCCGAGCCCGGAAGGTCAAATCGGTACCGAATAAAGGCGTGCGTGGCGCTCGTCAGGTCGAGGCCGTCCTCATACAGGGCGTCGCGGAGGTCGCGAGCCGTCATCGACGACGTGTCGTCCGGGGAGCGTTGCACGCGCATGTCGGGGTTCTCGTTGAGGACGGTGCCCATCGAATCCAATAACACGTGCAGCGGTGTGTCGAACGGGATCGTCGTAATGATCTGGACTTCTTGTCGCCAGTCCTGGGCCTGGGCGGAGGGCGGTGCGAAGGCAAGCAGGAGGACGAGGATTCCTGCGAGGAGAGAGGAAAGGAGGCGAGTCATAGAGCGGGGAAAGCCGAAGAG
This sequence comes from uncultured Salinivenus sp., assembly GCA_964502085.1. Lineage (GTDB taxonomy): Bacteria > Bacteroidota > Rhodothermia > Rhodothermales > Salinibacteraceae > Salinibacter. The sequence goes on along the minus strand of CAZCUZ010000027.1, from coordinate 27,647 downwards.
AAAGGGGCAGTTACGGGGAATGACATCGTTAGGATACATTTTTACCCCGGTGGGGCCGTGCACTTTCGGGTTCTGTCGGCTTCGCTCCCGGCGTCAATTGGGGCGGGGGATTTGGCGCAACGCGCGGTGCGCCACTTCCTGTTCGGAGGGGGGACCGAGAGGCTCGTTCTCGTCGTTTTGGAATCCGCATCGTCGAAATGAGGCCAGGATCCGAACGGGGGGCGATCCGTTGGCGAGACGTGCGTGTTTGTGTCGTTGACCGGCTCTTTCGATCGTGACTCCGAATGATCGTGCCATCGTTCGTCTCGTGATGGTGGGGCACGGCCTCGTGCACACCTACGAGCTGTCCATTCCCATTTTCATGACGGTGTGGCTGTCGGCCTTTGGGGTGACGGAGGCCGTGCTCGGGACGATCGTGGGAGCCGGGTACGTGCTGTTCGGGACGGGGGCGCTGCCGGGCGGCATTCTCGCGGACCGATTCGGGGCGCGGCGGCTCATTGCTGCGTGTCTGGCGGGGATGGGGATGTCGTTCGTCGCGCTCGGATTTGCACCGGGACTGTGGACGGTGGGCGGGGCGCTTCTGCTCTGGGGAACGGCGGCCAGCGTGTATCATCCGGCCGCGCTCGCGCTCATCAGTACGGGGGTGCAGCAGCGGGGGCGCGGGTTGGCCTGGCACGGCATTGCCGGGAACGTGGGCATTGCCGGCGGGCCGCTGGCCACGGCTCTGCTCTTGCTCGTGTTCGACTGGCAGACGGTGGCCCTGCTGCTCGCCCTTCCCGCGCTCGCGGCTACGATTCTGGCCGTGCGGGCCTCGTTCGACGAAACGGCCGCCGTCGAGACGTCGACTCCGTCTTCATCGGCGACGACTCCGGCGCCGGACGGGATGCGAGCGCTCTGGGCCCGCTCGGCGACGCTGTTTACCGTCGGGTTTACGGTCGTCTTTGCGGCGGCGGCGCTCTCGGGGCTCTACTACCGCGGTGTGCTCACCTTTCTGCCGGATCTGCTCACGCCGCTCGTGACTGTGGATCTGCCGATCGAGGTGGACACGGGACGCTACGTCTACGCGGGACTGCTTACCGTCGGGATTTTGGGACAGTACGTGGGCGGGCGGCTCACGGAGTGGGGACGTCCGGATCGGGGCCTCGCGGGGGCGTTTGCGGGGCTGGGGGGCGTGGCCGTTTTGTTTCTGCCGGTGGCGGGGCTGGGAACGGCCGGCCTGCTCGCCGCAAGTGCCGTATTGGGCTTTGCACTCTTCGTCATTCAGCCGCTGTACCAGGCCACGGTTGCAGAGTACAGTCCCGCCGAGGCGCGGGGCCTGTCCTACGGATACACGTACCTCGCCGTCTTTGGGGTGGGGGCACTGGGGGCCTCGCTCGCCGGGGCCGTGCTCCAGTTTGCCGGGCCGCCCCTCCTCTTCGGCGTGCTGGCAGGCATTGCGGCCCTCGGGGCTCTCCTCAGCGGGTGGTTGGGCCTCCGCTCACAATCCCGGCCCGTCCACCGGCCTACAGGACAAACTCAAAGACGGTAAGGAGCCCGGCGAGAGCGGCAAAGGCCCCCTTCATCCAGCGTAGAAGGCGCGTCTCCGTCTGCTGAATGCGACGCATGAGGCGTTCTTCCTGGACCTCCATCTGCTGGTTCAGGCGCTCTTCGACGTCATTGATTCTCTGGTACGACTCCTTCGAAAAGAGATTAATTTCTTCGATTCGTTCTGCGGGGGACAGCTCGCAGACAGGCTCATCGTGTTTCCCACGTTCTCGGATGAACCTCCTTCGTGTTCGGAGCGTCTCACGTTACACGCGCTGATTCGCTACACTCTTCTATTCTATTATTCTATGACTGACTGGCGAGAGCACATCACGACGGATCCAGAGATTTGTCACGGGAAGCCCTGCATTGAGGGAACGCGGGTGATGGTGTCGGTTGTGCTTGATAACTTGGCAGAGGGTTTGTCCCCCGGGGAGATCGTGGACGAGTACCCCGCTCTCACCGTGAAAGATGTTCACGCTGCCCTCGCCTACGCAGCCTCGTTGGCCCGTGAAGAAGAAATGGTCCCCTTGCGATGAGTGCGGTACGGGTGAAAGTAGACGAGAATCTCGGCCAAAGCCACGTTGCGCTCGTCGAGGATGCGGGATACGAGGCCGAGAGCGTATTTGATGAGGGGTTGTCCGGGGTTCAAGATGGAACGCTATGGGCCCACGTGGAGGAAGAGGGACGGTTCTTTATCACGCTTGATCTTGATTTCTCCGATCTCCGAGAATTTCCCCCGGGAAGCCATCCCGGGATTTTGTTACTTCGGCCCCAAAATGCGAGTCGAGACGCCGTGACGACTGTACTTGCTCGGATTCTCCACACGCATTCCCTGGACGAATTTCAGGGATGTCTCGTCGTGGCCAGCGAGATGCATACGCGCGTTCGACGACCGCCCTCATGACCGTGTGACTTTCTGGGATCAGTTTTTCGGCGGTCGGCCCGGCAGCAGCGGCTGGGGCGGCCCCACGATTGCCTCGTGCACGTCGTCCACGACGGAGGGACGCACCTGAATGATCTCGTGATCCGTGTCGTCCGGATACACCCGGTTCGTGAGGAGAATCACGAAGAGGTCCTGTGAGGGATCGATCCACATGGACGTGCCCGTGTAGCCGGTGTGGCCGAAGCTGGAGACGCTGAAGTGGTCGCCCGCCGAGGAGTAGCCCTCCGGACTCTTCGTGTCCCACCCGAGGGCCCGCGTACTGCTGGGCACGTCGGCCTTCGACGTGAAGGTCTCAATCGTTTCCGGCTCCAGGAACGGGCGTCCGTCGATCCGCCCCTCGTGCGTGAGCATGTAGGCGAAGCGGGCCAGGTCGCGGGCCGTCGAGAAGAGGCCGGCGTTGCCCGACACCCCGCCCATGTCCCGGGCCATCGGGTCGTGCACGCTGCCCTGATAGCGTGTGCCCGTCGTGTCGGTGGTGGGCACGACCCACGAGGCGGTCCGCTCGAGGGAGTAGAATCCCGTCTGGTCCATGCCGAGCGGGTCGAAGATGTTTTCCTCACAGAACGTGTCGAACGACTGCCCGGTGACGGTCTCGACGATGTGCATGAGCGTGAGGAAGTTGAGGCCGCTGTACTCCGATTTCGTGCCGGACGCGTACGTCAGGGGCTGGGCCATGACGGTGTCGAGTACTGCTTCGCGCGTCGGCCCGCGCTCGTCGGGGCTCAGGTAGGGCTTGAGGCCGGAGGAGTGCGTGAGGAGCTGGCGCACCGTGACGGCGCCCTTTTCGTTCTGCGCGAACTCGGGGAGGTAGTTCGACACGGCGGCGTCGAGGGAAATGCTGTCCCGCTCGACCAGGAGCATGGCGGCCGTGGTCGTGGCCACCACCTTGGTGAGGGACGCGAGGTCGTACTGCGAGTCTACCTGGACCGGTTTCTTCTGGTCGTAGGTGTAGTAGCCGTGACCGTCCAGCTTCGTAATGACGTCGCCCCGCCCCACGGCGACGGCTGCGCCGGGAAAGGCGTCGTCGAGCATCGAGCGGCGGAGGATGGAGTCCACGGCGGCCATGCGCCGGCCGTTCATGCCCACCGATTCCGGCAGGCCGACACGAGGGGAGACGGTCTCCAGTATGTGGCCTTGTCCGGCGTCGGCGAGGTCCGGGATGGTGACGGGCAGGCGGCCCGGTGTGCCGGTGGCCCCGGTGAGGGCCTGGGCCGCGGCGTGCTGGGAGGCGTCGCCCGATCCGTAGGCGGCGAGCACGGCATCCGGCTGTGGATCGAGCCCGCTCGGGGCGTACGGGTTGCCGAAGGCAGTGAGCACGGTGGGCGGCCCGTCGGCGACGAGGCTGTCGAGGAAGGTCTCGTGCATGTCGTTGAAGCCGATCGATCCGCTCCACGCCCGCACTCGGAGGAAGGAGGGCACGACCACCACGTCGTAGTCGTCGGCCGCCTCCAGGTGCTCGTTCACGTCCGTCGTGTCCGAGCGCGGGTCGAGGCGGCGGACGCCGAGCGAGTCGATGGCCGGATGGTCGTCCAGGGCCTGGACGAAGGGGCGGCCCGTTCCGGGGTATTCGCTGTCGCTGAGGGTGACGACGAGCGTCTTGTAGGTTTCCGGGGGCGTGAGGGGCAGCAGGTCGTCCCAGTTCGAGAGGAGCGTGAGGGACTGACGGGCGGCCGTGTTGGCAAGCACCTCGTGCGAGCGCCGGTCGACGATGTGGCGCGTCGTGTCGAGGGACACGACGCGACCCCTTCGAGACGATGAGTCCGAACGGTGCATTTCACGCCTTTCGGGGTCTTTTGCTTCCGCAGCAGGACGCTCGTGGAGGTCGAGCTCTTCTTTGGCTCGCAGAAGCTTCTGGACCGACCTGTTGATCCGAGCCGTGTCGATGCGTCCGCTGTCTACGGCGGTGCGGATGGCGTCGTGGGCCACCCACGGGTTCGTGGACATGAGAATGAGGTCGGCCCCCGATTCGAGGACGCGGACGGCCGTTTCGCCCACGCCGAACTCGCGCCGGACGGCGTCCATGTTGAGGGCGTCGGTCACTACCAAGCCGTCGAAGCCGAGGTCGCGGCGGAGGAGGTCGGTCGTCACGTTGGGGGAGAGGGAGGCGGGGACCGTGCTGTCCGGCTCCAGTTCGGGCAGGGCGAGGTGGCCGGTCATGACGCTCGCGACCCCTGCGTCGAGGACCTGTCGGAAGGGGACGAGCTCGAGCGAGTCGAGTCGTGCCCGGTCGAAGCGGAGCACGGGCAGGGCCATGTGCGAGTCGACGTCCGTGTCGCCGTGGCCGGGAAAGTGCTTGACGGTGGCGAGGGCGCCGCCCGCCTGCGTACCCTGGGCAAATGCGGAGGCCATGGTTCCCACGAGGTTCGGCTTTTCACCGAACGAGCGAATGTTGATGATGGGATTGCGCGGATTGTTGTTGACGTCGGCCACCGGCGCATAGATCTGGTGGACGCCGAGTGCCCGGGCCTCCCGGGCCGTGGCGTAGCCCACGCGATAGGCGAGCGACGGGTCGCGGGTGGCGCCGAGGGCCATGGCGGGGGGGAACGTCGTGGCCTCGTCGATCCGCATGCCCACGCCCCACTCGGTGTCCTGCGACACGAGGAGCGGCCGTTCGGCGGTGCGCTGCAGGTCGTTGGCCATGGTCACCTGCGTCATGGGGGTGCCGGGGCCGAACATCATGCCTCCGGCCCCAAACGTGTCCACGAGGTCGACGGTCTCGCGATAGGACGGCGCATTTGCATTTTGAAAGGTGCCGTCGAGCCGGATGATGAAGAGCTGGGCGATCTTTTCGTCCAGACTCATGGCTCGGAGCTGCCGATCGGCCCAGCTCACGGTGTCCGCGGCAGTGGTATCGGCGTCGGTCGGTGCCGTGGTGGGCTCGGTGGTACCGCAGCCGAGCAGGAGGGCCAGGACGAGGACCGGCGCGAGGGGTCGAACGACGGAGAGATTGTTGAAAGAAGGGGACGAGTCGTTCTGCGGTCCCGAGGGGCGCCTCGGGACGTCCGTTCCGGGAAAGGCGGACGGAGGAGTCGGTCGAGCAGGCATGGAGAGAGAAACAGTTCGGGCGGAGGGGAGCAGACGATCGGAGGGAGCAGGAGGCGCTTCAGTTGGATTCCTCCTCTCGGGCCTCGATGGGGTTAAAGAGGGAGACGCGGTCCTGCTGCAGGTCGTGCCACAGGAAGGCGGCGGCGAGCACCGCGACCGTAAGGCAGAGGAGGCCCCAGACGGTCCAGCCGAGGATCAGGTAGCCGGTGCCGAAGAGGGTGGTGTATACGAGGACGACGCCCACGAGCCAGTCGAGGGCGAGGCGGAGGAGGCCGCTGTCGGGCGTTACGTCGGGGTGGCGCTCGGCGACGGGGGTCCAGCCGGGCCCGCCGGGATGGACCCTGCGGTAGAAGGTGTCGAGCGTGTCGTCGGCGGTGGGGCGGGTCAGGAACGTGGCGGTGAGCCACACGACCGTGGTGAAGCCGACGACCGAGTACAGGTTGATGGGAAACTCGGCCTGCAGGCCCGGCACCTCGATGCCGAAGGCGTTCAGGATGAGGGCCACGACGGTGAGGGCGATGGGGGCGATGGTGGCGGCCATTTCGCTCCAGGCGTTGACGCGCCACCAGTACCAGCGGAGGATGAGGACGAGGCCCAGTCCCGCCGAGGCGGAGAGGAGGAGGCCCCAGGCCTCCGCGATGGTGTCGAGGAAGAGGGTGACGAAGAGGCTGAGGAGGGCGACGCCGAAGGTGAGGGTACGGGAGACGAGGACGTAGTGGTCTTCGTCGGCGTCGGGGCGGATGAACCGCGCCCAGAAGTCGTTCACCAGATACGAGACGCCCCAGTTGAGCTGGGTCGACACCGTGCTCATGAACGCGGCCAGGAACGCAGCAAAGAGGAGCCCGAGCATGCCCGGTGGCAGGACGTCGCGCATCACGAGCACGAACCCGGCGCGCGGCTCGTCGAGGTCGGGGTACAGGACCAGGGCCGCCAGCGCCACGATGATCCAGGGCCAGGGGCGCAGGCAAAAGTGGGCGATCGTGTACCAGAGGGTGGCGAAGAGGGCGTTCGGCTCGTCCTTCGCACTCATCATGCGCTGGGCGATGTAGCCGCCCCCGCCCGGCTCGGCGCCCGGATACCAGCTGGCCCACCACTGCACGCCCGCGTACGCCGCGAAGGCGAGGGCCGACAGGGAGAAGGTGGCAGCCCCTTCCGCAGCCTGTCCGACGGTGGGGAGTAGATTGAACGTCTGGTCCGGCAGCTGGTCGTGAAGGCCCTGGATGCCCCCGACCTCCGGCATGTCCAGCACGAAGAAGGCGAGCGCGATGGTGCCCCCCATCGCCACCACGAACTGAAAGACGTCGGTCACCATGACCCCCCACAGCCCCGATAGCAGCGCGTAGGCAGCGACCACGAGGATGAGCCCCGCGACCACCACGAGCGCCGCGCTCACGTCTCGCCCGAGGAAGGAAAAGGACGCGTGCCCGAAGAGAGTGAGCTCCGGAAACAGCCGGTCGATCACCGTCTCCATCGCCAGCGACACCCACCCAATGATGAGGATATTCATGAGGAGCCCGAAGAACAGCGCCTTGAGCCCCCGGAGCCACGCTGCCACCCGGCCGCTGTACCGGAACTCCACGAACTCGACGTCGGTCATGACACCGCTCCGGCGCCAGAGGCGGGCAAAGAAGAAGACGGTGAGCATGCTCCCGAACGCCGCGTTCCACCACAGCCAGTTCCCGGCAATCCCGTCCTGCGCGACGATCTCGGTCACGAGCAGCGGCGTGTCGACGGCAAAGGTGGTGGCCACCATGCTGGTGCCCGCCAGCCACCACGGCATCGCCCGCCCCGAGAGAAAGAACTCGGACGTGTCCTTGCCGGCCCGCTGGAAGTAGTAGAGCGCAATGCCGAACGAGAACGCGAGGTACCCAACGACGAAGAGCCAGTCGAGAAGCGTCACGGGAAGAGCAGGGGGCGCGTGAGGGGGAGTACGATGAAGGAACGTAGCCGAAGAAACGGACGCAACACCGGAGGCGCAAACCGACTTACTTCCCCGTCGTCCAGACCTTTCCGTCATGGCGAATGTGCACGGTGGTCCCGTCCGCCCCCGGGGCCGTAATCTCGTACGAGCTCCGGGTGGTCTGGAGGACAGGCTCGAAGGGACGGCCGTCGAGCGAGAGTTCCGACGCGTCGAGGGCCCGGAGGGACGAGGCGTACGTGCCGTGTTTCTCCTCGTGGGTATTCTGTCGGTAGTAGAGGCGACGCAGGGCCCACTTCACGCGTTCGGTGGGGGAAATACGGACCGAGTCTGGGGACGAACCGACCGGAGAATCCGAGAACTCGACGATGCCCCACCGCTCGGGCTTGTGAAAGTTGCCGGAGCCGCCCTGGGGGGACCACGACCACGCGTCGCTGTCGGTGCTGTCCTGCACGTATTCTCCGTCGACGACGGTCGCGGGCCACTGCATCCGCGTCAGATTCATGCGCCACCGGTCGCCGTCTTCGGGTGTATTTGGTGCTGCCTCTGCGAGAACCGACCACGGCAGTGCGAGCTCGACGGTCCAGCTCTCGTCTTCGTCCGAGGGATCGTTGAGCGTTCCCTGCACGGCGACGCCTTTTTTGAGGCCGCGGATGTCCCATGCGCTGAGGGCCGTGCCCCCGTCCCGGTACGGTTTCGTGAGCAGGAGGTCCCACTGCGTCTCCCGAGCGTTGATTTGGTATTCGTAGTAGTGGTGAGTATCGCCGCTTGGATCGATAAAGAGCTCGAAGGCATTCTCGCGCCAGATGGACGTGTCCCGAGTCGTGAAGGCCGCCCGCACGTGCGGCTCTTCCAGCCTGGCGGCGATGTAGAGGTAGCGATCGTCCCACATCATCTTGGCCCGCGTTCGGAAGCGGGGCGCCGGGGCGTCCCGGCTCACGCTGTTCACGAACGGAGCGGTCCACCTCGCCTCCGACCAGGCGGCCTCGTCGAGATGGCCGTCAATCTGCGGAGCAGACGGGGCCCGATTGACCGTGTAAGTCCGAGGATTGAACGGGAGCGGCTCGGCGGTCTCGGGAGAGGTCGGCCCGGGGGCCCCGATCGCAAACACCCCGAGCCCGAGGATGCCGAGGAGGCCTGCAGCCAGGAGAGCCCGTCGCGCGTGCGTGGAGTTCATAGGAACGACCTGGGGAAAAGTGGAGATGCCTGTGGGGCCCACGCAGGTTAGGGCATGTCGTACGTGGTGACGAAGGCCTCGGCGGCGTAGAATTCGGGGAGGCCGAGTCGGTTCAGCTCGTCGGCGGTGCCGCGGTTGCGGTCGCGGGCCCGCTCCCAGAATTCTCTGTCGTCGTAGGCGCCGGGGAACATGGCGCGGTCCTTCTGGCTCTCGTGCTTGAAGATGGACTCGACCTTCCGATCCAGGTCCGCCTTCGAGAGGGGGACGAAGACGTCGGCTTCGTGGAGGGGCCACTCCTGCCACGCGCCCCGGTAGAGCCACACGAGCGGCTGAGGGCGCGCCCCGGAAGGGGACTCCGCGTCGGAGGGCGTGCCGTCTTCCGAGGGAGGAGCGGCGTCCTCGTTGTAGCGCTCGAGGGCCTCTTTGATGGCCTTGTAGCACATGCGGTGTGTGCCGTGGGGGTCGGAGAGGTCGCCCGCCACGAAGACGTGGGTGGGGTTTACCTTCTCCAGGAGGTCGTACACCACGTCTACGTCGGCCCCCGAGATCGGATCTTTTCGCACGCGGCCCGTTCGGTAGAACGGCATGTCCAGGAATTCCGCGTCGTCGGCGTCGAGTCCCATCACCTCGATGGCGGCGATGGCCTCGCCGTACCGAATGTAGGCCTTGAGCGTCTGCACGTCCGGGGTGTCCACCTCGCCCGCCTCCTTCTGTTCGAGGTGGGCTTCGAGTTTGTCCCGGCGTTCGCGAAAGTCCGCCGCGCTCTCCCCCTCCAGGTTCAGGGTCTGGCCGCTGAGTTCGACGAAGCGCAGGTAGCGGCGCACGTCGGCGTCGAAGACCGCCACCGACCCGTTGGTCATGTAGGCGACGCTGATGTCGTTGCCGTTGTCGACGAGCTTGTCCAGCATGCCGCCCATCGAAATCACGTCGTCGTCGGGATGGGGGCTGAAGACGATGACCCGCTCGTCGGAGATGAGGTTCTCGCGGTACGTGATGCGCTGGCGCAGGTCCTCGAAGACCTCGCGAGCCAGGTCGTCCACGTGGTCGTACCGGTGGACCAGGCTGTGGAGCTGGTTCTGGTAATAATCGGAGGCTTCGAGCCGGGGAATGGCCCGTTCCTGCTGATTGGCGAGCCAGATGACAGCCCGTTTGACCTTCTGGTCGGTCCAGTCGACCTCTCGCACGCGCCAGGGCGTCTTTTCCCGGGTCAGTTCGCCCGCCGCGGCCCGATCGAGATAAAACGTCGAGTTGGGATGCTCCTGGAGGTAGCTGGCCGTCACCTCGCGGCTGGGGGGCTCCTCGATGGCTCGCTTCACGATGGGAGCCTTGTGCTCGCCCGTGGCCATGAGGATGATTTCGTCGCAGTCGAGAATCGTGCCCACGCCCATCGTAATGGCTTCCTGCGGGACGTTTTCTTCCCCGAAGAAGTCGCTGGCGGCGTCCTTGCGCGTGATCTCGTCGAGGATGACCCGCCGCGTTCGGGTCTCCTTGCTCGAGCCCGGCTCGTTGAAGCCGACGTGGCCGGAGCGCCCGATGCCGAGCAGCATGAGGTCGATTCCGCCGGCCTGTTCGATGGCGTGCTCGTATTCGACGCAGTAGCGCTCCACCTCGTCGGGCGGCACGTCGCCCCGCGGAATGTGAATGTTTTCCTCGGGGACGTTGACGTGCTCGAAGAGATTTTCGTCCATGAACCGATGGTAGCTCTGGAGGCTCTTCGGATCCATCGGGTAGTACTCGTCGAGGTTGAAGGTGACCACGTTCGAGAAGTCGAGGTCCTCCTCTTCGTGCATCCGGATGAGCTCCTGGTACACCCCGATCGGGGTCGAGCCGGTGGGCAGGCCGAGGACGGCGTTCTTGCCGACCGCCTGGCGCTCTTCGATCAATGTGGCGATGCGGAGGGCCACGCGATGGGCCATCTCCGACGGGTCGTCGAAGATGAGGGCTTCGACGCGCTCATGCTGCGTGCCGGCCTGGGCGTTGGGCTCCGAGGTGTCGGTGACGGAAGGGGCGTAGGTGTCCATGAGGGGAAGGAGTTGGTGCGGGCAAGATCAGCACGAGAATCGCGGTTCCGGCCCGAGCGGGACGGCCGGGGAGACTCTCGTCGGTATGTGCTGATAAGTATGATAGGGGGCGGTGGTCCGGGTGGCAATCCATTGGCGGATTAGGAACCGCTTCCAGTCTCGCGAGAGGGGGCGACACGGGGCCGGTCAGGCTTGCGTCTGGGCCCGGTCCTCTTTACCATACGTTCACGCGGTACGTACCCCTTTTTACGCAGCAAGAGAGGCTCTATGCCCCCCCTCATTCAGGAGAGTCCCGACTCGTACGACGTGTGCATCGTTGGCTCCGGCGCCGGTGGATCGATGGCGGCAAAGGTGCTGGCGGAGGCCGGGGCCGACGTCGCGGTTCTGGAGGCCGGGCCCGAGTGGAGCGTCGAAGACGACGGGGCGATGTTCGACTGGAACTACGCGTCTCCGCGCCGCGGCGCGTCGACTGAGGCTCGCCCGTTCGGAGAATTCGACGCCTGCCTGGGGGGGTGGAACATTGAAGGGGAGCCCTACACGACCGCCGAGGACACCGATTGGATGTGGTTCCGGGCCCGGATGCTGGGCGGGCGCACCCACCACTGGGGCCGTATCTCCCTCCGCTTCGGGCCGGACGACTTCAACGGCCAGAGCGTGGACGGCTACGGTGACGACTGGCCGATCGACTACGAGGACCTGAAGCCGTACTACGACCGCCTCGACGAGCTCATCGGCCTCTTCGGGTCGGAGGAGAACTTTTATAATGCGCCCGACGGCATCTTCATGGATCCGCCGGAGCCGCGCTGCTACGAGCGCTTCATTAAGCAGGGGGCCGAAGACGTCGGGGTTCCGGTCATTCCGTCCCGCCTGTCCATCCTGACCGAGCAGCACAACGGCCGTGCTGCCTGCCACTACTGTGCACAGTGCAACCGCGGCTGTACCACGAACTCGAACTTTTCGGCGCCGGTGCTGCTCGATCCGGCCCTCGAAACGGGGAATGCGACCCTCATCACCAACGCAATGGTCCGGGAGGTGACGACGGACGAGGAGGGACAGGCCACGGGCGTCTCCTACGTCGACACGCAGACCCGGCGTGAGCACAAGGTGCGGTCCGACGTGGTGGTGCTGGCTGCCAGTTCTTGCGAGTCGGCTCGCCTCCTGCTCAACTCCACCTCGTCGCGGCACCCCAACGGCCTGGCCAACTCCAGCGATCTCGTGGGGCGGTACCTCATGGACTCGACGGGCACGACCGTCATGGGCGTGGCCCCGCAGCTGATGGACCAGCCCGCCCACAACTGCGACGGCGTCGGCGGGATGCACGTCTACATTCCGTGGTGGGCCCACGACCAGGACCTCGACTTTCCGCGGGGCTACCACTTTGAGCTATGGGGCGGGCGCGGCATGCCGGGGTACGGGTTTGGAGGCGGCATCCAGAACCTCAACGGCCTGCTGGGCGACGAGGAGACGAAAAAGAAGGGGGGCGGCGGCTACGGCCGGCAGCTCAAAAACGACTATAGACGCTTCTACGGATCCGTCGTCGGCATGTCGGGGCGCGGCGAGTCCATTGCGCACCGTGACAACTACTGCGAAATCGATCCCGACGAGACTGACGAGTACGGCATTCCGGTTCTTCGATTCAACTACGAATGGGGAGAGGAGGAGTACCTCCAGGTCAAGCACATGCAGGAAAAGGGACGCGAGATTTTGCAGTCGGCCGGGGCCGAGCCCCTCGGGACGATCCCCGACGAGGAGGACGGGTACGGCATCACGCAGCCCGGCGAGATCATTCACGAGACGGGCGTGACTCGCATGGGCACCGATCCGGACTCGTCCGTGCTCAACGAGTACTGCCAGGCCCACGACGTCGACAACCTGTTCGTGGCCGACGGGGCCCCGTTCGTGTCCCAGCCCCACAAGAATCCGACCTGGACGATCATGGCTCTCTCGATGCGGACGGCCGAGTACATCGTCGATCAGCGCGAGAAGGGCAATCTGTAACGGGGAGGGCAGGGCCCTGGGACACAGGCTGTATTCACTATTGCGTATTTCGTATTTGAGGTTGACCGGGTGGAGACGCAATACGAAATACGCAATATTCCTGTGTTTACATAGGCCCCTATTCTCTCGATGGGTGGCCGCACGATTACTGACATCTTTTCCAACCGAATCATGAGTGACCTCGATCGCCGAGACGCCCTCAAGCTGCTGGGCCTGATGGCCGCCGCCCCAACCTTCAGCGTGGCCTGTTCGTCGGAGGACGTGGAAACGGCTCGCCGAGAGCAGCCGGACGCCGCCACCACCAGGCCGCAACCGGGGGACTACGAGCGCCGGCTCTTTACCGACCACGAGTTCGAGACGGTCGAGCAGCTCGTCGACTGGATCATTCCGGCCGACGATCGCTCCGGCAGCGCCACCGACGCGGGGGTGCCCAGCTTCATCGACTTCATTTTGACCGACGATCAACTCGGGAATCGGGAGGCGCAGCAGACCGCCTTTCGCGGCGGGCTCGCCTGGATCGACTACGAGTGCATCGATCGCTTCGGCAGTTCGTTCGTCGAGTGCTCCGAGACGCAGCAGCAGACGCTCCTCGACGCCATCGCATGGCCGGAGGAGGCCGATTCGGAGATGCGGCCGGGCGTCGAGTTTTTCAACAGCCTCCGCGATCTAACGGCTTCCGGGTTCTTTTCTTCGAAGATCGGGATGGAGGACCTGCAGTATCAGGGCAACCAGTACGTGGCCGAGTGGACCGGCTGTCCCGACGAGGTGCTCGAGCACGTGGGCGTTGCGGCCTGAGTCTCCTTGACCTGTGCGGGGAACCAGTGTGGGGGCCAAGGGGGACGTCTGATGCCAGTTATACCAAATGCCAAGGTTGATTGTGCATTTTGCTTCGGGGTGCTGGGGACGAAAAGGTCGCGAGATGCATCTCGCGACATTCAGTTTCGTGCTTTGCCCGTCGAAGTGCACAATTCTCTTTGGGATCTGGTATGAGCAAGGCCTATCGGTCTCGATTCCCTCCGGCAGACGGTTGGGAAGCAGAGGACGTGAGCGGGTCTTTTTTCGCCCCGATTGGTCCGACCCGAGAGGAATACTGCCTCGATTCTTCTACAAAGTCAGTCGTCGTTCATGCCTTCCCGTCGAGATTTTCTCAAGCAGAGCCTCTATGCCAGTGCCATGGCCAGTCCGGTCCTCGCGGCCTACGAGCCGGAGAGTCCCGGAGCAGCGCTCTCGGGCCCGCCGGATCGTGCGCCGGTCGTCATCTCGACGTGGCCGCACGGGCGGCCGGCCAACGAAGCGGCCTGGACGGTGCTGTCCGACGGCGGGGCGGCCCTCGACGCCGTGGAGGAGGGGGTTGCCGTGACGGAGGCCGACCCGGAGTCCCGGACGGTCGGGCGCGGTGGATACCCGGACCGGACCGGGATCGTGACGCTCGACGCCTGCGTGATGGACGAGCGCGGTCGATGCGGTTCCGTGGGGGCCCTGCAGGACATTCTGCATCCCACGGCGGTGGCCCGGGCGGTGATGGAGGAGACCCCGCACGTCATGCTCGTGGGCGACGGGGCCCGCGACTTTGCCCTGGAGCAGGACTTCGAGAAGACGGATCTGCTCACGGAGCAGTCGAAAGAGGACTGGCAGGCGTGGAAGAAGGAGCAGTCAGAGACTGCGCGGCCCGAGCCGAACGTCGAGAAGGAAAGCGGGCCTGGGAACCACGACACCATCGGCATGCTCGCGCTCGACGCGCAGGGCAACCTCTCGGGGGCGTGCACGACGAGCGGGACGAAGTGGAAGATGCACGGTCGGGTGGGCGATTCTCCCTTGATCGGGGCCGGGCTCTACGTAGACAACGACGTAGGGGCGGCGTGTGCGACGGGATGGGGAGAAGCGGTCATCCGCACCGCCGGATCTCACCTTGCGGTCGAATTGATGCGGCAGGGGGCCTCGCCTACGGAGGCGTGCCGCGGCGTCATCGAGCGGGTGGACGGCCTGCACGGTGACACCTCGGGCATCCAGGTGGGGGTGCTCGCCCTCAACACAAAGGGGGACATTGGGGCCTACGGCCTGCAGTCCGGATTCGACATGGCCCGCTATACGCCGGAGTCGGGGAATGAACTCGTTGAGGCCGATCACCTGCGCGACGAGTAAGCCTTCTACCGGCCCTCATTCGGCGCCGCAGCTCTGGCGCACCACCAGCTCCGGCTCCAGTTCTTTGTGGGACGGGTTGGGGACGGAGTCTTCGATTTCGTCCACGAGCACGTCGACGGCCACCTGGCCTTTCTCGTAGACGGGCTGCCGGACGGTGGTGAGAGGCGGAATGGTGTACTGGGAGAACGGAAGGTCGTCGAAGCCGACGACGGCCACGTCGTCGGGGACGCGGTGGCCGGTCTCGTGAAGGGCGAGCAGGGCGCCCATCGCCATGGTGTCGCTGGCGCAAAAGAGCGCGTCCGGCAGCCTGTCGTCTGCAGCCCAGCGGTGGATGAGGTCGTATCCGGCCTCCTGGGAGTAGTCTCCAACTTCTACGTGCTCGTCCGAGACCGAACGACCGGCGTCGTCGAGGGCCCGAGAGAAGCCCCGGCGTCGATCTTCGGTTTCTTCCAGGTCGGGATTGCCGAGAATGGCCCCGATGGTCTCGTATCCGAGATGACAGAGGTGCGCTCCGGCCTTGTACCCCCCCTTGACGTTGTCGATGTCGATGGAATGGAACGCATCTCGGTTCGAGCCGCCGCCGATGAGTACGGTGGGAACGTCGCGATCGTCGAAGGAGTCGCCCACGATTTCCGTCACTTCCTGGGTAATGAGGATGTAGCCGTCGAATCGCTTGTCTCCGGTCTGCCCCTGGATCTGATCCTTCATCTCCTCCGACACGATGGACAGTGAGACGAAGTAGCCCCGCTCCAGGGACTGCTCGAAAATGCCGGAGTAGAGGAGGGGCCAGTAGCCGTTGGCCAGCGAGTCGTCGCCCCGACGAGGGGTCAGGACGCTGATTTCGTAGGATCGATCCGTGGCCAGGCTGCGCGCCACCGAGTTCGGGCGATAGTCGTGCTCCTCAATGACCTTGAGCACCCGCTCCCGGGCTTCGTCGCTCACGTTGGGACGATCGTTTAGCACCCGGGACACGACGGAGCGGGACACGTACGCCAGCTCGGCGACCTGGTCGATCGTCATGTCCTGTTCGTTTTCCATGGCGACGGAGGGATTGGTGGGGAGGGAACGGTCGGACGTCCGTGTTGCACGAACGAAAAGAGGGGGGAGGCGATCCGACACTGGTCCCCGATCGACCTCTGTGTCCCATTCTTTGAGATCCGCTACGGGTACGTGATAGGAAGCACGTGCGTTTCTGGGGAGGGCGGTACGCGCGTGGGGCGGGAGGCCGCCGTCGTTCTCGGGAGGCGGGTGAGAGGCCGCTAGCGGGGCGTGTGGACGGCCGGCGGGCCGGCATTTCCGAACCGGTCGACGGCCGAGACGAGAATGACGTCGGGGAGGGCGGCGGAGGCGGAAAGGGTGTACGTTCGCCGGTGGCCGGGCACGACGTCGACGTGCCACTGCTCGTCGCCGTACCAGCGGATGGACCACGACTGGATGGAGGTCTCTTCGTTGGCGGACAGGGTGAGCTGGAGCTCCGCGTCGCCCTGCTTGGCCGCAATCGTCGGGCGGTCGGGGGCCTCGTCGTCGAGCCAGGGAGAGGCGGGGACGAGAGCAGGGTTCGCGTACGCCTCGGTCCGGAGGCGCGTCCGCAGCCGATGGGTGGCCTGCAGGGCGCGTGGAGGTGATTCGGTCCGGACGAGGGTCACGCTGTCGGTCGTCGTGCTGTCGACCGTAACGGAATCGGCCGTGTGGCCCGCGACACGAACGGAGTCGGCCGTCAGGGTGTCGACGACGGGGGCTATGAGCGTGGTGTCGGGCCGTCCGGGCGCCTGCACGGAGTCCGGCAGGGGCAGAAGGGCCTTCATGCTGAAGTGGACCTGGCCGTTCGCGCCGGGATGAGAACGGGCCGTGTAAATCTGGCCGAGAATCTGCCGGTCCGACCAGTGCCGCTCGCCCTCCATTCCGACGCGGCTGGTGTAGAGGCCGGGCCAGACGTGCCGGTCCTGCTCATTCTGCTCGATCCACCACCGCAGCATCTCCGGATACGAGTATCCGAACTGATCGATGCGGTAGTAGAGCTGTGGGGTCAGGTAGTCGACCCATCCGTTGCGTATCCATTTTCGGGCGTCGGCGTAGAGCTCGGCGTAGGCGTCGAAGCCCTGCGTGCCGGGCGGGTGGTCCGGGCGCCAGATGCCGAAGGGACTGATCCCGAACTGGACGTGGGGTTTCGTCTCCTTGATCGAGCGGTAGAGCCGTTCCACGAGTTCATTCACGTTGTGGCGGCGCCAGTCGTCTCGGCTGCCGGTCCATCCGTTCTCTCGGGCCCGTGCCCAGCTTGCGCTGTCGGGAAAGGAGGCGCCGTCGTCGTACGAGGGATAGGGGTAGAAATAGTCGTCGAAGTGGATACCGTCGACGTCGTAGCGGCGCACCACGTCCATGATGACGCGGTGCGTGTGGTCCTGCACCTCGGGCAGGCCCGGGTCCAGCCACAGGTACTCGCCGTACTCGCGCACCCAGGACGGGTGCTGGTTGGCGACGTGGGAGGAGGCGAGGGCCGACGTGTCGGCGGGATGCCCTGCCCGGTACGGGTTGAACCAGGCGTGCAGCTCCAGCCCGCGCTCGTGGGCCGCCTCGACGGCAAAGGCCAGCGGATCGTACGAGGGCGCCTCTCCCTGCTCGCCCGTCAGGTAGAACGACCACGGCTCGTGCGGCGAGTCGTAGAGGGCGTCGGCGTGCGGGCGCACCTGAAAGATGACCGCGTTCAGGTTCAGGTCGGCCGCTGCGTCCAGCATCCGCCGCAGCTCGGCTTTCTGCTCCTCGACCGGGAGTCCGGGTTCGGAGGGCCAGTCGATGTTGCCGACGGTGGCAATCCAGGCCGCCCGGAACTCGCGGGGCACGTCCGGGGGCGCCTCGATGCCCTCCTCGGCGAGCTGGGCCGGGAGGCGCGTCTGCTGACAGCCGGCCAGCAGTCCGACTGTGAGGAGGAGTCCGAGGAGGAAGGAGGTGGAGAGACGGGGCACAGGGCGCATCGAGAGGAACTGGAAAACCAACGTACGTGCAATCAGGCATGTGCTTGTGGAGTCGACCGTGTTTCCCTTTCCAACCAGGGAGATTGTATTCGGGAGAATGTGCTCGGTACTGGCTCCTCTGTGTTCGTCCCCTCCGAGGGTGTCTCCCCGCCAGTTGCAGACTCCACGTCGCTCCGAGCGGAGCGCAGCGGAGTCGAGGAGTCTTCTCGAACACCGGCGCAAACGCTCGTTTGTCCATATCGATCGAATCGACCTCCTCTTCGGGCAGGCCGACATGCCCCCGCTGCCGGCGGTGATCGTTTGACGCCCAGCAGAAAGATCTCTCCACGTGTTATTCGCCGCACTCGTGCAGATTCACTCTAGAAGCACTTCACTGCAAGCAGCACTAGCTTCGCGTCGCCTCACTTCGTTCAGGGCGCCTCCATTCCGGGTGCCATCACGGCACCCTCCAGTCGGAAGGACGAGAGCGCTTTTTACTGACATATCTGCCACATTCGTTTCTCCGAAGGGGGTCTGCCCCGCGGGTCCGAGGTCCACTCGTCGAAGTGACCGTACACCGGAAGAATCTGCGTAGACGTATACCAATTGCTGAGGATGACTGTGGAGGTCGCTACGGTATCTTTGGATAGAATCGTCGCGAGGCGCGCCTCGCGACGGGCCTTCCGTTCCAGAGGAACCGATGGGATGCACATCGATCCTCGGTAGCCGGTATTAGATTACGGGCGAACGACGACGGTTCGGCTCCCGCGTCCGTGGCCGTCGAAGGTGCGGAGGCGGACCGTGGCATTCGGGGTTACCGCCACCGGATCGTCGTAGCGAGGGGAGGAGGCGGTGGGGCGGGAGCCGTCGGTCGTGTAGCGGATGGGGAGGCCCGGGAGGGCCGAACTGGTGCGGAGGGTGTCGTTCTCGATTGTAGCGCCGGGCGGGGGCAGGCGGTACGTCCAGTCGGGGGCGCGAAGGCTCAGGCGGGGCAGCTCGCGCTGTCCGAGTCGGTTGGCGAACGCGTTCCAGGCGTCGGCCCGCTGTGCGCGCAGGTGCTCGACGTCGTCGAGCGTCGCCCACTCGGGCTGTGGGGCCCACGCCCGCTCGGCGAGGCTGAGCAGCCGCGGCACGGCCATGTACTCCATGCGGTCGGTGCTCCGCAGCGTTTCGGCCCAGAGCTGGCCCTGGAGGCCGAGGATGTTGGACCGGGCAGAGTCGGCGAGCCGCACGTGGTCGGTGAAGGCCGTATCGGGGTCGATCGGGTGGCCCATCGACGTCTGTTTTGCACTCTTGTAGAGGTCGAACGGCACGAACGCGAACGGATCCTGCAGGTCCACGAAGTCGGCCCAGTAGAATCCCGCTTCGCGGGGGTGCTTGTCGTAGGCCATGTCGAAGTAGAAGTTGGTGGCCTGCGACATCACGACGTCGAAGCCCGCGTTGGCCAGCCGGTAGGCGCGGTCTTCGGTCCCGCCGCCCCAGATGTTGTTCCAGACGTACGGCCGGACGCCGTCGTCCGCGAGGTCGGTGTTCGGGGTCGTCGTCTCGGCCTGATGCCCGGCGGCCCTCCCGGCGTCCGTCATGCCGACCTCTTCCCAGCCGCCCATCGTGAGGCCGCGGGTAGCGAGCGTGTCGCGGAAGCGCTGGAGGAAGGCCCCGAAGAGGTCGTCGGCATTCTCGACGCCGTCGGTGCGGTCATAGTAGTCGTTGCAGGCGGGAGACTGGGTCCAGGCGCCGGTCGGTACCTCGTCGCCCCCGACGTGCACGGTGCGGAGCGGGGCGTCGGCCTCGTCGTGGAGGGCCTGCAGCTGGTCGACGACGTGGGCGAGGAAGCGGTAGGTGGAGGGCTGGCACACGTTCACCACGTTGTCGCTCCATCCCTGGACGGACTCATACACCGATTCGTCGTCTGGGTCGTGGAGACGGTATCGGTGGGCTGCAGTGGTGTCGCCCGCGTCCAGCAACCGGTCGGTGCGAGCCTTCATGGCCTGGATCGCGGCGCGGGCGTGGCCCGGCATGTCGATCTCGGGCATAACCTCGATGTGGCGGTCGCGGGCGTAGCGCAGGAGGTCGAGGTACTCGGCCTGCGTGTACCAGCCGCTGCCGGGGGAGGCGGCGGGGTCGGGATCGGGGCCGGAGCCGTACGAGGGAACGAGGTGGTTCTGCTCGGTGAGCGTGTGGCCACGCCGTCCGCCGACCTCCGTCAGCTCGGGCAGGCCGTCGACGGCGAGGCGCCAGCCCTCGTCGTCGGTTAGGTGAAAATGGAAGGTGTTGAGCTTGTAGGTAGCCATCACGTCCAGCAGTCGCTTCACCGCCTCGGCCGACTGGAAGTTGCGCGACACGTCGAGGTGCAGGCCCCGGTACCCGAAGCGGGGCGCATCCGTAATCTCGGCGGCGGGCAGCGAGACGGACGCCGTGCTTGCGTCGTAGGCGGAGACCGGGAGCCACGACTGGAGGCTCTGGACTCCGTAGAACACGCCCGCGTCGCTCGTGCCCGTAATCGTGACGCCGCCCGAGGGATCGATCGTCAGCCGGTACGCTTCGGCGTGGACGGAGTCCGTCCTGGGATCCCGCACGTCGGCGCGGCGGAGGGTGACGGCCGGATCGCTCGCGGACGTCGAGAGGGTAGAAGAGTCCCCGACCACTGCGTCGAGCCCGTCAGCAAGGTGCTGGGCCTCGGTCTCGAGTCCGCGTTCGTACCGGATGGTGGGGTCCGGGGGCAGCGAAAACGAGTCCGGGCGTCGGGTCGTCGAGGCAGGAGTCGGGACGATTCGTCCGACAGAGTCGGAGGGCAAGTGAGAGAGGGATTGGTGGGCTTGGTGTCGTCGCTCGGGGGTGGGGACTGGGCGTTCGTCGTTTGGTCCGCGCGTCGTCTGTTCGGGGCGGGAAAAGGGAGTGACGCTGACGTCTGGGAGAGGCGCCGGGGGGCCGTCGCCCGAGACGAGGTAGAAGCCCGCCGGGGCGTCGATCCGCTTGATCGCCGAGCCGCCGCCCTCGAACGTGACCGTCCGTTCATCGTCCGGGGCGAGGGGCGTGAAGTCCGGGCCGGGCGTGAGTCGGTAGAAGTCGCCGTTGATCCGCGAGACGTTCACGTCGCCCGACACGCTCTCGGGATCGATCTGCCGGAGGAAGTTGAAGTAGAGCGTCCAGCCGGAGGCGGGGAGCGGGGTGTCCCCGCGGTTGGAGAGGATCAGGCGGGAGCGAAAGCGTGCACCGTCGTCCACCAGGTTCGTAGTGACGCCCCACTCAAGTTCCAAGTGATCGGCAGCGGGAACCTCCGGTGAAGTCGACGACTCCGCTTGTCCGGCAGCCGGGGAGAGGCGTCCTCCGATTTGGAAAACGAGGAGGATAAGGACGGTGAGACCTGCGGGGCGAGCTGGGCGCATAGCACGAGAAAGGAGAGAGGAAAAAAAGAAAGAGGCGAGCCCCACGACGTGCGACTCGCCTCTTTCAACCAGTGCGAAGGCCCGAATGTCCTTATTGAACATCCCACCACATGCGAGCGGTGAGCCGGTTGCTCTGGTTGATGCCTTGCCGATCCCGCGCCTCACTGTAATTTTCGCTGTTGAGGTCCTCCTCTTCCTGCGGGTATGTGAGGCGACGGATAATGTCGCCCTGCGTATCTCCCTCTTCGTCGGGGGGCGTGAGTTCGGGATATCCCGTTACTCTCCAGTTTGACCACGCTTCCAGGCCGTGGGGGAAGGTGGAGGCCCAATACTGCGTATTGATGGTTTCCAGCTTTTCCGCCGTGGTCCCCGACGTTGGGAAGGGGTTCTCGTCGTTGTAGTAGTTTTCGATGGTCGACTGGGAGATCGTCGTGTCGCTGTAATTCTCCAGCTTGCTTATGGCCGCGGCCACGCCTGCTTCGTAGTGGGCCTCCGGCGAGTTGGGGGCAATGCCCCACTCCACCTGGGCCTCGGCCAGCATGAGTTCCACCTCCGCGTAGCTTTGCAGGTAGAACGGGTCATTCAGATTTGTAAGGTCGGGATGAATGCGGGAGTACGTGGACGGCTCGTCCGGCAGTTCCGTCGTCGTCACCCCGGCCGGCATGCCCTTTTGGGCCGAGGGGTCCGTCGTCGGATCGGACGCATTTCCAGACTCGAACACGCCTCCCACGAGAGGAAGGCGGGGGTCGTTGTTGTCCTTCATCCAGCTTACCATTTCCTCGGACAGGTAGGGACAGGAACTGCGGAAGGCCGTACACACTTCTCCGATGGCGTTCGTGTTGTAGGAGATGGCCGTGTTTGCCGTGGGGCCGTCCTGGTGAGTGATGTAGACCTCGTCGTTCGTGCTCTGCATGACCCCGCTGTTAATGGCTTCCTCCGCCCAGATGCGGGCCGAGTCCGGCTCGACCTTCTTGAGGCGCATGGCCAGGCGCAGCTGAAGCGAGTTGGCAAATCGTTTCCACTTCTGGATGTCGCCGCCGAAGACGAGGTCGGACTCGTCGTACATCGGCTGTGAGGAGTCGAACTGATTGATCGCCGAGCGCAGTTCGAGGCGCATGTCCTCGTAAATTTGCTCCTGTGGGGTATAGGCCGGGGTGTAGTTTCCGTCGATGGCGCCTTTGCCTGCCTCGAAGTACGGAATGTCCCCGTACGTGTCGGTCAGGCGCTGGAAGACGAGAACCTTCCAAATGCGGGCTGCGGCCAGTCGGTTGACCTGATCCGGCTGTCCCTCGAGGCGATTCACCAGGTTCACGACGTTCTTCACGTTGGCCGTGATGTTATTCCCGTTTACCCCACCGTGGTAGTTTGCTCCAAAGAAGGCACCCGAATAGGAACCGATGTACGCGTTCTGGCTTCCGGCCCCGACCGCGCCGGGATGGACCATCTGCTGGGCAATCTGGGTGGTGTAGATGAGGTTGTGTCGCCACACCTCGTAGCGACTTCCCGCCGTTCCCAGCTGGATGGTTGAGAATTCAATGTCGGGGGAGAGATTGTTCGTAGCCGTCGGATCTTCGTTCATGTCCCCGAAGTCACCGAGGCCGTCGCAGGCGCTCAATACGAGCGCCAGGACTCCAATTGCAAGGAGGGACGGAAGTCGTGTGAGGCGAGTCCGATTCATAGGAATAATCAGTCTGGTTGCAAGATGCGTGCAGTGCAGTAGGGGGCCGTCGGGGCAGCGTTAGAACTGCGCGTTGACCGTGAAACCGATGCTTCGGGCTTCCGGCACACCGGCCTGCTCGAAGCCCGGGGCACTGCTGTTGTTGTAGCTCGATTCCGGACTCACGTTTGGCACCGAGTCGTAGAGGTAGAAGAGATTCCGGCCCACCAGGGAGACCTGAGCCTCACTGAGGGGCGTCTGGTCGATGAGGCTCGACGGGAGGCCGTAGCTGAATCGTACCTGGCGCAGCTTCACGAAGTTGGCGTCGTACACGAACTCCTCGGCGATGTTGCCGCCGATGGCACTGTAGTACTCGGACGGCCGTGCGCCCACGTCATTTTCGCGGTCGACCGTCACCTCGCCGTCGGCATTCACGCTTCCGATTACGCCGCCTCCGTTGAAGCATTCGTTCGGGTACTGTCCCGATCCGGCCGCTTCGTCGCAGGCAGCGCGGCCCTCAAGCGTCTCCTTGTGAAGCCCGTTGGAGTAGGCGGTCGCGTTCGTGCCCGAGAAGATTTGGCCGCCCCACTTCGCATCGACGAGGACGTCGAGCGAGAAATTCTGGTAGGAGACCGTGTTCGAGAATCCGGCTGTCCAGTCCGGGGCCCCTGATCCCAGGACCTCGGTTGGACCCTGAAGGGGGACCCCGTTTTCGTCGTGGACGAGGCGTCCCTGATCGTCGTACACGTAGGTGTGACCGTACATCACGTTGGCCGCTTCGCCGACGATCTGGGCGATATTTGCCGTTCCCACGCGATTTTCCTGGTCGAGGCGGAGATCCAGGCCTTCGGCCAGCGACAGAACCTCGTTCCGGTTGGCGCCGACGTTGAGTCTCGTTTCCCAGCTAACGTCTTCACCGCTCACCGGGTACCCGCTCAGCAGGAGCTCGAATCCGGAGTTCTGAATTTCCCCGCTGTTGATCACGCGATTGCGGTACCCGGAGGCGCCGGACACTGTTGCCGTGAGAATCTGGTCGACGGTATTTCGCCGGTACCAGGTGAGGTCGATGCCGAACCGATCGCCGAAGAACTGGGTCTCAAGCCCGATCTCCGTCTCCGTGGTCGTCGTCGGTTTGAGGTCCGAGTTCGGGACGTTGGTCTGCGAGATCAGCCCGAGCGGTTGATCCTGATGCGACTCGAGGAAGGAATACGTCGGGTTCAGCTGGTACGGGCTCGTGTCGCCTCCGATTTGTCCCCAGGCAGCACGGAGCTTTCCGTAGTTGAACCAGTCCGGAAGGTCGAGCGGCTCGCTAAAGACGAAGCTTCCGCTTACGGAGGGATAGAAGAACGGAATGTTTTCCTCCGGAAGCGTCGAGGACCAATCGCTGCGGCCGGTAACGGTCAGGTACGCGTACTCGTTGTAATCGAAGGAGGCCGAGCCGAAGAAGGAGCGAATCTGCTGTTTGTTCAGGTCGTTGGAGGAGGTCCGGTTCGACAGGTTCGAAATGTGCCGAAAGTAGGGCGTAATCATGTCGCTTCCATTCACCGTGATGCCTTCCGAGACCCGGTGGCGCAGGTTTCCGCCGAGGTCGAGACGGAGGGACACGTTGTCCGTCAGCTGCGGCGTGCCGGACAGCATCATCTTCGTGTTGCTTTCCCAGACCTGCTGTTCAGAGATCGTGAGGCTGCCGCCCGGGGCAAACGCCGTCCCGTAGGCGTCTACGGTTTCGCGCTGGAGGGTGTACCGGTCCAGGCCGGTTTGGGCCTGCAGGCTAATCCAGTCGGTAAACTGGTAGTTGAGCTGCACGGTGCTGAGGAGGCGGTCCTTGTCGTCGTCCGCGCTCATCCGGTTCGTGGCCCAGTACGGGTTGGTGAGGGAGGGACTGTTCGTCACCTGCTTCTCGACGGTATTTCCGGCGCTATTTTCGGTGTATCCCGGCTGCAAGGCGCTCAGCGGGACGTTGCTGGGAAGGAGCGAGGGCAGGTAATTCGGGTTGCGGGCGGGGTCGTTCAGGTAGACGCGGTTTTCGTAGAGCTCCGTGACGTACGTTGCTTTCGCGTCCGCCGTCAGGTTGCCGAACGACGCTTGGCCGCTAAACGAGATGTTTCCCTGCTTGTACCCTGTGTTCGGGACGACGCTCTGGTCGTCCAGGTACGATCCCGAGAGGCGGAAGGAGGCATCGTCGTACCCTGCACTCAGCGCGAGGGACTGTTTGTGGGAGAGGCCGGTGTCGTAGAAGCCCTTCCTGTCGAGGGTATTCGTGTACGGACGCGTTTGTCCGTCGAACTGTACAGCCTCATTTACCTGGCTGTAGGGGGCTCCCCAGCTCGACAGGCCGGCTTCTTCCGCCTCCGGCTCCGTCGTCGGTGCGTTGCCGCGTTGGCCTTGGCCGTACTGCTGCTGGTAGTCGGTAAAGCCCCGAATTACGCTGCGGGCCGTAAGCGTCGAGGTATAGCTGACGTTGTATCCGTCCGGTGAGGCCGTCCGCCCCGACTTCGTCTCCACGAGCACAACCCCGTCGCGAGCACGGCTGCCGTAGAGCGCTGCGGCTCCTGCCCCCTTCAGGACCGAAATGTTTTGGATGTTGTCCGGGTTAATGATCGAGAGCGCACTTCCGCCGTCCCGCCCGCCGAATCGTCCGACGGAGCCAAACACCGTATTGTCGATGGGGACGCCGTCGACGATGAAGAGGGGGTCGTTGTCAGCCCCAATGGCGGAGGTCCCGCGAATCTTGATGTTTGACGACGAGTTCGGGCCTCCGGAATTCGGGCTGACGACGAGGCCGGGAACGCTGCCCTGCAGGAGGTTTGCGGGGTTGGATTCGGCCGCGTCCACGATGTCTTGCGCATTCACCTCGCTCGTTGCATACCCGACGGAGCGTTCCTGCCGCTCAATGCCCATCGCTGTGACGATGACTCCCTCCAGTTCCTGCGTCTGAGGCTGGAGCTCGACCGTCAGCTCCGACCGACCATCGACGTTTACGGTTTGCTCTTGAAACCCAACGAAGGAGAATCGGAGGGTCGCGTTCTCTCCCGACACCTCGATTTCAAACGTTCCGTCGGCCGCGGTCGACGTGCCGCGATCGGTTCCCACCTCCGTCACGTTGACGCCGGGAAGGGTTTCCCCTGCCTCGGCGTCTACGACCGTTCCTTCTACCGTGACGGCTTGGCCGTGGGCGCCCGTCGTTCCCACAAAGAGGAGGATCGCCGCGACGAACAGACCGATGGTGGGTGGGCGAAGATGGAACTCGAACCGATGTAACATGGCCTTGCTAGGATGGATGACAAAAAATTGGTGTCTCAGGCGAAAGAGACGGAAACCGTTCGCCCCTTCACCGGATCACTCCGAATTGCTGCCGTTGGTCAGGAGAATCGTCCACAGCAACTTCATGATACGTGACGGTACGAGGCAGCATCAATGAGACGGGACAGTTTGGGACCGCTCCCATCGATTGTGAAAGGGATTTCAGGTTATTATGGAAGCGGTTCCAAGATTTCGGAATGGCACGGATTGACCCGTCTCCTGCTCCTCAGATCGGGAGGTTTCATTTGGGCCGTACGGGCGGAGTGTGCGCAACCGGGTCTATGCCCGGAAGGGACCGGCCCACACAGGCGAAATTCTGTGTCGGGAGGTTCCTGTTCCTGATCCGGCTCCGACGGGTGAGCGTCCCGGAGGTGGAGAGCGCCCGCAGGGTGGGGACTGCTCGCGTTTCCGAGGTCGGGCGTTTTCCGTTTTCGGTGCTACTTCGTGGAGGGCAGGACGGGACGTCACGCGTCCTCTTTCGGTTCGGCGATGCCGTGGTGGTGTTTGTAATCGAGCTCGGACGCAGCCTCGTCGTCGATCACGACGTGTGCAAACCGGTGCATCTGCACCATTGAGGCCGGGACCATCGCCGTAATGTGTCCCTCCAGCGTCTTTTTCATGGCCGTGGCCTTTCGCTCTCCGCTGGCCAGAAGGAGCACCTCTTCGGCCTCCATGATGGTGCCGACCCCCATCGTGATTGCGTACTCCGGGACCATGTCCGGATCCTCGAAGTAGCGGGCGTTGTCTTCCACGGTCTTGGAGGTCAGGGTCTTGATGCGCGTCCGCGAGCCGAGGGAGGAGCCCGGCTCGTTGAAGGCGATGTGCCCGTTGGCGCCGATGCCCAGAATCTGAAGGTCGATGCCGCCGGCCTCCTCGATCCGACGCTCGTACCAGCGGCAGTGCTCGTCGATGTCGTCGGCCATCCCGTGGGGAATGTGCACCTGGCTCGGGGTGACGTTCACGTGGTCGAAGAGGTTCGACCACATGTAGTGGGCGTAGCTCTGCGAATGCTCCGGAGGAAGCCCGACGTACTCGTCGAGGTTGAAGGTCGTCAGCTTCGAGAAGTCGAGCCCCCGCCGCTCGTGGGCCTCGATCAGGCGGTCGTAGAGGCCCTTCGGCGTCCCCCCGGTGGCGAAGCCGATCGTACTGTCGGGCTTTTTGCGGATCTGCTCGATGACGGTCTCGGCGGCGCGATCGCTGAGCGTTTCGTAGTCCTCGACGACTTCGACGAGCATGGGACGACCTTCAATCTGTGAAGGGAGAGGGAGAGCACGCGGGGCGGAGGCGAGTGCAATGCGTGTTAAACGTCTCTGCTCCCGAGGGATTCCCAAGGAAGCCATCCGGTTCAGTTTCATCAAGGAATCCCCGGATGGAACCGATTCCAAATCACGACCGCGTATCTGTGGAGGTACCCCTCCGGCGCGAGCCGCGGGGCCAATGGGTCGGGGTACTCTAAAAACGGTCCGAGACGTACGTTGAGATAATCCAACGCCGGTCGCTATCATTGAGATACGGTTGAGGGGTGGGATCGCTTCCATTGTGAGTGTGGGACCGCTTCCATCTTGCAGAAAGAACGTGAAAT
>CAZCUZ010000026.1:0-30542 GCA_964502085.1 uncultured Salinivenus sp. | reverse complement strand
CCCTCCCCGAACACGACCAGCCCCTCCGGCGCGACGAAAATGGGGTCCTGCGCCCGATGGACCCCGAGTCCTCGCAATAGTCAAAACGTGCCGCGGGTGCCATCGGCTCCGGTCGACGAACCGCTCACACCGGAAGATCCGTTCCCGCCTCCACGACCATCATTCCCCACACGACGTCGAACCGATACCGAAACGTCGAGTGGACGTGAAACCCGGCCGCCCCGAGGAGCGACGTCGTCTCTGCGAGCGAATAGCACCGGTGGTGCGCCGGGTCCACCCGCCGCAGGAGCACATCCATCAACCGGCACGTCCAGTAATCCTGGCACCAGTCGAGCAAGACAAAACGGCCACCGGGCCGGAGCACCCGTGCCGCCTCCTTTAGCACGGCCATCGGCCGCGTGAAGTAATGGAACGAGCTTGCGGACACCACGACGTCAAACGACGCGTCGCCGAACGGAAGCGCGTGGACGTCTCCCTCCAGAAACGAAAACGCGGACGTGTCGCGAAGCTTCTTTCGCGCCTGCGCGATCATCATGGGCGCAACGTCCATCCCAACTCCCTCAACGTCCGGCACCGACGCCGCCAGGCGCCGCTCCAACTCGCCCGTCCCACAGGCCAGATCGAGGACGCGCTCGCCGGGCTGTACTGCGGCCCGATCGAGGACCACGGAAAGGGTCTTGTCGACGTAGCGCCCCCAGAAGCGATCGTACACCCGCGCCCAACCGTCGTACTGCCGCGCCACGACGGAGTCCCGATCTGCCGACTGCACCTGCTCTACCATATCACTTCTGGGCTCTGGAATCTATACGTTGTCGATGACGGTGCGAAGCCGATCCCGAATCCCCTCGGCAATGGGACGCAGGTCCTCATTCTCCACTGCCTGCATCGAGGCCACCGGATCGACGGCCGCAATTTCGGTCCGCCCGTCGCCGGTCGCCTGTACGATGACGTTGCACGGCAGCATGGTTCCAATCTTATCCTCCGCCGTCAGGGCCTCGTGGGCGGAGGGCGGATTGCACGCCCCCAAAATCTTGTAGGGCCGAAAGTCGACGTCCAGCTTTTTCTTGAGCGTCGCCGTCACGTCGATCTCGGTGAGGACGCCGAACCCTTCCTCCTCCAGCTTCTCCCGCACGCGCTCCTCCGCGTCTTCGGGAGAAAGGTCGACAGTTTTCGAGTAGTAATAGGTCGTGGTCGTTTCCATGGCTCGGTGTGGCTTGTGTGAGAGAAAAGACAGAACCAGCAGGACTCTCCGTCACTCGGGTTTTCGGGCGACGATCAGACGAAAGATGTCGGCGGGACTGAGCGGGACGACCTCTTCAATCGCCCATCCCGCGCGCCGAACGTTCTCGACGGTTTCGCGGGCAATGTGCATTCCACCCGCCCAGTGAACCGGAGCATCGAGGCCGTCCATGAGGCGAGCGAGCACGGGAGACGAGGCTCGCATGTGCTCCAGAAGCCGCAAACGCCCGCCCGGCCTGGTCACACGCAGTGCCTCCCGCAGGCCCAGCACGGGGTCCGGGACCGAGCAGAACACCATCGTCGCCACCACCTCGTCGAAGCGGGCCTCGGGAATGTCGAGGGCCTGCGCGTCCATTTCGCGCAGTGTAACCGACGCCTCTGGATA
Organism: uncultured Salinivenus sp.; assembly: GCA_964502085.1. Classification (GTDB taxonomy): domain Bacteria; phylum Bacteroidota; class Rhodothermia; order Rhodothermales; family Salinibacteraceae; genus Salinibacter. The sequence goes on along the minus strand of CAZCUZ010000026.1, from coordinate 28,918 downwards.
CTGACGAGCCCGGTGACGCGCGCGCTCAATCATCTTGGGGGCGAGGTCGACGGCCGTGACGTGGACCGTGTCGGGATAATACGGAATGTTCTTGCCCGTCCCCACCCCAAGCTCCAGCACCTCGGGCCCCTCGACCGACGCCCACAGCTGCTCGCGCCATTTCCGAAACAGAACCCGCTCGGCGGGCCACTCAACCCAGTCGTACATCGACGCCCACAGATCGTACCGGTGTTGCGTGTGGGCCGTCGCCTCCCGGTCGAGGGAATCGTCCGCTCGCTCCCCTGCGACCGTTTTGGGGGGGATGGTCTGGGAAGTACGAGACATGACGAAACCGGCACAGGTGTGGAATGCAACTAATTGTTACTACATGTACTCACAAATATAGTTCCCTGTCCATCTCTTCTCCTGGTGTGGTCCCCGTATCTCGCCATTGGGGGTCTGCGAGAACCCTCCTGCGTCCCTCGTTCGTCGCTGGAGGTCACCGCTCCACGTTCAGCAGTCGCGCGTTCACGGCCACGATGACGGTGCTGAGACTCATGAGTGCCGCGCCCACGGCCGGGCCGAACAGGATGCCCCATCCGTAGAGCACGCCGGCCGCCACCGGAATGGCGAAGATGTTGTACCCGGCCGCCCACCACAGATTCTGGACCATCTTGCTGTAGGTCGCCTGGGCCAGTTGCAGGATCGCGGACACGTCCCGCGGATCGTTTCGCACGAGGACGATGTCGGCCGTCTCGACGGCCACGTCCGTCCCCGCTCCAATGGCAATGCCGACGTCGGCGGTCGCGAGGGCCGGGGCGTCATTCACTCCGTCGCCCACCATCGCCGTGATGAGACCGCGGCTTTGCACCTCCTGTACCTTGTCGGCCTTCTCGTCGGGAAGCACTTCGGCAAAGTAGTCGTCGAGATCAAGTTCGTCGGCCACCCACTTGGCCACTTGCTCGTTGTCGCCCGTGAGCATCATGACCTGAATGCCCATGTCCTTCAACGTGGCGATGGCCTGCTTCGACTCCTCCCGGATCACGTCGGCCAGAGCCACCGCCCCTTCCAACTCGCCGTCGACCAAAACAAAGACCACCGTCTTGCCCTGCCCGGACAGGTCCTCGTAGTGAGAGCCATTGATCTCGTATTCGTTCTCGCGGAGATACCCGGGGCTCACGACCTTCACGTCCCGGCCGTTCACGCGACCCTCGATCCCTTTGCCCGTGATCGAATTAAAGTGTTCGACGGACGGTGGATCGTCGACCGCCTCCGCGATGCCTTTGGCGATGGGGTGCTCCGAGCGGCTCTCGACCGCCGCGGCCAGCCGGAGCACCTCCTCCTCGGCCATTCCGTTGAAAACGAGCGTGTCCGTGACGCCGAACCGGCCCTCGGTAAGCGTACCTGTCTTGTCGAAGATGACCGCCTGCAGATTGCGCGCGGCCTCGAACGCCGTTCGATCTCGAATGAGAAGGCCGTTCTGTGCGGAAAGGGACGTGGACACCGCTACCACCAGCGGGACCGCCAGTCCGAGCGCATGCGGGCACGTAATGACCATGACGGTCACCGTCCGCTCCAGCGCAAACGCAAAATCGGCCCCCGCCACCGCCGTCCACACGAACATGGTGACCGCCCCCCCTCCGAGGGCAACGGCCGTCAGCCACACGGCGGCCCGGTTGGCCAGGTTCTGCGTCTTGGACTTCGTCTCCTGCGCCTCTTGCACCATGTCGATCACCTGTGACAAGTACCCCTCCTCTCCCGTCTTCTGCACCTCGACCGTAAGGGATCCTTCTCCGTTGATCGCCCCCCCGATGACCTCGTCTCCGTCTCCCTTCGGCACGGGCACCGACTCGCCGGTGAGCATCGCCTCGTTGACGTCAGAGGTGCCTTCGACCACTTCTCCGTCCGCCGGAATCTTCTCGCCGGGACGGATGAGCACCCGATCCCCGTGCGTCAGGGCGTCCAGGGGCACCTCCTCGGTGTCGCCGTCCTCGGTGAGGCGGTGCGCCGTCTGCGGCATGAGCTTGGCCAACTCCTCCAGCGCCTTCGAGGCCCCCATCACCGACCGCATCTCGATCCAGTGGCCCACCAGCATCACGTCGATCAGCGTGGCCAGCTCCCAGAAGAAGATGCTGCCCGACAGCCCGAAGACCACGGCACTCGAGTAGACGTAGGCCACCGTGATGGCCACGGCGATGAGCGTCATCATGCCGGGCGTCCACTCACTCATCTCGTCGTAGAACCCCTTGAGGAACGGCCAGCCGCCGTACACGAAAATCACGGAGGATAGCCCCCAGAGCACGACCAGATCACCCGGAAACTGGAGTGCCTCTTCAATTCCGAGCACGCCCTGAATGAGGGGTGAGAGGGCGAGCACGGGGATCGTGAGGAGAAGCGAGATCCAAAAGCGCCGCCGAAAATCCTCAACCATCTGTGCGTGGTGATCGCGGTGCCCCTCGTGCCCTTCGTGCTCGGCGTGCTCGTGAGTGGACTGTTCCTCGTGGGACGTGTGGTCGCCTTCAGTCATAACGGAGTTGGTCTGAACGTGCGAGAAAACGTCGTGGGAGAATAGGATGTGCTCTGATCCGCTGTCAAAGGAACCCCGCTACCGATCGCGTTCGAGACGCTTCTTTCGCTCCTCGTACTCCTCGGTGGAGAAGTTGCCCTCCGCGTAGCGACGATTCAAACCCTCCAGCGGCATCTCGTGCGACTTCCGAGCAGACGGTGTTTCTGGATTCCGCTGTGAACGTGCCATGGTCCAGATGAGACCGACGATCACGACAATCCAAAAGATCCACCAGACTCCGTGCATGCCCCACATCCATCCGTTGTGCATTCCATCAAACATGGGTCTTTCGTTGTTTGTTGTCGCTAAATTTCCGAGTCTCGGTTACGTGCTTCCACCGTGTCCGTGGTGGCCGCCGTGTCCGCAGCCTTCCTTCTGCCGGTGATCGGCACCTACTGATTCTGGCGGCTTTGCTGTCCGGGTCGATTCTTCATGCCTCCCTGTTTCATCATGCTCCCGGGCTGCATCATTCCGCCGCCCATCATGCCTCCGTGCATGGTCCGCATCATCTCCATCATGTCCATCATCGGCATGCGCGACATCATCTGGTGCATGCGCTGCTGTGGGGACATGTCGTCGAGGACCTGACGCTGCTCGTCGGTGAGAACCTGGCGCATCTGCTGGGCTGTTTCGTAGAGTGCAGCCTGTTGATTGGCTCGCTCCTCAGCCATTGTCATCAGGTGCTGGCGCACCGCATCCGTGGACGGCGATCCGTCGTCGTCAAAGAGGCTCATGAACTCCTGACGCTCGGACATCATCTGCTGTCGATGCTCTTGGCGCTGGGCCGTCACTTCACTTTTCATTTCCTGAAGCCGACTCTTTTGCTGATCGGAAAGGCCCAGTGTGTCGGCGAGGGCTGGGAGCATGAAGGCCATCATGCTGGTGCGATGCATCGGGCTCTGCATCATCTGCTGATGCATTCCCCGCATCCTCTGCATCATGCCGCCATGCATCATCCTCTCTCCCTGCATCATGCCGTGTCGATCCTGTTGACCGGATCGCTGACCGCGCTGCGCCTCGGCGGGAAGGGCAGTGAGAAGAGCAAGCGTGAGGAGTCCTAAAAATACCGCTGTTAAACGTCTCATGGTAATTTGTCTCTCGATTGATGAACAGTCGTTGGGCGTGAAAAGTCGCAGCCGTGGCCTCCTGTGTAGAGCGGATCCGCCCCGACCCTCCTCAATCCAGAAGCACCTCATGGAGGACGTGAGGGAGAACAGGGGGCTGGCCCACACCTTACGGATAGAAGTGGCAGACAGAGAAAGGTAGAGAAGGCATCTGTCCTGTTTGGCGGGGTACGCGTAGGGACCCATACCAAGAAATTCCCCTTTTCAACGTAAGGAAAGTCCCCACAAGGAATGTAATACGTCTGTCCTTATTAATACTCGCAAGACGGTACCATGACAGAACCCGGGAATCACAGTGAATCTGTCTGCTTGTTCTCAAAACGTTGCTCTCCCTATACCCCCTATAGCATGGCATAGAGTTCCCAGTTAGACAGCTCTATTGTCAGGTACTGCTCTCGTTGTGCGAACGTCACGTCACTTTTGGACAAACGAGCTGAAACGTAAGTGGCCCCCATCAATGATGCCCGTGCCCGGATGCGGACTCCGCGACGGTCGGCGTCTCCCTGGCAAAGTAGGACGGGTCATCCTCGAAAGCACGCTTGCACGTCTTTGAGCAGAACCGATACGTCTTGCCGTCGTAGGTCGCGCTCGGACCAGTCTCGTCAGCACGCATGCCACACACAGGGTCCCGGTACTGCCCCGGGGCCCCAAGTCCTCGCCGATACACGTAGGCCAGGAATCCGGTCAGCGCAAATGTGATGAGATTGAGGTAGAAGGTGTAATCGAGCGCGAAGTAGGTCTGCTCGGTGGCCGTCTGCCCTCCTGCCAGATCCGGAACGATCCCGAATGCATCGAAGAGAATTTCCATGACGAAGCCCGCAAACGCCATCGTCACGAAAAAGACCGCCAGAATGTACGCCATCACTTTCCATCCGTAGTACTTCCGGTAGACGTTGAGGACCGGAATCGTGATGAGGTCGGCATAGACGAAGGCAATAACGCCCGCGAATCCAATGCCTCCGCCCCACAGCGCAACGGCAAACGGGACGTTCCCCATGCTTCCGACGAAGCTAATCACAGCAATAGCAGTCCCCATCAGGGCATTCTCTGCGGTTACCAAGAGGCTTTCTCCCTGAAGGAAAAGGGTGTTCCAAACCCACTGTGGGACGAACACAATGACGAACCCGGAAATGAGAAACCCCCCGACCACGTCCGTCCAAATCATCGACCACTCCTTCCGAAACTGGTTGGCAACCTGATACCAGCCACCCCAGGACCGAAGCTCGTCTTTCCAGCTGCCGCTCCCGGCCACCTGCTGGCGGTAGGTTTCCATGCAGCCGTCCGAACAAAACGTCAGGGTCTCTCCGTCCTCAGTCGTCAAAGCATGCTCGTCTTTCCCCTCCATGCCGCAGGTGGGATCTTCGTCTACGCCCATCTCAGCGTCCCGCGCGGCGAGGGCCTCCCGGACCTCCTCGAAGAGGTTTTCGGGGAGGGTCAGGTGGACGAGAACGGCCATTACGGCAATCAGGATGAGCCCACCGAACAACTCGGCCACGAGAAACTCCCACCCCAGAAGAATGACGATCATGAGACCCAGCTCGACGATCAAGTTCGTCGAGGCGAACATGAAGGCCAGGAAGTTGACGACGTGCGCGCCTTTCTTAAACAGCCCCTTTCCAATGGCCACGGCCCCGAAGCTGCAACCGCTGCTGGCCGCCCCGAAGAGGGTGGCCTTCACTAAACTCCCGACACTTTCGTCGCCAAGGACCTGTGCCATCCGGTCCTTCGAGACAAAGACCTGCACAAGACTCGTAATAACAAGTCCCATGATGATTGCCCAGGCGGCGGTCCATAGAAACCCGAACCCGATGCGAAAGGCTTCTAGTACTCCATCAATCATGGCCGTCTAGCTGCTCGTTCATCGAAGTGTCACCGAGAGGATTGTTGTGCTATAAGCCCGGCAGGAACGGTGCCGCCTGTCATCGAATGCCCCAGTTTCACCCTTCTTCGACAACGACCACACCGCGCATGCCCACCGACGCGTGCGGCACGCATTCGTCCCGGTACTCTCCGAATGCGGCAATGGGATGCGGGAAGTTCTCTCCCTGCCTGCCGCGACGTGGAGCCTTTATATCGGCGTCCACGAATGCAACGTCGTAAAGTCCTCCGTTCCCTGCGCCCAGAGAAGCCGGGCGCCGAGGAGGAGAAAAAGCGATTTGCCCGTAGCCCGGCCTTCTGCATTCACGGAAGGATCGCTGATTGTAAGAGAGGTACAATCGCGGGCCTATCTCGTCCGTGCGACCGGGTCTGCTCAACGCCAAATACGCACTCCAAAGACAAAGGCGCCACTACTGGTGTCTCCCCCGGCAAGGTCGGCTGTCTCCCCGAACGTCCAGTCGTGCGAGTAGCCCACGTACGGGGCAACCTTTCGGTGGACCTCGTAGCGAAGCCGAACCCCAAGGCCAAGGTCGTTCACGCCCGATCCGACGCCCCACTCCGGCACGTCCTGCAGGGCTGCGCTCGTCTCCAGTTCCGACTCCATGATCAGCCGCTGCGTAAAGAGAACGTGGTAGCTGGCCGCAAACCCGGCGGACACGTTGCCCTCGTGGCTCACGTAGAGGGTGGGCTCGATCTCAAACCGGTACGGCGCCAGGCCCTGCAGGCCGACCGCGAGATGACCGCGGGTCTGCGCGCCGGGTCCCCAGCGCCGGTCCACCCGCGCCCCGGCGACGACGTCGAAGAACGGGCTAATGAGTCGGCCGTAGAGCGCCTCGACGTCGGCTTCCCCCTCTCGGTGGAGTGTCGACTGCTCCCCCTCGGCCCGGAGCCAGAGCCGGTTGACGTCCCCGCCGATCCAGCTCGTGGCTTCCATGCTGATCGGCTGCTCGGTAGGTTCGGGGACGTATTCGAGCTTATGAAAGAGGACGTAGGCGTGAGGCTTGTCGTCCATGGTCTGGGCCTGGGCGGTTTGTGCCGGAAGCCCGACCAGGAGCGTAGTTGCAATGAAAAGTCCAATGGTGTACTGAACGATACGCATCATCATAAGTCGGTACGTGTCAAGGTGTGCAGGAGCGCCGAGAGGAGTTCGTTAGGCCGGTAGGTCGTAGTAGAACTCCTCGTCGCTGTCAGGGGCGGGCTCGACGTAGAAGACCCGGGCCATCCCCGAATCCATGTGGTAGAGGATGTGACAGTGGAAAAACCACGGCCCCTCCTCGTGGCCGTCGATCAGGAGCGACACCCGCTCGGCGGGCTTCACGGTGATCGTGTCGATGAGCGGGGCCCGCTCGCCGTGCCCGTTCTCCAGCTCCATAAACTGCCCGTGCAGGTGCATCGGGTGGTTCATCATGGTGTCGTTCACCATGGTGAGTCGCACGCGCTCGCCGTGCTCGATGCGGATCGGGTCGGCGTCGGAGAACTCCACCCCGTCGATGCCCCACATGAAGCGTTCCATGTTGCCGGTCAGGTGCAGCTCGATCTCACGATCGGGGGCCCGGAACGCCTCTTTCTCGCCCAGCGCCTTCAACTGGTCGTAGGTGAGGACGCGGCGGCCGTCGTCGCCCAGCCCGAGGCCCGGCTCGTGCAGGCGCGAGCGCGTCATCATCGGCAGTCCGGCCTCGCCCGGACCGTGGCCCTCATCCGGGTCGTGCATGACCGGCTCGGGAAGCGTGCCCGGTGGGCGCAGACCGTCCGCATTATCAGAGCCCATATCCCCGCCGGTGGACATGTTGTCGTGGTCCATGTCCCCGTGGCCCATCTCCCCGTGATCCATGTCCTCCATGTTGCCGTCGTCCATGCCGCCCATGCCCATCGCCGCCATTGTGAGGGTCGGGCGCTCGCGCTGTTCGGGAACAGGACCTTCCATGCCCTCTCGGGGGGCGAGCGTCCCGCGGGCATACCCGCTCCGGTCAATGGCCTCGGCAAAGACGGTGTGCGCCTGGTCCTCCGTCGGCTCCACGATCACGTCGTACCGCTCGGCCACCCCGATCCGAAACTCGTCGGTGGGTACCGGCTCGACGTTCTGCCCGCTCACCTGCACGACGTCCATCTCCAGGCCCGGCGTCCGTACGTCGAAGATGGTCGCTGCACTCGCGTTGATGACGCGCAGGCGCACCCGCTCTCCCGGATTGAACTGCCCGGTCCAGTTCGCGCCCGGCGCCTGACCGTTCATGAGGTAGGTGTAGGTCGACCCCGTTACGTCGGAGATGTCGGCGGCGCTCATCCGCATCCGGTCCCAGCTGAGGCGATTCTTGAGAGCGTCCCAGAACCCGTCCTCGGACACGTCCGACCAGAATTCCCCGACGCTCCGCTGCTGGAAGTTGTAGTAGTGCCCCTCCTTTTTCAGGTTCGCGAGGACGGTGTACGGGTCCTCAAACGTCCAGTCCGAAAGAACGACCACGTGCTCCCGGTCATATTCCTGCGGCTCCTCGCCGGCCGGATCGATGACGAGCGGCCCGTAGTGGCCGAGCTGCTCCTGGAGGCCGGAGTGGCTGTGGTACCAGTAGGTGCCGTACTGGCGTACATTGAACCGCACCTCAAACGTCTCGCCGGGGGCGACGCCCGGATAGTTCACTTCGGGCACGCCGTCAAACTGGTTGGGCAGCAGAAGCCCGTGCCAGTGGATGGAGGTGTTCTCGTCGAGCTTGTTGTGATATCGCAGAACCGCCTCCTCCCCTTCCTGCAGGCGAATCAGCGGGCCCGGGACGGTGCCGTTCATCGTGATGGCCGTGGCGCGCTCGCCGGCCACGTCGAAGGGCGTTCGTTCAATCGTGAGGTCATATTCGACGCGTGTGCCGTCGCGATAGGTGGGCGTCAAGGACTGCAGCCCGGCCTGTGCGCCGCCCGGCTGCGCTCGAGCCCAACCCGGCAGGAGTGCCTGCACGCCGGCCATCGCAGCGAGGGCCCCGGCGCTGCACACAAAGTCACGGCGGGAGACGGCCCTGGAGGAGACATCCGACGAAGTCGGATCGAAGGGAGAATCGGTTGTGTTCATTGGAGAAATCGTGTGGACTTGAGAATTTGACGTAGAGGGGGCAGTGGTGCCCGCTCGGGGGATTCAGGAAAGCAGACGTGGAGTGGGCCGCGACGCTCCAATCCCTTCGGGTCTCGACGGAGCCCTCGGGAGGAGACGCCCGACTACTTCCCCTGTTCACTCAAGCCACACTCCGACGCGAACGTGACGACGATAGACACGGGGAATGACGGCCCCAAATGAAAGAGCTGCAACGGTCGTCGGCACCGACGGGACGACCCCCTCCGCCTCCACCGAGTCACGGCTTCCCCCCTCTGTGTCGGGCGACGGGAAGACACTCGTGAGAGCTTCCTGGCTCGCGTGATGCGAAGAGCAGACCGCCGACGATCCACCGTCGCTCCAATCGCAGACCTCCGTGGGGGCAGACTCGCCACAGGACCCCGCCATGCCGGAGGCGGCGGACAGGCATGCGGCCTGGGTGATGGGCGCGCCCGCGGTCAGCCCAAACAGCCCCGACAGAACCGCGACCCAGAACCGGAAGGAGAACGAAAAGACCATTACGAAAACAACCCGATGAGTGGACACGCTACGAACAGACGGGAGCGGGAGTACGTCCGTCCCAGTTGAAAACCCAATTCGTCGAAGCGCAAGAGCGTAGAGGGCGCAGGACATCGTGTCACGCTGCCGCGGCCGCGGCAATCTGCTCGTCGCTCGTTCCTCCCCCCGTTACGTCCAGCCGCCGCAGACGCATCGCATTGCCGACGACGAACAGGTCCGAGAAAACCATTGCGAGGGCGGCCAGGCCGGGCGACAGCAGGAGGCCGAACGTCGGGTACAGCACCCCCGCCGCCACGGGAATGAGGAGCACGTTGTAGGCAAATGCCCAGAACAAATTCTGCTTGATGTTGCGCATCGTCGACTTCGACAGGGAGGCCGCGTTCGGCACGCCGCGCAGGTCGCCGGACATGAGGACAATGTCGCCGCTCTCGATGGCCACGTCGGTGCCGGTGCCGATGGCGATGCCCACGTCGGCCTGTGCCAGCGCGGGCGCGTCGTTGATGCCGTCGCCCACGAAGGCCACCGTCCGACCCTGCCCCTGCAGTTCCTTCACGGCCTCGGCCTTCTCGTCGGGAAGCACCTCGGCCTGCACGCGGTCGATGCCCAGCTCGCGCGCAATGGCCCGGGCCGTCCGCTCGTCATCTCCCGTAATCATGGAGACCTCGATCCCCAGCTGGTGCAGCGCGTCGAGTGCGGCGGGCGTCGAGTCTTTAATCGGATCGGCGACGGCCACCACCGCGGCGAGCTGTCCGTCGACGGCGACGTAGAGGGGCGTCTTCGCGGCGTCGGCCAGCTCGTCGGCCACATCCGTCTGTCCGCCGAGCGCAACCTCCAGCCGATCCATCAGCCGCTCGGCGCCCACAGCCACGGTCCGCCCGTCCACCGTTGCCTGCACGCCGTGCCCCGGAATGGCCTCGAAGGCGGTGGCGTCGGGGAGGACGAGCCCCTCCTCCTCGGCCCGCGCCAGCAGCGCTTCGCCAATCGGGTGCTCGGACTGACTCTCGACGGCGGCGACCCAGCGGAGCAGATCGTCTCGCTCGAACCCGTCCTGCACGAGCACGTCCGTCACCTCGGGGCGTCCCTTCGTGAGCGTGCCCGTCTTGTCCAGCGCCACGACGTCGGCGGTGTGCAGCGCCTGAAGCGCCTCCCCCTTCCGCACGTACACACCCAGCTGAGCGGCGCGGCCCGTGCCGACCATCACCGAAATCGGCGTGGCGATGCCCATGGCGCACGGGCAGGCGATGATGAGAACCGAAACGGACGTAACGAGGGCAAAGGTGAGCACCGGATCGGGCCCGAACGCCATCCAGATGCCGAATGTGATCGCTGCCGTGACCAACACAAACGGCACGAACACGCGAACGACGCGGTCGGCCAGCGACTGGATGGGGGGACGCGAGCCCTGGGCCTGCTCCACCATTCCGACAATCTGGGAGAGCACCGTCTCCTCACCCACCCGCGTGGCACGGAAGGTAAAGCTGCCGGTCTCGTTGATCGTCCCCCCGACCACCTCGTCCCCCTCCCCCTTCGCCACCGGATCGGGCTCGCCCGTCACCATCGACTCGTCGACGTACGACGATCCGTCGAGCACCTCGCCGTCCACCGGGATCTTCTCCCCGGGACGCACACGAATCACATCCCCCGGCACCACGTCTCGCACGTCGACCTCGACCGTCTCCCCGTCTCGAACTAGGCGAGCCGTCTTGGCCTGGAGGTCGAGAAGACTGCGGATGGCGTCACTCGCACGCCCCTTGGCGAGGGCCTCCATGTAGTTGCCTGCCAGGATGAGGGTGATGATCGTGACGGCCGCCTCGTAGTAGACGTGCACCGTCCCCTCCGGCAGCACGCCGGGGAGAAACGTCGCCACGACGGAGTAGCCGTAGGCCGCCGAGGTCCCGATCATGACGAGCGTGTTCATGTCCGGAGCCCCGTTCTTCAATGCCGGCCATCCATGCTTGTAGAAGTAGAGACCGGGCCCAAACTGCACGACGGACGTAAGCACAAACAGCACGTAGTAGAGCGTCTGCGCGGACACCTGATCCGTAATCCACGCCTCCATCGCCGGCACGTGCATGAAGCCCATCTCCAGCACGAAGACCGGAACTGCAAACGTCAGGGCCAGGAACAGACGCCGCTTCAGGGACTGCTTTTCCTCGTCGCGGGCCTTCCGCTCCACGGCCGTGCGGTCGTCGGCCCCCTCCGTCTCGACCACGTCGTAGCCCGCATCTCGAATCGCCGTCGTAAAGTCGGCCGGCTCGGCGACCCCGGGCACGTAGCGTACCGTCGCCCGGTCGGTTGCGAGGTTCACGTCCGCCGAGAGTACGCCCGCCAGGTCCGTCAGAGCCTCCTCGACCCGCGAGACGCACGAGGCACAGCTCATGCCCTGCACGGTGACCCTCGTTTCGGCCGTCCGCACCTCGTACCCGCTCTCGTCGACCGCCCGCACGAGGTCGCCCACTCGCACGCGAGCCGGATCGATTGTCACCTCGGCGCGCTCGGTCGCGAAGTTGACGCTCGCTCCTGCCGCCCCGTCAACCTCGTTCAATGCCCCTTCGACGCGAGAGGCACAGGACGCACACGACATCCCCTCGACGGGCAGCGTCACCCGACCCTCCCCGTGGGCCGACCTCGTCTCCGTCGCACTCCCGTCGCCCGACGGCGGAGCGGGGCACGCCTCTCCATCGGCGGCGGGCTGCCCGTCCCCCTGTGCGAGCTCTTGCTCCGATACTGCGTCCGTCTGACCTGACTGGCTGCTCATCGACCGATTCGTCTGTTTGAACGTAGAAATCAACACACTCCCGCCAGCGCCCTCGCCCCCTGAACCCTGAACGCAAAACGCTCAGAACCTGTTTTGCGAGCGGATACGTAACCGAGACATAGTGGGCGAAGGGCCATGGAGTGCCCAAATGAGCCTTGTAGTGGAACTACCAGACGAATGCAGAAGCTCCATGGCACGAGATCCACGAAGTCGCAGGCAGTAAACGTCTCGCCAAACAGGTTCTCAACGCTTAACACAGAACGCCCAATGCAACACGTTAGAGCTCTTTCCTCAACAGGCCCATAATCTCATCGTACGTCTCCTCGGCGGCCTGCTCGTCCCCCGACCGAAGCGCATCGGTCACGCACGTCTCCAGGTGGTTCCGGGCAATGACGCGGCCGACCGACGTCAGCGCCTTCTGTACGGAATGGATCTGATCGAGGATGTCGCCGCAGTAGCGATCCTCGTCGATCATCCGCTGGAGGCCCCGGATCTGGCCCTCGATCCGGGAGAGGCGAGCACGAATGTCGTCTTGATCGGCGTCGCTGACGGGCATGAAAACGAAACGTCTTATGAAGGAAGGGGCCTACTCCGTGAGCTCGTACCCGGCGTCGTCGACGGCGTCGGCTAGCTGTTCGTCCGAGACGCGCGCATCGTACGCAATCTCCGCCGTCCCGATGTCCGCGTTGTGAACCGTGACTCCGTCGAGCGCATCCAGCGCGTCCCGCACGGCGTCCACACAGTGATCGCAGTGCATGCCGTCGATAGCAAGCGTTCGCTCCTGAGTCGTGCTCATAGCAACGTAGCTGTGGATCGGAAATACTTCCAATGGGGTACCCCCCTACCCCTTCACTCCCAACGTGTTTCAATCCCCCCCGTCCTGGGCTTGCACACAGCGCTCGCCCCCCGCGTCCAAAATCCAAGGGATCTCCCCACGAGAGACCGAACCTGTCCCGACCGCTTCCATTGGAGGAGGAGCGAATCTATTCTGTCGACTCCTTTCCCTCCATGCGTGCTGCTGTCCTGATCGGCCTCCTGTTCAGTCTCGTGAGTCTGCCGGCCAGTGCCCAGACGCTTTGGTCACGCCCCTACCAGCCGAATCAGTTCGCCGTGGAAGCCATCGTTCCGGACGCGGTCGAGGACGCCGAGCCCGGTTCGGGGGCGACGTTCATCACGGGAACTGCCTCCCTCAGCGACAACGCAGAGCTGACCGCCGAGCTGCCGATTTCCCGGTACCGGGCCGCCTCGAGCACACGTTCGGCCACAGCCGTCGGCAATCCGTTCGTCGGAGTGGGCCTCAGCAGCACCACCGTTCCCGTCCTCGTCCAGTTCGGAATTCGCGTCCCGACCGCCCCTTCCAACCGGGCAACGCCCATCGGAGACGCCGCCGACGTCGGGCGAACCGCCGCTTTTCAGCCGGACGCACTCACTCTCTCCTCGCTCCTGAACGGGCGCCTCGAACTCGGTCGATACACCACCCTTCGCGTCCGCACCGGCATCGAGTACGGATCTCGTCCGTCGGCGTCCTCCACGAGTGAGGACCGCATCCAGAGCTGGCAACTGCGATACGACGGTCAGATCTGGCGAGAGGGCAACCGATTCCTCACAGGCCTCACGTTTGCGGGGCAGGCCCTGCTCTCAAGCCCCGGCACGACCCGCCACCACGCCGCCCTGTCCCTCATGCCCAACTGGAACGTCGTGCAACCGGGCCTCCTCGTGGGCACGTCCCTGAACGACCTCGTCCAGCAGGGAGAACTGAGCGCGTTTGCCGGAATCACCCTCTCCGTCTCCTACGGTCGGCTCTAGAGGACCCTCCCTCACTCTGCGTCTTCGTCGTCGAGGACGATTTCCTTCCGGAGCCGCGCCACCGGAATGCCGAGGTGCTTGCGGTACTTCGAAACGGTGCGCCGGGCGATTTTAAATCCCTCCTCCTCGAGGGCATCGGCCAGCTCCTGGTCGGACATCGGATCGGTTTTGTCCTCCTCGTCCACGATCCGCTGGAGCTCAGCCTTTACCTCCTTGTTCGACACCTCCTCCCCATCCACCGTCTCCAACCCTTCGGAGAAGAAGTACTTGAGCTCGTAGACGCCCCACTCCGTCTGCACGTACTTTCCGTTGACGACCCGGCTCACGGTGGAGATGTCCATGTCAATGATCTCCGCCACGTCCTTTAGAATCATCGGCTTCAGGTGACCCTCGCCGTACCGAAAAAAGTCTTCCTGCAGCTGCACGATGGCGTCCATGATGAGCGACATGGTGTGCCGGCGCTGATTGATGGAATTGATGAACCAGCGGGCAGAGTCGAATTTGGCCTTTAAAAACTGGCGCGTCTCTTCGTCGATGTCTCCCCCGTCGTCGGACTCCTTCTCGGCCTTCAGCTTCTCGAGCATCTTCCGGTAGTGCCGCGAGATGTGCAGGTCCGGAGCATTCCGACCGTTGAGGGTGATGACGAATTCGCCGTCGACGTACCGGACCGTGAAATCCGGGGTAATGTAGTTGGTCTCTTCCGAAAAGTCCCCTTCCCCCGGCTTGGGATCGAGGCGGTGACGAATGAGGTCGAACGCCGACTTCAGCGCCTTGTCGTCGACGTCGAGCCGCTTTTTCAGCTTGTCGAAGTGCTTCATTGTGAAGGCCTCGTACTCGTCCTCCAGCATCTCAATGGCAATCATACGCCCCTCCACGTCCTCCGACATCCGGTAGAGCTGCAGCAGGAGGCACTCCTGAAGGTCCCGGGCAGCAATGCCCGCCGGATCCAACGATTGAACCTGCGTGAGCACCTCCTCGACGTCCTCCTCCGAGACCTCGACGCCCTGATTGAACAAAATGTCGTCGATGATGGAGTCGACGTCCCGCCGCAGATAACCGTCTTCGTCGATCGAGCCGATAATCTGATCGGCAATCAGCTCATCGGTCTCGTCCAGATTCAGAAAGGAGATCTGGTCCTGAAGCTGCTCGGCCAGCGTTTGGTCGGCCGGCATGGCCCGATCCCGGTCCTCCTCGTCCCCGCTGTAGCCGGGATCGTTGTACCCGTACATGTCGTCGGTATTGTTGAGGAGGTCCTCGACGTCAAACTCCTCCTCGTCTTCGTCTTCCGTCTCGAGCTCGTTCTCCATCTCCTCGGCCGTGGCATCGAGCTCCTCTTCCTCCCGCTGCTCTTCCTCGTCGAGGCCCTCCTCGAGCAGGGGGTTTTCCTCCAGCTCGTCCTTGATCCGCTGATCGAGATCCAGCGTGTTCAACTGCAGCAGCTTGATGTACTGAATCTGCTGCGGCGAGAGTTTCTGCTGGAGTTCCTGTTCTTGTTTGAGCTCAAGCATAGAGTCGGAGCAAGGGTCGTACTGCAGAAGAACGACAGAGGGGCGAGTCCGTCACCGCCGTCCGGACGTGATCGGGAAAGACGCGAACGTCCGAGAAACTGAATGGTTGCGGCAAACTTCATTCCGAAAGGACATACTGTACGGTCGCTCCCGTGGGAAGTTTTTGTGTGGGGACCCTGACGCCTCCCCGTGCCGTCACAGACCGAAACGGACCGCCTCACACAGTCCCCACACATGAAACCCTACCCCGATTCCCTGCTTGAACCTACTGGTCTGTCACGTCTCAATCGTGAGGTGTGGACGCAAACTCAACATCCGCAGGGCAGGTCGCGTCGAGCAAGGAAATCTCAGATTTTCAGTCGAGAAGCCTCCTTGAAGCGCGGCGGCGTCACGAGGGAGATTTCCTGCATCAGTCGCTGCGCTCGTGTCTCGACGTAGGCATCCCGACGTGCTGGTTCTCGGGATTTTGAGTTCACTTGGACCCGTAAAATGACACTTGACGCAGCACTACGACCGTCTGCTCGTTTCTCTTCCCCCCACTCGTCGTCTTCCTCTCCCTCCTCATGAGCGACGCCCGTTCCGACGCCCTCACCCCCCACGCCGACCGCTCCGAGACCGACGTCGAAAAGCGACTGCGGCCGCAGTCGCTCGACGAGTTTATCGGGCAGGAAAAGATCAAGGAGAACCTGAACGTGTTTATGACGGCCGCCCTCCAGCGCGGCGAAACGCTCGACCACGTGCTGCTCTCGGGCCCTCCAGGCCTCGGCAAAACCACGCTTGCCCACATCATCGCCAACGAGATGGAGGCCCGCATCCGCACCTCCAGCGGCCCCGTCCTCGAAAAACCCGCCGACATCGCCGGGGTCCTCACGAACCTGGAGGAAGGCGACCTGCTGTTCATCGACGAAATCCACCGCCTGAGCCCCGTCGTCGAGGAGTATCTCTACTCTGCGATGGAGGATTATCGCATCGACATCGTGATCGACCAGGGGCCCAACGCCCGCACGGTTCAAATTGACCTCCCTCCCTTCACGATGGTGGGGGCCACGACGCGAAAGGGCCTTCTCACCGCCCCCCTCCGAGCCCGCTTCGGGATCGACTTTCGGTACGACTACTACTCTGCCGAGCTGCTGCAGGCCATTACGCAGCGCTCCGCCCGCATCCTGGACGTGACGTCGACCGACGAGGGTGCCTTCGAGATTGCCCGCCGGAGCCGGGGCACACCCCGCGTGGCGAACCGGCTCCTGCGCCGGACCCGCGACTTCGCCGAGGTCGAAGGGGACGGACGCATCACAAAAGAAATTGCGGACCGGGCCCTCAATGCCCTCGACGTCGACGAGGCCGGGCTCGACGACATGGATACGCGCATTCTCCTGACGCTCATAGACAATTTCGACGGCGGCCCCACGGGCCTCAAAAACCTGGCCGTCTCGGTCGGCGAAGAAGCCGGCACCATCGAAGAGGTCTACGAACCCTTCCTCATCCAGGAAGGCTTCATGGAACGCACGCCGCGGGGTCGCGTCGCCCTCCAGCGGGCCTACGACCACTTCGACCGTCCCTCGCCCGGCTCGGGGACCGACCTCTTCGATCAGGACCGCTCCCGCTCCTCCACCGGCAGCAACGACCCCTGACACTGCCAGCAGGCTGTTGCGCACACCCCCATCCTTACACTTCCCTTTTAAACCGGCAACTAAATTTTTGTGCACGAATCAATCGGCGGCAAAATTTGGCCGATAGAGCATACGTGTCGTCAATAAATCGTCCGGACAAGCACTCAAACACCAATGTGCAACCGGTTGCCGGTCCGGATAAACAATGATCGGCGCGCCTGTCGCCCCACTCTCCCACCCCCTGCGGCGCCCCGCCTCCCCCGGGTGAAGTCCCGATTACGCCCCCCAAATGCAGGAACCGAAGATTCCACCGGATCTATAGCGTTACGCGAACCAACCGCTCGCGGCCTCCCCAATCGGCCTCGCCCCCACCGGCAGTCAAAACCACTGAGCCCCGCTCCGCCCCCTACTGCTCTTTTCTGCCTCCCCATTCCCTCCCGACACCCAACGCCAAACGCTTACCACCCAACGCACATGCCGTACGTCGTTACCGAACCCTGCATCAACTGCAAGTACACGGACTGCGTCGAGGTCTGCCCCGTCGACTGCTTCTACGAGGGCCCGAACTTCCTCGCCATCCAGCCCGACGAGTGCATCGACTGCAACGCCTGCGTCCCCGTCTGCCCCGTCGAGGCCATCTATCCGGACGACCAGCTCCCCGAAGAGTACGAGCACTACATTCAGTGGAACGAGTACCTGGCCAACCAGTGGCGGGAGATGGGCTACAACATCACGGAAACGTCCGGCCCGCTCGAAAACGCCGACGAGTGGGAGGACGCCGACAAGTCCGAGCAGGACATTCTGACGTGGGACGTGTAGCGATTGGGGGTTCTGGATGTGCGAATGTCGAATTGCGAATGGCAAAGGAAATCGTATGGTCGTCATTCTGATGGGGGTCTCCGGATCCGGCAAGACGACGATCGGAGAGCGTCTGGCCGATCGGCTGGACTGGACGTTTGCGGACGGCGACGCCTTCCACCCCGAAGCAAACGTTGAGAAGATGAGTCGCGGCGAGCCGCTGACCGACGAGGACCGATGGCCGTGGCTCCGATCCATCCGCGACTTTATCGGAGACCGCCTCGCCGACGATGCCCCCGCCGTGGTTGCCTGCTCGGCCCTCAAAGCCGCCTATCGCGACGTTCTGCTCGACGGCAACGACGGGGCGGCCCTGGTCCACCTCCGAGGCCCCTACGACCTCATCCGCCGCCGCTTGGAGGCCCGCCCCGAGCACTTCTTCGACGCCGAGCTCCTAGACAATCAGTTCGAGACACTGGAAGCACCGGATGCCGACGAGGCCCTCATCGTCGACATTGACGCCTCGCCGGAGGAGATCGTGCAAACGATCCTCCGCGAGCTCCCGGATCTTCCCACCCCATCAGAACAGGAAGCTTAGAGTCTGTTTTGATTTTGAATCGTATCGCGAGAGCGAGGGTGACATGGTACGGACGTGCGTTTATTGAGAAATGACGCCCCGACATGGCCGTCCGCCGCCGCTCTCGTCCACCCCGAACCTCGTTACGGTCGTTTCCGGGTCTCCTCCGGTTCTCGAACGGTTCCGCCCACGACCAGGGCGGCCCCAATGAGGACCGCATTTTTGATGATGTACTGCCCTTCCAGCGTAAGTCCCCACGGCACCTGCGTAAAGCAGACCTCCGGAAGGAGCACGAGGGGCAAAAGCGTGCCCGGCATCTGAAGGAAAAGCAGAAAAATCGCCGTGCGGTTGAGCGGTCGATACAGCAGCCCCACTCCGATCATAACCTCCCACCAGCCCAGAACGGGGAGAAAGAGGTCCGGGGGAACGAAGTAGACCGTCTGCCGCACCAGGTCCGCCGCCGGGCTGATGCCAAGCGGCTTCAACAGCCCAAACCAGACGAACACCACCCCCAATCCCATCCGCAGCACGAACTGCCCGTTTCGGTACATCCAACCGGACACTTGCCGGTCGATCGCAGTGAGACCGAGACGATCGATGAGCGCATCCTCAAAAGACGTCATGGACAAATGTGAGATCGATGGAAAAGGCAGGGGCATCGCTCGGATGCCTCTCTGAGGAAACGGGCTTTCTTCCCGTCTCGATCCTGTCGCCCGGCAGACAAGCGTCTCTGCACCCGTAGAGGCCGTGCCGGACTCGTCTCTCCGTTTTTGAACCTCCCCGGGCACCTCCACGCTGTCTCCGCGCCCCCTACGGCCCTTCTTCTATCAGCATAATGTCACTTTCGCGCCGAGGAACGTGCGTGTACGCAAACCATTGCCCGTCGGGGCTTACGGCAAAGCTGCGGTTTCGTCCCCAGTCCCGGAACTCATACAGCGGAAGGATGCGCTCAGAGGCAAAATCATGATATGCGAGGACCACTTGATTGGGGCGACGGGAAAGAAAGTGGATTCCGTTCTCATCCACCCACCAGTTGTGCTTGTCCCTCGGGGCAAATTGCTCGACCACCTGTCGAAGCGGAGGAGACGGTCCCTCCTCTTCCCCACCCGCCCCCCCTCCGTCCAGTTTCAACGAATCCTCGGGGCCCTCGACGGCCCCGGTTGACGAATCCGACGACGCGGAAAAATCGAGGGGAAGTGCTGTGCTGTCAAACGGGGCGGCCCAAATCCCGAGGGTGTCGGATCGAACGAGGTAGAGCGTCGAGTCGTCCGGGGCTTGTTGAGCAGCCACTGCGCCCCCCTTTGTAACCTGCTCGGTTCTCCCCGAATCCGGTGCCGCAAGCGTTCGCCAGATTTCCCATTGTCCCGAGCGGTTCGAGGCAAAGTAAATCCAACGGCCGTCCGGCGACCACCGCGGCAAACGATCCGCAGCCGCCGAACGGGTTAATCGAACCCTTCCGCCCCCCGACGCCGATACCGCGTACAGATCGGATCCTCCCTTCCCTCGGGCCGCAAAACAGATCCTCTCCCCATCCGGCGCCCACTCTACCGACTGAACCACAGGCCCATCGAGGGACGTCACCTGGGACCGTTCAGAGCCGTCGTTCTGGGCCGTCCAGACCTGGGAATCCCCGGACCGCCGCGACACAAACGCGAGCCGATCTCCACCGGGCGCAATATTCGGACGGACGTCCGCTCGCGTCGACGCAATCAGCGAACGAGCCTCGAGCTCCGCATATTGAGTGGGTCGGCGCAACGTCCACAGGTCATACTGGATCGACGTTTTGGCGTACACCAGTCGACGCGACCCAGAGGAAGGGACCACGTGGGCCAACCGACCGGCCTCGTCCACGGATCGAACGAGGGTGACCTCTCCCCCCTCGACCGGGACCCGCCAAATGCCGGATACGCCGTTGCGCCGGGCCGAATAAAGAAGGTCCTCCCCGTCGGCCGCCCACGCAACCCCAGCGATGGTCGTGCTATCGGTGGTCACCTGGGTGGGATCTCCTCCCGTTGCGGGCACCACGTAGAGGTTGTCTACGCCGGGCGTCTCTCCCCGAATGAAGGCGATTCGTGATCCCTCCGGCGAGAAGACCGGTTGTCGATCGCCCGTCGACCAGAGCGGGGGAGCGGTCAGCGCCCCCACGGAATCGGCCTCCGGAACGAACCGGTACAGCGCAAACGCTCGGTGCGCCCGACGCTGTACCGAGACGGCAAACGTTCGACGCGACGTGTCCGGCGCCCACGCGACGCTGTGAATCCGCCGATCCGGAAGACGAAGCAGCGGTTGGCTCTGCCCGCCAATCGAGGGGACGACGGCAACTTGGTGCTCTCCTCCCACTCGTCGGACGTACGCAATGAATCGATCGTCGGGCGACCACGTCGGGCTCCGGTCGATTGTCGAGTCGGAACTCAACGGGAGAGGACGGTCGGCTCCCTCCTGCAACAGATACACGTTCTGGGAGAGGCTGTCGGGACGAGACCAGACGAAGGCGACCTGCTGGCCGTCCGACGAGAGGGCCGGGGCCGTCTCTTCTCCCCGAAAGGACGTAAAGGGAACGACCGGCGTGGGAGCATTTTCCGGAGACGATCCCACGCCGCTCCAATACCAGTAGACGCCCGCTACTAGTAACAGTCCCATGAGAGCGAGAAGCACGAACACCCGCGCCTCACGGAGGCCCACCTCTTCTCCGAACATCCCCTCCAGCCCGAGAGGGATGCGTCCCTTCCACCGCTCCCACGCAGTTGGTGACGCATCTCCATTGGGAGAGGAGGCGGCCGAGGACCCGGCGGTCTCACCGGGAGACGAGTCGTCCTCGAAACGAACAGAGACGAGAAGACGGTACCCCGTTTTTCGAATGGTCTCGATGTACTCCGGATCGACGGCGTCGTCTTCAAACGCCTTCCGGAGCTCCGAAATACACCTCGAAAGCACGTCGTCCGTAACGACCGTTCCCGCCCAGACACGCTCCTTGAACGTGTCTTTCGTAATCGTTTTGCCCGGCCGAGCGGCCAAACACAACAGGACCTCCATGACCTTCGGCTCGAGTTGAACCTCCTGTTCGTCTCGCTGAACCCGGTTCAGCATGGGCTCAACGTACCATTCCCCGACCCAAAAGCCGTCGGGAAACTGCTCTCTCAAATCGGAACGGTCGGACATTAAAGAAGACGGTCAGTGCGCACTGGACGAGCCAGGAACGATCAGGGAACGAATTTCTGAACCAACGCAACGAAGGAATGATGTAAAATAAGGTAAAAGAAATCTTTTAGCACTCATTTCCTTCTGAGAACCGGCCTTTCTCCCGATTAAAGGCCTCTCACGGAATCATCAGGTGGTTCTCGGAAAAACCTCAAGCCATCCTCAGGACAAAACCCCGTCCGCAAAGTATGGTGGGGTGCAGTACTCGCTGAGTCCCGCTGTCGAAGCATGCGAGCGGGGTGAGTCTCAGGCGACGTGTTGCCCGTGTATTTTCTCACTAATCCAAGTTTACTATGAACATCCTGATGCAGAAGCGGTCTTTCAGTCTAATTGCGCTCAGTGCGGCGTTCGCGCTTTTCGCGGTCACCGGAACGGCCGCACTCGGAACCCCCTCGTCCAGTGCCGTCCCCTCTACCGTGGAGACCTCTCCTCAGGCGGACACTGTCGAGGTCGTTCTCAATGACGACGGCCTGGACGTACCGTCAACGGTTGCAAGCGGAGAGGTCACCTTTGTCGTGAAGAATCAGGGCCAGCAGGCCCATGGGTTTGCTCTCTCCGGTCCGGGCGAGGCTCAGCTCGAGGAACGACTGGGAGCGGGTCAAGAACGTTCATTTACCGCCCCCCTCAAATCGGGTTCTTACACCGCCTACTGCCCTGTTGAGGGTCACGCTGAACAGGAAAGTGCTGAAATTCAGGTAGAATAGCTTCTCTACCCGGATAGCAGTACAAAGGGTCTCAGTGACGGTGCACACGACCGCTCACTGAGGCCCTTTCTTTTTTTGACCGTGGGAGTTCGAGGCGTTGCTACACGACAAAAATTCTGGAATGCAAGTCATCCTGAGCGGAGCGCATCCACGACAGTCGTCGGGATACTTCCTCCCTGGAGATCTGCGATCTCCTTGGTCAGAGCGAAGCGAAGTCGAAGGATCTCTGTGAAGGTAGCGGAAATGAGATTCGGAAGGACGCCCTTTTTCTGTAGATTCCGCATCCTTGGAGGAGATTCACCCCAGGGGCATTCGATCACGTTCGTTCCCAGCACTTCAGTCGTAACACTCTCGAAGCGTGTGCGCTCCTGGAACGTGGGCGTTCCTCTTGCCTAGCTCCTTCAGAATGACCAGTCTTATCGCGATTGTTGTGGACGACTGCCCACTCGAATTTTGGTCGTGTAGTTTGGTTCGAGGCTCTGTACTGAACGCATAGACACCAAAATCATCCGAGGAACTATTTTACCTTGTGGTCAGAAATATAGATCACAACCTCAGGTTTCCTCCTTTCACAACGACCCTTAAGCCATGCGTTCCGTTCATCTCGGCGTTGCGATTTCGTTTCTCTTCGCTCTCCTCGCCTGTCCTCTCCACGCTCAGTCCCAGCAAGGAACGACCGTGGGGCTCGGCTTCTCTGCCACACAAGGCCTCGTTAATTCAAACGCAGAAACGGCGAGCGCCTCCCCCATGACCTTTTCCGTTCCCATCACCTTCTCCTCTGTTCGCATCGAGCCCGAAATCGGATACGCCCATTCTAACCGATCCGACGCGTTTCAGACTGCTACCACGTCGAGACTCCTACTCGGAACCGGGGTCTTTTATGCCCCACGAACCGACGATTTCCGGTTTCAGGCCGGCGTCCGAGTGGGGGTGCACCGATCCTCAATTGACTACGAAGTAACCAGAGAGGACGGCGCGACCTGGGAGTCCCCGGAGAACGTCCAGCCCGACGACTTTTCTGCCGACGGGACGTCTGTAGACTTCTCGGTCGGTCCCGCGGTCGGTGGGGAATACTACGTGAGCGACCACCTCTCCCTGGGGGTCGAAGCTCGTCTGATCTACACCCAACAGAATGTGAATGACGACACCGTCGTGTCCGTCGATCCGGGCTCCGGATTCTCCTACACGGATGGAACGTCGGATGTATCCAACTCGACGCTAAACACAGAGGGCGCAGCCTATCTGCGGGTCCACTTCTAACCCAAAGCGGGCGGCCTACTCGAAGGGCGCGACGGTCTGTAGTCCCAGTTCAATCGCCCGAAGCTGTAGGCGCATGGCCGTGTCGAGGGGAACGGGGCGAAGGGTGAATGGGGCAAGCAGATCGTCGACCCGCTTCTCCCGCTCGAGCCGCGCTCTGACCTCGGGCAGTCGGTCGCGGAGTTTCAGGTACTGGTCGGGACGACCGGGCGTGGGATTCTCGTTTTCGACGAGAAAGAGGGGAAGCTCCGTCACCATCGCGAGCGGATCGCCGCCCAGCGACATCACGAACTCCATGGAGCTATCGTGGAACTTCTGGGCGGTGGCCGGATCGTTCTGGGCCTGAAAATAGGTCCGCATGGCGTCGCCCCGAGGAGTGGTCTGGTATCCGGGCTCGATCCAAAAGAAGCCCTTCTCCCCCTTCCGATTGTGGTCGTGCATCCGCAGCTCCCGTGCGCGTACCGCCCGCCGGAAGGCGTCCCGCAGCCGCTGCGTGCGAAAGGTCCAGGGCCGGTTGATGAGGAGCATTGCCCCCTCCCCGGCCGACATGCCGTGCAGGCTCGCGTGCAGGACAAATGGCCCGTGCTCCCGGAGAAAAGCCGACACGTGCTCGTTCTCGGGCCGCATGCCCGGATAGCCGTATTCGAGGTCGCGACCCGGCCTCTCGCGCACGGCGTGGCGAAGGTAGGCCTCGAGGTCCGGCCATCGCTCGATCCACTCCCGATTGCGAGCCTCCCCGTCGGGGTTGGTGTGCGGCACCACGACGAACCGATAGCGCCGGAGCCAGGGCTCCATCTCGTTCCGCTGCTCCAGCGCATTGAGGACGAACGACCGGAGGGTCTCCGGCCCGACCGGCTCGTCGGCGTGGTTGCCCGCAATGAGGCTCACGACGTGGTCGCCCGTTCCCAGCCGAACGCCGTACAGCATCGCCCCTTCTTCGCTGGGGCCGATCTCCCGGAACGACGCAACGTCCGGATGCCGGGCACAGGCAGCCTCGAGGTCGCCCCGAACGCCGCCGTGCGTCCGAAAGTGCGCGTGATCGTCGACGAGACTGGTGAGAGAAAAGGGCATGGCACTCGTGCAAGCGATGAGAGAAACCGCACACCCGCAACGGCCGTCGGGGCGCAGCCCAAACCTACTTCCTCCTTTCAGTCGGGGCGCTGTGGGAGCGTCGGCTTACGGGTGGTTTGCCCCGAACAAGAGCATTCCCTGTCAGTCGTTCCCACGATGCGATTGTCCGATCCGTTACTGCGCTCATCGGAATCGGTTCTCGGCGTCTACTGCGACGGCCGCAGACCGTGGAAGCGGAGAATTGACATTAAACCTTTCAGTATCGTATAATCAAAATTGGTGGCAGTTCATCTCATCTTTCGACAGGCGTCTCTGAGGACGCAGAGCGAGGGATCTCGATGCTCTGCCGCTTTGTACGTGCTTTTTATCTCGAAACACCTCGCAGCACCATGGCAGAGCGACAGACCGGAACCGTCAAGTGGTTCAGCAACGAAAAGGGGTACGGCTTCATCGTCCCGGAAGAGGGGGGCGAAGACCTGTTCGTCCACTACAGCGAAATTGACACCGACGGCTTCAAAAGTCTCGACGAAAACGATCGGGTGGAATTCTCCGTCGGCCACACCGACAAAGGGCCAAACGCCCAGGACGTCGTCGTCATCGGGTAGTGAATCGGGGGCTCCTCTCCCAAAACTGCCTCTCCCCGACCGGGGGAGGCAGTTTTTTTATTGCTGCTCGAAACTCTCGACCCGCAGAAGCCGATCCGTGTTTCGGCTCGGGTCTTCGTAGTACACGAACGTGGTGTAGGTATTCCGACGGCGAGACTGAGAGCGGCGGATGACTCGAGTCAGTCGCGGGTCTGATCCGTCATAAAAATACTGGTAGCGCCCCTGCTTGAGGAGGACCTCTCCTTCGTATCGCTGACGACCTTCGACCCACCGCATGCGGGTGCCCTGCTCCGGATCCATGTTGGAGAAACTCCCCCCTACCACCACACCCCCCTGAAGGGGCCGATCGCCCGGCGGCACGAAGGCAAACGTCGTCTCCACGTACTCGGCCGTCAGCGCCGGATCGGCTCGGCCAGACACCGATTCGCGAACGACGATTTGGCCGTGAAGCGCGGTGGTGAGGTCCTGCCCCGAAAACTGTGCGTAGTCGGGGTCGAGGAGCACGTGAAACGGGGAGACGGTCCAGTCCATGCGCTCGATGCCCCGGGACGAGCGGAGATTTCCGAGATCCACGGTGTAGTCGGCCGTCGTCGGGGCGAAGGCCCGATCCCGTTCCAGCTCAAACTCCAGCCGCGGCTGTTGCCCGAGGAGGGGACGATCCCGACACCGCGTGTCCGGCAGGCGCCCGTTGCGAACGAAGCAGACGGCGTATCCGAACGGGTCTCCCCGCAGGTCCGACGGGGGCTCGTACTGGGCGACGGGCCGGAGGCTCCGCTGTCGCTGTCCGGGAATCGGAATCGTCTCCCCGCCCATCTCGAGGTGACCGGCCTCGTCACTCACAAAAAACGGCCGTTCAAACAGCACGGAGTCCCGTCGCCCCCGCTCGGTGACCCGCAGCACGTAGTTGCCGCTGATCCGAAACCGAATGTCGTCGTTCGGAAATTGATACTGATAATGGACGTAGGACACCTCCGTCCCCTTCGACGTCTGGTAGTCGACGAGCTGGTCGTTGTGGTACGACTCGAAAATCTGACTCGGGGAGAGGTCGCGCCTCCACTCGCGGTTCGCGTGCTCGAAGTAGATGCTCAACGGGCGGCCCTGCTGCGCCATCAGGTCAAATTCGAGGGTGAGCGCCTCCGAGGAGCGAAGCCCCATGATCGGAAAGCTGTGCTCGTCGGATCCCTGGTAGAGCTGCACGGTCCGAACCGTCTCCGATTGGGGCGCAAGAGAAAGACCCATGGACCGAGTGTCCGATCGTACCGCAGAACTGTCCTCGTCCGCCGACCGATCGGCATTCTGGAACGAGGCGCACCCCCCTCCCCCGACGACGAGGACCGTTGCCGCGGCAAAAAGGGACAGCCAGGAACAGAAGGGGCGCATGCCGCGCAGAAGGGAGCCGGAAAAGAAATCGAGGAGCGCCTGTGTGAACCGGACACGCAGAGTCTAGTTCAGCGGAGTGCCGCCCGCTCGTCAGAGGATCGGGCCCGTTTTGCCCGCTCGGCCCACGCCTCCATCGTTTCGGCCCACGACTCGGCCCCGTGCGCCGCGGCCCGCCGGGCGGCCGCCGTGAGGGTCGACTCTGCAGCCGCCGGCCGACCGGCCCGGTAGGCGGTCGTGCCCCGCCACATCTGCTCCTGCAGCGCATACGCCTGCCGCCAGCCCCGCGGCCAGCGGAACGACGGCGGGGACGACACCTGCTGCCAGACTGCGTCGGCCCGAGCGTAGCGGTGGGCCTCTCCGTAGCGCAGGGCCTGCCACGCCTGCACCGCCGGGGTCGCCGATCCGGTCCGCCTGGCCAGCGAGTCGGCCTGCACGTGCGCCGAGTCCCCCGACACGAGGATCTTCACGACAGCCGGCC
Organism: uncultured Salinivenus sp.; assembly: GCA_964502085.1. Classification (GTDB taxonomy): domain Bacteria; phylum Bacteroidota; class Rhodothermia; order Rhodothermales; family Salinibacteraceae; genus Salinibacter. The sequence continues at coordinate 2,035 of CAZCUZ010000026.1, read as the reverse complement.
GGTCTGTTACGGCCGTTCGGAGCAGGAGGCGGGCCCGGGCGTCGTGAGCCTGAGGGGGCAGGCGACGGAGCGCCTCCCGATAGTGTCGATGCGCCGCGGCTGTGTCCCCCGTCAGCGCGTGTGCGTCGGCCTGAAGCCGCCGAAGGGCTGGGGTCTGCCGGGAAGAGGCGAGGGTGTCGAGTTGTCGACGAACGGCCACCGCGCGCCCTTCGGCCAGGCGCAGCTGGGCCAGGGCCCCATGTGCCGCTATGGACTGGGGCGCTGCCGCCAGGGACTGCTTCAGGTGGTGCCGGACCTGCGTCGTGTCGCCCCGCCGCTGGGCGCGAGCGGCCGCTTGCAGGTGGCGACGGGACGGCGGGACGTAGTGCGGACACTCAGTTTCAAACAGGGAGGGACGCGTAAACCGCTGCGTCACGGCCGCGTGGGCGGCCCGGGACACGACGGGGGCGCCGTGCACGTCGTCGCTCCATTCCCGAACCAGCACAGAGAGCGGGCGTCCGTACACTTCCTCAAAATTGCCCCAGGCATACACCTCCTTGAGGCGGTCGGGCCCGTACTGCTCCAGCAGATAGCCGACGAACGAGCCCATCGTCGCGTACGAAACGGCGCCTCGCCCCGTCCAGAAGCCCCAGGGCGTGAGCCGGTCGGCCAGGGCCTGCGCTTTCAGCGAGACGGTCGACGCCGTGTCCGCACTCGCAGCCACGCGCACGAGGGCGTCCGGGGACGGGTCGAGCGACGGCGGCTCCAATGCCACCGCCCATCCTTCCACCAGCCCCGGCGACCAGGACGCTCCAAGAACGGGCAGCCCGTACGGCCGACTCAGCACGTGGGCCACCTCGTGGCCGAGGCTGCTCTCGACCCGATCGGACAGCAGGTGGATCTGGGGATCGTCGAGCCAGACCGGCGCTACGCTCGTGTAGCGGGCACCCGTGAGATGAGCCTTCACGTCCGGGGTCGGGTAGAGAAAGCTCTGAATGCGTTCCGAACCCGCCGAATCGAGGTCGAGGCGGCGACGGATCTGGGCGTAGGCGGCCTCGTGGTCGTCGGCGACGGCCTCCACGGCGCGACGATCCAGCCGATCCGGATCGTAGTACACGTCGAAGTGCTCCGTCTGCACGTGCCCGCCGAGGGTCTCCTGAATGTGGTCCGCCGAGGTGTTGAGACCGAGCGGGACAGACCATCCGTACACCCCTGCGATCCCAGCGAGGAAGACCAGTCCCATCCAGCCTCCATCCTTCCCACGAAGCCAGCGGCCGACTGACACGAGCGCCCCGGCCCAGAGCACCGTCAGGCCCCGGTGCACGAACAACCCCGTCCGAACGGCCAACTGCTCATCGTAGATGGGGCCCAGCACGCCCCCGAACACGTGATTGTAGGTGTAGAACTGGGGGTGAAAGCCCAAATCGTAGAGGGGCCCCAGGAGGCTCACCCCCACACCGACCCCCACCAGCACGAGTTCGGGCCGACGCACGTTCGTCCCCGTGAGTGCATAGGCAAGGGTCACGGCAAAGACGACCGTAATCCCCGGAAACAGGACGTAAAAGAGGAGCCCCTGCCCGAACGTGCAATTCGGCGCCCAGAGCTGGGCCACGGTGAGCATGCCCAGCGGAATGACGAGCGCCCCCTCCTGCCGTCCCAGGACCGCCCACACCGATGCGTCCCCGGTCTGAAAGGTCCGTGTCGCCGCCCATCCGGCTGCAAAGAAAGCCACGAACGCCACGACGGCGGCCGCTTCCACCTGGAGCACGTTCAGCAGCGGAATCGGCCAAAGGGCCAGGCCGAGCAGACCGTATGCCGCACAGACTCGACGCATCGCACCATCAGTTCACACCACGAAGGCACTGCTTCCGTCTCCCCACTCCCCCTCCGAGGCCCGTCGTGCCCACTACATCCGCGCCGGTGCCCCGACCTCGTACCGTGCTCTCAAACGACAGGGCCCCAAACCGTTGCCCCACCGCGCAATCGATCGCGCTCGTCTTCTAGATCAACGTAAACGAGAAGCCGATCGCCACCGTCTCCTTCAACTGAATCTCGC
>CAZCUZ010000025.1:0-33193 GCA_964502085.1 uncultured Salinivenus sp. | reverse complement strand
TGCGCGGCCTCAAGGAGCGCTACGAGGTGCACCACGGCGTGCGCATCAACGACAGTGCCCTCATCAGCGCCGCCGACCTCAGCGAGCGCTACATCACCGATCGCCAGCTGCCGGACAAGGCCATCGACCTGATCGACGAGTCCGCCGCCCGACTGCGCATGGAGATCGACTCGATGCCCGCCGAGCTCGACCAGCTGGAGCGCGAGATTCGGCAGCTCGAAATTGAGCGCGAGGCCGTAAAGCGGGATGAAGGCGAGCAGGCCGACAAGCTCGAGGAGATTGACAAGCAAATTGCCGATCTCGAGGACGAGCGCGACCAGCTCAAGACGCGCTGGAAGGAAGAGAAGGACCTCATCCAGACTGTTCGTTCGGCGAAGGAGACGATCGACGAGCTGCGCGTTGAAGCCGAGAATCTGGAGCGCGAGGGCAAGTACGATCAGGTGGCCGAGATCCGCTACGGCGAAATTCCGGATCTGAGAGAGGAGGCCGAAGAGGCCAACGCCAAGCTCGAAGAGATTCAGGAAGACGGCGCGCTCCTGAAAGAAGAGGTCGACGGCGAGGACATCGCCGAGATCGTGTCGAACTGGACCGGCATTCCGGTCTCGAAGATGCTGGAGAGTGAGCGCGAGAAGCTGCTGCGCATGGAGGACGAGCTCGCCGAGCGCGTCGTGGGGCAGGACGAGGCCATTCAGGTCGTCTCCGACGCCGTGCGCCGGGGCCGCACCGGCATGCAGGAGGGCGACCAGCCGATCGGCTCGTTCATCTTTCTGGGTACCACCGGCGTCGGCAAGACGGAGCTCGCCAAGAGCCTGGCCGAGTTCCTGTTCGACGACGAGAACGCGATGGTCCGCATCGACATGAGCGAGTACCAGGAGCGGCACACGGCCAGTCGCCTCATCGGCGCGGCCCCGGGCTACGTGGGCTACGAAGAGGGCGGCCAGCTTACGGAGGCCGTGCGCCGGAAGCCGTACTCCGTGGTGCTGCTCGACGAGATCGAGAAGGCGCACCCCGAGATCTTCAACGTGCTCCTGCAGGTGCTCGACGACGGGCGGCTCACCGACAACCAGGGCCGCACGGTTGACTTCACGAACACGATCATCATTATGACCTCGAACATGGGCTCCGACGTCATCTCGGAGAAGATGGACGAGGTCGAGGGGCACCTGTCCGAGACGGAGCAGCAGACGCTGGAGGAAGAGGTCCTGAAGATGCTGCGCAAGCGGTTGAAGCCGGAGTTCCTGAACCGGATCGACGACATCGTGATGTTCCGCTCGCTCAGCCGCGAGCACATCCGCGAGATCGTCGACATTCAGCTCCGCCGCATCCAGCGGATCGCGGAGAAGAACCACGGCCTCACGCTCGAGCTCTCGGACGACGCGAAGGACTGGCTCGCCGACCGCGGCTACGACCCGGCCTTCGGCGCCCGGCCGCTCAAGCGCATGATGCAGCGGCACGTGTCGAACGGGCTCTCCGAGGCCCTGCTCGAAGGAGAGATCGACGACGGGGATCACGTACGTATCGAGCTCAGTGAGGAGGGGGAAGGCCTTACGTTCGAGGCGTAGGTTCGAGTGTGGAGTTTGGAGTGTGGAATTTGGAGTCTTCTCATTCGAACGCCGTCGTCTCCCGACTGAGTTTGGGAGGAGGCGGCGTTTGTGAATGAAGTCTATCTTTTCTTAAGGACTCCAAACGTGTCTCCGTAGCTCCGAAGAGTCGACAATATGGATTTTCCCCTCTTCGGAGACGCTTTCACCTTCAAGAGAGCAGATAAGTGGATGGGGAACCCCTACACCGGGCGTCGAGTGCGATTTCCTGAATCAATCCGGAGATGCCCATGGCCCGCACTCTCGATCATACCCTCCCCGACCGCCTTCGGCGCATGGTCGCCACGATCGTGGACGAAGTGGGGCCCGATCAGATTGTGCTGTTCGGATCTCAAGCCCGCGGCGACGCCACGGACGCATCTGACGTCGATCTCCTTATTATTGTGGAGGAGCCGTTTCAACATGGACGGGACCGGATGGAGATGATGACGCAACTCTGGCGGGCACTGTCCGACGTTCGGGGGCCAAAAGATTTGCTCGTGTACAGTCGCGACGACGTAGAGAAGTGGAGGCACACGTCAAACCACGTGATTGCCCGCGCCCTTCGGGAGGGGGAGGTGCTTTATGAGCGGTAATGACCGAGAGCATGCTCGTGCCCTTCTGGATATGGCCGAAAAGATGCCCGTGCCCTGAGAGGTATGAGGAATCCAGAGGTATTTGCGGACGAAATTTTTGGCTTTCACGCACAACAGGCCGTCGAGAAAGCGCTCAAGGCGTGGTGCGCTCATCGTGGAATCACCTACCCACTTACCCACGATCTCAGTGAGTTGCTCACGCTGCTTCGAGAGGACGGAGGCGAGGTGGAGGAATTCGACAGCCTGCTCCGGTTTAATGCGTTCGCGGTGCTGTTTCGGTACGAGGCTCTAGAGGAAGGTGCACCGGTTTTCGATCGTAAGCAGGTCATCGAAGAAATGGACGTACTCCTGTCCCACGTCGCTCACCGTCTTCAGTGAAGCACGACCACCTCTGTAGTTCTATCGAAGTACGCCGCTGTCTCTCCGAGGTCCAATCTCTGATTGGTCGAGTCGGAGGGCGGCGGCGTTTTTCATTTGCATCATTGCCGACAGGGGTTCACTTTATCGTTGCATTTCCTGTCAATACACCGGTCTCTTGCTATGCGCAACCTCGAGTCGATTCCGTTCTCCGATCGGTTGAATCGCATCGGGTATCTGCTCAAACACACGGTTACGGTCGTCGGTCGCGACACGGACATCGTGACTCCGTGGACGTGGATGATCGTCTATGCCGTCGTTACGGTAACCGCCTTTTTCGCGGGAGTCGTCTGGAGCTTTATGGGAGCGGGGCTGTTCGCGACCGGTGCCTTTGGGCTCGCCGTTCTGATGTTCCTCTACAAGTACTTCTTCTACAACTACAGGGAGATGGCCCAGAGCTGGCTCGTCTACGAAACGATCTGCGGCCGAGACCGCTCCTACGCCGAGGCGAAGACGACGGCGAAGGAGCGGAAGTCGGGTGTGCGCAAGCTCGCCGGGCTCGACATGGTTATGGCGTATCTCATGAGTCAGCGGAGCGACGACAGCAAGAGCTGGACGAGTTGGCTCGTGAACCTCTTGCTGGATGGACTCGAAGAAGTGTGGGATCTCGTCAACCACTACATGCTCCCGGCCATCGCCATCGACGAACTCACGCTGACGGACGGGGTGAAGAAGATGAAAGAGCTCCGCAATCAGGTTCCCGAGACGCTCGCGGGCGTGTTCGGGATCGATTTTATCGGGCGCATCGTGGGGGAGGTGACGGGCGGTCTGTATCTCGTTCTCGTGCTGCTGGCCGGAGGAGCGACCTATCTCGGCGGCGAGGCCCTGCCCGAAGCCTTTGCCTTTACGTTTCAGGAGAATCCCCTCGGCAGCGGTCCGCTCACGCTGAACGTCCTTCCGCTGATCATTGGCGTCTACGTGGCCAAGCTCTTCGGCGTGGTCTTCGAACGGACGATTACGTCGATCAAGGTGATCTACTTCACCATCTTTTACACGCAGATCACGCACCGGGATCGGATTGCCGACGACCTGCAGCCGGAGCTCGTTCGCTTCCTGCGGATGGAAGAGACGCCGGATGAGGACGTGGCAACGGCTGTACAGGGAGAGCCGGCGACGGGGTGAGTCGTCTCCACGGCTCCGCAGAAGCCGTGGAAGGAAGATCGGTCTACAGCCCGGTTCCCCCGTTCAGCGACCGATGATCCCGCTCGTCAAAGATGCCTTCCATCTCTTCTCCCACGGCCCTATTCTTGTCGGTGGACACACCTTTTCACGGGATGCCGGTCGGTGTCCTTCGTGTGCTTCACGACGATAGAAGCGAGTCACACCGATGAATCGCACGCACGTCTACTGGATCTGTCAGATTGGGGGATGGGGTCTCCTCTTTGCGATCACCATCGTCCTCAATACGCTCCGGTTCGGGTTTAGCTTACGTCTCGTTCTCAATCAGGGACTCGTGGTCGTCGTCGGCCTTGCCATGACGCACCTCTTTCGGACGTACGTTCACCGGACGGGGTGGAAGGCGTACTCGCCGCGAGAGCTTGCTCCCCGCGTACTGGGAAGTTCCGTGTTAATGGCCGTTTTCTTTCACGGCTTGTTTCTTCTGTTCTGCTCACTCGGCATTTACGAGCCGTTGGGGTTGGAGGAACCGGAGGAGTTTTTTGAGACCAGCCGACAGCTGGGCTCCGTGTTCGGCATGTCGTTGTTTTTCTTCCTCTGGTCGGTCATCTACTTCGGAATCCATTACTTCCGAAACTATCGACAGGCGGAAATCGACAAGTGGAAGCTCGAGGCGCAGGCCGAGTCGGCACGTTTGAAGGCCCTGAAGTTGCAGCTCAATCCCCACTTCTTCTTCAACAGCCTGAATAGCGTGCGGGCCCTCATTGCCGAGGATCGGGAGCGGGCACAGCGGATGGTCACGCGTCTGGCTCGCCTCCTGCGGTCGACCCTCCAGGTCGACGACGTGAAGACGGTGCCCCTGGAGGAGGAGCTGTCGACGGTGCGCACCTATCTGGAACTGGAAACGGTCCGCTTCGAGGAGCGACTGCAGTATGAAATTGACGCGAGCGACGAGGCGCTCAGCCGCCCGGTGCCGTTTCTGATGGTGCAGACGCTCGTCGAGAACGGCATCAAGCACGGCATTGCGACGCGGCAGGCGGGTGGTACCATCGCGATCGACGCCGACGTGGGCGACGGGGCGTTGCACCTGCAGATCACCAATCCGGGAACGGTGACGTCGGAGGAGGGGGGCGTGGGACTCGAAAACGCGCGTGAGCGACTTCGGCTCCTCTTTGGCGAGGAGGCGTCCCTGACGATCCAAAACGGCACGCCGGACACGGTCGTGGCCCGGGTGGTGCTTCCGGAGCGGGAATGGGACACGCCGACCCCGGCTGCCTCGGACCGGGCCGTCGAGGAGATGTCCGTCTGAGGACCTGCGACGGTCCGTACGGTGGACCCTTCTGAGTTCGACCCCTATTTTTTGACCCCAGGTGGGGTCTGCAGCCCCCGTGTCCGCAGAATCGACGTTGCCCATGCCCCCGACTTCTGCTCTCCAGACGCTCATCGTCGACGACGAACGCCTGGCTCGCCGCGAGCTTCGACGCCTGCTCGCCTCCCACGAGTCGGTGGAGGTGGTGGGCGAGGCCGCAAATGCCGACGAGGCAGAGGCGGCCATTCGCGAGCAGGATCCGGACCTGCTCCTCCTCGACGTGCAGATGCCGGGCGACGACGGCTTCGATCTGCTTGAGCGGCTCGACGCGGTGCCGCACGTCGTGTTCGTCACCGCCTACGACGAGTACGCGATCAAGGCCTTCGAGGTGAACGCGCTCGACTACCTCGTGAAGCCCGTAGAGCCGGAGCGCCTGGCGGCGGCCCTCGAGACGGTGCAGGCCCGGGCCGCCGAGGCGGCCCCGCAGGCCGTAGCGGCGGATCGGGAGCCGACCTCCACGCTCACGGCCGACGATCAGGTGTTCGTGAAGGACGGGGAGCGCTGCTGGTTCGTGCGGCTGGCCGACGTGCGCCTCTTCGAGGCCGCCGGCAACTACACGCGGCTCTACTTCGACGGCGAAGAGCCGCTCATCCATCGTTCGCTGAGCTACCTCGAGGACCGGCTCGACCCCGACCAGTTCTTCCGGGCCAGTCGCCAGCACATTCTCAACCTCGCGTGGGTCGACGACGTGACGCCGTGGTCGAAGGGGCGGCTCAAGGCGACGCTCGACGACGGCACGGAGGTCGAACTCTCCCGCCGCCGCTCCCGGGCCTTCCGGGAAGAGCTGAGTCTGTGAGGACGGGGGCACATCTCGGTCTCCCGGAGGCGAACGGGCAGTGTCCTTTTCAGCGGAAGGAGGTCGGAACGAAATACGGCGCGGGGTGCCTCTCGCGACGACTGTTTCTTCTCCAAGCAGACGGAAAAAGAGCGCTTCGATGCTTGGGAGCCGGTTTTACACCGCAATCGGTGCTTTTAGGGCAGGATGGTGCTCGTAGTTCTCGACCTGCACGTCGTCCGCGGTGTAGTCGAAAATGGCCGCCCGCTCCCGGAGGTGGAGGGTGGGGCGCGGGTGGGGCTCGCGGGAGAGCTGTTCTTCGACCTGATTGAGGTGATTCGTATAGATGTGGCAGTCGCCGCCGCTGAAAATGAGCTCGTGCGGCGTGAGGTCGGCCTGCTGGGCCAGCATGTGCGTGAGGAGGGCGTAGCTGGCGATGTTGAAGGGCAGACCGAGGAACGAGTCGACGGAGCGCTGCTGCCACATCAGGGACAGGCGCCCGTCGCCGGGCTCTCCCTCCACGAAGCACTGGAACGCGTAATGGCAGGGCGGGAGAGCGGCGTCCTCGATCTGCGCAGGATGCCAGGCGCTCACGAGATGGCGACGCGAGTGCGGACGCTTTCGAAGTCCTTCAATCAGGTGCTCGATCTGGTCCACCCGGCGCTCCGGGCCTTCGAAGTCGCGCCACTGCTTGCCGTAGACGGGTCCCAGGTCGCCCCATTGCTCGGCGAAGGCGTCGTCCTCGGCAATCCGCGCCTCGAACGGTTCCTGGTCGATGGTCTCTCCCGTCTCCTCGCGGTAGCGTCGCAGGGGCCAGTCCGTCCAGATCGACACGCCGGCCTGGACGAGCGGCTGAATGTTGGTCTCGCCCCGCAGAAACCACAGCAGTTCCTCGGTCACGCCCCGCAGCCACACGCGCTTGGTGGTGAGGAGCGGGAAGCCCTCGCGCAGGTCGAAGCGAAGTTGCCGGCCGAACACCCGGATTGTTCCCGTTCCGGTTCGGTCGGCGTGCTCGCTGCCGTGGTCGAGGATGTCCCCGAGGTAGTTCAGGTATTGGCGCATGGGAAAGGGGAGTGGGAGCGGGGGAGAAAGGGTGCAGAATCGAAGAGGGAGAGAAAAGCGACGATCTGCGTCGAGAACCGTTCAAAACCTGTACGTGTCGAGAGGGAAGCAGGTTGCTGGCTCAAAAGAGCACTGGAGGCGCGAAAAAAGCCCTCTGCTTCTGAGCTTCCAGGAGGGGCACTCGGGTCCCTCTCGTAAGCCGACCGCCCACGCCCCCATTCTCCCATTCCCTCTCCGGGCATACCACAACTTAAACGCAGAGAGCCGGCTTCGTGTCGGGAGAACTCGCTACCGCAGTTGCCGCCCAAAGAGGGAACGTGGAGCAGAACCGCGTCGTTGAGCGGATGCGCACGCTTTCGCACTCACGACGTTCTCCGAACATGGCCGAACTGGATCCCGAGATTCCCGAGAACAAGCACATCAAACAGGCGATCAATCACCTGGAAAAGGTGCTCGACTATGCGCCGATGGTGGCCGAGGGGCGGGACGCCACCGTGCACCTGACGCCGCAGGACTGGAAGGTGGTGGCCGATGCCCTCTTCAACATGGACACCCCGGAGGGTGCGCTGCCCGACGCCATCGAGGACTACAGCCTCGCCAACGAAAACCGAACCATCACCCTGACGACGCCGGACTACGACATCGACATTGAGATCGTCGCGAGCTAGCCGGAGTGACTCCTACGACAAGGAGCCCTCGGATTTAGAACTTATGTTCTTCAAGGAGGCCTGAATATTGCGTATTTCGTATTGCGGGTCTCGGTTGAGTCCAGCCGCGTAGGCATTACGCACTACGCATCACGCAATATCCGTTCTCAGCATCCCTTCCTCCGTTGGTGAGGTCGGGATGGGGAGGGCCGGCGAGACAGAGAAGCGAGCGACTCCCTAATTCGCTGCGGCGTGGAGGTGAAAGGAGGGGACCGGCACCCGAAACTGCTCGCCGTCGGCTCGCTGTACCAGGTAATTGCCCTCCACCCTGCCGTTGAACGACGTGATCGTACAGGAGCCGTCGTGCACGTGCGCCTCGCCCGGGGCAATGACGGGGTGGCTCGGAAGCTCTGCGTCGCCCTCCAGGTCCTGGCGACTGCCGTTCTGCTCGCGAATGATCCATCGACGCCGGAGCAGCTGGACGTCCTCCGAGCCCGCGTTTTCGATCGAGACGGCGTAGCCGAACGTAAATTGACGCTTCAACAGGTCCGACGGCTCGTCCAGGTAGATGGGACGGACGGTGACGGCGATGTCGCGCGTGGTCGTAGCGTACGTAATCATAGACACGGGGAAGGCTCTGAAGGTCGCGAGCGAATGTGTGTCGACTGCCTACAACGTGAGGCAAACATCGTGTGAGAGTACACCGACTGTTGTTACGACCTTGTAACGGAGCGTTGGCAGGCCCTTTCGTCCGGGCGAGCGAGAGGGGAGCGTCGTCGGTGACGGGAAAAAATCGTCATTTGCCGTATTTTTTGCACCCAACTCGGAACGACCTCCGTTGCTAGAAGAAAGAGTTCCGGCGACCCGCCGTACGGCCCTTGATTTCTCACAACCGGCTTACATCGTCTGCATGGAACTGACCCCCGATGCCTTCGCCCCCTGGACGCAGACGCGCCTCAGTGCCCTCAACGCACAGTTTGAATCGCATTCGCCCCGAGAGGTCCTCGACTGGGCGACCGACACGTTCGGCGCCGATCTGGTGCAGGGGACCAGCTTTGGGCCGTCGGGCATCGTCATCATGCACATGCTCTCGGAGCTGAATCCCGGGGCGACCACGTTCTACATCGACACGGATCTCCTTTTTCAGGAGACCTACGACCTGCGCGACGAGCTGGACGAGGTGATGGACGTCACCATTACTCGCGTGCACGGGGGGCTGTCCCTCGACGAGCAGGCGCGGCGGGAGGGGCCGGAGCTCTGGAATTCGGATCCCGACCGGTGCTGTTCCCTGCGCAAGGTGCAGCCGCTCCAGCGGTTTCTTCGGGACGAGCGCGCCTGGATCACGGGGGTCCGGCGCGACCAGTCGCCGTCGCGGGCCGACGCGCCCATTCTACGGTGGGAGCCCCAGTACGGCGTGCTCAAGATCAATCCGCTCGCGACCTGGACGCGGAAGGACGTGTGGCGCTATCTCTTCGAGCACGACCTCCCCTACAACCCGAAGCACGACGAAGGCTACCCCAGCCTGGGCTGCGTGCCCTGTACCGAGCCGGTTCAAGAAACGGACGGATATTCGCGGGCCGGGCGGTGGAACGGGGCCGACAAGACCGAATGCGGCCTCCACACCTCCTCCGACTCCTCGTTCGTCGACCCCTGAACCGTCGGAGCGTCGGCTCCGGGATCCGGGAGGGTGAACCCCGCTTGAAAGGAACGCACACCGTTGGCCGTACCGAACGATCCGCGCCGGACGGGCGTAAAAACGCCTCCAATTTAGAATCGATCTAAACGGTTCGACCACATGAGCCCTCCGACGCCTTCCACCGACGTGCAGGAGATCCCCGAGGCCACCGTCCTCTTTGCGGGCGACTCGGGCGACGGCGTGCAGCTGACCGGCTCGCAGTTTACCCTGGCGTCGGCCTACGCCCACAACGACCTCGCCACGCTGCCGGACTACCCCGCGGAGATTCGTGCACCCGCCGGGACGACCTACGGCGTGAGTGCCTATCAGCTCCACTTCGGGGCGGTCGACGTCCACACGCCCGGGGAAAAGGTGGATTTGCTCGTGGCCCTGAACGCTGCGGCCCTCAAGGTCCACCTCCACCGCGTCCGGACGGGCGGGACGATCCTGGTGAACGTGGATTCGTTCGAAGAGCAGGACCTGAAGAAGGCGGAACTCGACCACAACCCCCTCACCGACGGCACGCTCGACGAGTACGACGTGATCGAGGTGCCGCTCACGGAGATGACGCGGGAGGCGCTTTCCGACACCGACCTGTCGATTCAGCAGATCGACCGGTCGAAAAACATGTTTGCGCTGGGCATGGCCCTGTGGATGTACTCGCGGCCTGTGGCGCCGGCCCGGGAGTGGATCGAGCAGAAATTCGAGGACGAGCCGGAGATTCGCGACGCCAACCTGCACGTCCTCCAAAAGGGATACCACTACGGGGAGACCGTGGACGCCTTCGCGGTGCGCTACGAGGTGAACGAGGCCGCGATGAAGCCGGGGACGTACCGCGCCATTCGGGGATCGGAGGCGCTGGCCCTGGGCCTGGTGGCCGCCCGCGTGAAGAGCGATCTCACGGTCTTTTACGGCTCCTACCCGATTACGCCGGCGTCGGACATCCTCCACGAGATCAGTGAACACAAAAACTTCGGCGTCATCACCTTCCAGGCCGAGGACGAGATTTCCGCCGTCTGCTCGGCGCTCGGGGCGGGCTTCAGCGGCCATTTGGGCGTGTGTGCCACCTCGGGTCCCGGCGTGGCCCTGAAAACGGAGGCCATCGGCCTCGGGGTAATGACGGAGCTGCCGCTCGTCGTCATCAACCTGCAGCGCGGCGGGCCCTCGACCGGCCTGCCCACGAAGCCGGAGCAGGGCGACCTCCTGCAGGCCGTCTACGGGCGCAACGGCGAAGCCCCCTTGCCGGTGCTGGCCGCCACCTCGCCGGGCGACTGCTTCCACACGGCCTACGAGGCCTGCCGCATCGCCACCAAGTACCGCACGCCCGTCATGCTCCTGGCCGACGGCTACCTCGGCAACGGGTCGGAGGCCTGGCGCATCCCCGACACCGATGCCCTCCCGTCGTTCGAAATCAACGTCGAGACGGAGAAGACCGAGCGCACGATCTACGAGGACGACGACGGCAACGACCAGTTTCTGCCCTACGTCCGCGACCCGGAGACGCTGGCTCGCGCGTGGGCGACGCCCGGCACGCCGGACCTTGAGCACCGGCTGGGCGGGCTGGAGAAGGAGCACGAGACCGGCAACGTGTCCTATGGGGCTGAGAATCACGAGAAGATGGTGAGGCTCCGCGCCGAAAAGGTGCAGCGCGTGGCGGACGACATTCCGCCGTTGCACGTGCGCGGGGCCTCCAGCGGCGACCTGCTCGTGCTGGGGTGGGGCTCCACGAAGGGCGCCATCGACGAGGCCACCGACCGGGCCCGGGAGGAGGGTCTGCAGGTCGGAAGCGTGGCGCTGCGTCACGTGTGGCCGCTGCCGTCGGACCTCGGCGACGTGCTGGAGCGGTTCGACCACGTGCTCGTGCCCGAGCTCAACGACGGCCAGCTCGTCCGCATCCTGCGCGATCAGTTCCGGCGGCGGTTCACGCCCCTCAACAAGATTCAGGGCCGCCCCTTCCGCGCCGAGGAGATTCTGGAAAAGATTGAGGAGCTTCTTGGAGAACCGACGCCTGCGTAGCCTCCGTGGTGCCTGGGAAATGAAGTGAGGCGTGATGACGTGATGCGTGATAACATGATGCGTGAACGGGAAGCGGCTCACGAGTCACGCTTCACGAATCACACGTCACGCTATGAAGTACGCCGTGCAGCCTGATTCACTCGACACCGATCCATGAGCAACGAGACGCCCGATTCGAGCCAGAACGGCCCGACCCCCGACGGCACGAAGAAGCCGGATCTGCCACCCGGTCTCGCCGGAGACGATTCGTCCGACGACGACGGGGTCGATGAGGCGCCCGGCACGAAGAAACCGGATTTGCCGCCCGGGCTCGGGGGATCGGATGAGCCGGACGGCGGAACGGCGAAACCGGCCGGGCCGGGGGGAGGCGACGACGGTCCCACGCTCCCGCCCGGCTACAGCGGAGACGGGGGCGGCGATGCCCTCTCGCGTGAGGACTTTCAGTCCGACCAGGACGTGCGCTGGTGTCCCGGCTGCGGCGACTACGCCATCCTCTCCACGATCCAACGCCTGTTGCCGGACCTCGACGTCCCGAAGGAGAACGTCGTCTTCGTGAGCGGCATCGGGTGTGCCGGGCGCTTTCCGTACTACATGGACACGTACGGCATCCACACCATTCACGGTCGAGCGCCCGCCGTTGCCACCGGGATCAAAACCACGAACCCGGACCTGGACGTGTGGGTCGTGACGGGGGACGGCGACGCCCTCTCGATCGGCGGCAATCACTTCCTCCACGTTCTGCGTCGAAACCTCGACACGCAGATCCTGCTCTTCAACAACGAGATTTACGGCCTCACGAAGGGCCAGTACAGCCCGACGTCCGATCTCGGCACGGTGTCGAAGAGCACGCCGCACGGCTCCCTTGATCGCCCCCTCAACCCCGTTTCCGTCGCCCTCGGGGCGAACGCCACGTTCGTGGCCCGCACCATGGACCGCGATCCCCAGCACATGAAGGCCATGATGCGGGCGGCGCACGAGCACGACGGCACGGCCTTCCTGGAAATCTACCAGAACTGCAACATCTTCAACGACGGGGCCTTCTTCGAATTCACCGAGACGGAGACGAAGGCCGACCGCTCGCTCTTTCTGGACGACGGGGAGCCCCTGACGTTTGCCGATGGCGCCAAGGGCATCCGCCTCGACGGCCTCACGCCGCAGGTCGTCGACCTCGAGTCGAGTCGCTGGTCCGTCGACGACTGCCTCGTCCACGACGAGACCTCGGAGGAGCTCGCCAATCTCCTGGGACGACTGTTCTGGGAGAACGACCTGCCGCGACCGTTTGGGGTGCTGCGCCGCGTGGACCGGCCCACCTACGACGGGCTCGTCCACGACCAGCTCGCGGAGGTGACGGAGGAGAAGGGGGACGGCGACCTCGACGCGCTGCTCCACCAGGGGGAGACCTGGACGGTGGAATAGGGGGACGGTCGGGGCTATCGCTCGACGGAGGCGGCCGGGAGCGTCTCGGAGAGCTCCTTTGCCAGGCCTTTTGCCCGGGCGTACAGGTCGTGGACGTGGGTGTAGTGAAACTGTGCACTGCGACCCAGGAGGGAGAGGTTGTCAAACCGATCGAGGTAGGTTAGGAGCCGCTCGGCCGTTTCTTCGGTGTCCACCTCCAGGATCGGATAGGCGAACGGGACGGTGTGATGGTCGAACGCCACGACCTCGTCGCCGTCGGTTAGGCCCTGGGCAGCAAGCAGGGCGCGGGCCTCCTCTTTTAGCGACTCGGCCGACCGGCTCCACCGTTCGTCGTCGCGGTGACAGGGCAGCTCGAGAACGACCACCGTCTGGTCCGCCGGGGCCATGGCCGAGCTCCGGTTTTTGGGCTCGTACAGACGCGTGAACGGGATGGAGCGCCGGGGGAAGTACAGCGAAGCATTGGGGGTGAGCCGGGGCCGATCGAGGCCCAGCACGACGAGGCGGAGGTGACGGAAGCGCATGGACTGCGCGAGGGAGCGAATCTCGGCGGGGGGCGGAGGCTCCAGAAGGCGGAGGAGCAGCGTAAGCGGCAGGGTGCTCACCGTGTGATCCACGTCGACGGTCGCGTCGTCATTTACCGCGACGTGCTCAATGCGCGTGTCGTCGTGCCCGATTTCCGTGATGCGAGCCTTCGTCCGGATGTGCTCGCGTCCGAGGGCCGCGGCGGTGGCCTCGGCGATCTGGCCGTATCCGTGCGTTGGATAGTAGAACGAGCCGTCCAGGTGGCGCGCTTTCGTCGTCGGCCTCCCGAAGGCCTCCAGCAGAAACGTCTTCAGGTCGAGCCCCTCCAGGCGATCACCCGCCACGCGAGGCGAGAGCTGCGCGGCGTCGGCGCCCCACAGCTTTTCGGTGTAGTTGAGGAGGAAGGTGTTCGCCAGCGTCGGGCCGTAGCTCTGCAGGGCCATCTCCTCGAAGTGGGCGGCGTCGCGTCCGGCCGTCCCCGGAATGGAGAGCTGCTCCCAGGCAATCCGGGCGAGGAGGGGGAGGGGAAGTTTGCGCAGCAGGTCGTAGGGGGCCAGCGGAAAGTCAATTCGTCGTCCTCGCCAGCAGATCTGACTGGGGGCGTCGATGCGTCGGAGGTCGTCGCCGAGGAGGGTCTTTACGTCGGCGGTGATCTCCGGATTTTTGTCGTGGAAGCGGTGGGCGCCGGTGTCGTAGCGGAAGGGGCCGAGCTGGAGGGTTCGGGCGTTGCCGCCGACCGACTCACTCGCCTCGAACAGCTGCACGTCCAGGTCGTTGCGACGCGCGTAGAAGCCCGCGGCGAGCCCGGCCGGGCCGCCCCCGAGCACCGTAATGTGGGGAGACGAGGTCTCAGTAGTCATAGACGTACACAGTCACTTCGGGCCACATGCGGTTGACGTGCGGGTTGTGGTAGAATCGCTCGACGTGTGTGGGGTCGCGATCGAGCAGGGACGCGTACGTACCCACGACGAGCGTCCGGCCCGCGTCGATCCGGCGCAGCGTGCGCAGGTCGGTCGAGTCCTCGACGGAGAGGTACTGTGCCTCGACCTGCTGGGCCTGCAGGTATTCGTTGACGAGGGGGACGGACGCCACCCGCACCCGTTTGTGTTGCGTCGTCTGGCGTTCGACGTACTGTTTGGCCTGGGCGACGGCCGACGGATCCAGGTGCTGGGTCACCAGGACGAGCGTGACGGTCACGTAGGCGCCGGCGAGTCCGAGAGCGACCGCTCGCACGGATTTTGTCCTCGTCTGCCAGAGGACGGCGAGCCCCTCCGCGGGCAGCACGAGAAGGAGCCCAAGCAGGGGCAGGACGTGTCGGCTCTTGTGGACGACGTTCTGGAAGAAGAAGATCCAGACGGCGTAGAGGAGGGCGGAGGCCCCGAGCAGCCAGAACCGGCGCGTGTTCAGGGCTCCGGCGTTCCACAGTCGCCGCAGCCCGAGGCCGCTGACGCCGAGCACGCCGACCCCGACGACCCCCGTGAGCGGGTGTCGCCCCGGCCACCAGGCCCCGAGCCCGTCCGCCCACAGGCCCTGGAGGACCCCGACGAGGCGGCGGCCGAGGTGCGGTTCCGTTTGCACCGTGCCGCCGAATTCGGTGAAGTGACCCGTCGTCTGCCCCCAGGCCACGTCGACGAGCGTCCAACCGCCGGTATCGACGATCAGGGGCACCAGCCACACGAGCACGCCCGCCGTTCCGGCAACGAGCTGTCGCCCCCGCCGGTCCACGCGCCAGAGGACAACCAGCACCGGCACGACGACCAGGGGCATGTACGACAGCCGCAGTCCGGCCAGCAGGCCCGCTCCTGCCATTCCCGCGAACGCCCACTGTTGGCGAGTCCATTCCTCCCGGAGGCGCAGCGCCTCGATCAGAACGGCCAGGACCGCCAGCGCGCCGGCGGTGCCCAGAAGATCCGGCATGTAGCGATTGCCCATCAGCCACAGGAGGGGGCTGAAGAACGCGCATCCGGCGAGCGCAAGGCCACTCACGGAGGGCAGAGAGACGCCGCGCAGGCGCAGCAGCGCCCAGATCAGGCCCGCGGTGGCCAGGCCGCCGACGACGGAAAAGCTCACGCTGAAGCGTCCGAGGGGCGTGGCGAAGAGCTCCGTGACGAACCAGAACACCGGATAGCCCGGAAAGTGGGGCTGCAGGGCCGCCACGTCGTATTCGTCGGCGACGCTGAGCGCAAAGCGCAGGCTGTCCGGGTCCTCGACGTAGGTGATGGTCGTCGCCAGGCGGCTCCCCACGCAGGCGAGGAGCAGGAGGCTCCAGGCTGTCCAGGAGGCAGGGAGGCCTCCTTTCCAGAGGGCGTTCCAGCCGGGTTCCTCCGTCGTCGATGGCCGGGCGAGACGGTTCACGGGCAGGAGAAACAGATCAAAAGGGGATAAACGGCCGACGCCCCTCCTCCACTGAAGCGGAAGAGGGGCGGGGGCCGTGCGTCACCGGTAGAGGCACCGTGTGATTCGTGCGGTACTTACCAGTTCTCCACGTTGCCGGCGTTGAAGCCGTAGGCCTCCTGGAGGATCTGCGTCGCGGTCTTGAGCGTCCCTTCGTAATCCGACACGGTCATCTCGCCGTACGGCGGGTCGTTGCCAATGTCCTCAAGGACGTCGTTCAGCTGCGAGTCGCTCAGCTCACTGTTGTAGAACTGCAGGTTCCAGGCAAACGCCTTGGCCTCGCCCCAGGCGCCTTCGTCGATGTCGCCTTCCTCAATCGTCTTGCTATCGTCGAGCTCACTCAAGCTCCCCTCCATGGCGTTGACGTAGTGGATGACGTTCACCGCAACGACTTGCTCCCAGGCATTGAGGGCCGTCTGGGCGTGCTCGGACGGGTCGTTTCCATTTTCGATGTCTTCACGACCTTCGACGAGCGCCTCGAAGGCCCGACGGGCGAAGTCGTTGGACTGGCCGTCGTTCTCGGCCGTAGCAGACCGCTCGATCGCGTAGGCGGCCCAGGTGTGGACGTATTCGCTCGTGAGGTCGACGGAGCCGTTTCCGTCGACATCCTGTGCGGGACCGTTCGCCAGCCCCTCGCCCCCGGCGCCGTAGTCGAGAAACGGCTCGAGCGTGCGGGGAAAGCCGAAGTAGCCGAAGGCCGCGTCCCACTGCTCGCCCTGGTTCGACGAGACGTTCCCCTCGGCGAAGTCACTCAGGATTGCTGCTCCCTGCCCGTAGATGGGGGTCCCCAGGAGCATCTTCTCGGCGAACTGGCTGAGGACGATCCCGTTGTCGGTCGTCGTGACGTCCTCCGACCCGGCTCGCTCGAAGTAAAACTGGAGCAGTTGGTCCGTCGTCACCTGCAATCCGGGGTCGGGGGAGTCTCCGTTTTCCAAATTCTCGCTTTGCAAAAGAGGGGTATCGTCCGTCAGCGAAGAGAGATCCACCCCGCTCGCGACGTCGCCGTAGGTGCTCTGCTCGGCTGAGATGCCGGAGGTCGGGACCGTCTTGTCGTCGATGGTGCCCGTGTACAGCTCGTCGAGAACGGGTTCCGAATGGTCCGAGGCGTTCCCGACGCGGACACCGAGGTCGAAGGCAAGCAGGTTCGTGACGGTTTCTTCTCCGTATTCGCTGGACGGATACTCGAACGTGTCGGATCCGTCGTCTCCATTGCCGCCGTTCGAGCCGGAGCTGTCGCAGCCCACCAGGACGAGCCCGACGGCGAGGAGGGGAAGTAGGAATGTTCGTGTGTAGCGAAGGAAGGAACGGTTCATAGGAGGGTTCGCGTTGATGAAAAGTGCTCAGAGTGAGAGAGGCGCCCCGTTTCCCGGACCTCGGGGGCGGGGTGCTTTTCTTTCTGTGTTTAGGGGAGTTCAAGCAGCTTCTTGTGGTATATGGTCATTTTGAGCAAGTCGAGGAATCTCCCCAGTGAAGCCGCCAAGCTTCAAGGAGGCTTCTCGACTGGAAATCTGAGATTTCCTTGCTCGAAGCGACCTGCCTCAGGGATTTTGAGTTCGCGTCAACACCTCACGATTGAGACTCGACGGACCACTAGAAGTCGTACTGAATCGAGAGATTGATCTGGCGGCGGGGGCCGGGGAGGATGCCGGTGCTCAGGTTGGCGCTCGGCTGGCGGGGATTGGAATGCAGTCTCGAGCCGACGTATACGTGGTCCGTCACGTTCTTGGCGGACACCTGGACGCTGAGAGCGTCGGAGTAGTCGTAGGTGGCCCCGGCATCGAGCACGGTGTGCGACGGCACGGGGCCGCGCTCCCCGCGATTGCTGGTGGTTTCGAGGTTTTCGAGGTCGGTGTAAAACGCGCCCTTGTAGCGGAGGTCGGTGTGCAGGGTGAGATCGAGGGCCGAGACGCGTTTCGAAAGCCCCACCGTGGCGGTGTGGTTGGGGGCCGCGGGGAGATCGTTGCCGCTGACGTCTGCTGGGGTGCCGTCGATTGCGCTCGTCACGATGCCTTCCACGATCTCCGACCTCAGGTAGGTGTAAGAGACGTCCAGAGTGGGGAGCGGCCCGGCAAACGCTTCCCCCTCCAGTTGGCTCTGGAACTCCACGCCGTAGCTCTGCACCACGCCCAGGTTTTGCTGGAAGCGCGTGCGTCCGCCCACGAGATCCTCCACGTAGAGGTAGAAGCCGGTGACCTCGAACTGGCCGGCGTCGGAGCGCCCCCGCAGCCCCAGCTCCGAGTTCCAGCTCTTCTCGGCCTTCAGGTCGAACCCGTCGTCGCTCTCGCCGACGGCACTGGGCGGGTCGAAGCCGACGATGGCGAAGGTCGCGCTGGACGGGGGCGTGTAGCCGCGATGCACGCCGCCGAAGAGGCGAGCGTTGCTTTCCCCGAAGGGGCGGGCCATCTCGCGGGTCCCCAGGTTCAGGTTGAACCCGACGCTCGGCAGCGGCACCACGCTCGTCTGGTCCCGGTACTGGCTGCCGTTGAGGCGATTGATGCGCGACTGCTCGAAGACCTCCAGGCGCATGCCCGGGGAGAGGCGGAGTGGACCCGTCTGTACCTCTTCCAGTCCGTAGAGGGCAAGGGACCTCGTCTCGTACACCGAACTCCCCCCGACAATCGTCACGGGCTCTCCTTCCGGCACGTCGTCGTCGAAGAAAACCCCCCTCCGCACGCCCACCTCATCGCTAATCTTGCGGTTGTCCTCGAACCGTTCCCAGTGCAGGCGGCCGCCGGCCGTCAGGGTTGCCTCCTGCCCGAACAGATCGTGTTGTGCGTCGACCGAGTGCTCGACGCCGGTCACGTAGAACGTGCGCAGGTTCCCGAAGTACGGCCGATCGGCCAGTGTAAGATTCTCCTTTGCGTCGCTGATGCCGACGCGCAGGAGGTCGCCGGGCGTGTTCACCGGCACCGGATCGGCATCCACGCTGGGATCCTGGTAGGCATCGGCCCGCACGAACACGTCCTTCTCTCGCCACCAGGGGCGGTCGAACACGTTGGCGTACAGCTTCGTCGTGACCTGGACGTCGTCGGCGTAGCGGCGGTTGTAGATGGCCCCCAGCGACGCGCGAAAGATCCGATACCGGTCGTCGTCCTTCGGGTTGAAGTCGGGATCGGTCCGGAAGCTGTACGGCGTGAGCCCCGTGTACGTCGCATTCAGGTCCTCGTAGTCGACGTTCGTCTTTAGATATAAAGAACGATCGCCGAAGTCGTATTGCAGCTTGGCAGTGCCGTTGATCTGGTAGAAGTCGTTGTTCTCCCGAAATCCGTCGCCGCGCTTGAAGAGGACCTGCACCTGCGGGCGCACGTCGTCGGTGCCGAAGCCGCCGATCTGGGCAAAGGTGCTCACGTACCGGTTCGTGCCGCCCGTCACCTCGATCGTTCCGCCCGGGGAGCGGCGCCGGGGACGGCTCGTCACGTTGTTGATGACCCCCGCCATCGTCTGCGGGCCGTGCCGGATGGAGGAGCTGCCCTTGATTACCTCCACTTCCTCGATCCGCTCGATGGGTGGGTTATAGTAGAGGGGGGAGAAGACGTAGGGGGCCGGTTGGATGGGCATTCCATCCTCCAACACGAGCACGCGCTGGGTGCGACGCGGTTGCAGGCCGCGAATGCCGACCGACATTCGGGACTGTCCCATGCCGTCGTCGCTGAATCCGTACACTCCGGGCACGTGCACGAGCGCCTCCTGGACGCCGATGGGATCCATCTGCTCCAGAGCGGCCGCATCGACTGTCGAAGCCGCACCCGGTATGGCGGCCTGTGCCGCGTAGGTGTTTCCGGTGATTTCAAGGCCCGAAAGCTCGACCGTCGTCTCGTCCAGGTGCACAGTCAGTCGAACGGTCCGTCCCGGTTCGACCTGGACCGTTCGCGTGACCGTCTCGTACCCGACGTGACGGATCGCCAGTTCAACGGTGCCGGACCGAACGTCGCTGAACTGAAAGGTCCCGTCCTCGTCGGTCGCGGTGCCCTTGGATCGATCGACGAGATTGACGGTGGCCGTGACGATCGGCCTCTCGTCGTCGGCAGTGAGCACCCGCCCCGAGATGCGGCCCTGTTCAGACTGGGCCAGTGTCGGAGTATGAATTAGACTAATTCCAAAAAAGAGGGAAAGAAGAACACTGTGCCAGCGCATGGAAATCAGGTCCGTCGTAGTCTCGGTTCTGCAGAAGAATCGAATCCCGCCTCTGGGAAGCGACGCCGACAGTCAGCTCGTTAGAAGCGTTTGGGATTTGAGGGCACCGGAGTCTCGGTGGAATCGGGAGCCTGAGCGGAGTCGGTGGGGGCAAGGCGCTCGATTACGCTGTAACTGCCCCCGCTGTCATCCGGGGCTCCGTCCTCCGGGCCCAGAATGGGGTCGTCCGAGCACCCGCCCACGAGAGCGGCGATCAAAAAAAGGGTCGCGGTGAGGACGGCAAGGACCCTCCGGCTCGACGGAAGAAGACGCACGATGGATCGTACTTCTTTTCTTATTTAGACTGATTGTATATAATCAGCGGCAGTGAGGATGTGTACTGTTCCGGTGTTGAGAACGAATGAAAACATTGGCGTCGATCGAGCTCTGATTCCCCGGCTCTCCGTCCGTTTCGGCCTTTTGGAAGGATCGATTCGACGTTTTTCCGCGAGCCTGGTCATTGGTTCGCATTCTCCTCCCTGGGGGCACGGTATCCGCTCCGCGTAGGCGAAGAGAGGGCGTGCTGGTGAGAAGAGGCAACGCTCGTCAGGCTCTTTCACGCCGTTCCGTTGTCCTCCTCGCTCCGGCCGCGTTTTTTGAGACCCCGGTTTGTTACGGAGGTTTTTTTTACTATGTTACAACATCAATCTGTGGGAGGGGAGCGGGAATGGGTTGAGTGTTCCCTCGTCCTGAGAGGCGACTTCTCGGGGTTTCCCATGATTCCCGGCGTGAAACGTTCGCCGTGGTTCCAGCACGACGACCGTAGTGGCAATACGCAGATTCTAATTCACCAATTTTGACCATTACTATGGCAAACGATCAGTCCAATCCGACCGAAGCTTCTGGACTCACTGCGACGCTTTCTTCTTTTGCACCGTCAATGAAGGGGATCTTTCGTATCGGTGCCGGTTTGCTCTTCATGCAGCACGGCATGCAAAAGCTCTTTGGTCTTCTCGGGGGGGATCAGGTGGGGTCCTTTTTCTCACAGATGGGATTGGCCGGCGTCCTGGAATTTTTCGGTGGGCTTCTCGTCGTGGTGGGGTACGTGACCCGACCGGTGTCGATCATTCTCGCACTCGAAATGGTAATCGCTTACTTTATTGCTCATCAACCCCAGGGAGGATTTCCGATTCAAAATGGGGGGGAACTGGCGCTTCTCTATGCGCTCACGTTTGCCCTGATCGCCACCATTGGGCCGGGCAAGTTCGCCATCGACTAGGGATCATCAGTGCTGGAGCATAGGCACCTCCTTTATAACGGCGCGGTGTCGGGTTTCCCGGCACCGCGCTCGTTTGTATCGGCACATTTGGATTTCGGCAGACGGAAGATCATTGCCTCGATGCGGGACGAAGAGGGTTCGCACTGGGCGGCGGTCGACTGTGTCCTGCTCACTTTCCGTGCCGGCGTCGGGTGTCCTTTTGTATTGTGTTTGCGTACGGGGCGAGCAAGATCGTTGGGGGCAGGCCACGGCCCTCTTGGGCTTGCCGTTCTGGTCTTATTTTTGCTGCCCACGGGGGTGGCGACGGCCAGTCATCGTGCCATCGGAGACAGTCCGCGGCACGCGACGGAGATGGCGACGGTTTCTGGGGGCTCTTTCTGTTGGACGCCGGGCGCTGCAGCCCGGACGCGGGGCTGGAATCGTTCGAGGTGTCTGCGAGCGAGACCTCAGTGAGGGCTCATTGCCCCGTTGACCGTTGAGCACGTCGTTGGCGTCAATTGGTTTTCTGTTTCAAAAATACCCTTTTTCTCGAAAATGAGTGATTTGGAAGACGTACTTCGCGACTTTGAGGACGACGTGTCGAACTTTATCTCGACAGACGTCGTCGACATCGAGAGCGGCATGTCAATGGGCGGCCGATCCGTCGATCCCGACTTCGACGGGTCTGTGGCGTCGGCGGCGTTTTCGGACGTCGTCAAGTCCTACCGACGGGCGTTCGATCTTCTGGAAATGAATCCCGATTCGATCCAGGAAATTATGGGACGGTCCGAGGACGTAATCGTGCTCACCCGGATCATTGGGGATCAGACGTATTTCCACGGGCTGGCGATCACACGGGAGGGGAATCTGGCTCTCGCCCGGAAGACCATGGAGGCCTACGAGGATCGGATCGTCGACGCCGTCGGCATTTAAACGACGTTCCGATGACGAACGAAGCGCCGGGCCGTTGCTGTGGGTCCGGCGCTTTTTTAATTGGCAGTCCCCCTTGCGGAGGGCGTTCGTTCTGCCCCGAGGACGAGCGACCGCCGCGGGGCGGCCTCTGTTCCGTCGGAGGTCGGTGGGCGGTTGGGAGGAGGGAAACGAGCAGCGTTCGGCGGCACGTCCCTTCGAAATCGGAAGGGGGGACGTTCCATTCTCTTGTACGGAGGCAAAAAAAGAGAAGAGAGACGCGACGGACGGGAACGGCAGAATTGGCGACCTGATTAAGGAAGACCCGGGAGAGCGGTTTCTTCTCTCAACATTTCCCACGGCATGGAGCGGGACGACGTTTTTCAAGGTGATCCCTCCGGGCGGAGTCCTCTCGCTCTCGCCCCGCGAACGCTTCTCAACGAGCAGTTCCGGGTGGGACGAGTGCTCGGGGTCGGGGGCTTCGGCATCACCTACCTCGCCTTCGACGAGGTGCTCGAAATGGTGGTGGCCGTCAAGGAGTATCTTCCCAACAATATCGCGGTTCGAAAAACGGGCAGCAATACGGTCCAACCGCTGTCGTCGAGCGGAGGGGATCAGGACTTCGAATTTGGGCTGCAGCGATTTTTGCAGGAAGCCCGCACCCTCGCCAAGTTTGAAGCACACGAGAACATCGTTCGGGTGCGCACCTTTTTTCGGGAGAACGGGACCGGGTACCTGGTTATGAACTTCTACGAGGGGCGGACGCTGGCCGAGTACCTGGCGGCGCGGAACGGTTTTCTGCCGGAGCAGGAGGCGCTCCTGATTATGGAGCAGGTGGTTGAGGGGCTCACGGCGGTGCACGAGGAAAACATTTTGCACCGGGACGTCGACCCGAACAACGTCTACCTGGCCGACAACGGCACGGTCGTGCTCCTCGATTTCGGGGCGGCGCGTACGGCCGTCGGGGAGCGGACGCGGACGATGTCGGTGGTGCTGAAGCGGGGGTACGCCCCTCACGAGCAGTACCACAGCCACGGTGATCAGGGGCCCTGGACGGACGTGTACGCCTGTGCGGCCACCCTCTATCGAACCCTGACGGGATACAAGCCCCCGGAGGCGGCTGCTCGCATCCTCGAAGATGATCTGGCCCCGCCGAGCGAACTCGTGCCGTCCCTTTCCGACGCCACCAACGAGGCCGTCGTGAAGGGGCTGGCGGTGCGGCCGCAGGATCGACCGCAGACCGTTGGAGACTTTGCGGCGCTGCTCCCGGATCCCTCCTCCGACGCCGAGCCCGGATGGATCGGGGAGTTGACCACCGTCGACGCGAGCCCGGATCGCGACGGGGCGTCGGCCGAGCTTCGAGTGTCCGTCACGCACGCCTGTCGCCTGTACGTCGACGGCAGCCGGACTGCTGATCTCGCCCCCGAGGAGACGTATAGGCTCGGCCTCGACGTCGGCACGCACCGCCTGCGGGCGATCCGGACCGATCAGTCCAACGAGGGCACCGCGACCGTGACGGCGTCGGGCACCTCGATCGAGAAGGGCAGTGACCGCCGCATGTCGCTCGACGCCCTCGTCTGGCAGGACGTCGTGGTGACGTCGGCAGAGGAGCCGACCGTCGTGACCGTCGACTTTACCGAGGCGAGGTCGGACACGACCCTGTCGACCCCCACCGAACAGGTCGAGGACGCCGGGCCGGAGGCGGCTCCTGCGGAAACGGGGTCGACGGAAACCGGGACGGCGACCGGGGTTTCGGCGGGGGGCGATCGGGCGAGCGACACCGGGGGAACGACGGTCACGGATCGAGGCGGAGGGGGGACGGCCCGGTCCGCAACCCTTCAGGTGCACACCGATCGGTCGGCCCACCTCTTCATCGAAGGCGAACGAGAGGCCCATCTCGACTCGGAGGAGGCGTACCGGACGACGCTGCCAGCGGGGGTGTATCGGCTGCGAGCCGAGGCGGCCGGCGGAGCCGAGCGATGGGAGCAGGAGGTGGCGGTGCCGGCCGGCACGTCCCGCTCCGTTCGGGTGTCGCTCGACCGAACGGGCTTGCGCGGAGGGCGCTCTTCGTCTACGCTCACGGGGGGAGGAATGGGGGTCGGCGTGCTGGTCCTTCTTCTCGTCCTCGGATGGTGGATCGGGGCTTCCGAGGCGCCCGAGCCCCGACCGGACCGGCTGTTGACGACTGCGGACGCGGAGGTCGTCGACGTGGTCGGCAACGATCGCGACCCGGAGGGGGAGGGGGTGCACGTCGTTTCTGCGGGGCCGCTTCCCGACTCCGTGGCGCAGGTGGAGGTCGTCGATTCGAGCCGCCTCCGCATTCGGCCGACCGCGGGCTTCGGGGGGACGGCTCGCGTCCCCTACGAGGTCGCCAATGCGGCCGGCCATACGGCGGAATCCTTCGTCTCCCTCCGCGTGCCGTTCAGCGGGGCGCAGCATGTGCTTGCCCGAGGGGTCGATCAGCCGCAGGTCGTCCATCCCGACTCGCTCGGAGAAGACGGCGATCTCGACGTGCTGATTGCGTCCCTGGGGACCCAGGCGTTGACCTGGAGCGAGAATAGCGGGGCGGGCCCGGCTCGGTTCGAGTCCCCTCGCCCGATTGAGTCTGCGGTGGACGGGATGGTGGACGTCGCGACCGCCGACCTCAACGACAGCGGTCGAAGGGACGTGGTGGCGGCGTCGCTGGAAGACGACGTGGTGGCGTGGTACGAGAACCAGGGAGAGGGGGCGTTTGGGGACGCCCAGCCTCTTGCCTCGGACGCCGACGGGGCTGTGGCCGTGGAGACCGCCGACTTTGAGGGCGACGGCGACGTGGACGTGGTGGCCGGGGCGCTCCTCGACGGGACGGTACGCTGGTACGAGAACGAAGGAGGGGGGACGTTTGCGGAGGGAAAGGTCCTTGCAGACGGTGTGGGCGGACTGGAGACGCTCCACATTTCGGATCTCGACGGCGACGACGTGCCCGACGTGCTGGTCGTGTCCTATCGGGACAGCACCATTCGGCGGTACGAGCCGCAGGTCTCGGCGTCCGATTCCCTCACGTTCGTCGAGCGACCGCCGGTGGGGACTCTCCTTCGGGAGCCCATTTCGATTCACACGGCGGACGTGATCGGGAACGGCCGTCCGGACGTGCTGGCCGGAAAGGCCGGAGAGGAGTCGCTGGTGTTGTACGAAAACCGCAGGGGCAAGGGAGACCGGCTCACGTTTGGAAATAAGCGCATCCTGGCCTCCGGGCTGCAAACCGTGGAGAGCATCGACACGGGAGACGTGGACGGCGACGGGGATCAGGACATTTTTGCCGCATCTTTCGACACCGGCGAGGTCGTGTGGTTCGAAAATCTCGGAGGAGGATCGTTCGGGCCGGCGCAGCCCGTGCTTACGGACGTTCCGGACGTCATTTCTCTCAGTGTGGCCGACGTGGACGCCGACGGCGACGTGGACGTGTTTGCGGCGTCGCAGGCCGATGGGACCGTGGGGTGGGTCGAGAATTACTTGCAATAGGTCTCATCGATCGGGCGCTGGACATCAGGGCGGGGAATGGAGAGTGCCTTCGACCGGGGGGCAATGCCCGGAAGATAGGCATGAGGGGCATCCGGGAGAATCGCGTTTGGATGTGGACGTACGGCGCAATTGCTGAGGAAAAGGGGACAGCCTCGGGTTGTGGCTCTGCACCTGTCCGTGTGCCCGAGAGTATCCGAAATGACTCGGCGATTAGATCCCTCTCCCACTACAAAACCGGATGGAGACGAAAGCACAGACCGTCGCACTCACGTCCGAGTGGTTCACAGTGCTCTCGATTGAATGCAGGGCAATGCTGGGTTCTGGAAAGGAGGGGCTATACGCTCGTGTGAGGTAACACTGGTGACGGTGGTGTGAATTGCTGTTACGATACCATTATTCAGAAATGAAAGAACAGAGAGTCGTCCCGTATTTGGGGCACTGGGGTGGACAAAGACGTAGCGGTTCTCTACTCTGACGAGTGCACCTACCGGAGGGCCTCTCCGTCGCGTCCGGAACGGTTCAGGCGACTGCCAACGTGCCTGGATTGGGACGAGGCGAGATAGGCAAGACGAAGACCCCACTCGCACGTCCACAACATCCATCCTTCCATACTATGAGACGTTGGGCTACGATTCCCATCTTCCTTCTCATTGGCATCCTCATCGGGCCGAGTCTCGCCCAGGCACAGGGCGTGACGTCGGCCACCGTTCGCGGGACCGTCGTCGACGAGAATGACGAAGTGCTCCCGGGGGCGAACGTCGTCGCGGTGCACGAACCCACCGGCTCGCGCTACGGGACGACGACCGGAGGAGACGGCCAGTTTACCCTCGCAAATGTTCGGGTCGGAGGACCGTACACCGTTACGGTCTCCTTCGTGGGCTACCAGTCCCATCGAGAATCTGGTTTGCAGCTCGAACTCGGAGAAACGCGAGACCTT
This sequence comes from uncultured Salinivenus sp., assembly GCA_964502085.1. Classification (GTDB taxonomy): domain Bacteria; phylum Bacteroidota; class Rhodothermia; order Rhodothermales; family Salinibacteraceae; genus Salinibacter. The sequence continues at coordinate 6,890 of CAZCUZ010000025.1, read as the reverse complement.
CAGTTCGAACTTCAACCGCAGACGGAGCAGCTGGATGAGGTCGAGGTCGTTGAAGAAGAGGGCGCAGTCTTTGACGAAGACCGAAAAGGGCTCTCCACCAACATCTCTGAGGAGGAAATTCAGAGTGCCCCGACGATTGATCGCTCCATTGCGGACTTTGCCCGCTTCACCCCGCAGGCCATCGTTGGGAATGACGACGACGACGGCTCGTCGATCTCGATTGCGGGCCAGAACAACCGGTACAATTCCGTCTTCATCGACGGTGCCATAAGCAACGACGTGTTCGGGCTCTCGGCGCAGGGCACCGACGGCGGCCAGACGGGGGCCACGCCGATCAGCACCGACGCCATCAAGAGTTTCAACATTGAAATTTCCCCGTACGACGTGACGCAGAGCTACTTTGGCGGAGGCGCCATCAACGCCGTCACGCGGAGCGGGTCGAATCAATTTGAAGGGTCCGTTGCCTTCGAATATCGCGACCAAAACCTGGCGGAAGATCTCCCCAATGCGCCGTTCCCGGACTTCACGAATGAGCGCTACGTGGGGCGCCTCGGCGGACCCATCATCGAGGACGAGCTCTTCTTCTTCGTCAACTTCGACCTGAATCGAGAGTCCTCTCCGCAGCCGTTCGAGGGCGGATTCGAGGATTTTCAGGGATCGTTGATTGAGTCGTCGTCGGACCTGGACGACGAGCTGTTGAGCTTTATCGATGACACGATGGGCGATGAATACAATCCGGGGAGCTTCCGGGGGAACGCCACCACGCTCGACAGCGACAAGTTCCTGGGCAAGCTCGACTGGAACATCAATCAGAACCACCGGGCGAGCCTTCGTTACAGCTACTCCGAGTCGGTCAACGTGGATGCGTTCGGAAGCAATCCGCAGTCGATTTCGTTCTCCAGCCGGAACGAGGTCTTTCCCAACACGACGCAGATCGGGGCGCTGGAACTCAACAGTACGTTTGGCAACAACTTTGCCAACAAGCTGATCGTCAGTTATAAGAGCGTCCAGGACGATCGGGACACGAATCTCGACCAGCCGTTCCCGACGGTCGACATCGACGACGGAAATGCGTCGATCGGACTCGGGGGCGAGCCCTTCTCGACCGTCAACCTCCTCGAGCAGGAGGTGCTCACCCTGACGAACGACTTCGACATGTTCTTCGGGGATCACACCGTGACGGTGGGCACCCACAACGAGTTCTACGATCTCGCCAACAAGTTCGTCCCGTACAATTACGGCTGGTACCAGTTCTCGGATCAGGATGGCAACGGCACGGCCATCGACGAATTCCGCGAGACGGTCTGCGCGTCGCTCTCGAATCCGGGCAATGCGTGCAACGGCGTGGATGCCGACATCGCCGAGTCCGTGTACTCCCGCGGCTTTTCGCTGGTGGACGATGATCCGAGCACGCCCCAGTTCGAGGAGCGCATCGGGGATGCGACGAATGCAGAGGGAGCGTTTCGGGCCCTCAACACCAGTCTCTACGTCCAGGACGAGTGGACGGTGAGCGATCAGTTGACCCTGACCGGTGGCATCCGGGTCGACATACCGGTCTACCTGGACGATCCGCGCTTTGCCAACCCGGACGATCCGCTCGTGCCAAACGATCCGAACCTGGATCCACGAGACACGACGATCCCCTCCATTCGGGAGTATCATTCGCTGAACGGAGCGCAGCCGGGGGAGACGCCGGACGCCAATTTCCACTGGTCCCCGCGGTTCGGATTTAACTACGACGTCTTCGGGGACGAACAAACACAGGTTCGCGGTGGCACCGGCGTCTTCACGAGCCGACAGCCCTTCGTGTGGCCCGGGGGCATGTATCTCAACAACGGGACGAACACAGGAACCGTCCCGTTCGCTCCCCGCGAGGCACCGTTTTGCCCGAACCCGGCCGAGTGTGGGTTGACCGTGGCGGACTTCTCGAACCGTGCGCCGTCGGACCTCATTCCGAGCGGACGGCTCGAAATGTTCGAAGAGGACTACAAGAACCCGCGGTTCTGGCGTTCCTCGCTCGGGGTCGATCAGGAGCTTCCCGGCGGCTTCGTCGGAACGCTGGAGGCGCAGTACACGGAAACGCTCAAGAACATTCTGGTGACGAACGTGAATCTGCGTCCCTCGAACGAGACGCTCAACGGTCCGGACAATCGCCCCATTTGGGTGCCGAGTGAATACGACGCCGGCTCGCAGTACAGCGACGGGCAGTTTATCGACGGACGGTACTCGAACATTCACCGCGTGGGCAATACGGACCGGGGCTACTCCTACAACGTCACGGCCCGGCTCCGCAACACGTTCGAGAGCGTCATCACGGAGAACAGTGCGCTGCGGACCGACGTGTCCTATACCTACGGCGACTCGTACTCGGTGAACGACGGTCTTTCCTCTCAGATCAACTCGGTGTGGGGGGGCATCGCGCACGTCAACGGCGCAAACGATCTCGGGCTGTCCCGATCGAGCTTCTCGACCGGACACCGCGTGCTCGGGCGCTTCTCCTTGCAGCAGCAGCTGGGAGAGCAGATCGCCGCCACCGTGTCGCTGGTCTACGACGGTCAGTCCGGCCGCCCGTTCTCCTACGTCATTGACAACAGCGACGTGATGGTGCAGGAGGGCGGTGAGGTGCGCTCCCTCTTATACGTGCCGGAGGAGACACAGAATCTTACCTTCGGGGAAATTGACCCGGAGGACGGGCCGACGGTGCCGGCGGAATTGCAGGCTCGGGCGCTGGATCGCTTCATCAACAATAACGACTATCTCGGCGACCGGCGCGGTCAGTACGCGGAGCGAAACGGCGACCGCACGCCCTGGGAAGGGGTCGTCGACCTCAACCTGCGGCTGGAGGTCTTTCAGGAGTTCATGGGTCGGGAGCAGAGTGTGGAGTTGACGGCCAACGTCTTCAACTTCTCCAGCTTGCTCGGCGATCTGGTGGGACAGGACCACTGGGGCGAGCGCTACGCGTCCCCGGCCGGGGGAAGCGTGACCCTGACACAGTTCAGCGAGTTTGAGGATGCGGACGGCGGCAACTACACGCCGGTCTACACGGCACAGGTGATCGATGAGTCCATCGACACGAACGGAGACGGCGTCGCCGATGAGGTTCGGGTTCTCGATCAGGGAGACGTCTTCAATCAGCTCCGGACCGGCTCGTCCTACAGCTCGCAGTGGCAGATGAAGTTTGGCATCCGCTACAACTTCTAAACGTCACTGTACCGGAGCGAACGTGCGAACACGGGCGGTCGTCGCGAGGCGGCCGCCCGTTTCGTGTTTTGTGCTTCTTTTTGCATGTATCCCTTCAGGCTCATGTCATTTTCCTCTTTTTCCTCTCTTACGACTGCGGGACTCCTCGTTCTCGGGTTGCTCGTGCCCGGTTCGGGGGATGCTCAGCCTACCGACGAGACGACCCTGGAGCACGTGGGCCGCGTGACGCATCCGCCCGTCGACGAGATGAGCGGCATCGTCCGGAGCCCCCAGTTCGACGACGTGTGGTGGGTGCACAACGACAGCGGCGACGAGCCGCGTCTCTTCGCCATCGACTCGACCGGCGCGGTCCCACTGGCGCCGTGGCGCCGCGACGCATACGCGGTCGGGGCGGCCCTCGACACCACCGACCGGCCGGCGTGGCCCGGCCTGCACCTCGGCGCTGCCGCCCACGTCGACTACGAGGACATTGCCGTGGAGGACAGCACCCTCTACCTCGCCGACATCGGCAACAACGGCAACGCGCGGCGCGACCTCGGGATTTACGTCATTCGGGAGCCCTACTACTATGCCCGGCGCACTCGCCCCATCAAGCACATTCCCGTTGCCTATCCCGACCAGCAGACGTTCCCGGCCGCGGACTGGCACTTCGACGCCGAGTCGATCTTCGTAGACGACGGCACCCTGTACCTGCTCACGAAGCATCGGACCGGGCAGGACGTCGGTGCGCTCGAACCGGGCACAAAGCTGTACCGCCTCGACACCGAGGATCCCCATCGGGTCAACGTCCTCACGCTCGTGGACCGGGACGAGTCCATTCCGATTCCCACGGCGGCGGCCCTGAGTCCGGAAGGCGACCGCCTGGCGGTGCTCGTGTCCGGCGGCGTGTGGATCTATCCGCGTCCCGAGGCCCACGATCGCTGGCTATCCACGACGCCGCGTCGCCTCGATCTGTCGGAGAAGCGGCTGCGTCAGGCCGAGGGCATCACGTGGGACGGGCCGCACACGCTCCGCATCACCAACGAGCAGCGAGACGTGTTCGTGCTGTCGCTCGAGGCGGACCGAGAACCGTAATGGTGGTTCTTGAAATTACTGCGACCTTTGAGCGGGACCGAGCCACGGGAGGGGAGGCTGCCGAACCGTCCCCTGTCCTCCGCCATTGAACTCCACGCAAAGCCGCGCCGGCTCTCGTCTCCGTCTTTTCCTCGCATGAGTGACAATGCGTCCGACGTACTGGTCCTCGGCTCCGGCATCGCCGGGCTTTCTGCGGCGCTCGGAGCGGCTCGCAAAGGGGCGTCGGTCACGATCGCCACGAAGGCGACCCGGCCCGAGGGGGCCTCCACGTGGTGGGCGCAGGGCGGCATTGCGGTGGCGCGAAAGGCCCCGGATCCGTTTCGGCGCGACATCGAAGCCGCGTCGAGCGAGACGAGCGATCCGGCGGCCGTCGAGGTGCTCGTCCAGCACGCCGACCGGGCCGTCCGGGACGTCCTCATCGACACACTCGGGGTGGACTTCGACACTGGGAACGGTGCCTCCTTCGACTACGGGCGGGAGGCCGCCCACTCGGCCGACCGCATTCTCCACGTGGACGCCTCCACGGGCCGTCACATCCACGTGCCGTTTCTGAATTACCTTGCCGACCACGAGCGCGTCGAAATTCTGGACGACACCGCGGCACTGGATCTCCTTCACCGGGGAGAGGCCGTCGCGGGGGCTCGTCTCGAGTCGGCCGGATCCGTGAGGCCCCGGACGGCGGGGGCCACCGTCGTGGCGACCGGCGGCATCGGCGCCCTCTACGGTCGATCGACGAATCCGAAGGGGGCCACGGGGGACGGCATCGCGATGGCGGTGCGGGCCGGGGCCGAGACGGCCGACGTGGAGTTCGTGCAGTTTCATCCCACCGTCTGCGTCGAGAGCGGGGACCCGTTTCTCGTGAGCGAGGCCGTGCGGGGGGACGGGGCCGTCCTGCGCAACGGCCGTGGGGAACGCTTCATGCCCGAGGTGCACGAGGACGCCGATCTGGCGCCCCGGGACGTGGTCGCGCGGGCCGTCGAACGCGAGCACGAGGCGACGGGCGAGGTGGTACTGGACGTCTCTCCCCTCGATTTCGAGGACACGTTTCCGGATCTCGCGGTGCTCTGCGAGGAGCACGACGTGGATCCGAGCACGGGCATTCCCGTCGTGCCCGCCGAGCACTTTTTGTGTGGGGGGATCGACGTGGACGACCGGGGGCGGACGCGGCTCGATCGGCTGTATGCGGTCGGGGAGTGTGCCCGGACGGGTGTGCACGGGGCCAACCGGCTGGCGTCGACCTCGCTGCTCGAGGGACTGGTGTGGGGGCTTCGGGCGGGGGCGCACGCCGCGGAGCGGCGGCCCGTCGAGGGGAGGGACGGCCATGCGACCGAGGTGGCGACGGCTCCGCCCGCCAATCGCATTCGGGCGGCCGTCCGCAAGATCCAGCACACGATGGACACGCACGTACACCTTCGTCGGACGGGCGACGGGCTGCGCGCGGCGATTGGCACGCTGCGCTCCGTGAAGGCGGACGTGGAGGCGAACGACGAGCCGTTTTCACGATCCCTCGCCGAGCTGAGATCTGCCGCCGCGGTGGGGCTCCTCGTGGCCCGGGCGGCCCTGGAACACGAGGCGTCCGTCGGATGCCACTACCGGGTCGATGCGCCCGTGGCCGGAGTCGAGGAGCCCGAGTAATCCCCTGGACGTTCGTAGACGCTCATTTCCACTGACGTTCTCGATGACGACCAGTCACTCGACGGCAGCGACGAATCGAGCGCGGGCCCTGTTGCCCGACGCCCTCCGGCATCCGACCGTGCTGTCGCTCCTGCGACGGAGCGTGGCCGAAGACGTGGATCCGGAGGGCACGTGGACCCCCGGAGCGTATCCGCCTTCGCAGAACGATGTGACCAGCGCGGCGACGATCGAGGAGGGGACGCGACTGGAAGGACGGCTCGTGGCGAAGGAGGACGGCGTGGTGGCGGGCCTCCCGCTCGTGCGGGCGCTGTTTGCGATCGTCGACGAGCGGCTGGCGCTGCGACCACATGTCGACGATGGGAAAGCGGTAGAGACAGGTCAGACGGTGGCGACGGTGGCAGGACCCGGTCGGGCCCTGTTGACGGCGGAGCGACCCGCCCTCAATCTGCTCGGTCGTCTGTCGGGCATCGCCACGCTCACCCGCCGGTACGTCGACGCCGTCGCGCATACGGACGCCGCCGTTCTCGACACCCGCAAGACGCTCCCGGGGGCGCGTCGTCCGAACAAGTACGCCGTGCGGCAGGGCGGCGGCACAAATCACCGGCTTGGCCTTTTTGACATGGTCTTGGTGAAAGACAACCACATCGACGGTGCAGGCGGGATCACAGCAGCCCTCCGCCGCGTCCGTGAAGCCCACGGCGACCGGTATCCGATTGAGGTCGAGGTGAAGACGCTCGACGAGCTGGACGAGGCGCTCGCGGCGTCGCCGGATCTGATTCTGCTGGACAACATGGATCCACCCACGCTCCGCCGGGCGGTTGATCGGACCGACGGCCGCGTGCCCCTGGAGGCGTCGGGCACCGTGACGCTGGACACCGTTGCGACGGTGGCCGAGACCGGCGTCGACCGCATCTCGGTCGGAGCCCTTACGCATTCGGCCGACACCCTCGATCTGAGCATTCGGACGGCGTGAGGCGTGA
>CAZCUZ010000024.1:0-33396 GCA_964502085.1 uncultured Salinivenus sp. | reverse complement strand
AGTCGATGACCGAGGAGCTGGAGACGAGCAAGGAGGAGCTCCAGTCGGTCAACGAAGAGCTGAAGACGGTGAATCGGGAGCTGGAAGACAAGGTCGAGGAGCTGCGCGAGGCCAACAACGACCTCCAGAACCTGATGGCCGCGACCGACATCGGCACGCTCTTTCTGGATCGGGACCTCTACATTCAGCGCTACACACCGCGGATCGAAGAGCTCTTTAGCATTCAGGGGTCGGACACCGGGCGTCCCATCAGCGATTTTACACACCGACTCGACTACGATCGCTTGGAGGCCGACGCCCGGCGGGTGCTCGACGACCTTACGCCCGTTGAGCGCGAGGTACGCAGTGACGACGGGCAGTGGTTCCTGGTGCGCCAGCACCCGTACCGCACGGAAAAGAATCGAATTGAGGGCGTCGTCATCACGTTCGTCGACATTACGGAGCGGAAGGAGGCCGAGCACAAGCTTCGCAGTGCCCACGAGTCGCTTCGGGAGCGCACCGAACAGGTCCGGTCGCTGTCGGAGGCGTTGACCTCGGCGGAAGAGCGCGAGCGTGAGCGGATCAGCAGAATGCTTCACGACGACCTGCAGCAGACCATTTTTGCGGCCCGGATGCGCGTCGATCACCTTCGGGATCAGACCGAGTTGAGCGAGAAACAGCGGGAGCTCGCCAATCGCGGCATCGAGCTCCTCGACGATGGGATCGACACGACCCGTACCCTGTCCACCGAACTCCATCCGCCGGTTGGGGACCAGTCGCTGCGGGACGCCCTCGAATGGCTCGGGATTCAGATGGGAGAGTCGTACGACCTTTCCGTCGAGATGGACGTTGCCGAGGCACCCGCAAAAATCGACAAGAACCTTCGCATTCTCCTCTTCCGGAACGTACGGGAGCTTCTGTTCAATGTGGTGAAGCACACGGGGGTGGGGGAGGCTTCTCTCCGGGTTACCCAGCAGGAAGACGGCTTTCGTGTGGTCGTCGAGGATCAAGGGAAGGGCTTCGATCCGTCCGGCTGGCAGAAGGGCCAGGAGGGGTTCGGTCTCGTGAACGTGCACGAACGGATTGAGATGATCGGAGGCACGTTCGATCTCGAGACCGCGCCCGGGGAGGGCACCCGTGTCACGATTGAGATGCCCTGGGAGGCGGTCGAGTTGGTGGACGGGGAGTAGGCGGGTGCTGCTTCGTCGAGGGCCGGAGGCGTGTGAGGCGACCGTCGCGGCAAACGATCGTCGGAGCAACCCACGTCCCCCTTCCATACAATTCGGATACACTGTTTGCTCTCGTCGTCCTCGCGTACGTCGGGGGGATCCTCGGATGGTCCTGGGCTGTGTGGACGGTGGATGCGGACGCACCGGCTCAGGGGGCTCCGTCGACGGTCCTAGCCCCCTGTTGCGCATTGGTGTGTGAGGGCCTGGCATGACAATGTCTTGGCAACACGCATGCTCTACCGGACAAATTGGTCTATGCGCAACAGCCTGCTAGTGGAGAACCAGCCCCTTGGTTCGGTGGCTCAAAGAGACGCTTCCGTCCTGCCGTGGAGCCGTTCCCACTAGGGCCCCGAAAGAGCTCTCGACCGGCTCCGCCGAGAGGCGTACGTGGTCCCCCGCCTCGACGACCAGCTCGACGAGCAGGCCCGCACATTTTTCCGCAACTCCGAGAAGAACCGCATTCCCACCGACGACGATAGAATCGCGCTATCCCGAATCCTGAAGTGGTACGGGGAGGACTTTGAGACGTCGCAGGAGGACCTGCAGCGGTTCATTGCCCGGTATTTCGAGAGCACGGTGCAATCCCGACTCGAGGATGTGGCCTACGAGCGGCCTACGAGGTGACGTTTCTTCCGTACGATTGGGCCCTCAACGATCAGCAGTCCACCGCCGGGCGTCGGAATTAGGGAGCCGTCGTCGCCCGTTCTGCGTCCGTTCCGGTCGGGAGGCCTGGGGGAGGGGAGAGCGCCGTACGAACATTTGCGTCCCGTCTCGGGTATTTGGGAGCGGGTCGGGGCGACTCGGCCTCTTCGTTCACCGCTTCATCGACTGACTCCTCCACGCATGGCGTACGAGACGTACGAGCCCGTCATCGGTCTCGAAGTCCACGTCCAGCTTCAGACCGACTCGAAGATCTTCAGCACCGACGCAACGGCCTTCGGGGCCGAGCCCAACTCGCAGGTGGATCCGGTGAGTCTGGGCCACCCGGGCGCGCTCCCCGTTCTGAACGAGAAGGTCGTCGAGTATGCCCTGCGGCTGGGCCTGGCCACCCATTGCACCGTGGCGTCGCGGTCGGTCTTTGCCCGGAAGCACTACTTCTATCCGGACCTGCCGAAGGGATATCAGATCTCGCAGTACGACACGCCCATCTGCTACGACGGGTACGTCGAGATTTACCCCGGGGAGGACGAGGAGACCGACGAGGCGCCGGATCGCTCCGAGTCGAAGCGCATCGGCCTCACGCGCATTCACATGGAGGAAGACGCCGGAAAGTCGATTCACGACGACGCCGGCTCGACCCGGCTGGACTTCAATCGCTGCGGCGTTCCCCTTCTGGAGATGGTGACGAAGCCGGACCTGCGGTCGCCGCGGGAGGCGTATCTGTTCTTGCGTCGGCTCCGGCAGCTGGTGCGCTACCTCGGCGTCAGCGACGGAAACATGGAAGAGGGCTCCCTCCGCTGCGACGCCAACGTGAGCGTGCGGCCGCGGGGCCACGACGAGTTCGGCACGCGGACGGAGCTAAAGAACATGAACTCGATGCGCCACGTCGAGCAGGCCCTCGAGTACGAAATTACCCGCCAGATTGCGGAGACGGAACGAGGAAACGCGATTGCGCAGCAGACCCTGCTCTGGGATCCGGACGCAGGCACCACGCGGCCCATGCGATCGAAGGAGGAGGCCCACGACTATCGGTACATGCCGGATCCGGACCTCGTGGAAGTGGAGGTGGAGGATGAGATGCTCGAGGCTGTGGAGGCTGACCTGCCCGAGCTGCCGCGTGCCCGCCGCGAGCGCTTCGTCGAGGAGGTGGGCCTGCCGCCCTACGACGCCCGCGTGCTGACCGAGGAGCGGGCCGTGGCCGATTACTTCGAAGAGGCCCTGGAGCAGCTGTACAAGCGGACCAAGGGCGGGGATACCGACGCCCAGGCCAAGCTCGTGTCGAACCTCGTCATGACCGAGGTCATGCGCGTCCTCAACGAGCGGGACATCGCCATTGACGAGCTTCCGGTGGAGCCCGAACGCCTGGCGCAATTGGCCTTCCTGCGCGTCCAGGACAAAGTGAACTCCAACGGGGCGCAGGAGGTCTTCGAAGCCATGCTGGAGGAGACCGAAAAGAGTGCCGGAAAAATTGCCGACGAGCGGGACCTCATTCAAGTGTCCGACCCCAGCGCCATCGAGCCCGTCGTCGACGGCGTCCTCGACGATCATCCCGATCAGGTGGAGACGTACCTGGACGGGAAGGAGGGCCTCCTCGGCTTCTTTATCGGGCAGGTCATGCAGCGGTTTGAGGGATCTCCCGATCCCGAGCTGGTCCGGAAACTGGTCCGGAAGAAGCTGGAAGAGCGCAAGGAAGCCCTTCAGGAATAACTGCTTTTCGAGTCTCGAAAAATGGAACACCCGTCTTCTTTTCGTCTCTTCGTTCGTTTTAGTTGGACCGTCCTCCTCACGGGCGCCCTCGTGATGGGCCTGGGATGCCGGCCCGAGTCGGAGGGGGTCCAGAGTCACCTCTCGGGAGAGGTGACCGTTCGGGCGAGCGTCGACTCGTCCGACGATCACAGCGGCTTTCGGGTTCTGGTCGTGAGCGCCGACGGCCGCACGGTCGATACCCTCGGCCATGCCGTCACGGCCACGGACGGCACGTTCGAGACGACGGTGACCGCCTCAGAGCGAGGGATCTACCCGTTGCTGGTATGGGGACGACAGGGACAGCAGCGCCTTGCGAGTACGGACGTTGTGGTGGCGGCGGGGGACTCAGCCACTCTCGATCTGGAGCTCCCCCTCAATCGGCAGCGCATTACCGTTCGCTCCGAGGAAAACGCCGCGCTCAGTGCCTACCAAAACACGATGGCCCAGCACCGGCGAAGCCTCGTACAGCGCCTTCAGACCGAGGCGGCCGATTCGAATGCCATGGCCCAGGGAATTCGGCAGACGAGCAGTATGCTCTGGAGCCTTCAGGAAACCTTTCCCGGGACCTTTGCGGCCCAGCTGGGGGCCGCTGAGTCGCTCGCGCTCCTGGCAGGATGGAACGATTCCCTCGTCGTGGATCGGGCTCGCGAGATTGACCCGTCGAGTCCGCGGTACGTAGAGGTAGCGCAAATCGCTCGTCGAGCCGAGGCTCGTTTCCACGGCCAGGAGGCGAGCCTCGACCTGTTGGATCGCTTCACGTCTCGGGCCGAGACGAACGCCCAGCGGGCCGGGGTCCAGGCCGCCCGGGTCCGGTCTTTCATCGACAGCCTTCAGTCGGACGCCGCGCTCTCGGCCGCCCAGACGCTCAAGAACGAGTATCCCAACACGCAGTGGGCTGAGTGGGCCGATCGGGCGATGTACGAGGTGAACAATCTGCTTCCCGGCAAGAAGGCTCCCGCCATTGAGGCGCGGACGTTGAGCGGAGATTCTCTTTCGCTCCGGGCCCTCGAGGGTCGACCCGTGATTCTCGAGTACTACCGGCCGGACAACGACCTCTACGCCCGGCAGCTTCCGTCCCGGAATGCCCTATACAGAAACACACGGTCGGACTCGGTGGCGTTTGTGTCGATTTCGGTTGAGCCGGATACGATCCTTTATCAGGCCTTCACGCAGGATCGCTCCCACCCAGGGCATCAAGTCATTGCTCCGGAGGGGACGGACGGACCGATTGCGCGTGCCTACAACGTTGCCGACGTTCCTACGCGGATTTTAATCGACGAAGAGGGGAAGATCGTGAGCCGGTATCCGGGTGCTGCGTTTCTCGCCCTGCAGGAGGAGGTCACCCGTCTTCTGCAAGACAAGGAGTAGTCCGGCGCGGGCTTGCAACCTGTTGCACATTGGCGTTTGAGTGCTTGCCCGTACGATTTATTGGGAACACGTATGGTCTATTAGGCCAAATTTTGCCGCCGATTGATTTGTGTACACAAATTTATTTGACAGTTTAAAAGGAAGTGTAAAGATGGGTCTATGCGCAACAGTCTGCTTGGGCCGCTTCTCAGCAATCCTTCATGAAGTTCCCCACCGCTGACGCTTGAAAGGGGAGGGGGCTTGGTGCTACGTTACTAGTGGGTTTTCACACCTACCCTCCCAGTTATTGAGGTCGGTGCTCTGCGTATCGACCGGTGCGCCCTGTTCGTTCCGAAGAGGATTGGCTCACTATACGCTGGAGAGATCGAACCCGTCCTCGTTTCGACATCGGGGAGAACTAGCGAACGAAGAGTGCAAACCCACTAAGTGAGTTCAAGCTGATTCTTTAGGTATATGGTCATTTCGAGCGAAGCGACTGACGAAGTAAATCTCTCCGAATGAAGCGGAGACGCATTTAACGAGCACATTCGCTCGAATGCGGTCCACGAGCTCGGATGGAGAGAACGATTGAAAACACAATCACACGCTTGATTGCACGTAGGATCGCTCCGGACACTGGAGACGACCTCTTGATTGCGGCCTGATCGACATCTTCCTCAAAGACCATTACACGTACTCGTGCCGACACTTACGGGTGTTTTTTCGTACATCAAGAATTTCATTCAGGACCAGGACGTGGCGGCCATTGCTCCGTCCTCCTCCTTTCTCGTACGGCGCGTTTGCAAGTGGATCGATTTTGACGAGCCGGCGGTGATCGTCGAGTACGGCCCGGGGAACGGGGTCTTTAGCGACTACATTCTCGAACACATGACGTCGGACTCGACGCTTCTCCTCATCGAGAGCAATCCCGACTTCGTGGAGATGCTGAAGGAGAAGACGAACGACGACCCTCGCGCCGTCGTCATAGAGGACCGGGCCGAACGGATCGAGGACGTCCTCGATGAGCAGGGGATCGACGACGTGGACTACATCGTGTCCGGCATTCCCTTCTCCTTCCTCGACGAGGACGTGAAGGAGGACCTTCTCACGAAGACCCGAGAGGTGCTTGCCGAGGATGGCAAGTTTTTGGTCTATCAGAATTACAACCACCTCGAGGAGCCGCTTCGGGGCCACTTCTCTGAAGTGACGAAGGAGCGGGAGTTTCGCAACATTCCCCCGACGATGCACGCCTACGAGGCCTGCAAGTAATCCCGGTGCCGCGGGGGCTTTTTCGACGCATTCTCAGACCACACCGACCCTTTTTATGCTTATTGCTGGGAACTGGAAGATGAATACCGATCTTCCGACCGGACGGACCCTTGCCGAAAACATTGCGGCGGGGATTGCCGAGGCCGGATCGAAGTTCGACGCAGTCGACTTTGCCGTGTGTCCTCCCTTCGTTCACCTGCAGGCGGTGGGGGAGGCGCTTGCCGACAGCCCCGTTGCGCTCGGGGCACAGGACGTGCACGCGGAGGACGAGGGGGCGTACACGAGTGACGTGTCCGCGCCGATGCTGACCTCGGTGGGCTGCTCGCACGTCATCATCGGACACTCCGAGCGTCGGCAGTACTACGACGAGACCGACGCCGCCGTGAATCGGAAGGCGAGGCAGGCCCACGGTCACGATCTCGTTCCCATCATCTGCGTGGGCGAGACCCTCGACCAGCGCAAAGCCGGCGATGCCGAGTCTGTGGTCCGGGCACAACTCGAGGGGGCTCTCGACGGGTTGTCGGTGGACAGTGCCGATCGGCTCGTCGTGGCGTACGAGCCCGTCTGGGCCATCGGCACGGGAGAGTCGGCCACGCCCACCCAGGCGCAGGACATGCACGCGATCATTCGCTCGGACCTGTCGGGGCGGTACGGGGACGACGTGGGGGCAGACGTGCCCCTCCTCTACGGCGGCAGCATGAAGCCGCACAATGCCGCCGACCTCTTGTCGGAGCCGGACGTGGACGGGGGCCTCATTGGCAGTGCGAGCCTGGAGGCCGAGTCGTTCCTCGGCATTGCCGACCGAGGCGTGGCGGTCCTGGAGGGGGACGTGGACTAAGAGTCTGTTTTGATTTATGCCTCGAGCTGCGAGCGGTCTCGAATGGGGGGCAAATCGGTCTCTTCATCGTCAATCCCGAAGGCGTTCGGGATACGTGCCTCCTCCTCGACCGATTTTCGCCGCATCGATCCTCGCTCTCGCGATACGATTCAAAATCAAAACGGAGTCTAAGTGCAGTCCTTCTGGGAAACAGTCATTCCGAGCGGAGCGAAGTCGAGGCGCCCTGAGCGAAGTGAAGACGTGCTCTTGGAGTGAATCTCTTTTAATCTGGCGAAGTCCAGGAGATCGGAGTAGCGTTTCCGACAAGCGCTCTTTCCGTTGAATGCGGAGAACGTTTGAACCCAAAGAGACCGGTTGAGGGTGCACAAGGGGGGAATGGGAGGGCGCCGACCGAGTTCTCGCCCGGAGGACTCGAGTTGTACCCCCCAACCGGCCTGAAGCCGCGTGAATTCGTTAGACGTTGTGGGGGCTGGGTTGTAGATTGTCGAACGCTTCCGGAACGCAGTCCGGCATCGTTGGGGCGTTTAGGCAGTAATGCACATCTCTGGTTTGGATAGCTTCTGGGGCAACATTTTCCGGCAGACGGACGAGGAATCCGTCTATTCCCTTCTCCGTGAGATTCCCCTGTTCGACGATCTGCCGAGAGGGGAGCTTTCGAAAGTGAAGGCCATCTTGCATCGACGGGAGTATGATCCGGGCGAAGTCCTCTTCCATCAGGGAAATCCGGGGGTGGGCATGTACATCATCCAGAAGGGCACCGTCGAGATCGCCGACGAGACGACGGAGGAAACCCTGGCGGAGCTGACGGACGGTGACTTTTTTGGGGAACTCGCACTCTTGAACGAGACCCCACGGTCGGCCACCGCGGTGCCGCGCACCGAATCGGTGCTCTACGGGCTCTTTCGCCCCGATCTCCTCGGGCTCGTGGAGCGGGATCCGTCCCTCGGTGTCCAAATTCTTCTCCGGATGGCCCAGGTGATCAGCGAGCGTCTCGTCCAGACCAACGACACCGTGCGGGCCCTCCGCGAGCAGCTCCACGAGATGCAAAGGGGACGGGAGAGAGGAGCGTCTGCGTCGTCGGCTGCTCCGACTGCGGATCAGGCCGATTCGTCTTGATCGTTTCATCTTCATGCCGCACTCTGACGACGTTTCGTCTCTTTCGGTTCTCATTCAGCGCGGCCTGCGTCGGGTTCGCGGCCTGCTCGTTCTGTTGGTCGTGGGGGCGCTCTTCTATTTTCTGCAGGGCATTGCACAACTCCTGGTCGTCGCGGCCCTGGTGGCGTACATCCTCAACCCACTGGTCCGTCGCCTTCAGGTTCGCGTGAGTCGCACGACGGCCACGCTCCTCGTGTTTGGGCTCCTCGTGGTAGCAATGGTGGGCTTCGGAGTCCTGGTGGGACCGGTGGTGGAGCAGCAAATTCAGGACGTGCGTTCGCGGATCGATCCGCAGCGGGTGACGGACGCCATCCGGCAGATCGACGCTCAGCTAAATGAGATGTCCAGGACCGTTGGGGGAGGGGAGATTCGGTTCGAGGAGCAGATCGATCAGCAGGTGAAGGCCTGGACGAGCGGCGTCGTCAACATGGCCCCCGATCTTTTGGGGCTCGCGACCAACGTCGTGCTCGTCCCGTTCATGGCCGTCTTCCTGCTTCGGGACGGCCCTCAGATCAAGCGGAGTCTGATCTGGTTCGTGCCCAACCGGTATTTCGAGTTCAGTCTGGAGGCGCTCCACAAAATTGACGTCCAGCTGGGAAATTACTTCCGGGGGCTCGTTCTGGAGATTTCGATTATTAGTGTACTCTCGATACTGGTGCTCTGGGTTTTGAACGTGCCCGCCTTCGTGCTGGTCGGTTTGCTGGCGGGAATCACGACGGTAATTCCGTACGCCGGTTCGCTTCTCGGCGGAAGTGTTGGGGTCTTCCTTCATCTGGCCAGTACGGGATCGGTGTCCGCGGCGGCCCTCGTCCTGCTGGCCTTCGTCGCCATTCAGATTGCGGACGAGGCCTTCATTCAGCCGCTCGTGTTTTCCCAGGCGGTGGATCTTCATCCCCTCGAGGTGTTAATTGCAGTCTGGGTCGCTGCCCAGTTCTTTGGGGTCGCGGGGATGGTGCTGGCCATACCGGTGACCAGTGCCGGCAAGGTGGTGATTTCCGAAGGGGCGGCCCTCATTCAGCAGTATCAGTTTCGTTGAGGAGCGGTTTGGGGCGTGCAGAACGAATTTCGTCCAAACACTGGGCGAGGACTGCTCAGTCCTTGACTTCCGGAACGGGGTTTGAGAAGTTCAATAGCAGCCCTGCACACCGCACATGCTCTGATCGCCGCTTCCAACACAGGTTCGCATCTTCCTCCGTCGCTGCGCGATGGGGGCAAGCATGCGGTCGTGGTGGAGCCGAGGAGGGAGTTCTGGCAGCCCTCTAGGTCCGGCGGTGCAGACGTGTATGGGCACGCCTCGAGCCCCCTCACCTTCTCCCATTAGGATTCTCTTCTGGCTATGTCTGATTCCCTTGGAATGAAGGCCGTCAACCGCGTGACGGAGACGGACCGACTGCCCTTCGTTAAGGCCCTGGCACACATCGCTGTGGCCGATGATTCGGTGACTCTGAATGAGAAGGAGATGGTCTCGAAATATGCGGACGAGTGGGGACTGGGAGACGAGACGAAGGCCCAGGTGGAGGACATTCTGGAGTCGGGGACCTCACTGTCGCTCGACGAGTTGGTCGCGGGATTTTCGGAGTCGGGGACTCGGTTTCTGCTCGTCCAGGAACTGATGCGGCTCTCGTACGCAGACGGCACCTACGGAGACGCTGAGCGCAAGGAGATCGCGGCGATTGCCCGGCAGATGGGCATGAGCGAGACGCAGTTTCGCGAGGTTGAGAAGTGGGTGGGGCGGGGGCAGGCCTGGGAGATGCCGGAGGGAGAGGCTCCCGGTGAAGGAGAGTTGGAAGACGTGCTCGAGCGCGACGACGATCCCGAGTACGATTTGTCCGACATCGAAACGACGGACTCCGACCTCGACGACATTGATCCGGGAGGATACGACGTAGACGAGGAAGGGGAAGAGCCGGAGGAGGAAGAATCCTAACCGTTAGTGCTCCTTCGAGAATAGGGCGAGTGTCTCGTCCGTTTGCTTGAAGAGGACCGGTTCCGCGGAGCGTTACTTCGACCGTTTTGATTACGGCCCAATCGGTGACGTTCTTGGCGTCTCCCAGTTCATTTGCCGCGCCGGCCCTTCCGGCTGTCTCTGTACATTTTTTCGCCCATTGTTCCGTATCCGATGTCCCGGACCACTGAGCTTGCCATCTGCTTCGCAGATATCTGCGACAGCACGTCTCTGTTCGAGGAGTACGGCGACGATGAGGCCCGTGAGATTGTGGGACGGGTTCTCGACGTGGTCTCGGGCGTAATTGAGGACTACAACGGGACGGTCGTCAAGACGATCGGGGATGAGGTTATGGGCACCTTCTCGGAGCTCATCGCCGCTACCAGCGCCGTCACGAAGTTTCCTCTGGCCGTGGAGAGTGACGAAGAGCTCGCTGCCCTTGGGATCGAGATCCGGGTCGGAATGTGTTTTGGATCTGTGGTGCAGGAGGAAGACGGGGACGTGTACGGAGACGCCGTAAACACCGCCTCGCGGCTCGTGGACTGGGCGCGGCCCGATCAGGTCGTGACGACTGCCGACACTCTGAAGCCTCTTCCGGACTTTTTTGAAAGTCGAACCCGAAATCTCGGGGAAACGACCCTGCGAGGAAAGGAGGACTCCGTGGAGATTGTTGAATTGCTCGGGGAGCAGAGCGGATCGAACCTCACGGTCGTCGAGGATCGGGAGCCCGACCCTGCTCAGCAGCAGCGCAGGGACGCCCTCTTCCTGGAATACGGGGACGAGTCCATCACCGTCGAACAAGGGCCGCTCATGCTCGGCCGGGGCTCAAAGAGTGACCTCCGCATTTCGGACTCTCGGGTGTCGCGGATGCATGCCGTCATCGAGCGGCAGCGGGACTCCTTCATGCTCACGGACAGCAGTACGAACGGCACCTACGTCCAGATTGGGGACGAGGACGTCATGTTCCTGCACCGGGAGCAGCTCCGACTCCACGGCAAAGGGCACTTGAGTCTCGGACGCCACGTCGATGCGGACGACGCCCAGCTGCTTCGTTTCGAGTGTCGGACCCTCTCGTAGTACGAGCCGGGTCTTCCGTTCACCGGTGTGCACCTGCGTCGGAGCCGCAATGTCTCGGGAGACGAGGGACGCCTACTCCTCCTCCGACGCGTCGTCTTCTGTGGTCTCGTCCGCCGGGCCGTGCTCGTCGTAGTCGTTGACGTGGAAGCCTTCCCCCTTGAAAATGACCCCGGCGTTTCCGGTAATAATGCGCTTCACGTCCTGGCCCGTTTCCGGACAGGTGTCCAGGGGATCCTCCGTGATTTTCTGCTGAACCTCGAACGTGGTTCCGTCCTCGCGTCGGTACGTGTAGGTCGGCATGAAAGAGACGTTGGTTCGGCTCTGGTGTGCGAACTGTCGCGCTGACTCGGAGCGGTAACGCATGGTACAGCGAAAAGTGTTCCAGGGACGCAGTGCCGCCGTCGTGTCAGGCTCTGATCCGTCAAAAGTTCTTTGGCAAAACGCCTGCGTTCGAGAATCTTGGACGGAGGATCAGGGGAGCCGGTCGCGAACCCAGGTCGCAAGGTCGCTCTGTACCTGTTCTTTTTCCGGGTCGTGGAACGTTTCGTGGTAGAGGCCCTCGTAAATGTGGAGGGTTTTGTCCGCCGCGGCGGCCCGTCGGTAGAGTGCCCGACTGCCGGCGGGGGGGACGAGCCGGTCGGCGGTGCCGTGGAGGAGGAGAAACGGGACGCGGAGGGAATCCATCTGTCCCCGAACCTCGCGGCCCGCTCGGAGCAGTTCGGCCCCCGTTCGGGCGGGAATGCGACCGTGATAGTTGAACGGGTCGTTTTTGGCCGCGGTGACGACGGCCGGGTCGCGCGAGATGGCGCCTTCCGGAGTGCGGGTGGTGGGAAGCGTGGGGGCGATGTGTCCGAGTACCTGGGCGAGGCGGCGGAGGACCGGAGCCAGGTTGGGATTGACCTCGAGGGCGGGGGCGCTCAGGATGAGTCCCTGCAGGGAGGGCGCCCGCTCCAGGACGTACTTGAGGGCGACGAGGCCTCCCATGCTGTGGCCGAAAAGGAAGAGAGGACGATCCGGTGTCCGGGACTGGGCGAACGAAAGCACCTGGCCGAGGTCGTCGAGGTAGTGGTCGAAGCGGTCGACGTAGGCACGGGGGCCGCCGGACCGACCGTAGCCCCGCTGATCGTAGGCGTGGACGGCCACGTGTTCTTGGGCAAACGCGCGGGCGACGCCGCCGTATCGTCCACAGTGTTCGGCGAATCCGTGGACCAGGACGACGGCGGCCTGGAGGGAGGCCTCCGGGACGAGGGTTTGCGTGTGGAGCTCGACTCCGTCCTCCGTCGTGAGCGTGCCGCGATGGGGCGGGGAAAACGACGACATGAGGGGAGCGGTCGCATTCGAGGGGAGACGAGAGAGGGGCGAAAAGATATCAGGGAAGGGAGATGGGGACAAGGGGGACGACACGAGCAGGGTCACTGTGGGTTGAAACGCCCTCGGGCTTTTGCACCGTCGTGAGGGACGAACGTGCCGGGAACGCGTGGGCGAGAGGGAAGACGAATGATAGGAACGCATGTGGGGATCGACTTCAATGAGGAAGAGATCAGCGAGCCCGGACAGGTGCGATTGTCACGACCGGTTTGAGCGAAGGCGTGAATCCCCCGCCAAATCAGGCGTGGGGGTTGAGGGGAACAATCTCGTCAGATACATTATTTTTCCTTCCGTCGCCTGTTTTTCGTCGAGCGCAGGGCTCCATGGGATGTCTTCCCCTCACATTGCGGACCTTGGCGCTTCTCCTAATGACGGGCCTCGTGCTTCCCGTCGCACAGAGAGTTGCTCGGGAGACCCTGTCTCAGGCCCGTGAGCGATACGGGGCAGGCCGGCGAAACCGTGGGCTCGCCCCGACCGTCGCGTGGCTCGATCCCGACGTTCTGTCTCGGCTCGGCTCGTTTGGAGGAACGGGTCGGCTGGTTCGGTGTCTCGTTGTGGCCCGTCCGATGGGTCCGTAGTACGAGCACGTTCACGTCTCCACTACGTCCGAGCGTTTGTACTCGGGGACGCTCGAAAGAGAGATTCTGGCACGCGGGACGGGCGTGTGCCAACGGAGTGTGAGGGCCCCGTCGAGGTGTTCGGGCACCGTCTTTGTGCCTCATTCGATTTGTCTACTGAACTGAGCGATCAATCGTAATGCAGGGGAACGGACTCAAGATTGGACTCACGATTTTCTTCGTCGGCATTTGTGGATTTTACCTCTTTCCGTCGGTCCAGAATCTGTATCTGTCGTACCAGATGGACCGGATGAGCCCGGACGAGCGCCAGTCGTATCAGGAGGAAAACCGACAGCGGCTTCAGAGCGTTCAGGAAGGGTCGCTGAACCTGGGACTGGACCTTCAGGGGGGCATGCACGTCACCCTCGAGGTCGAGATGGGGGAACGTCTTCGGCAGCTGGCCACGAACATAGACGAAAACTTTGAAACGGCTCTTTCCGCCGCGGAGACCCGTGCGCAGGAGGAGGACGTCAGCGTCGCAGACGCCTTTATCGAGGAGTTTGAGGCTCAAAATCCGGACGGTCGGCTCTCGCGGTACTTCCGGAGCGATTCGGAGGGCATCACACGCCGCTCCAGCAACGATGAGGTGCAGGAGTACCTCCAAAGTCAATCCGACGCTGCGGTTGAGCAGGCCATGGAGATTGTGCGCAACCGGGTCGACCGCTACGGGGTGACCGAGCCCTCGATTCAGCAGCAGGGCGACCGTCGGATTTCTGTCGAGCTTCCGGGTGTGGACGAGCCGGATCGGGTCCGAAATCTGCTGGAGAGTGCCTCGCAGCTCACGTTTCACCTCATGGGGGAGCCCCAGCAGGTGGAGAGCTCGGTGCAGCGCATCATTGAGTACTATGAGCCGACCGCGGCCGATTCCGCGCAGTTGGCGGAGGGGGACGCCGCGGCCACCGACACGACGGACACGACCGACGTAGAGGAAGGAACGGCCCTGGCCACGCAGTCGCAGGAGGGAACCTCGCTCACTGACTCGGGCAGTGACGAGACGGCCGGGCCCCAGAATTCGCTTCTCGAGGTGATGCAACCCCTTCCTCGACAAGACGCGCCGGTGGTGGGCCGCGTCCTGGAGTCCGACACGGCCCGCGTCAATGAACTGCTCTCCGATTCGGAGGTGCAGGAGATGATTCCGCCCGGCGTCCGGTTCCTCTGGGGGGCACGGTCGCTTTCGCCGGAGGGACAGGAGCCGATGTACCAGTTGCTCGCCGTGCGGAACGAAGCGGAGCTCACGGGCGACGTCATCACGGAGGCGTCCGTACAGTTCGACCAGCAGACGAATCAACCGGCCGTTTCCATGACGATGAATTCCGAGGGCGCGCGGTCGTGGTCGCGGGTAACGGGGGCCAACGTGGGGGAGCAGGTGGCCATCGTGCTCGACGACATCGTCTATTCGAACCCCGTGGTCGAGACGCGAATCACGGGGGGGCGATCTTCAATTGACGGGCTCGAGAGTCGACAGGAGGCCCAGGACATCGTCACCATTCTGCGGTCCGGGTCGCTTCCCGCCCCCGTAAACATCATCTCCGAGCGCACCGTGGGTCCGAGTCTCGGAGAGGCGTCCATCCGGGCTGGACTCATCTCGGTGACGCTTGGGTTTCTGCTCGTGGTGCTCTTCATGATCCTGTACTACCACACGGCGGGCGTCGTGGCGAACATTGCCCTTCTGTTGAACCTCATTCTAATTCTCGGCATCCTCGCCGGCTTCGGGGCGACGCTCACCCTGCCGGGGATTGCCGGGATTGTGCTGACCATCGGTATGGCCGTGGACGCCAACGTCCTCATCTTTGACCGGGTGCGGGAGGAGCAGGCCACCGGGAAAACGCTGCGGGCGGCCATCTCCGCGGGGTACGAACGGTCCTTGAGCGCCATTCTCGACGCCAACATCACCACGTTCTTCATGGGCGTGATTCTCTACTCGTTCGGCGTCGGTCCGGTGCAGGGATTTGCCGTCACCCTCATGGCCGGAATTCTCTCGTCCCTCTTCACCGCCATCATCGTGACGCGTCTCATCTTCGACTACATGGTCGAGGAGCGACGTATGGAGGTCAGCTACGGATAAGAGGACAGCGGACTCTCCCGACGACTTGCTATTCACGGACTAACGGAACGTTATGCGTCTTTTTGAAAATGCGGATTACGACTTAATTTCGAAGCGTCAGCTGGGATACATCATCTCCGGGACGCTCCTGGTGTTGAGTGTCGCGTCCTTGCTCGTGCGGGGGTTGTCGCTCGGGATTGACTTTCGCGGCGGGTACGAGTTCGTCGTCGAGAATACGCAGAACGTGGAAACGGTCGAGCTTCGTGACGCCCTCGCCGCTGAGTTTGGGAGTCAGCCGGAAGTGAAAACGTATGGGGACACCGGTGTGCTTATTCGAACCTCTGTGGAGGGCGAGGCCAACACGACAGAGGTGCAGAACGTGATTCTCTCGACCATCAATCAGGAGTTTTCGGACACAAATCCCGAAGTCACGAAGACGAGTGTGGTCGGCCCCCGATTTGCCGAGGACTTGAAACGCGGGGCGTTTTACGCGGTCCTCGGCGCGCTGGCCGTCATCTTTCTCTATATCCTGGTTCGATTCGAGTGGCGGTACAGTGTGGGGGCGGTGGCCGCGCTCGTGCACGACGTGACGATTACGCTCGGGCTCTTTTCGATCCTGGCCGGGGTCGTTCCGTTCTCTCTGCAGATCGATCAGGGAATCATTGCCGCGTTTCTTACCATCGTGGGATACTCGCTCAACGACACCGTCGTGGTATTTGACCGGGTTCGCGAGTACGTGAATCTCTTCAAGACGGAGTCCTTTACGAACGTCGTCAATAAATCGATCAATGCGACCCTCAGTCGCACGGTCGTGACCTCTGTGACGACGTTAATTGTGGTGACCGTCCTCTTTATTTTCGGGAGTCAGGTACTTCGCGGCTTTTCGTTTGCTCTCATCGTAGGGGTCATTATCGGAACCTACTCGTCCGTGTTTGTGGCGTCGCCCACAATCGTCGAACTGACTCGTCGTCTCGAGCAGCCGGCGTAGTCGTTCTGGGAGGCAGTTTCCACAGGGAGAGGGGTTCGTCGGGTTCCTACGTGCCGTCTGTCGGAGGCGGGGGGGCGACGCGTGCAGCGGGGTACGCGGAGGGCCGTGAGAGTCGGCGGTCGGGTTGACGTTTCGGGTAGGGAGGAGTGCTCGTTCCGTTTACAAATTCAGGTCGAACGCAATGCCAGTATCCATCGTCATCGGAAGCCAGTGGGGAGACGAGGGGAAGGGGAAAATTACCGATCTCATGAGCCCCAACTACGACGTCGTGGCCCGTTATCAGGGCGGAGCGAATGCGGGCCACACGATCGTGTGGGAGGGGGAGGAGGGGACGGAAGAGGAATTCGTGCTTCACCTCGTGCCCAGCGGCATCTTCCACGAGAACGTTACGTGCGTCATTGGGAATGGGGTCGTGCTCGATCCGAAGGCAGTCCTCGAAGAGATTGAGAAGATTCAATCGCTGGGCATTGATGTGGAGGACCGCCTCAAGATCTCGCACAATGCCCACCTCATCATGCCGTACCACAAGGCGATTGAGGCGGCACAGGAGGAAGAACGGGCCTCCGCCTCCGACGACGACGCCATTGGGACGACGGGGCGCGGCATTGGTCCGGCGTACACGGACAAATTTGCCAGAACCGGCATCCGGGTCGTGGACCTGCTCGATCGGGACGTGCTTCGCCAGAAGCTGCGTCGGTCCATCGAGGAGAAGAATGCCATTCTTCGGGACGTGTACGACGCCGAGGGCCTCGATGTGGAGCGCATCGTCGAGGAGTACGTCGAGTTCGATCAGCGGATCGATTCGTACGTGACCGACACGTCGAAGTATCTGTGCAACGCCCTCGATGACGGGGCACGTGTGCTCGCCGAGGGGGCTCAGGGATCGCTGTTGGACGTCGACTTTGGCAGTTATCCGTACGTGACGTCCAGCCACCCCACTGCGGGTGGGTGTTGCACGGGGCTCGGTGTGCCGCCGACCGCGGTGGATCGGGTTCTCGGAATCGCAAAGGCCTACTGCACGCGGGTTGGGAACGGGCCCTTTCCGACGGAGCTCGACTCTGCCGCCGGGGAGGAGCTGCGACAGAAGGGGGGCGAGTTTGGGGCCACCACGGGCCGTCCCCGCCGCTGCGGTTGGCTCGATCTCGTGGCGCTTCGCTACACCAGCATGATCAACGGCTTCAACGAACTGGCCGTCACAAAGCTCGACGTGCTCTCGGGCATGGACGAGCTGAAGGTCTGCACGCAGTATCGCTACGACGGGAAAAAGACTCGTCGTTTTCCGAGTGAAGCCCAGACGCTGGAGAAGGTGGATCCGGTGTACGAAACCGTCCCCGGATGGTCTGAGGACATCACCGACGTTCGGCGGTTCCGCGATCTCCCCTCCGAGGCGAAAGACTATCTTGCATTTATTGAAGAGTACCTCGGAACGACCGTGGGAATGGTCTCGAACGGCCCTCGGCGCGATCAAATCATTACCGACGTCGAGCAGCCCACGGCGGTGTAACCCTCGATTCATGAGGAGGCGGAAGGGGCCGGTAGAATCCTCGATTGAAGAGGGGGGAGCCTCCGGAGCGTCTCTCGGTTCGGCAGAGGAGTCGGACGTAGGGGGAACCAGTGCGACACTGGTCCTTGAGAGTCCCGTGTCGGCGCTTCGGAATGACGAACGGGTTTCTCCATGAAGGTGTATCGCTGGTCCGTCCGCCTCAAGCTCGGTCTCATTGTGCTGGCGGGCACCCTCGCCGTTGCCTCTCTGCTGTACACGCAGCGCCTCGTCGACCGCCTCCGCGAGCGCGAACAGGCACTCATTGAGCTCTGGGCAGATGCCCAGGCAGAGCTCGTCACGGCGCAGCGGCAGTCCGTCAATCCGCACCTCGGGACCCTGCAGGCGCTCGAAGAGGACCTGCAGCGGATGGAGCAAGGCCAAACGACCTCTTCGCTTTCCTCCGGGCAGATTGCCGAATACAGGGAGGCGGTGAACTGGGCGCAGAGTATGCCCCCCACGGACGAGCTCAACTTTATCCTAAACGAGATCGTCGAACCGAATCGGTTCAGTATTCCCGCCATCATCACGGATTCGACGGGTCGGAAGCCGTTGTTTTGGCGGAATGTGGGGGTTCCGGATACGGTCAGAGCGCCGCCGGTCTCGGACTCGACGACGCTGGCCGACCTTCGCAGGCGAATACGGGAAATGGAGGCAACGTTCGAGCCCATTCCGATCGAGGCTGATCTAACGTCGGTCGAGGGAGGGCTCTCGTCCTCGTCCGAGCGTCGCCTCACGCAGTATTTGTATTACGACGAGTCCGGGCTCATCCGGGAGCTCCGCATTTTTCCGTGGGTTCAGCTTTTATTCGTGGCCCTGTTCGTCATGGTCGGGTACTTTGGGTTTTCGTACATTCGCCGGAGCGAGCAGAGCAGTCTGTGGATGGGAATGGCCCGCGAGGCTGCCCATCAGCTGGGGACGCCCCTTTCCAGTCTCATGGGGTGGATCGAGCTTCTTCGCTCGCCCGATTTGGGCCGGGAGCAGCGCGAGGAAACCCTCGACGAGATTGAGAACGACGTGGAGCGGTTACAGCGGATCGCGGACCGATTTTCCGACATCGGCTCCCAACCGAAGCTGGAAAACCAGAATTTAGTGCCCATTATTCGTCAGACCGCCTCGTACATTCGGCGGCGCCTTCCGCACCGGGGACAGGACATCGATCTCGTCGTTGACCTTCCGTCGGAGCTCGAGGTGGACGTCAACCGGGAGCTCTTTGCCTGGGTGTTGGAGAACCTGCTCAAGAATGCCCTGGATGCGATTGAGGACGAGGAGGGGCGCATCCGCGTTACGGGAGGACGAGTGGAGGGACAGGTCTACGTGGAGGTGGCGGACACGGGCTCGGGCATTCGGCGTCCTCAGTGGGGAAATGTCTTTCGTCCCGGCTTCAGCACGAAGGAGCGGGGATGGGGGCTGGGGCTGAGCCTCGCCCGCCGGGTCGTGGAAACCTACCACAGCGGAACGCTGACGCTGAAGGAGTCGACCGTCGGAGAAGGATCCGTCTTTCGCATTGAGCTTCCGAGGGAGCCGTAGGGGCGCTACAGATTAATGCGCGCCCGAAGGGCTTCTTCGTCGGCACTCGGCGCGACGACCACGAAGATGTCGTCTCGCTGCCGCCAGAGAACGACGGATCGATTCTCGTGCTGCTGCGACAGCAGGGACTCGTTGGCGGCCAGCTTTGTACGGAGAGGGCGGGCGAGAGACGCTTGGTCGCCGAGCCGGTCGAGGAGGGCGTAATTATAAACGTACGTCACGATTTGGCCCCCGTTGTCCTCGTCGGTGTAGAGGAGGGCCGGGACCTCCGCGTCGTTGCCGAACGGCACGTGCGCGACGCCGTCCAGGGAGGCTCCCTCGATCGAGGGCACCGACACGCGTCGATTCCAGGTGTCGCGGATGTAGGTGGCCGCGTCCGCAGGGGCGTCGGTCGAGTGGATCGCCTGTAGGGAGGCGGCTTGCTGTACCGATCGTTCGATGACGCTCCGAGGAGCCGGGTCGGCAGACGAGAAGAAATACGAGGCTCCTCCGAGCCCTCCGGCGACGAGAAGGGCGATCAGAAGGAGGCCTCCCAGTCCCTTTGGGGAGGCGATCCGGGACAGAGCCGTCCGTGCCCGTTTTCCCCAGGAGCGGGCCGGTCCGTCCTCGGATTCTGCGGATCCGTGGGGGCGAGCGCGTTCCAGAAGGTCAATCACGGTTGAACGGACGGACGCCGGGGCCGGCTGGAAGCGATCCGTGAGGAGGGAGCGGAGGAGGGAGCGCAGTGCGTCGTCGGGCAGGGCCACGTCGACGAGCATCCGCTCGGGGCCGGACAAAACGTCCCGGAGCGACGCACGGAGCGTAGAGCGGGCCCGGTCTCGCACCGATTCGGCGTCGGACACGGTGGTGTCGAGGGCCGAGGCCAGCACCTCGTCGGAGGCGTCCGTCAGCACGTCGATCGCGAGAATGGACCGTTCGTGTCGGGAGCAGGCCGCAAAGGCCACGGGAAGCATCCGTTCGGCGGTGTGCTCGGCGACCTCGCGCCGGAAGGGGTCGTCGGTGAACGAGGTCTCTCCCTCGGCGGGCTCTTCGCCCTCGGCGGATTCGGAGCGGGCCTCGCGGGCCTCGAACATGAGCCGGAACATCCATCCCCGTTCGTTGGAGGGCCGTTTTTGAGGGGGGACCGACGCCGCGCGCTCGTAGACCCGACGGACGAGGACCTCCGCGTCGTCCGCGCCGGCGAGGACGCGGGCCAGGGGGTACAGGGCACGGAGGTGCCGAGCGAGAGAAGGGGACTCGGAGGAAGCCATGACCGAAGACGGGCACTGAGTCAAATAGACGACCGGACCGGAGAGCGTCCCACTACGCAGAGGACTCGAAGGCCAGTTTGATCGAATCGCCTTTTCGAATGTCGAGGCGTTCGGCCGCGTTCCCCCCGTTTACGGCCACCTCCAGGAAGCCGGTACTGCCAAAGAGGAGCAGCGGCTCCTCCTCCGCCACGTCCCCGTAGGTCGAGCGGACGGACTCCAGCACGGTATTGCCCACGTAGGCCTCTACCGGAGGGAGCTGCTCGGCGGACGGAGCGCCGTCGAGATCGAGTGCCTCGGCCACCGTCGACCGCCGAACGTTCGTCACGCAGTTGCCGAAATGGTCGACGTGGGCGATCCAGCCCTGTACGGTGTCGTCGTCGGTGATGGGG
Source organism: uncultured Salinivenus sp. (assembly GCA_964502085.1). GTDB lineage: Bacteria > Bacteroidota > Rhodothermia > Rhodothermales > Salinibacteraceae > Salinibacter. The sequence goes on along the minus strand of CAZCUZ010000024.1, from coordinate 12,425 downwards.
CGGGCCCACTGCAGCGGTTCGAGCGCGTCGATGGGGGAGCCGACGTCGGCCAGCGACCGGCCGGCGGCCAGGTGGGCCGCGGCGGGGGAAAAGATGTCGCGCCCGTGGAACGTGGTGCTCGGCGACGCCGTGCGCCACGCGTCGGGATCGTCGAGCTCGACCAGTTCCTCGGGCGGACGGCCGTCGAGCACCAGGGGGAAGATCCCGTTGTCGGGGCCCACGAACCAGTGGTCGTCGTGGCGAAGGGCCACGGCCCGCCGGTCGGTGCCCACACCGGGGTCGACGACCACGAGGTGAACGGACCCGTCCGGAAAAAACGGATACGCCGACTTTAGGACGAACGCCGATTCCATGACGTCCTGCGGACTGATCTCGTGGGTGACGTCCACGAGGCGAGTATCGGGGGCAATGGAGAGCATCGTGCCCTTCATGGCCGGAACGTAGGCGTCCCGGGTACCAAAGTCCGTCGTAATGGTGACGATTGACGGTTCCGCGGTCATTCGAGGTATGAGGCGTCAAGAGGAGAACGTGGATCGTCCAACGTACAAATCGGGGGGCTCGATTCCCAGGCAGCGTCCGCCGTTTTACGCACAACGGAAACAAATCGGAGGGGGAGAAGAGTAGAGGTCGTGCTAAGGTCCTCGTTTTGAATTGTCTCCCGCGGGCCGTCAGGTGGCCGTTTATGAGTCCTAATCCCGCTTCCCCGTCCAGCTTGTCCAGTGAGACAGAGTCCCCGAGCGTGCGTCACCGAGAAGCCGTCGATCGGTTTGTGGCGTTCTGGGGATCGATGGCCTCGACCTGGGGCATCAACCGGACGATGGCGCAGGTCTATGCTCTGCTTTACTGCGCCGAACGGCCCCTGAACACCGACGAGATCATGGAGCGGCTGCAGATTAGCCGAGGCAGTGCCAACATGAACCTCCGAGCGCTGCTCGACTGGGATCTGGTCGAAAAAACCGAGGTTGCAGGCTCTCGCAAGGACCACTTTCTGGCGGAAAAGGACGTGTGGCAGGTGACGGCCCGGATCATTGAGAAGCGAGAGCAGCAGGAGGTGCGACCGGTGCGGGAGCAGCTGCAGGCCGTGGCCGATCATCTCGTCCCCGAGGGACAGCAGCTCCAGGATCGGCCGGCCGCCGATCGGCAACTGTACGAGCGCCTGGGAAACCTGATTGAGCTCATTTCGGTCTTCGAAGGGGTCTCCGAGGCACTCCTCCCGGTGGTAAAGAATCAAAACGAGAAGCTCATTCGCCGCCTCATTGCGCTTGCTCAAGCTCTCGGGTCGGAGTCCTCGTCCGACGAGGAGAAGGCACCCCGTTCCTGCGACGAGTAATTCGTCCAACGGACTGGCCTGCCCGACGCAGGATCGGCTCTACGTAAGTACATTAATGGCAGCCATTCTAAGCGACCGACGAACGACGAGAGGAGGGAGTCGAAGCGCTCTGACCGGGGGGAGGAAGGACGTTCAGAGTGAATCTTCTTGAGATCGGCGGAAACGTTCGGGTCGTTTCGTGTTCGCCCTTCGGCAAAGAGATTCACTCCAAGAGCACTTCCTCGCTTTGCTCAGGGCGCCTCGACTCTGGCAATCTGAGATTGCCTGCTTCGCTCCGTTCGGAATGACCGCTTCTTCCAACCGTAATTCTCCAGCCCTACTTCGGTCTCTGAGCGAGAAGACGAGCAACATTCTGCGTCCATCATGCCAACGACCAACGACATCGGGGATCGGGGGGAAGAACTGGCTGCCTCCGTGCTCACGGACGCCGGATACCGCATTCTCGAGCGGAACTATCGCTTCAAGCGCAACGAGGTCGATTTGGTGTGTTTGGATCCGCGGTCGGAGGAGGGGGAGGTCGTGTTCGTCGAGGTGAAAACCCGAACGGGGACGGGATTCGGGCCGCCCGAGGCGTCGGTCACGACGGACAAGCAGCGGGCGCTCGTCACGGTTGCGCAGGCCTATTTGTACGAGCAGGAGTGGGAAGGGGCTCCGGCCCGGTTCGACGTCGTCGCCATTTTGTTCTCGGACGGGGAGTCCCAGGTCGAACACTACAAAAACGCCTTTTGGCCGGGGTAGCCTTACGGGTTGGGAGTGGTTGCGGTCAACTGAGTATCCGGAGGGCGATACCCTCGGGGCAACATGGTCGCGAGGCGCTGCCGGAAGGCGAAGTAGTGATAGAGGGTGGCTCCGTAGGGCTCGACGATTTCTCCGTGCCGATCCAGGTGAATGGGCCGCTCGTTGAGTTGTATCCGGGACGTTTGGACATCGCGAGGCGCACGTCGGGCGTCGGTCCACTCGAGGTAGGCCTCGCTTTCCGGGGCTCCGTCGTAGCGGACCTCGAGGGCACCGGTGAAGTTGACCGTATACAGCGAGTCGGATGCAGGCTTGAGGATGTCCTCGCGGGTGACGGGAATGCGGCGGGCCCGTCTCGGGTCCCGGAAGGCCCGGGCCCGGGGTTTTTGATACGTGCGAAACTGCTCCTCTTCGACGCGGTCGTTGAGGAGGGCCAGGAGGAAGTGGCGGAGGGAGCCGTAGAACGCGCGTTTTCGGTTCTCGGCCCAGCGGGCCGCCTCTGACGAATCGCGAGGCGTGAGGGGAGCGAAGAGGGGTTCTCCGTCCCAGCGGATGATGTCCCCCCGCTCTTCGAATTCCGTCAGGTAGTAGGTGACCCGATACCCGAGGGCCCGGTTCTCGAATTTCAGCGGCCGGTCGGCCCCCGCCTCAAATTTCCCCCACCAGGCCGTGTCGAAATACAGAACCTCCGGGTTCAGCAGGTGGCACCGCTCCGCTTCCTCTGAGGAGCCGACAAAGAGGCGGTTGAAGCGGTCAACGTGCTCGTACCACTCCTCACTTCGCTCGTCCGAGACGGTCACGTGTCCGGCCTCGAGAACGGTCGGCTCCAGCCGAAACCCGAACGCGAGGGTCGTGTCCGGGGGAAGAACCAGATCCATTTTCTTTGCCTCGTATCCCACGTGCGTCACGTACAGCCGTTTGGCCCCGTCCGAGACGCCGGTGAGACGAAACCGACCGCTGTCGTCGGCGACGGTGCCCGTCATCGTCCCCGAGACGAACACGTGCGCGGCCGAAAGGGGAGCCCCAGTGCTGTCGTCCACCACGGTGCCCGTGAGCGTGACGTCCTGCGGCCGAGCGGGGCTGATCGCGAGCACCGCGGCGACGAACAGTCCACAGACGAGGCGCCAGGAGGAAGGCATGGGTCGGAGGAGACGGGGAGGTTCATCATTCCTTCACTATAAAGACGAAGGAGACGCCTACAGGTTCGCTGCCGAGTCTCATCGGGCCTGTTCGATTGCCTCGACGGTCGAGGGATCTTCGAGACTCGACGTGTCGCCCAGGTCCTCACCGAGGTAGGCAGCCCGAATCACGCGCCGCATGACCTTCGCGTTGCGCGTTTTGGGCAGGGCGTTGCAGAAGAGGATCTCGCGCGGTTTGAGGGGCTTCCCGAGTTCGTCGGCCACCACCTGCACGAGGGATGAGCGCAGCGACTCGCTCTCGTCGTAGTCGGGTTTGAGGACGACGAACGCCGCGACCTCCGATCCTTTCACCTCGTCGGGTACTCCGACGGCGGCGCTTTCGGCGACGGCCTCGTGGGCGTTCAACAGCGCTTCGATCTCGGCGGGGCCCAGGCGCTTGCCGGCCACGTTGATGGTGTCGTCCGACCGACCGAGAATGTACCAGAGGCCATCGTCGTCGACGGCGGCGAAGTCGCCGTGAACCCAGGTGTCTTCGAAGCGGCGCCAGTAGGTGTCGAGGTAGCGGTCGTCTTCCCCCCAGAAGCCCCGTGTCATTCCGATCCAGGGAGAGCGGAGGACGAGCTCGCCGACCTCACCCCGCACCGGGGTGCCGTTTTCGTCGACCACCTCGGCGTCCATGCCGGGGACGGGGCCGGAGAAGGCAGCGGGCTTGAGCGGTTCGAGGAAATTTCCGCAGAGGATGCCTCCGGAGATTTCCGTACCGCCGGAGTAGTTGAGAATGGGGTTTTCCCCGTTCAGCACCGTCTCGAAGCACCACGTCCAGGCGTCCGGGTCCCAGGGGCTGCCCGTCGATCCGATGGCCCGGAGGCTGGATCGATCGGAGTCCTCCACGGGGCCGTCCCCGTGCGTCCGGAGCGCCCGGATGAGCGTCGGGGACACGCCGAGGTGCGTCACGTCGTGGTCGTCCACCATTCGCCAGAGGCGGCCCGGATCCGGATGGTCCGGGGCACCGTCGTAGAGCACCATGGTGGCCCCGATCGTGAGGGTGCCGAAGACGAGCCAGGGTCCCATCATCCACCCCATGTCGCTCATCCAGTACATCGTGTCCTCGCGCTTCAGGTCCATCGGATGGTACATGTCCTGGGCTGCCTTGACGGGGAAGCCGCAGTGTGTGTGAACCGTTCCTTTGGGAGGACCCGTGGTGCCGCTCGTATAGATGATCATGACCACGTCCTCGGCCGCCGTTCGCTCAGTGTACGCCTCCGGATCCCGTCCCGCGAGGGCCTCCCGCCAAAAGTGGTCGCGGCCGTCCGTCATGGGGACGTCGTTGCGCTCCAGGTGGCGGTGGACCAGAACGTGCTCGACGGTCGGGCATTGCTGAAGGGCATCGTCCGCCGTTTCCTTCATGTGAATAGGGCGGCCGCGCCGGGCAAACCCGTCGGCCGTCACGAGGGCCTTGGCCTCAGCGCCCCGGAGGCGGGTGACGAGCGCGCCCACGCCGTAGCCGCTGAAGAGGGGAAGGAGGACGCCGCCAATTTTTACGATTGCCAGAAAAGCGACGACGATCTCGGGCGTCATCGGCATGTAGAGGCCGATGCGGTCGCCCTTGCCGAGCCCGAGGTCGCGGAGAGCGTTGGCACAGCGACCGACGCGTCGGTCCAGTTCGCCGTACGTGAGGCTCTCCGTGCGCCCGTCTTCGCCTTCCCACCGGAGGGCCACGCGATCCTCGACGGGCGTGCCCTGCCACTTGTCCAGGAGGGTGTGCACGACGTTCATTTTGCCGCCAGGACACCAGGTTGGGCGTTCGATGCCGTCGGACAGGTCGACGACGGCGTCGTAACCGTTGTAGAACTCGACGTCGAGGTCGTTGAGCACGGCGTTCCAGAACCATCGAATGTCCTCCGTCGACCGTGTGCGAAGGGCGTCGAGGTCGGGTACGTCGTGCCGGTCCATGAATCGGCGGAGGTTGGAGTCGGCGACGACGTCGGGGTCGGGGGTCCAGACGACCTCCTGGCCGAACGGGAAGCTGTCGGCGGACGTCGGGGGGGAGGACATAACGCAATCGGGAGGAGTGAGGAAAAGGACGGGAGAAGGGACTCACAAGATAGAACAAAATTCGAACAAAGATCCGGACCGACGTGTTGTGGTACGCCTATAACAGGACGTTCGCCTGAGAAAGGACACAATCCCCGAGCGTGGGTGTACAACGGGGTGTGCAATGACGGATTGGCGCCAGGCGGGGCGAACCTGCGCAGTCGATCATCGAAGGCATCTGATTATCACCACCAAGTTGTTTATCCGACGTGGCTAATCGAACTCCTGAACACGAAGAAACGGATGATGCAGACGTGGGCGGACAGGCGCCGGGGGGCGGGCGCTGGCGCCTCGTCATCTGGGTCGTTCTGGCGACACTGTTTGCACTCTGGGCGTACGGCTACTGGGGGGAGGGCGCCGCGGGGGGAGAGCGGATCAGCTACAGTGAATTTCGAAACCAGCTCCAGGCCGGGAACGTCGAGCGCGTTGTCGTCGAGGGGGGCAGCGTGCGTGGCGAATTGCAGTCGACCGCCACGCGGACGGAGCAAGAGAATACGGTCGAATACGATCAGTTCGTGACCTACATTCCCTCCTTCGGGGACGAGCAGCTGATGGGCATGCTCGAGTCGAGCGACGTGGAGGTCGTCACCGAGCCCGAAAGTACGTTTCCGTGGAGCCTCGTGATCATGGGGCTTCTTCCGGTGCTCTTGCTGTTCGGGGTGGGCTACATCTTTCTCCGTCGCATGCAGGCGCAGGGGCAGGGGCTCTTCTCTGTTCGAAAGAGCAAGGCCAAACTGTTCGACAAAGGAGAAGAGGACACCACCTTTGAGGACGTGGCGGGGGCCGACAGTGCGAAGGAGGAGCTCCGCGAGGTCATCAAGTTTCTGAAGAGTCCGGAACGGTTTGAGCGTCTCGGCGGGAAGGTTCCGAAGGGTGTGCTTTTGGTCGGGCCGCCGGGGACCGGGAAGACCCTCCTCGCCCGGGCCGTGGCCGGGGAGGCCGACGTTCCGTTCTTTAGCGTGTCCGGATCCGACTTCATGGAAATGTTCGTCGGGGTTGGGGCCTCTCGGGTGCGAGACATGTTCAGCGAGGCCAAGGAGACGTCGCCCGCCATCATTTTCATCGACGAGCTCGATTCGATTGGGCGGCAGCGCGGCGCCGGGCTCGGCGGTGGGCACGACGAGCGGGAGCAGACGCTGAATCAGCTTCTCTCGGAGCTGGACGGCTTCGAGGAGAACGAGGGGATCGTCGTCATGGCCGCGACCAACCGGCCGGACATCCTCGACTCGGCCCTCACGCGACCGGGGCGCTTCGACCGGCAAATTACGGTGGATCTGCCCACCAAGCAGGCGCGAAAGGAGATCCTGGAGATTCACGCGAAGGACAAGCCGCTCTCCGAGGGGGTGAACCTCGAGGAGATTGCGCGGAGCACGCCCGGCTTCAGCGGCGCCGACCTCGAGAATCTGCTGAACGAGGCCGCTCTGCTTGCGGGGCGGTACGAACACGATGAGATCGTGCCGGGGGACGTGGAGGAGGCCCGCGACAAGGTGCTCATGGGCCTGAAGCGCGACGGACTCGCCCTCGACGACGAGGAGCGAAAGCTGCTGGCGTATCACGAGTCCGGCCACGCCATCGTGGCGGCGGTGCTTCCGAACGCCGATCCCGTGCACAAGGTCACGATCGTGCCGCGCGGCAAGGCGATGGGGGTCACCCAGCAACTGCCGGAGAAAGACAAGTACCTCTACCGCGAGGATTATCTCTACGACCGTCTCGCGGTGATCATGGGAGGGCGGGCCGCCGAAGAGATCATTTTTGACTCGCCCACCAGTGGGGCCGAAAACGACCTCAAACAGGTGCGCAAGATGGCCCGCAAGATGGTGCTCGACTGGGGCATGGGGGAGCGCTTCAAGCACATTGCTCTCGGCGAGGATCAGGGCAGCGTCTTCCTGGGGGAAGAGCTGGCGAAGGGACGGGAGTACAGCGAGGAGACCGCGCGAGAGGTGGACGAAGAGATCCAGCGTATTACCGACAATGCCTTTCAGAAGGCCGTCGATACGCTCACTGAAAACCGCGACGCCTTCGACCGACTCGCTGAGCTTCTCGTGGAGCGAGAAGAGGTTCCCGGGGACGAGGTGCTGAAGCTGGTGAACGGAGAGGCCGAGTCGCTGGAGGAAGTGGCGAGTCCCAACGGGGCCCCCGAGGACGGAGACGATTCGTCTTCCGGCGACGCCGACGTGGTGGAGGAGGGAGCGTCGGACGGGACGGCAGACGTAGAAGAGGAAGACTCTGAGAATCTGTGATCGGGGGCGACGGCCGTCAACTCACAGGGTTGAGTTGTCACCCCTATCAATATTCTCGTCGTTCGTTCTCACTTGTACACGTTCACGTCACATGGCCCAGAACGAGCCTTCCAATACGGAACGTCTCCGGGAGAAACTGACGGACCAGCAGTACACTGTGACGCAGGAAGCGGGGACCGAGCCGGCGTTCTCCGGCCGGTACTGGGACCACAAGGAAGACGGGACTTACTGCTGTGTCGTTTGTGAGACGCCCCTTTTTGAGTCCGGTACCAAGTTTCGGTCCGGGAGTGGGTGGCCCAGTTTCTACGACGTGATCGAGGACGGACACGTCGAGTTGAAGGCCGACCACAGCCACGGCATGCGCCGGACCGAAGTCGTGTGTGCCGAGTGTGGTGCGCACCTCGGACACGTCTTCGCCGACGGTCCCGAGCCGACGGGCAAGCGCTATTGCATCAACTCTGCGGCCCTTGATTTTGAGGAGAGCGAAGGGGCCTGATTTTTGGTTCGGAACGCCGCCGTGCGGATCATCCGACGGTATAGGCAATAGAGTGTCGTAGTCCAGATCGCAGAACGTTTCTGTGGCGCGTGGCGCCGGACGATTCCACTTCCCATTATACGAACAGATCTGCTGGGTGTGATGACCGAACTGCAGAAGGTGAAGCAGGTCCACTATTTCAACGTTCTCGATTACAACGACGACGGGGTGCTCGAGAAACAGGACTTCGTCGGCGTCGCCGATCGACTCGCGGAGATGCGTGGCTACGAGGACGGCTCCTCGAAGCACACGGCCATTCGACAGGAAATTCTCCGCATGTGGACGAATGCTCGGGCGCTCTCCGGGAAGGAGGGAAAAACCCAGATTACGCTGGAGGATTGGCTCGCTCACGAGCAAGAGGTACTCGACTCCAACGTCCTCATCCACTCCTACGTACAGGGCATTGCTCGGGTCATCTTCGACATTTTGGACGCCGACAACGACGGGGTGATTTCAGAGGAGGAGTATCTGAAGTTTTTTCAGTCCTTTCGAGGAGACGAAGACGATGGTAAGCTTGCCTTTCAGAAGCTCGATCCCGACGAGAAGGGACATCTGACCCGCAAGCAGTTTCTCGAAGCCGTGACCGAATTCCACCTGAGTGACGATCCGGACGCCCGGGGCAACTGGCTGTTCGGTCCCTATCAGGAGGCGGAACCCTCGGCGTAGCGGACCCCCGCGCCCTCACGTTCTTGGGGGAGCATCGGGGGGGGGCAGGGTGCTACCACCCTTTCGGTAGGACCTCGCTTGGAGGAACGGCCTCATTCGTTCGGGCCCGTTGCGTTTGATGTGGAGGACAACCGTCCGGGTTGCAACTCAAAGCGGATGGGGAGGCTCATGCGAACCGGAACGGGGTCTCCGTTGTAGGTTCCCGGCTGGAAGCGAACGGAGCGGAGGGCCTCTACCGCAGCCGAGTCGCAGGCCGGGTGCAGCGAATCGGACACGACGACGTGACGCACGTCTCCGTCGGTGTTCACCGTGAACGTGAGCGTGAGCCGTCCTTCGATTCCCTTTTCCCGGGCTTCGGCGGGATAGTTGATGTGAAGGCTGAGGGCGCCCCGTCCCCCGATAATCTCCGGGTGACGGTCCTTGATCGAAAGATCGGCAATCGAACGAACCCCGGACGTCGTGTCTGAGGGCGAGTCGGAGGGGGATTCCTGGTCCGGGCCGTCCCCTGCGCCGTCGTCCGCGGAGGTGTTCGTGGCCGGTTCCGGCGGAGCGCGGCGAGTGAGGGGAGGTGATCCTTCCTCCTCGCTCGACGGGTCCGGTTCCTGCTCGTCCGGGGAAACTTGGGTCAGCGAAATTCGCTCTGCGGACGGCCCGGCCATCCAGCCGAGGCGAGGCTGAGGCGTGGAAACGGGAAGGCGAAGGAGAAGGAGGATCAATCCCAAACTTGCGACCCATCCCAGCAGGATCCGCAGGGAATAACTTCCCAGGAACAACGAGGAAAACCGGGGGGGAGGCTGTCGACGGGGCATGATGGATCGCTACGAGACTTGACCAAAGCGGCGCATCATCCAATATTTATATGGAAATCATCCCCCAATGTGCCGCGCTCGCTCACTCGGTTTCCAAATTCGGCATTGACATCCCCTGTGCAGTTCGTCCTCGGGTCGTTCGGGATGCTGCTGCTGGAGGACATTCCCGGCATTCACTTCGTCGCATCGCCTTTCGACCTCGGCGTTTTTTGGAGGGCGAGGCGGCCGTTCCATTTCTAACGCCACGTTCCACGTCTCATGTTTAACGCGTTCGTGCTGGACCAGGCCGACGAGGAGCGGACCGCCGAACTCCGGACGCTTTCGGTCGACGACCTTCCGGCGGCTGGTTCCGACGAGGTTCTCCTCGACATCCTTTATTCGAGCCTCAACTATAAGGATGCGCTCGCGGTTACGGGCGCGGGGGCGGTCATCCGGGGGGACTATCCCATCGTTCCGGGCATCGATCTGGTGGGCGAGGTGCAAGAGAGCAGGTGGGAGGAGGTGGAACCGGGGGATTTCGTCATTGGGACGGGCTGGCAGCTGGGGGAGGTCGACTGGGGCGGATTCACTCAGCGGGCAAAGGTCGACGGCCGCACGCTGGTTCGGCTGCCTGAGGGCCTCACCCCGATGCAGGCCATGGTTGCCGGAACCGCCGGATTGACGGCCATGCTTTCGGTCATGGCGCTCGAAGAGCACGAGGTCGTTCCGGAAGACGGGGAAATTGTGGTGACCGGGGCCTCGGGGGGCGCGGGGAGCATGGCTGTGACCGTGCTCGACGCATTGGCCTACGAGGTGGTGGCCTCGACCGGCAGTACGGAGGCCCACGAGTATCTCCGCGCACGGGGGGCAGACCGAATCGTGTCGCGGAGTGCGTTTGAGAACGGGCCCGAGCGGCCCCTCGAAACGGGGAAGTGGGCGGGGGCTGTCGATGCGGTGGGGGGCAACACCCTCGCCACGCTCATTTCTCAAATTCAACGGCACGGCAGTGTGGCCTCGTTCGGAAATGCGGGGGGGCATCAGCTGAACACGACGGTCTTGCCGTTCATTCTGCGGGGAATTTCTCTTCTCGGAATTGACTCGAACACCTGCCCCGTTCCCCGGCGGAAAACGGCCTGGCGTCGTCTCGCGTCCCTTCTCTCGGACGAGGACTTTCAGGAGATGACCGCCCGAAGTATTGGCCTCGACGAGATTCCCGCGGTGAGCCGGGAGGTGTTGGACGGTACCGTTCGAGGACGAGTTGTCGTCGACGTCCGGGGCTAGAGGAAAGAACTCGCGTTCCGGGACTATTGAACTGTAGAGCGGACCCGACGGTATGAGGCGGTCCCGACGGTCGACTGCTTTTGGACAGCAGGGGTGGTGCTCATGACAGTTTCGTTTTGGCAGCAGGCTCACCGCCAGGCGTCGATGGCCTACGACGTTGCAGTGGTTGGGGGAGGCATTGTGGGATGTGCTACGGCGTTCTGGCTGCACCGACTCGATCCGTCCCTGCGCGTAGCGATTCTCGAAGCTCGAACGCTCGGGGCGGGGGCCAGTGGGCGGAATGCGGGATTTGTGCTGCAGGGGACGGCTTCCGATTACCTCACCGACGTGGAGCGGTACGGTGAACGTACTGCCCGTCGGCTTTGGCGCTTCACCCGCGCAAATCGAGACCTTCTGGCGTCGGAGCTGCAGGGCTCTGCGTTTGGATGGACGTCGGACGGCAGCATGACGGTTGCCGGCGACGAGGCGGAGGAGGAACGTCTTCGGGCGAGTGTAGCCCGGCTGCGGGCCGCCGGGGCTCCGGTCGTCTACCTCGAGCCGAAAAAGACGAACGACCGACTCTGCGCTACAGGATTGCACGGGGGTTTGTACGTGACGACGGGGGCCGTCGTCGATCCACTGCGTCTCGTGCGTCATCTCGCCGAGGCGAGCGAGGCGGACGTGCACGAGCACCTTCCCGTCCACTCCGTCCACTGGAATGCGAAGGACGGCGTTCTGCTCGGCACCCGTGACGTTCGGCTATGGGCCCAGCGGGTCGTCCTCGCGGTGGGGGCATCGCTGCCGTCTCTCGTGCCGTCGCTCTCCGCGTGGGTCCGGCCGGTGCGGGCCCAGATGCTCGCCACCGCTCCGGCCGAGACCTCGTCGATTCCCATGCCCGTCTACTCCCACCGTGGGGGCTTCTACCTTCGACAACGGGACGACGGCCACGTGTTGGTGGGGGGCGGGCGACACCAGCATCGCGAGGCCGAGGAGACGGCCGTCGATTCGACGACCCCCGCCGTTCAGGCGACCATCGAACGCTATCTCCACACGCACTTTCCCTGGACCACGGAGCTCTCCATTCACCATCGGTGGAGTGGTACGATGGGATTTTCCCCCGACGGTCGGCCCGTCGTCGGACCGGTGCCCGACCATTCCCCGAGCGTATTCGCGACGGGCTTTACCGGCCACGGAATGGGATACGGCTTTCGAATGGGCCGTCTCCTCGCACAGCGCGTGTGGGGAAGGGGTCGTCCGGAAGATTATGACCTCTTTTCGGTGTCTCGATTCGAGGAGCAGGAGACCTCCTCGGATTTCGGGTCGAGGTCCGAAGGTTCCTCTCCTCCGTCCTGACTGACCCCGTCACGATCCCGTGCGGGACGGAGCAACTTGGAGGGCCGCGCTCTCAATTCTGGCACAGTCCGCGTGCGAGCCCGTCACTGCGCGGTTGGTTTTCGACACGATCGACGCGATCCCGATGCGCCAGCGCGAACTGCGCAAGTCGGACGGGGGCTGAAAGGCACCGTTCTACAGCTCAACTCCAATGAGCCAGCGGAAGGCCAGCTCGTCCTGGTTCGGCTCGATAATGCCCGGATCGCTGGCCCACACTGGGAACTTGGCGACCAGGTCGAGTCCCTG
>CAZCUZ010000023.1:0-35137 GCA_964502085.1 uncultured Salinivenus sp. | reverse complement strand
CCTCGGCCTCACAAAGAGACCGAGGGGAAGACGGACTGGAAACGGCCTGCCCGGGGCCCTACGCGCCCCCGGCACCGGAGCACCCCCGGTAGCACAGAGGACCCCGCCCCCAGAGAGAAAGTCTCACCCGAAGGCAGTGGGCTACGATCCAATCCTGACAGTACGCCTGACAGCGCTACAAAAGCACCGCGGCCGTCGCCGAAGCTCCTCCGAGAAAGTGCCATAGGGAGTGGAGTTCGGTATCGACGCCCGGCTCGAGGAGCTTGATGAGCCCTCCCCCAGCAAATAGGACGGCCGGCATAAGCGCCCACCACTGCACTTGCACGGCGAGCATCGCCAGTATCACTAGCACCCACGCAGGGACGTGCCATGTGGAGGAGATGTCCCACACGTACCGCCAGTAAAAGGCAGTCGCAAGTGGCACCACCCCGTAGGCCCATTGCGTCCACTCGGCCCCGACCACGGCCGCAACGGCCGACAGGTAGGTCATCATGGCTCGGACATCCATCCCCTGCCAATGGCGCGTGAGCTCGGCGTGGAACCGCCCACTCGCAACGGCAAGCCACACGCCACCTCCAAGCATTACTGCCGCAGACACCCACTCATCTGCCCAGAAGAGGCCGGCTGCGGGCCCCAGGTAGGAGACATTGGAGTAGACCGTGTCGTCGTGGATGTTGGCTTTTGGCATAGCTTGCTCAGCTAGACGTCTCAGCCTTCAGCTCCGCTTCCTCCCGACGCCACTGGTTCTCCTTAAGCCGATCAAGCTCGGACTCAGAGGTAGACTCGAACCCCTCGGGGATGTCGAGGTCCGCCATTCTGCGGTAATCATCGAACAGATACAGGAAGTCTTCCTCCCTGGCTTGAACGGTCGGATCGAGCACCACTGACGCGAGCTCACCGCAGAGCACGAAGACCTCGACCTCTACGGTCCGGCCGTCGATCTCGCGAAGGGCCTCCTCTTTCTCTTCGGCGTTCTCCCAGGCCCGACGCAATGACCTCTGCTTGAACTCGGCCCGGGTAATTTGTCGCCCAGCCATCTGGATTTGCTCCTCGTGATCGCCTTCCTGTACGTACGGCTCGGCACTCTGCTGATATACGTACTCTCCGTCCTTCGTCTCGACGATTTTGCGGCCGTCGGAGGCGAGGTAGATCCGGCGGCCGTCCTCATCGCGGGCCTGAAAGTCTTTTTCGACGTCCTCCTTCTCGGCCTGGGGTTCTTTGAGCGCCTGCTCGTGCAATCTGATGTTCTTCGAGAGGCCCATGCGGGTGGATCTGTGATCGTACAGATTTCGATTCTTGGCCCGCTTCATGGCCTGGAGGGCCTTCTCGAGCTCTTCGACGTCGCGCTGGTCGGTAACGGTCATGGTAGCTGTCGCTTTAGAGCTGTGCTTTGAGAGAGTCAATTCTTTGGTTCAGTTGGTCGATCTCGTCCTGGATGGCGTCCCGATCGTCCTCGAGGGTTTCTTGCCCCTCTTCAAGTGCGCCCACGCGGTCGCCCAGGTCGATTACTTTCTCGTCGAGGGTGTGGATCGACTCGATTACAGGGGCAAAGAGAGCGCTGTATGCCACCCCGTATCCCTCTTTCTCACTTCCCCGAAGCGCAGGCTCGAAGTTGCCAATGAGGTCCTGGGCTGGGATTCCCCCCTCATGGCGACCGCGACGGGAATATGTCACTCCTCGAATGTCCCGAAGGACCTCTAGCGGTGTTTCTAGACGGTTTACGTCGGACTTCGATCGGATGTCGGAGTTCTCAGTGAGCGTGCCGGCCAGGTACATATCTCCAGCAGCACTCGTCTGACTTCCGCTATTCCCACGCCCATTGATTTCTACTTGGACCTGCCCGCCACTACGCCACGTCGCTCCGTCGGGGCCGAAGAAATCCGTCGAGGAAGAGATTTCTGATATTGGGGGGTTGTTCAAGCTCCCATTCGGGTCATCTCCCATATCAGCAATCGCCTCAAGTCCGTCACTAGGGCTACTTGATTGGGCTAAGTAATATACCTCTACCTGCTTTGTCCCGTCGGGGAGCATCATTGCAAATTGGAAAAACCCAGAATCTGTACCACCATCTACTACATCGTCGGATTTGGATTCCACTTTAAGGTTATTTCCGTTTCCGTCTTGTGCCCTCACTTCTACATATGCAGAGGCCTCATCATTAAGTGATCCTGCATCTATAGAATACTCCACTTCATGAGAGTAAATCCACGGATCATCATTTGAGTCCGTACCCCCCATATCAATATCTGTACGAGTGTACGTCGTGCTATCTGAGCTTGAACCATCTGTAGAAGTCCGCTCTGCATAAGCCCCTTCGTCCGTGTGAGATACCTCTCCCTTCGTATCCTGCGAAAGGGGGAAGTCCCCAAAGGCAAACTGCCGCTGCCCTCCCCCCGCGAAAAAGCTTCCGCCGGGCTGAAGCGTGAGGGCGTCGGCAATCGTCATCTCGTCGGTCGTCACTGCGCCCGCGGCAATCTCCCCCGCCGTGATGGTATCGGCCGCGATCTCGTTGGCCGTGATGGTATCGGCAATCAGCTGTCCGCCAGACATCTGCACCTGTCCCGGACCGCCCGGCGACTGGTAGAACGCGCGAATCTGCCGATCCGGGACCCACCGGTTGTAGACGCGATACTCGTCGAGGAAGCCGTCGAAGGGCTCGTCGTTGCCGTCCCCCCACCATCCGCTAATCCCAATGTCTCGTTTGTTATCTTCGAGGATGCCCCCAAAGCTGATATTGAACGTATGCTCTCCGGCCAGCGTCCCGTCTCGGTTGAAGACTTTGATGCTGAGTCGGTCATTGCCCCGGTATCGGGCCACAATCAGATACCAGCTGAACGCCGAATAGGCATTCGTGCTGGCAGTCGTAAACCCTCCAGACCCGTCGGGGACGGCACACTGCACATCACCGTTATCTTTTAGCACCACGTTCGGACGGCCCTGCCCCTCGTCGCTGAACATGAAGGTATTTTTAACATGCTGTGGGCGCATCCAAAAGATGACCGTAAAGGCATCGTTGCCCGTAAGGTCGATAGAATGCCCCGTCGTGATCCATCCGTCTCCCTTCATCTCCAATCCTTGCCCAAAGATCGAAGTGTCGGAATATACCTCCGTCCCGCTATGGGAGGCGAGCGTTCCGGACTGATGATCGCGCAAATCTCTTGCGTCGAAACTGTAGTGGGCTCTCAGATTCGCATTGTTCGGGAATTGGGGCATCCCCTCGGTCTGGAGGACGCCACGGACTACTGCATTAGAACGGACTTCGAGATTGTCGATCCAGGTGCGATTCGCCGTAGCACTAAACACATCAGACCCGCCACCACGAATGAGCACCTCCATCTTATCTTGGGCCGCATTGTGATTGCCAGCAAGGCCCGCATAAAACAGATTATTGGAGTTTCCTTCCTGCACCTGGAGGCGTGTACGCCCTGGACCGTCAGCGACAAGCTCTCCAAATCCGCCATTGGTCGAGTCTACGCGGAAGCCGTAAGCATTACTGCTAGTGTAGGCTCCAAGCTCTACAGTGGCCCCACTGTAGTCTTTCTTGATTCTGTTAGGCGCAATCCACCATCCCGAAATTCGATTCGTGGGGTTGCCATTTTCCTCCCCAAGACGAAAAAGCTCATTTCCTCCACCTTTGCCCTTAATGCCCCACGTGTCAGAGTTTGGGTCCATAAAGAGCCGCAGAAAGTTGCTCGTCCCGTCCCCGGTTCCATTCGACGAGATCCGAAGCTCATCATGTCCGCTCACCGATGCCGAGGAGTCCCAAAGATAGATATTCTCCCCAACCCGAAAACTGTCGGCTACCTTCCCACTCTGAGCAACAAGGTGGCCGTCGAAGTAGGCATTTCCCTTGGCAAAGAACCCGTATCCTGACGGGTCCGTCCCGTCCGAAAGCGTGGGGGCCGCCTCAAGATTGCCCGTGAGCGTTCGCGTCGTGTAGTTGGTCGAGTCGGAGGGGTCTGTCGTCCACGTCTTGATCCGCGTGAACGGCGCATTTGCCCCCTCCACAGTCCGCTCAATGAGCCCCGCCCCGCTTTGCCCATAATCTAGCACAGGAGCGTCTTCTCCGACTACAAACCCCGCAGCCCCCCCATCATCTTCGGTCGTCCAATCCCAAGTCTGCGTCCCATCCCCGTTGTCGGTGTAGTTCGACACGGTGCCCCATACGTCCACGATGACGAGCCCGCCGTTGCTGTTGTCCACGACCCGAAGCCGAATCCAGTCGCCTGACGCAAACACCGCAGCGCCCTTTTGGCCGGGGAGGTCGTTTACATCCAGCGTGTTTGTATTTCCGTTGGACGGGATCGAGAACCCTGAGGCAAGAGTCGAGACACTTTTCGTGAGGTAATCCGACCCCGCGAGAGCCTGAGTGAGATCTACCGTAAAGGTCTTTGTCACCAACTCGTCGGTGTAGATGCGGCGGAAGTCGGCTCGCCCCTGCCGATCAGTCCTCCATCCTTTCTGCTTCGGCTCGAAGATGGGAGATTGGAGCCCATAGGGTGCTCCTGCGTCGAGAGTCAAAAGTTGCTGGTTATTCTCGTCTAACCAGTAGAACCCACGGTCAGACCGAAACCCAAGCTGCCGCCCATTGGAACCGTTTTGCACGGCATCGAGCACGAAATCATCACCCGTACCGATGAAGCCGGGGTTGTAGCGCATTGCAACAGAGTTATCCCCACGCCCCCACTGTACGGTAGTCCCGGCAATAAGATGGAGCCCCACATCAGGGCTTGTAATACCACCAACCCCTACTCCCGACCCATCGATAGTCAATCGTGGGGTAGAATCCACCTCGAAACGGTGACGCGGATTCCCCGACCCCGTATCGTCAATAGCATTATAGCTTATCGTCCCCGCACCATTCCCCCCGGCAAAGGCCTTGATTATAACATGCCCCCCACTGCCTGCCTCTCCGCCAAGTTGAATTTGATCGTCCACATAAAGGAGATTTCCATCCCACGTCAGGCCTGAACTCGTCGCAAAGATATCCCCCCCATCATTCCAGAATGGCACACCCCCAGACTCTGGACTCCCTTCTCGTCCCGCTCCCGGCACCCGATCGTTGACCGTTCCCTTGCTAGAAAGCGTGGCCGTCGCCCCAGACGACAGCCCCTCGATCGTCTCCCCGTTCGCGGCGTCGAACGTCCCCGTCTTGTTTTTCACCGAGAGCGTCGAGCCGTCGTCATTCCAAATCTCCGCCTCCGCGCCGCTCGACTGGCCGACGACCGTCTCCAACACGTCAAACGTGCCCGAGAGATTGGAGTAGCTGAGCGTGTGGTAGAAGATGCCGAACTCGAAGCGATCAGCATTCTCGTCGAACACCCATTCATAGGGCTCCGACTTGCCCCGATCGACTTGCCATCCCGCTTTCCCGGCCGTCACACCGGAGCCCTGTTCGCCCGAGTTCACCACGCCCATGTTGTCGGCCACGGTCACCGTCTCGGCCTCGCTGACGAACTTGCTCCCTTCCTGGATGACGTCGCCGTGGAAGACGCCATCCCTAGCCTCCAGATCCCCATACGCCGTGCTGTCGGCCTGCTGGCGGACCTCCAGTTTCTCCTTCGTGCCCCGGAGTCGCGAGCCGGTCGTGTTGCCGTCACCCATCTGAAGATCCCCAGTCATGGTATCCCCGGCCGCCTGCACGTATCGATTGTCGGACTGCGACTTCGTGTAGTAATCGCCCAGCTCCTGACTCGCACTGCCGGACAGGTAGGGCGTCTCCAGGTCCTGCTGGTCGTAGGGCTCAGTTTCGGCCGTTCCGGTGGCATCCTGCCCCGAATAGGCCGTGACAGTGAGGTCGAAGAGCTCTCCGTCCCCGAGCTCGTTATTCGGATTGACCGTAATAACCGCCTTCCGGCCGTTGGCGGTGGTCGTCTCCTGGTTCCCGTCCGCGTCGGTAAACACCGCCTCGAAAGAACCGGTGTCCTCGTCCCCCCGACAGGTCACGTCCAGACGGACGCCATCGACTGCGTCGTCGTAGCGGTAAGTGAGGTTATAGGATGCCTGCGGAATGTCATCGAAGTCGAACGTGTGCGTCTGACCCGCCACCACGCTCCCGTCGATGTCGATCACCCGCCACTGCACCTGGGACGGGTGCTTCTCCTCGAGCCCTACGGATTCCGTGTATGATCCGCCCGAGAACGTCATGTCCGACCACGACTGCCCGGACTGGATGTTGCCCCCCTTCTTTCTCCGAAACTCGACGGTTTGAACGACGCCGGACGGGTCCGACACCACCAAATCCACCTCGGCCGACGTGCCGGTGTCGTCGAGGTTCACGTCTACCTTGGGCGCCACGCGAGGCTGCGAGGCGCTCTCTGGTGGCTTCGGAACGGAGTCTTCCCCTAGTAGCCCCTCGACCCCTGTCGACCGTTCGGTCGTCGTACGGACCGTGTGCGCACCACTGGCGTAGCCCACGGCGAGCTGCCTCGTCACCCGTTCGAGGCGCGTTTCGATGCTGGACATCCCGCGCAGGTCTACGGTCACGGCGTCGCCGGCACGAAAGTCCTCGCCAACGCTCTCGAGCTCGTGCAGGTCGAACGTCTCGCCGTCGACCGATCGGGTCTGGCGACCGCCATTCCGGATCATCTCTTCGACCCCGGCTTCCCACAGGGCCGAGGGCCCCATCTTCCCTGCATACGAAACAGGGGCAGAGGACGCGGTAAGCGTGATGGCGTCGATACGGACATCGGTATTCGCCTCGAGGGCCGTGATTCGCACTTTTACGTCGCCGGCGGCAGGCTGCTCGCCCCCGATGGAGAGAGACCGCAGCGTGGCGTCTCCAGACTTCAGCTGGTCCTCCGGGGGCAGCGTGTTGCCCTGGCTGTCGATGATCTCCACCTTGACCTCGCCGCTCACGACACGGAGTGAGATCCACGCCGACAGGTTCGGGCCGTCCTCAGACGGAGCGAACTGGTACGGAGCCGTCTCTACCGCATCGCCGTCGCCCCCCTCCATTTGCACGGCCGCGTCCCCGTGCCGCACGTCTGCGGGCGTCGTCGAGGTGGAGATCGTCGGGCTCCCGACTGCATTCCAGCCCGTCGTACTGGACCCCGAAGTATCCACGCCGGCATCGTCGAGCAGGTTGGCGAACGCCACGACGCCAAAACTCTCACGCCGCTCAGCCCGGCCGATTTCACCTTCCGCGTCGGGATCACGGATCGAGAGCACATCGCTCCCATCCGACTCCGCGAAGCCGGCGCTTGTCTCGGCAGAAGCATCCCCGCTCACGACGATCGTGTCCGGGGCTATCGTCGAAACCACCTCGTACGATGGGCCGGACCCGCCGACGAGCCGGCGGCCGACGAGAGAGCCGTCCTTCCACTCCGGCCGGCCATCGAGAACGAGAGTCGTCTCATCCGGACCGCTATCGTAGCTGGCGCTCTCAACGGGCCACGTCGCATCAGCAATCGTTTGGCGCTGCCCTTCAGGCCCGCCCAGGGGGACGAGGCGCGAGAAATAGTCTTGAGCATCCCGCTGCTCGGTGATCCGGCGTACGTTGGGTTGCCCTTGAATTGGGTCGTCGGTACGGTCCGTAATGACGCGCTTCGTGGCGTCGGCGTCTCCCTTCCGTTCTACGACATCGATTACGTACTGGCCATTGGCGTCGTCCCAGGTGGCCGTCCATCGGGCTCCCAGCTGCTCCACGGCGTCGTTTAGCAGCTGCTGCGTTGAAATACCCTCCCCAAACACCGACACAATCTCGCCCTGCAGGCTAGACGCGACGCTCCCGGCCGTGTACTCTGAAGGCCCATTCAGGTCGGCCGACAGGATTCGGGTCAGCGCGTCCTCGATCGCGACCCGCGTCACGGTGACACCGGTTAGCTTCGTGCCATCGGCCAGCTCGATATAGGCAATGTTGTCTCCGAGGTCCTCCCACCGCGGTCGGGCCTCGAACGAAAGACGGCCGCTTTGCCCCCGATCATGGGTCCGGCGCATGATGCGCCAAAATTCGGTCGGGTGACTGTCGTATTGGATGCGGAGAATCCGACGCTCGGTGTACGCGTCACGCGCAGGTCCCTCGGGAATCTCGAAGCTGAGACGATTTGGACGTGAGAGGCGGTCGGTACGGGAGACCTGGGCAATCTCGCCCTCGGCATCCCGAACTACCGACGCCCCATCCTCCGTCAGGAGGTCGAAGGACGTAGCAAGCATGGGGACAGTCCGCCTAGATGGCGGACGGTTGTGCTCGTAAGTGTGGGCAAACGCTCTCCCGGCGTAGTGCTACCCGGACCGCTGTGCCCGTCGGCTCTCCCGCACGGCTTGGTCCAGTTTCCGTGCGATGGACTCGGGTGTTTCTTCGGCCCGAACCCGAATGTCGATACGATCTCCCCCCTCGCCTGGCGACGGCCTCGGGGCCCTGGGGTCGGTGTCGGGCGGTGTGGGCACAGGCCCTGGACTTCCGTCCTCTCCCGGCGAGGTCCCTCCGCCACCAACGACGGCACGCCGAATGGCCCTCACGTCCTCGTCGATTTCGAGGGCGAAGGGCTCCTCAGCGCGGGCGTACATGGATTCGAAACCCGTCTCGCCGATGTCTCCCCCCACGGCGTCGAGGATGCCGCGCAGCACGAACAGCTGCTCCATGTCGATGGCAATCAGCTCGTTCGCCTGCGTCTCTGTGAGCGTGCGAGACACCTGGGTCTGCCGGCGACGGGTCTGCTCTGGTGACGAGCCGTCCCCTTGATCCTCTGTGAAGTCCTGAAGCGAGGTCAGAATGTCTTCCACCTCACTCGGGGACAGCCCCCCAAGATCGAGTTCGCCACCGGAAAGGGCTGAGGAGATCGAGGCGATAATCTCCTGAAGTCGTTGGCGTCCCTCGGTCGTCGTAATATCAAGCCCGGCCGCCTCTTCCAGCTGATCTCGGAGGTTGCCCGTGATCGAATCGAGGCTCGTCAGCTGGTCCATGAACGCCTGAAAGTTTTCGGCCGTCGACGTGTCCCCGAACTGCTGCATAAAATCGAGCGAGTCGGTCGCGCCACTGACCGAATCACTGAACTCCCCGAGCCCCTCCCGGAGCTGCTCGATAATGTCCGAGACGGACCGGAAATCGTCCGGCAGGTTGTTCAGGATGTCCTGAATCTGCCCCATCTCCAAAGACGCAAACTCCTCGTTGAGTCGGGACGCCAGCTCTTCCTGATCAATTGCTCCAGTAAAGAAGTCCATGAGGGACTCTTCGACGAATTTCGCCGCTGCAGAATCGTATTCTACAGAAGAGATCCCCGTCTGGAACGCATCAGACAACTGGTTGAATAGGTCCCGGAACTGGTTGCTGATGAAGTCGAACTGGCTCAACTCCGTCAGTGTCGAGCGGAAGAGGTCATCGTCATCGGACGCGGACGCCTCACGTAACTCGTCGAGGATCTGCTGTGCCTGTTCTAACTGCTCCTCGGACACGTCCTCCCCAATCTGACCCTGTTCAAGAATGGCCTGCGTATTCTCGGCAATGTCGCGGGTATTCTCCCGGATCTGCTGGTTCACGTCGTGCATGTCCGACCCGCTGCCGATCAGGTTGTCCATCGTCTGCACGACACCGCCCAGCAGCTGGGTGCCGGCACTGATCGCGCCGAACGTGTTGCCGTCACTAATCGCAGTTGACAGATTCCCATACCCCTGTGCCACCTGCGAGATGCCCTGAATAGCTTCGCTCCCCCGCTGGCTGATGATTCCGAGCTCCTCCCCAATCCGAGACAGTCCCTCAGCCATGGACGCGAGCTCGTTCATTCGAGAGACGAGATCGCTCGTCTCGTCCTTCGCGTTCTCCCCCTCGTCTTCCGTCTCTTCGAGGGCCCCGACCAACTTATCACGTAGCTCATCCGACAGGATTCCGGCCCGTGCGAGCACGTCGGCCAGCTCCTTCATCTTCTTCCGTGCCTTTTCGGCCGCCTGAGTCGACTTCTGCTCGAACGTCTCCTGCGTAATCGCCCCGCGCTGGAGGTCGAGCCGTAGTTTCTGAAGCGTTTCCCGATAGTCGGCCGTGATCCGGTTGATCCGCTCCATAGCGGTGGCAGCATCCGAGCCAGCCAGCCGCTCGGGTACGTCTGCAATGCCGGTGGGTGCGGCCTCAACCCGCTCTGCTTCAGGGGGCTCCTCGGGGATGGCCGCTTCACGTGCAGCTCGACGCTCCTCTTTCAGAATTTCGAGGTGCGTCCGCTCGTCCTCGATCAGCTCCTCGGCCTTTTCGATTTGGCGCTGCTTCTGCTCGGCCACATCGCCGGACGCGGACGCCATCTCTGCCTCGAGGGTCTCCTTTCGTCCCACAAGCTGCTCGATCCGTTCTTCGGTCTGCTGAATCTCCTGAATCTTCCGCCGCTCCTCTTCAGTGATTGCAGCACGCCGCTCCTGAAGCTCGGTGACCTGCCGGATGATCTTGCGGAGGTCTTTAGCGGCCTCGCGTCGGCGCTTCTGCTGTTCAGGACTTGGCTGTTGGTTGCTGTCATCCCCACTTCCGTCGGGCCCAGTCGAACCGTCAGGCCCCCACGGAAATGCGTTCTGGAACAGAATGTCCGGCCGCTCGGCAATCGTGTCGAAGCGCCCGAAGCCGGTAAACTCGAGTCGCTGGCGTAGCTCTCCTGCAAAGTCGTCGAGATTCTGTGCAAGAAGTTGCTGGGCTTCAGTCGAGGATTCAGGAAGCGTTTTCCGAAACGCCTTCGCAAGCCGCTCGATCTCCTGACGCGCCTCCCTCGCATTCTTCTGGGCCTCGATAAATGCGTCGCTCCCCGGCTCGGCCTGCTCCGCTTGCTCCTGCGCGAATTGAAGCTCTCGAAACTGCTGGTTGAGCTCTTTGAGCGCGCGCTCCTGGACATCGGCCAGATCGCTCTCAACCGTCTGGCTGAGATTTTCAATCCGGGCCTCAAGTTGGCGTACCCGAACGCCCGCGGCTCGGCCCTGCTCGTCGAACTCGATAAAGGCGTCCGAGACGTTCTGTCGGAGCTCGCGGAGCGTCTCGTTGAACTCTTTCGTCCCGCGTTCGGCCTCCTTTAGGTCCTCGAGCAGCGCTGCGGCAGTGCCTACCCGCTCGCGCCGGCCGAGCACCTCGGCCGTATCACGGGCCACCTCCCCAGCCGACCCGCTGAGGTCGTTGAGGGTCGATAGTGCCGACTCGAGAATCCCGGTGAAGTTGCTCCCGAAGTCCGTCACCCAAGCGCTAAGACGACCGGTCAGGCGATTCCATTCGTTGGCGACGTCTTTCGTCGTGGCGACGAACTCCTCCGTGAGCGAATCCACCTCGCCAACCTCCTGGGCGGCCGAGTCGATCTGCGTCTGCAGGTTCTCGGTCTGACTGATCAGGGTCTGGACCGTCTGGACGTCGCGCCCGCTGAAGAGCTCCTCGATTTTTGCGGTCCGGGCGGCCGGCCCCAGTTTCTCGAGCTCGCTCAAAAGCGCTTGGAGGGCCCGCACCCCGTCTTCTTCGAACCGCTGGACCACCTGCTGGGCAGTGAGATCCATTACCTTCCCGACCTCCTCCGCATTCGACTGAATCCGGCGGAATAGGACTCGCATTCGCGTGCCGGCTCGGCGCGCATTGAACCCGGCATCAATCAGGGTCGCGCCGAGCGCCGCCACCTCTTCGGACGTCAGGCCAATCTGGCTCGCCGTGCTCGCTGCCCGCCGCGTGAAGGACACCAGGTCGGAGGTATTCGCGACGGTCTGGTTCGAGAGCTCGTTCATCACGGAGGCCAGCGCCTCGGCCTCCGAAATCGGCATGTTGAAGGCGTTCGTGATGCGAGCCAGGCCCCGAGCGGCCTCGTCTGCACTTACAACTGTGGCCTCCGACATGAGGGCCACGACGCGGGTGAACTCCTGGATGTCCGCTGGCGCTTCGAGGCCGAGGCGCCCGGCCTCCGCGGCAATGTCTGCGAGCTCTCCCTGAGAGGTGCCGAGCTCCGCCTGTACCTCGAGAAGCCCAGACTGCAGGTCCTGAAACTGCCGCTCGGTCAGGCCGGCCGTCTTTCGGACCTCGTTCAACTGGTTTTCGAAGCCGACCGCCTTTGCAGTGGCCGTCACGATCGCGGCCGATACGGTCGCCACGCCCGCGGCAAGGGTCCCGACGAGCCACGCCTTCCCGCTCGTGGCCACGGACCGGATCGTGCCCAACAGGCCCTCTGTCGTTTCTGCGGCCGCCCCGACGCGAGCACTGTAGGCAGTGGCCGCACGCTTTAGGCTCGAAAACGCCTCGTCGGCGCCTTCGGGAGTTACCTTAATTGTTTGCTCGAGGGGCTCGGCCACTGACCAAGAGTCTCAGTTTCGAAGTGCGTGCTGTGCGACGTGCAGCTTCGCGGCCTGCCGTTCGAAGTGCTCCTTCCGGTCCTCCTCAGACATCTGCCACTCGTCGTCCGCGGCCTGCTCCTCCTGGCCGGTTCCGGCAAACTGGGACGCTTCCGAGATCGAGTCGACGAGGTCGTCGGTCTCTGTGCGCGGATGGCCGGCCACGACGGCCTGCAGTCCGCGAAAGGTCTCTCGGGCCTCTAAGAGCGAAAGCTCCCGACGCTGCGCCACGAACTCCGGCCAGGGCTCGGTCATCACCTCCTCCATCGTGAGCCCGAAGTGCGCCCGGTAGCGCGCAATCTGTTGCCACCACCAGCGGGGCGGCTTGAGGCGGACCTTTTCCTCGGCCTCACCTTCCTTCTCTTTTGACCCCTCCGGCGCCGACGGAGGAAGCGTCTGCCGAACGAGGCGAACGAAGAAGGCCACGCGCCGCCCTTCGCTTGCAAAAAAGGAGTCCCCCCACACGACGGACTGGGCGGTGAGCGGCAGCCACTCGGCTGTCACCTTCCGAAGTGTGCGGAGGTCCTCCCGCATGACCTCGCCTCCATGTGCGACCGTGAGGACGGTCAGGGCCTGTCGTACGGTCGGGGGCGGGACCCGGAAGGTCGCCGCCCCAAACTCGACCCGCGTCGAAAGGCCGCTCTGCGCAAGCTCACGCATCAAAGGATGCTGCTAGGAGGCCGTTACGATTACTGGTAGGCAGAAGGCAGCGACCAACTGAGGTCCACGCCGGGCACGTCGGCCGGAGTGGCGTAAAAGCCCTGGCGGATCTGGGACGGAAGCGCCGTGGCGGCCTGGTCCTCCTCGCGATAGAGCCCCGTGAGCGTCGGCTCGTACTGGGAGTTTGCGTCTTCTCCCTCCGAGTCGTCTTGCGTGATCCCGCCGTCGTCGGTCACGGACACGGCCGGGAACCACCACGCCGGCTCGTCGATGCTGCCGGCCTTTCCGTCCACGGTCGACGGAATCAGGACGAGGGTCGGCGGGTCGGCCCGGCGCACCTGCGTCTCGAACATCATTCCCTCGAGGAACGTGTTCAGGTCGCCGTCTGCAGTCGACTCCTCGACGGACTCAACCACCTCGAAGGTCGTCTCGTCGTTGGTCGAGTCGTAGGTGGCGTCCGACGCGAGCTCGTAGGTCCCGTCGTTCCCGGTCGAGCCAGTGACCGTGATGAGGTCGCCCGACGTGGACCCCGCCTCCTGGGTCAGGTCGCCGGAGACCGTGAACGTGTCGTTCGTCGTGTCGACGCCGGTGACAGCGGCGGTCTGCGTCTGCTGCGTTGCGTTGTCGAAGAGGGCAGCAAAGACCCGCGCCTGCATGTCATCGAGCGTCAGAGAAACCTCCGGGTTGATCGACCGGTCGATCGTGGCGCTCGCGAGCTGGTGCCCGCCCGGGATCGAGCCGTGGGCCTTCGACGGATTGAGGTTGATGTCGACGCTCCGAACCAGGTCGAGGTCAATCATGGCCTCCCCATTCGTGACCGTAGGGTCACCAATGAGGGCGAACATCGGCCCTACGCGGAGATTGCGCGGACCCAGAACACCGGGCGTGTCAGCAATGAGCATGGCAATACAGGATCAGTCGTGAAACAGGGTGAGCTACTCGTCGTCTGTGGCGATCTCTTCGACGGAGCCCGTCTCCGGGTCGTCGTCGGCCGCCTCTTCCGGCTCGGGCGTGGCCTTACTCGGGGGCTCCCAGCCCTCTGGCCGGCGCAAACAAATCTCCGGGTCCGGGGCCGAGGTCACCATGAAGACCTCCCAGCCACCGGACTTGTAGCCGGCCACGCGCTGGCGGTCCTCTTTCGGAATGCGGCCGTCCTCGACGCGGTTAGGGGGTTTCGAGGCCGGAATGCGCTTCGTCTCGTAAGCCATTGGGTCGGTCAGTTGTCAGCAGGGCTCAGTTGGATCGCGAACGTATGTGTCTGAAACCAGCGCTGCATCCCGTCATCCCAGCGCGGTTTCCGCTGGACCCGTGTGCGCCGAAAGGGCTGCTCGACGTCCATTCCGTCGATCGAGGGGCCGGTGCCGGCCAGGAGTTCGTTCACGCGAGCGGTTACCTCCTGAAAGAACAGTTGCTTGCTCGCCGCGCGATCGGCTGCCAGGGCCATCGTCTGCACGTGAGCCGGCTCGAGGCCGGAAAAACTCTGAAGCGTGCCCCCGGCCTGGTCCCGGAGGCGAGTGACGAGACCCTTCGGCCCCATCTCGGCCGGAATAGCGCCGCGGTGAAACGCCCCGTCGGCCGTCATGTCGGTCCCGCCGGTCAGGTGGTCCTGGAGTCCGGCGTCCGAGGAAAGCCGGTCATGGACCCAATCGGCCACGGCCTCCGGGTCGACTTCGCTAAATGGCGTGTAGATCGTTTTCGGCACAGGATAGGGCCGCTATTCAGGGAAGTCTTGCACCTGCTCGGGAAGCTCCTCCTCGACTTCTGGGGCCGCCTCGTCGTGGTCAACGATTTCACCGTCGTTCACCTGGCTCTTGTAGTGGGCCGCCAGGTTGCCCGTCACGTCGGCCCATCCTCCCTTCCGGGCCCGGCGTCGAGTACCGTTGGCTCGGAGTGGGGGGCGCGTCGCCCCGCTCTGTTCCAAAAGCCAGTTCACGTACTCGGCCGCGGCGGTTTGGAGGGCCCCTTCAATCGCCTCGTCAGTAAAGCCCCCCGAGATGCCGTTAAGCTTCTCCCGGACGATCCGGGCCAGTTGCTGGTCGTTGAAGACGTAAAAGCCTTCCTTGTCGTGGAGGTAGCGGGCATACTCCATGACGTTGGCGACCGTCAACACGTGCGTCTGAGTCGGAAGCTCTGCCTGCAAGGAGGAAAGCGCCTCGCCAAAATTGCTCGTTACAGATACGCCCATTTGAGGAGAGCTCGTGTTGGATTAGTCCCATTCCACCCCAACGGCAACGGTCACGTCGCGCCGGCGCGTCTCCGTCACCCGGCCCGTTCGGGTCTGGCCCCGGAAGGTCGCCTCGCACCGCACGTCCAGGAGGGTGTCTTCAA
Organism: uncultured Salinivenus sp.; assembly: GCA_964502085.1. Classification (GTDB taxonomy): domain Bacteria; phylum Bacteroidota; class Rhodothermia; order Rhodothermales; family Salinibacteraceae; genus Salinibacter. Next base: position 19,885 of record CAZCUZ010000023.1, on the reverse strand, counting down.
CCGGGCCCTCGATCAGAGGCACCAAAACTACGGCGTCCGCGTCGAGCGCCTCGTCGCCGGCCGAGTCGCGCCGAAGGGCCTTCGTGTCGGTTCGGACGGAAGCTTTCCCGTCGTAGTGGGTCGTTTCGGTCGTGTCGTAAGGCTCGCCGGTAGACTCGTCCTTCTCAACGCTAAAGAAGCGGGCCTCGTCGGCCATCGCCCCCTCACGCATCGAGGCCATCGCCTTTCGGGTACCGGAGGGAATCATGTCGGACCGATGCTAGAAGTATCGCGTCTGGGATGAAACCGACTGTGAGCGCACGTCGCGCGGCTGCGGATCGCTGGTTTCCCCTTCAATGTCTTCGAAGAGCTCCCGCCGCTGGTCGGCCATCTCCTTGAAGTTCTCAACCTGACTCTCGGAGTAGCGAAGGCTCCCATCCTCCTCGAAGTCCGCCTGGTGCGGGTTCGTCGTGAGGCGGAGCCACACGGCCTTGTAGGCTCGGTGATAAACCCAGTGCATTCGGGCAGTCTCATCGTCGGACTTGTTTTTGGCCTCCTCGATCCACGTCTCGAGGTACCCGTCCGAGGCCTCCAGGTCGTCCACCCCGGGAAACATGTCGCCCCGGAGCTCCCCTTCCGGCTCGGTAAAGTTGCCTGGCGAGAGGGCCATGGTCAGAGGCTATTCAAGCGCGTCTTGGACGTCGCCCTTCAGCACCTTCCCGCCCTCACCGGTGCCCTCGACCTCAGCAAGATCGAGGTCCTCCTCCTCGGCGAGCTTGGCGGCCGCGTCAGTGGCCTCCACCGTATCGGTGCCGTCCGGGCGGTACTCTTCGGTGCCGATCTCGCCTTTCACGAAGCGAGCAAATTCCTGCGTGAGTCCAAACCGCTCTTGGAGCTGGTCGGCGGAGAAGTGGCTCACCTGCTTCTGGGAGATCAGGCCGGCGTCGCGGAGGGTCACCTTCTCCTCCTCGCGTAGGTGGCCGGGGAGGCCATCGAGACGGTTGCCATTTGCGTCGACGGGACGCCCGTCGCTGTCGAGGTACGCCCCGCCCGAAACAACAGTGGACATAATGTGAGGTCAGTTAGTCTAAGTCAGTGGACGCTATAGGGCTCGGGGGCCTCAATTCACCCTAGAAGCTAGGGGCCTGGTAGGTCCCGTTGTTGTGGTAGTGGATCACGCCGTTGGTGCGATTCCACACCCCAACCCCGAAGTAATGCTCCATGTTGTCGATATTGAGCGGGTAATCTCGGATCTCGGCCGCGAGGCGGAGGCCCTGGAGGCCTGCGCTCTGGTGTTGACGCTGACAGAGAGGCTTCTCGTCGGCCTCAATGTCGGTGATGAAGATGTACCCGCTTGGCACCCACGGCTTGACCCAGACTTCCGCGGCGCCGAAGATGCCGATCGCGCGGTTGTCCAACGGCTGGGAGACGTCGAGCTGCTGCCGAGCCTGGTTCTGGTCGTCGCGGAGCGTAAGGCGCGCGTCAACGTACTCCTTGAAATCCGAAAGGCCCTTCACAGCCGATTCGTCGGCCTGGTTGATGTACATCCGGACCGCGTCGGTATGACCGTGGTGCTGGAGATCCGTCACCGAGTCGTTCAATCCACCATTTGAAAGGCTCGACTCGGCGTTATAGTGGGTGTGCGTCGACCCGCCGAACGTCTCTCCATTGGGTCCGGGCGGGATCGGGTCGCCATCTGCGTTCACAAACCGCTTGATGTCCAGAGTGACGCGGTCGACCAGATGGTCGACGTAGGAATAATTGGCCGACTTGAAAATGGCCTTCTTCATCTGCGTCCGGATCTGCGTCACGTCGGCCTTTTCGGCGTTGAGCGTCGCCTGAGCCATGTCCGCGGGCGTCGCGTTCACCTCGTAATCGTTGGTCCACCCAACGTCGTGGACAAACTTCCGCAGCGGAAACGCCACCTCGCCGCTCTCGTGATCCTCCTGAGTGGTGCCCCGGCCGTATTCGTCGACCTCCTCCATCGAAGTATTGCCGGCACCACCATAAATGCGCTGGCGATCTTCGGTGACCTCTGCAATTTCAGTCACCATCTCTTCGGTCAACGCCCGATGGTTGTCGAGGTCGTTCTGAATAACCTCCTCAACCGTCGAGCGGCCAAATTCCGCCACGCTCTGGTGCTCTACATCGAGAAGGTCTTCGATCGTATGGGTGCCGGTTTGGGCCGCAAAGCCGAGGCCTAGAAGCGACACCGCACCGAGAACCAGACCGAGGCCCCCAGCCTCAGGCGCTCCCGTAGCGGCCAAGGCGGGGGCGGTGGGGACGAACGCGAGAAAAAGTAGAGCAAAAAGAGCAGAGAAGCGTCGCATAGCAACAGGATGTCGTCAGGATAAGACGAGTGTCAGTAAAGCCGAAGTCCCCTTGAGGCCTAGCGCGGACCGACGTTCTGCACCATAATCTCTTCGCTGGAGATCACCCGCGCGATACCCGTCGAGTCTCCGGTCGTGGACGTATTGTCCAGCTCCCCGTCGGCCGCGGCCAGGTAGAGGGTATTCGCCGGCGTGAGGTTACCTCCCGCGCTGTACCGGATGCGAGCTCCCTCCCCAACGAGGGTGAGTGGTTCGCCCTGGTCAGCGTCGCGCAGGGCAAAGCCATCGACCTGTGCGTTCACGTCGTCGGCCGAACCGTTCGCACGGACAATCTCCCCGCTAGCATTGACGCGGCAGGGCATGCCCTTCTTGATCCCATCCTCCCCGGCATGAAGACCGGAAATCTGGGGCGCGTGGCGCACGGAATGCAAGTCGAAGTCGACCTTGTCGCGGGTAATCTGAGCCATGGGTCAAAGCGGTCGCGTAGACCGTCAGTTACACTGAGTAATTGAGTTGCGATTTTTTCTCCTGCCGGATCTCCTCCTCGTCCGGCTCCTCCGGGCCCGGATTGTCCTCCCCGGCCGGCGTTTGCTCCGGGACGCTCGTCGAAGACCCGCCCCCTCCTTCCTCCTGACTTCCCGTGAGCGCCTTCTGGATCGGTTCGGAGAAGCTCTCGTCGATGTAGTCGGAGACCGGCGTGCGGCCGTCCTCAGTCTTCACGTAGGCCGTGTCGGACTCGTCTTCACCCTCACCTTCCTCGACCTCGAAGTCGAGATCGTCGGGCAAGATGTCCTCCGCGGCCTCTTCGTTGAGGCCTTCCACCTCGTACACCCGGCGGCGCTTCTCCCGGCGGCGGTAGGCCTGGAGCTCCTCCTGGGCCTGCTCAGCCTCTTGCAGTCGCTCCTGGACCTCGCTCGCCTGGACGGTGCCATCCTCGCCGAGGGCACCCAGCTCCCTGAGCTGGCTTGCCTCCTCTTCGTCCAGGACGACCTGGTCGTCGCCGGGCAGCTGGCCCCGTAGCTCCCGCAGCTGCTCTCGCTGCTCGTAATTGTCCTGAAGGAGCTGCGTGATCTTCTGCATAGCCCGGCCGTCCTCGACGGCCTGTTGGGCCTGCTGCTCGAGCTCCTCCCGGGTAACTCCGTCGTCGTTGCCGCTTGGGTCGTCGTTCTCGTCTGCCATCGTTCTGCCTCATACTTGATGACCCGGCCCCTGGCCGGAAACGCGAAATAAAAAAGGGCCAGCCCTGCTGGCGGCCGCGAAAAACGCGATCGTCAGCAAGGCCGGCCCGATGCCGGTCGAAAAACCGTATGTGCCGCCGCAGGACTCGCGGCAGGTGCTTCATAGAATACCTCTCACAGACCGTGGTTTCAAGAGAGTCGTCGCGCGTCTTCACATTTCCGCGCTCATATCTCGCGACTGTACCTGAATGCGGCGAAATCTCTCCTGAAATACGCCCGAACGACCTCAGTCGCCACGGGCGTGTAGAACTCTTGCCACGGCGTGTCGTCGGTCACCTCGTTCCGGTGGGGGAGCTCCCGATCAATGCCCAGGGCGTCCTGGATCTCGTCCCAGGCGTGGCCCAAGGCCTCGAACCGAAAGACGTGGTCCACCAGAAGTCTCCTGTCATTGCCCACTAGCCACCTCAGCTGCGGCCACCAAAGGCGCTCGAAGTACGGCCGGTCAGGGCCCGTATTCCTCTCCCCCTCTGCATATCGGGTCAGAACCCACTGCTCGAAATCCTCGGCCGTCCACGTGAGCCCGTGAAAGGACCGGCGGTGCTTAAACTGCGAGACGACCTTCGAGAATGGGTTGCGCACGACCGAAAAGGTGAACCGATCGTCCCAGTCCTCGACCCGTCGCCGGGCCTCTGCCGCGTGAAGGTGCATCTCCGATCCGTCCTCGAGGGCGGCGCGAATGGAGGAGCTCGCCGTTCGGTTAATGTCGACGAAGTAGAACGGTCGGGTCCGGCTGTCGAGCACAGTTCCCTGATGTCGAATGAGAGAATCGAGCATGTCGCCCACGAGCTATTCACCTCTCAGCTGTGCGGCCGTCTCGGCGTCTGTGCGGCGCCTGCGTACGCACCGGCAGTGGCCACCCCCGAGGCACACCTCTCCCGGGAAGACGCCTTGACCTGGCAGGTAGGGGCCGTTCTGTTCGGCCTGATAGCAAGGGGAGCACGTGTTCTGGTCGTCGACGGCCACGTAATCGACCACCACGTCCGCGTCGTCGATCTGCTCCTCCCCCTTCCGCCAAAACTCCTCGTAGGCGTTGGCCTTGTACTGTCGGGCCCGGGCCGCAATCTCGTCTTCGGTCATTGGACGCCCCCGAAGCTCCTCGGCCAGCTCCTGGACGGCTTCCTCCGTAACCTCCCGCCCCTCTTGCTGCAGGCGCCGCTCCGCGATCTCTTCGGCACTCTCGGCGAGCTCGTTTCGGACGGCCACCTCGTCGGCAAACCGCTTCAGGAAGCGCGCGTCCTCGCGCATCAGGTCCTGTATCTCGGACAGCTCGTCCGGGGTGAGGGGCGCCCCCTTGCCCAATTGGGCCTGCTGCAGAAGGTGCTGGCGGAGGCTGACGATCATCTGCGAGTGCCAGTCGCGGCCGCGGATGCTTCCCTCCAGGACATCCTGAGCCAATTGGCGCACGTCCCGATCGAAGACCTCCATTGCCTGATGGGCAATGTTGATTTGCTGGTCGTGCGGCGCATTCAGGGCAATGGCCGGCACCACGCCCGTCTGGTCGATCACGGCCATGCTGGCGGCCTCGGTAGCGAGGGTCTCAGCGGCCCGGCCGGCCGTGAGTTGTACAATCTCGCCCCGGGTCGCCTCCTCAAATCCGAGCGGAAGCTGACCCGACTCGATCTGCCCGGCATCGAAGAGGCGCACGAGCGCCCCCGCCTCCTCTTGTGAAATCCCCACACGCCCACCGGTCTGCTCGTAACGCTCAACGAGAACGGCCAGGGCGTCGAGGAACTGGTCTCGGTTCATGTCAGGAGCTCTTAGGTATCGTCGAGTGTGTCGGCAAGCGCCCGAAGGCCTTCAGCCACCTCGGAAGCATCCATGCCTCGGCGGAGGTGCAAGTGAGCACGCTCGGTGATCGTTTCTATCACGACCACGTCGTCCCCTCGCTCGGTGCCTTGCAGGTCGGCGCCGTTCATGTCCTCGGCCATGTCCGCACTCAAGACCGAGGCGCGCTCGTACATCTCCATCTGTCGGCCGAAGCTATTCGTCAGACTGATTCGAGTCTCGATTGCCCGCCTGGCCCGACACGCCCTCGAGCTCCCTGCGCCGCCGCATTACGGACTCCGCAAATTCGTCCTGGGCGGCCTGTCGCATGACCATCTGCTCTTCTTGCTCCTGACGGATGCGCTGGATTTCTTCCTCCGGGTCGTCAACCCCGTACTTGATGAGGGCCGTTCGCAGGGACAAGAAGCCGGCCCCCTGCGCCTTCCGGATCTCAGTCTTCTCGTCCGGGGGAACGGGGCCGGGGTCGACGTTGCAGCTGAACTCCATCTCCGCCTCGCCTGGATCGAGCAGGTCCTCGCCAGTCTCCCCAGCAAGCTCTGTAGCGAGCGCGTACGCCGTCTCCAGGGCCCATACACCGGCCCGGTCGAGCTTCTCGGCCACATCCTCAACGTCGGAGACGTGGTCGTGTCGGGCCTGCACGCGGCTTACGCCGCTGGCGGAGGCATCAGAGAGAAAGACGTGCAACTGCTGAGCCGACCGGTAAATGGACCGGCGCGCCAGGTCTGCATCTTCTCGGAGCGATTCGTTGTCGACCGGATCGGTCTCGAACACGTCGGCCGTACCTGCCCGCTCTTCGGTCTGGCCACCGGGCCCCTGCGCTTTCTTCGGCACGGAGACGTGGTACTGGATCTTGCCCGGGCCCCGCTCCGGGGTTTCCGGATTACCCTCCTCGTCTTCCGGAGAGAGAACGTTGACGAGGTGAAGCTCCGGGAAGCCGGCCTTCTGCCCGGTGATGTTGATCATCGTCCGGGTCGTGTTAAGCGTCTTCTGGTTGGACCGCACGGACTCGCTGATCAGCAGGTTGTCCTCGACCTGGTAATGCATCAGGTTACCCCCGAGGTCGAACGTCGACTCCTGTACGCGGTCCACGCCTTCCGGAAGATCGGTTCCACCCTCGTACTCGATCCGTAGGGCCGTCTCGCCGCCCTCTCTGCGGTACGTCTTCTCCGTATAGTCGACCTCGTCCCCGCCCTCGGTAACCTTCTGGAAGGCGATCACGCCGGTCTCCTTCTTCGTGCGTAGGTCCTCGTGAACGAGCCCCTGGTCTCGCTCGATTAGCTCGATGCGGATGCCCCGCAGAGCGTCCTCGACACTCTCGATGCCGGCCGGCTCCCCATCATCCAGGATGCTCTGGCTCACCACCAGCCGCAACAACGCGTGCTCCTCGCTGCTGACGCGCGTCAAGAGCTCCTCCCAACGGTCCGTCAGGCCCTCCTCCTCCCACCAGTCCGACAGCAGCCGGGCGACCCCCTCGGTCGGCGTGAGGCCCTCAGCCTCCTCCTCAGCGTCTTCTGACCCTTCCTCCTCGGCCGGGGCAACGTTGATCTCGGGCGGCTGGCCGAGTACAGCGTTCTTGCGTCGCTCGATCACCTCGCTGATCAGGTCCTCGACGACGAAGACCTCCTCCAAGGCCTCCATGTAGGTGTCACGCGCACTGTCCTCCCTTGAGGGCTTCGGGCCATTGAAGCCGGTGCCATCCTGCCAATGGTCGACATCTCCGTCGCCATCGTCGTGCGTGCCGACGAACCGGCGCGCCTCCTCGATCCAGTCCGGCGCGTTGCCGCGGGCGAGCTGGTGAGCCTCTGTAGCGGTAATCTCTTCAGGAAGCATGACAGTCCTTTTTGCGTGCAAAAATCAGTAGGATCGGGAGCGGGGCGCGTCCGGGTAGACCTCGCCGGCCATTCGGATCTCCCAGAACTGTGAGAGCGTGTCGGCAACGTCCTTCTTGCTGTCGTCGTCGGCCGACGTGTCGTCGAGGTGGGAGAGGGCCCGGTCGTTCCAGGGGCCGCGCACGACCTTGATGTCGCCGCGCTGGGCCGCGGCCGCGGGGGCTTGCCACCGCACGTGCTTCGGGCCTGTCGGCTGGTGCCCCTCCACAGCGTAGCCCTGCAAGACATTGCGGGCCAGGTGGCGCACCTGCGACTTGCCGGCCTGGCCCGGTTCCTGCTCGACGTAGTGCTTCACACCCCGGCCGTCCTGGGCGGCGACGTTGCCGATTCGCTCGTCGCGAGGGCCAGGGTCTTTCCTGAACATCCGGCAGTCTTTCCAAAAAGTGACCCCATCTCGCTCGGCCAGCAGGGAGCCGACCGTCCAGTCCGGGTTCGGGTTCTTCTGCGTCGGCTCCGTGCCGGCCAGGTCCCAGTGCCGCGTCCAGTCGAGGCCGGCCGGGACCTCGGCCGGGTCGATAATCGGAAAGTCTTCTTGGCTGAAGACCTCCCCCTCGGTCACTTTCCGAAGCCAGTTGCCGCCGAGGAGGCGCTCCTGGTCCCCCTTCTCCAGTGCGAGAAGGTTGGCCAAGTACTCGGGGTTCTTTTCCAGGAGGAGCCGGTTGTCGTAAACCTGCGCCGGGACGAAGCTCAAGCTCTTCACCAGGTCCTCGACCTGAAGGCCCGGCACGTCTTCGGCCGCCTTCTGCAGGTGCGGGGCGTTCTCGATCACCTCCTCCTTCGCGTTCCCCCACACGAGCTGGTCGTCGGGATCGCGGGCGAAGTATCGGATCGTGCCGGCCCGCTCCTCGATCGGGAAGCCGTAGTTTTCGCTGTCCTCGTCCGTGTCGATCCACCACCACAGCATCCGCGTCAGCCAGTGGTCGGCGCCCTCGTCCGGCGGATTCGTTCCGCCCCGGACGCGCGGCCGCACCCCGCTCATCGACCGGTTGCGGGATAGCATGTAGAAGAACTGCCCTCTCGTGAAGGATGAGAGCTCGTCGAAGCCCAGGTAGGCAATCTGCGAGCCCTTGTAGTTGTACTTCGTCTTCTCGTGCTGCAGGTGAGCAAACCGGATTTTCGCGCCTGACTCGAAGGTAAATCGGAGGTCGGACTGGTTCTCCTGAACCCCGGGCTCGAACTTCCGATACAGATCCTGCGCTTCCTCCCAGATGCCGTCCTCGCCGGTGATCTCCGGGTAGGTGCGGCGAAAGATGACGGCTCCAAAGTCCGGATACTGGTCGACGTACTTTAGCGGGTCCATCAGTAGGCCCCACGTCTTCCCTCCGCCGGCCGCGCCGCCATAGATCACCACGTCGGCCGGGTTGGCCAGAAACTGCGTCTGTGGACCCGGCTGCGGCCGCACGGCACCCTCCGGTATGTCGGCCTGCGTCGTCATTCATTCGAGCCAGTGTCGGTCGTAGACGGCGTGCCGTTTGACGATTGTTGCGGACTGAGGGCCTCCTCGTCCTCCTCTTCGGGAACGAAGAACTGGACGCCCGTCTTCTCCTCCGTCTCGATCGGGCCCCCGTCCTTCCCCATGAGCTCAAGGAGTTGCTTCCGCGTAAACTTTCCGCCGAGCTCTTTGGCGACTTGCTCCAGTACCTCCCGGCGCTCGGCCTCAAGGTCGGCCCGATGCATGACGTTGTTGTCCGGGAGCTTGTCGATCAGGTCCCCCAGCTGGTAGTACTGCTTCTCGAGCTCGCGGAGGCGCTTCGACTTGTGGGCAATAGCAATCCCCTTCTGCTCTTCGAGGAACGCCTCCCGTGTCTCCCAAAAGAGTTCTTCGAGGTCGTCGGCGAGCTTCTGGCCGTTCTCCGTTGTGGGGTCGTAGTGCTGCAGTTGCTGCCGGCTCGCCTCAAGGCCGAACGTATCTTTTAACGCCTCCTGGACCTCGGTCGGCCGGTCGAACACAGCCAACCGCCTGACCGCGAACCGTTTATGTTGGGACTCGAATCGCGCCATGGCCTCAAAACTGTAAAGTCAGGTAAAACCGGCCGTGGAAAATTAAGCTGCCATCTCCGCTCCGCACCCACAGACGCCGCGTACGGTCGCGTCGTCGGTCGTCGGGCCACGGTCGAACGCGGCCTCAAGGCGCCTCAGCTCGTCCGTGTAGGCGCCGTAGCGCTCGACCTCGTGGACGAAGAGCTCGGCGTCGTGCCCCTCGATCGTCCACTTCGGCCGACCGTCGTCACTGAACTGTGGCACTCCGTCCCGCGTCTTCTGCCCGCAGTGACAGAGCTCGTGCTCCACGAGGGCGCAGATGGCCCGGGCGTCGCCGGCCTCAAGGCGATCGGCCACGTACGGAGCGAAGAGCGTAATCACGAAGTCGGGGTCCGCTCCGTCAAACCATTCTGAGAACCACCGGCCGACCTGCTGCTCCATCCGGGCTCTGTGCCAGCCGTAGACGCCCGGCGGAATGCCGGTCTCTGCTTTTCCGAGGACGCGTCGACCCCTCCGCTCGTACTCGGCGCTCGTCCACAGCACGCCGAGACGCGCGTACTGCAGGTGTTCGTGGCGGTCATGGGCAAGTGGCCCGCCCTCCTCGACAAACGTCTGCCTGATCCAGTCGGCCATCTCTGGAGCCGGCCGAAACCGGTCGGGCCGTTCACGAACCGCGTCCGGGATGTCGGGAAGTCTCGGCATCTCCATCACGCGAAGGGCAGCGTCGGCACGAGGTCAGTGAATTTGACGAGCACGAAGGCGACGGCTCCCAGCAGGACGAATCCGCCGATCCAGGCGAGGCCCGAGCCGACCTGACCGAAAAACCCTTCGTCTTCCTCCGGGACCTTCGCCTCGACCGTTTCCTCTTCGGGCTCGCCCCGTACCTGGGCTTTTGTCGTGTCTCCGGTCGGGCGGATGTCGAGCGTCTCGCCAAACACGGGGGCCTCGTACGTAATCACCTCCCCATCCGGCCGCACGACAGTGACCTCCTGATCCGACACGGAGATGCGACTTACCGCCCCGCCTGGTCGAGCCGACTCGTATTGCTCGACGCGAACTGGAGCCGTCATCTTTGCCGGCGGCGGCACCGGGGCCACGCGCTCAAGCCGCATGCTGTCGGTTACGGAGGGCGGGGTAACCGTGCTCTGTTGTGCCGGCACCGTCACCTCCTGGAGCCGCGTGCTCGAACAGCCAACGAGCAGTATTGGCACAAGGGCCGCAGCGACCAGAGGCACGATACAGCCGGCCTTTTCCGAAGCGCGTCCGAAGATCTCAGTCATCGCAGGTCTCAGCTTTTGTCGGGACCTCGTGCTCACGGGCCGCCATCTTGACGGCCGCGATGTCTACCTGGGCGTCTTCTACGGTGTCGTAGCCGTGGGGCGCGCGGGCAAGCGTCTTCCCCCGCCCGTTCAGGAGTGCCCACGTGTATTCGTCGCTCCCAGGCACCTCGTCGATCACAAATCCAGCTCGCATAGGCGGTCAGGACGACTCGCGTTGCGTATCTTGTAGAGCCTCCCCCACTCTCCCCTTCTTTGCCGAGGAAAAGGCGTCCCCAATCCGGCCGAAAAACTTGCGCGCCGCGTCCTCGGACCCCTTCCAATGAATCGCAATCCGCGTCAGCTGAATGAGGGCGATCCCGGCCCAGAAGGCAAGGTTGAGCATCTCAGCAAAGCCGGCGACGGCCGTATCTCGGAGCATGCCAGCAATGACCGTCGTGACGGCCAGGATTGACAGGTAGCCGGCGTAGAGCACTAGGGCCTCGAGGAGCGTCGCCCCCACCTCGGGCATCACTTCGTCATCCGGACGCAGGTACGCGTCATAGGCATTGCGTCCAACCCACCACATCGCCTCGATTGCCGTCACAAGGAGAAGCCCTCGGGCAAAGATCTGCCTAGGCGTAAGTAGCTCGATGGCGTCAGAGGCCTGCACTGCGGCGCCGTGACCAACGTCCCACGCCGCACCGGCGAAGCCGAGAAGTAGGGCGAGAATCATTTTCGGACGCCACCAGAGGAGGCAGCTCGAGACAACGTGCTTCATAGATTGGGTTAGGGGGTCACTACCAAAATACTGCCGGTTCGCTGTGTGGACCGGACGTCGGCGTGCACCCACGTCGGCGCGTAGTCTCCGCTCTCGATCGCGCGCAGGCCCATGTCGTAGAAGGCGCCCTCGTTTTCCTTGACGTCCGCGCGGACCTCATCCGGGGTGAGGCCCTCCACCTCGAAGTCGACGGCGGCTCCCAGCTTGTGCTGCGAGTACGTCGACCCGGTATCCGTAGAGGGCAGTCGATATCCGCGCTCGGTGAGATCCCCGTCCCCGGGCCACGTGTTGACCCAGATGGGCCGGCCGTACCGGGCCCGAACGCCTTTCAGCATCTGAAGAAGCCGCGGCTGCAGGTACCACCGAGCATCGAGACGCCCCGCCTCGTGGAGCTCCCACACCCGTGGCGGGACGAGTTCTCGGACGTCAAAGTGAGGCAGAACCTGCATGTCAGTGCGATCTGGCACCCAGCAAATAGAAAAGGCCGGCCCTCTCGGCACCCGCTACGACGCGAGTGTCGAGAAAGCCGGCCCGATGCCGGTCGTAACTCAGAATGGTATCGTCAGGTGTTCTTTCCCGCGGGCCTATGTTCTCCCAGCTTACTTACGCGGCGCCTCCACGTGTTGCCCACTCGGCCGGGGCCCAAGGACCTTCACGACATCGCCTGAGCTGGTCGGCTCCAACAGTAGAACCGTCTGGTCCGGGTGGGACGGGCCGTGGTTGCGGCTCTCCCAGTAGGCAGGCAACTGCTCGAGGACGGCCTGGACGAGCTCGTCCGGGACGTCGTCTAATTTTGGATTATCCATAGGGGCCGAGGGGATCGGCCAGCGCCACGCTATACATACTATGCGTCTGTTCAGTGGTTCGCAACCCCGCTTCATACAACCGACCGCGCACCGTGCGAGGACTCTCGCCAAGTCCCTGTCCGGCATTGAGTTTGCATAAAACCTGAGTGAACAGTTGTGGGCCGGCCGGTGTGACGGGTAACCCTCACGGCCGGCGTCTGCGCAAACCTGCAGTCTGCTTACGTTAGCCGAACAGATACCACCTCCATAGCCATGCACGTCCGATCTTGGCTTTCCGTAACGATCTCGGCGATGGTACTCCTTGGCGCTTGGGCCCCAAATGCATTCGCGCAGCAACACACGGCCGGTACGGTCACGGTCGAGGGGGGCGAGACCATCGAGTTCGTCGCCATCGGGAGCGTCCAGAATGGAGAAATCCTTCCCCTGGACGACAATGAGGCGAGGGTACGTGGAGAGTACCAGGGCAAACAACTGGAGATGGGTCTTCGGGAGCTCCAACGCATTGAAGTCCTCGAGCGGGGCGTCCGGGTGACGAACCCCTCAGGGGAGACCTTCATCCTGTCCAACGTAGACATCCAGGCCGGACACCGAGTCATTGGTGGAAACAGCCCAGAGTTGGACGTAGTGACCCGCAACCCCATCACCAATAGCCTCGATGATCAGAGCTTCCAGGCCGGAGAGATCAAACGGGTGACGATAAATTCCGGGTACAGCCTCAAAAAGAACCCGAACACCAATCGATACTTCCCCTCGAGCTACAACTTCGATCCCTTCACGGGAGCAGAGCTTGTCTCTGTGGAGTAGGACTTCGTCCTACGCTAACGTTAGGGATCGCTTTTCGCCTGATCTCCGCCAGGATGGGCTGATGTTGCAAATGTCGGGCGGAACGGCGCTAGCGGCCGCTCCTGTACACTATCTCGAAGGCAACCTCGGACTCAACCACCTCGGCCGTATGACAGCGCTTCTTGGAATTGTCGTGTTGCTCGTGGCTGGAGGACTCGCAGGGCTCGTCCGTGTCTACGGGAAAGGGTGGCCGTGGTACATGTCTGCGCTTGTGGGCTTCGTGCTCTTCTGGCCCGGCGTCGTTCTTCTGCTCTTTTTGTATTCAGCCCTCGGGTTCGGGTGGGACGCCGCCTCTTCTGCCAGTGTCACCCACTCTTTGATCGGAGTGGTGGTCGGTGGAATCGTGATGTCTGCGCCGTTCAACTCCGAGGCGTAACGCGGAGTCTCAAGGGTCACGATAGGATCTCTTTCTCGATCTCCTCCCGCCAGTCCTCCGCGTGGTAGAAGGTAACGCCGGCCGACTGCGGGCAGGCCATGTCTTGGTCCCTATCGCCGATCATGATGGACTCGTCCCAATCGATAATATAGGACGCGCCCTTCTGCCCCTGGGCCTCGTCCTCGAGGACGGGCTGGTCCGGGCGCACGGGCCTCGGCTGCGTCTGTGAGCGGGGTGGGCGGCTAATCGGGCTTACCGAACCCGTGAAATGTAGTTTCGATCCGCTTCGTGACAATCGATTACCTCCGGCGTTTTATAATCCAGCCGTCATAGTCACCTCAAATAAACTACCTGCCCTTACTTGACTTTTTGGCACCGCAAAGTTGAGTCAACTACTGAGGCTCAGCGACATCCTCGATAGCCTCAGCAACCACCTCATCAGGGGCTTCCTTAATTTCTACTGGCAATCTAGTAGCCTCTTCCCAACTGTCGTCTTCGTTCTTTTCAATCACAAACCACAAGGTTGTTGGCCCCTCAACCTCTATCTCTGGATTGGGTATAGCAGAGCGCATGCGTTCGTACCCTTCTAAATCAATATCCTGAGCCTCGGTTTGTGCAACTCTACCTTGGTCTTGCTTTTCAACCGCTACCCGGTACTGCGCGGACTCTTGAGACTCAAGGTCGTCACGCCTCCATAAAACTGCAATCAGGAAGAGGTGTGGAAGCTCAACTGGAAACCCCTTTATCCTCAACTGCTCTATTGCATCACGATACGTGATATTATTCGTATTGCTGTCGATAGAAGTATCCCTACAAGTTAGCGCCCATTGGAGACGTGCCATACTTATCTGCTTTCTTCAGTTCCTGAGGTCTCGCTACTTCCAAGGTCCAACTTACGCTTCACATCTTCGTATCCTCCTGGAATCGCCTCTTCTTGTACATCGCCACCCTCATAATCAGTACCAGATGATGGTACTTGTGTGATGAAAAGAAGATCATCCCACTGACTAAACCCCTCCCTTATTGACATTGTGGAAGGCATGGACGAAAATGTAACTCGGAGGCTTGAAAGATAATTGAGGAGAAGATCTTCCAAGCGATTCTCCTTTTCCTCGGTACCAAGTTGCCTGGCAAGGAAAGTAACCATGAGGGTGTTCAAAGAAACATCTTGCCTTCCAGCTTCTCTTGCTAAAGCTTCGTGCAAGTGGCTAGGCATCCGGAGACGGGTCTGCCCGCTATATTCTGTAGCTTCCCGGGGTGCAGGAAGCTCATCCCCCTCCTCCCTATAGTCCTCAATGAACATGGACAGGGCAACGTTTGCCTCCTCAATTGCCTCTTCTCGAGTTTCCCCGAAAGCTGAAAGCCCAGGGAAAGCGGGACACGTAGCCTTAAACTCACCGTCGATTTCACTCCACTCTACGCGAACACTGTAACGATCCTCAGGAGAGTCACTCATCAGCTTCAGGGAAATGATCCGGGAATTTAGCTCGGTAGTAATCGACCGCAGAAAGCAGATCGTTCACCTGCGACGGCTTCGCCTGACCACCACGGGGCTGAAAATTCATCTCGTAATGGTCCTCGTGCTTGCGTTTGCTTTCAGCAGAGGGAAAGAACTCTTGCCTATAAAGGCGATGCGACCCGCTCTGCCGCTTTTTTTCAAAACCGAAGCACTGAGCCAAGCGAATCAGGTCGCTAAAGGCAAGGTTATGCGGCGAATTCCGCGCTTTTTTCTCTAGATCTGCGCAGTTGGACATCAGGTAAGCGGTACCGTTCTTGGTACCAGTGCTACTAGAGACTATGCGAAAAGTTTGCCAGCATCAAGAGTTTTTGGATGAACAGTTTGAAGTGTTGATAATCATTCGGCGTACAAGAGCCGGCACTCCCCATCCAAAAACGAAAATGGATGTATTTGAAGGACCTTTCAATCAGAGAGTTTTAAGCACACGGTGCTGTTTGAGTGGGAAACAGCTAAAGCGTTTAGAAATCTCAGGACTGAAGTTACGTAAGTACTTAATTTCTACTGTTCCTCAAGTAAGAGATTTCTCCCGACAGCGCAATGATTCTGCACAAGGTCGCATGGAACCATCTGTCACACTTCGGGACGCCAGCCGGTACCTGGGGCACAAGCTTCTAAGACTGGACCTTCCTCCCTCTGAAAGAAGTGCACCTCCACGCCTCCAGCTTCCGTGTGTTTTATGGCGTTGAAAATGGAATTCTGCAAGGCAAAACGAACTGGGTAGCCTCCTCATCGGCATCAGCCCAGATGGTTTCATCGCCGGTTCCCCAACGAAGATCGAACTCACCTTCCTCTAAGTTCGGATGGAGTTCCCCGAATGGCTACCGGGTATCGTGACCCGGATACACCGACATGGTCTTCAGGTCTTTCCATCCGACTCCCAATAGAGTTGGTGCATTGAAAACTTAGACGTTGCCCAAAAAGATTACAGGCGTGCCCTCCCGAATGCAGTTTCATAAGGACCGCAACTCTCAGAATAGAAACGAGCTCCCGAAAATCACTTGCTGCGGGCCCGCACGGAGCTCGACCATGTGGGTCCTACCGAGCACTAGGCCGACGACTCCATGGACGGTCGACAACTACTCAATGCCCAGGCTCCTCTACTCGGGCCTCCCAGATCACCACCTGATCTTCGTCGTACTCGTAAAGCAGTTGGATCTTCGGGAGCGGGATGTCCAACTCCTCAAACGGGTACCGCGTGATGTAGCGACAGTCTGGAAAGTCCTCACCGATTGGAATCGTGTCCGAATCTTCCGGGTTGCGCTCAAGCACGTATTCGATGGCCAGAAGAAGCTCCCCGAGCTTCTCGTACTCTTCCAGATAGGGGATGAGCTTCTTCTGAACATTCTCTTCCCAGGTAATCGTGCGTTCGGGCTTGCGGGGCGGCGTGGCCACAATCGTGCGCGGAAGGGTTCCTGGTGCTGCGAGCAGTGTCCGACTTGCTAGCGGACCTCCTGCGCTTTTTCTCGAGCCCACTTGAGGTCCTCAGCGCTCTCTTCGGACTCGGTCACCTGCAGCATCGTCGTGTAGTAAGGAAGCTCTTCCCCTTTTCGTGCAGACCGCCAGACGATGTCATGGGACAAATCACTGATCTGTTCGGCCGTGAAGTCCTCGCTGATCTGGTGAATTACGTCGTCGAGGAGCTGAACCTCCGAGGCCTTAAACGCCTCATCGACATCGGGCGTCTCGTTTGCGATGAAAATGTTCTGTTCGTACGTGCCGATTTGGTCGCTGCTGTCTCGACGGGTGACGTGGGAGAGCTTGCCCTCCCGATCGAGAGTTTCCAATGCCTCCTGCAGGTGCTCCGAGGTCGGACCGTACCGATTCGCGATGTATGTTTCCCCGGTCAAGGGGCTGCCCGTCTGCAGGTAGACCTCCCGATCAACGTAGTAGAGGATCTTGTGGAGCTTCGTCATGCTCAGGTTGCGGATGTTCTCAACCTGAGAGCAGATATATAGCACCACCTCTTCGAACGTCTCTCGGTCGAATTCGGGCTCGGTGACGTCTACGTCGAAAAACGGCATAAGCAGGTAGATAGAGGGTCAATCAAGAGGAGACGTGACCGGGAAGGGTACCTCCCGGTCCAGCAAGAACCGATCTAAAGACGCTACCTTTTTGGGTCTCTATTAACGGGGCTGAGTTCTAGCTTGTTGCAATACGTCTCAACTGAGCAGGGACGTAGGGCCCTAAAAACGCACTTTTGCACGCGCAAGATCACAGACCGGGCAGGCCCGTCGTAGAATTTGAGACCGAGAGGGGACGTCATGGCTCTACCTTATTGAGCTCAATTGAAAGGCGTATCCGTCTCCCCAGCCTCCCCACTCGCATTCCGCAGCGCATCCGCACAGGTCTCCAGTCGGGCGGCTACATGACGCGCCTGCTCCGCCGGTTGGGGGAGATCAGCCTGGTCGGCCTCGATCCAGTCTGGCACCTCCCGCTCCAGTTTATGTCCAGCAACGGCGAGCGTACCGGCCGTGTCCCGTAAGACATCGAGGACCACGCTGATTGCATTAGAGAGCGGCACCCGAACGGCGCCGTCACCCTCCGAGAAACTAGAATCGGGCATGATAAGCAGTATCGTGGATGGGAGGTCCGGGCGAATAATTACGCAGGGTCGTGCCGGACGGAAAGGTGCACGTCACCGTCAACGATGAGCTCGACGTCGACGTACGGATGCCGGGAAACGGCCGTCAAGAAGAGATTCATCAGCTGAAGCGACTGTTTATGGTCGTGGCGAATCAGCCATCGGCTTACGAGAGGGTGAAGGGTTGGGTCTGGGTCTATCATTAACGTCTATCGATAAAGGGTAGAATCACGGAGAGCCAGCCTGCGAGGCCGGCAGGGCCGTGAATGTGATGCCCCCAGTGTTACGATTCTTCCTCCTTGCTGGCCTGGCGCAAGGCCTCCGCGCAGAGCTCCAGGCGCTCGGCAATGTCGCGCGCCTGCTCAGGCGGCGGGGGGCGGTCTTCGCCCTCTTCTTCAGGATCATAGTGGCCGATCTCGTGCTGACGCATTAAGCTCGTCAGATCCTCGTGACAGTCACTGAGCTGCCGGCTGACGGCCACGAGAACGGACGAGAGCTCTGTGATTTCATTGCGGGGATCAAAAGATGCAGGATCAAATGAGGGGCTCCTGGAAGAGCCATTGCCGTTCTCGGACGGCGTGTCGGACATGTAACGGGGCTGGGGGAGAAAACGCTCAGGTGATGAAGAGATCAGCCGGATTGTCCCGACCAGTATTTTTGTGTAGAGGGACGCAAAAATCGATCCGGTTGGGCTCCCTCTTCCCTGGCCTCTTACTCCCCCCTGTTCGGTTTTGCGTGCAAAATGTTGGCCGGTCAATCCTCAATCGGCTCGCCTGACTTCGTGACTGGACCGAGATGGGCCAGCCCTATCTATACAGCCCACTCTGCGAACTCTTGTTCGCATCCGAGTGCAAGACTGAAGAAAAATCCCACCAACAAAATCACCGCAAGGATGCCAGTCGCAATGTTCTCGTTTTTCTTCATTTGCTTTCGATCGGCAGCTGTCTCCTGGTGTTGGTGCTGATGACAGTACAGACTCCCTTCCACCGCCCAGTTCTGACAGGAACTGCCGTCCTTGTTTGTCCCCTTGCACTTAACCTTTGCTCGAGCCATGACCGTTGCTCGGACTGTTAGAGAGACTTACCCGTTGCATGCACACCCAGCGCCAACGTGGCACTCATCGTCGGCATCGATGCAGGTGTCGCCGCAGGCCTTCCCCTTCGTGCAGACCTTACAGCAGCCCTCCGGAGCAGAGTCCCATCCGGTGCTGATGCCTCCAGCCGCTACGGGCAATGCACCGGGGAACCAGCACTCTTACGGTCGACTTGAGGCGATTCATAAATAATCGGGTGTGTCATTTTTAGTAGCTCCGATTCTTCACTTCTGCGAGAATGTTATCACATTCGACGTCGTCACCAGCAATTAGCCGGTAGTCCTCACAGATAATAGCAATAGTTGCCGACCGGTCCGGTCGGGTTGAGTGGAGCCAGCTAGATACACCACCGTGATGGCTACAGGCCCCTCGCCCCGTTGCATCGCTACGCGTGCCGTCTTCACAAATCGCCCCAGTTCGTCCGCCTCTGATTGTGGCACTGCTAATCTCGGAGTCAATGTCGAAATACTCGTCTTCCCGAGCGGGATTTGCGTGATAGAGGGCAGGTTGACCCTGACGGTAAACGGCGATGGGCGCGCTCTCGGTGACCTGCTTGTAATCCTGATAGAGCAACGCAAGCGCGTTGTCGCCAGCACGGGACTCCAAAATTTGCATTGCAGCAGCCGAGTCTGGCACGTTTTCTATCGATAGAGCGAGAACAGTCTTTTCCCCCGGGCTACCCTGATAAAACGTTTTAGCTTGCGCCTTCGTGACTCGCGGGAGTAAAATATAAAACAGTCCAACGAGCAGAAGGAGCAGTGCGAGAGGGTGACGTTGAGCCTTCATGGGTCTAGGTTAAGATGTGAAGGGGATACGACAATCAGTTGATAGCAAGTTCTTTGCCGCGGCTAGAACAGTAGGTCGCTGCCCTCATCGATACCGTCAGGTCCTCAGCTACAGAGAACAGGACGTATCGCATGGGAATCAGTTATTTTGCGCGCAAAAGTCACTCCTGGCCCTCCCCTAAATCTTCGAGGTATGCATCGGCAACCGCCTCGACGCGGGCCCCGAGTTTGCCGATGTAGTACCACATGGAACCGAGTGCGATACCGAAGAAACCGGCGAGAAATGCCATTCCAATGAGCGTCGGATCAGGCTCCTGCAGCGCACTCTCCGGCTGTGCCTCAGCCATGAAGACGATGAAGCCGATGATTCCTCCAACACCGATGACAGTGCCGATGATGCGGATGAAGGTGGACATAAGAGACGTATCTCTAGAAGTACTGAAACAAGATGGGTTCAGCGCCAAGAACGAGCCCGGCTACCAATCGCAAACCGGAGCATTTTTCCACTTTTCGTGCGAGTAGAGCAGGTATTCGGCGAAGTCCTGCTCAACGACACTGCCGTTTGCAACTTTAGCCTTCGCATAAGCGACACTCGCAGGGTCCATCCCGTCCAGATAAAGGAACACGACCGCTTTGTCTAAGCC
>CAZCUZ010000022.1:0-36446 GCA_964502085.1 uncultured Salinivenus sp. | reverse complement strand
CCCCGTTCCTCCACGCACAGGACTCCACGGATCACTACGACCATAGCTTCGACAATCCGGATCGCTACGCCGACCAGTTCAATGATCCGGAACGAGACGAATGGCAGCGTCCGACCCACGTCGTCGAGGCGATGGGTCTCAAAGAGGGAATGACCGTCGCGGATCTTGGAGCGGGAACCGGCTACTTCATTCCCTACCTCTCCGACGCTGTGGGCCCGGACGGGCAGGTCCTGGCCGTCGACATCGAACCGGAAATGCTTCAATTCATCACCAAAATGACGGACAAACTGGATGTCGGAAACGTCGACACCGTGCTTGCCCGTCCCGAACACACCCGTCTCGACGAAACTTCGGTCGACCGCATTCTGACGGTGAATACCTGACACCACATCCCCAATCGCGGTTCGTACGCACAGCATCTGGCCGGCCGACTCAACGAGGGCGGCTCCGTGTGGGTGGTCGACTTCAAACGGGACGCCCCCATGGGACCGCCTCGACACCATCGCCTCACTCCCGAGAGTATCGTACAGGAGTTGGAGGCGGGCGGCCTCGACGCCCGGATAAAGGACCTCGACCTCCCCCATCAGTTCGTCGTCGTCGGACGCACGAATTGAATCTCCTCTCTGTCCCTGTGACTTCTCATCAAAAGAAAGGACAACGGCCGTACCGGAGGAATCACAAAAAGGACGCAGTCCCTGAATTCCTCGGAACTCGGGTTCAGCGCCGCAGGTCTGCGCATCTATAAATTTCCCGGGAGTCACTTGCGAACGTGACGGCTCAGGTCTACGTTATGGGCGCGTCGATTGGGACACTCTGCCGGCGCCACTTCGCTGTCGTCGCGAACGCTTGGTTCCCCTCTCCACCCTATGGTTCCGTCCGCCTCCGACGCCTGGCGCACCGCTCTCCAGGACCTGCGCGAAACCCTCCCGGAGCGAACGGTTCGAAACTGGCTCGACCCGATCGAGCCCCTCTCTCTCGACGCGGACGCAGGGACGCCCACCCTTCTCGTTCAGGTTCCGACTCCCTTCGGCATTCAGTACCTAGAGAGCCGGTTCCACCGGGAAATTACCCAGGCCGTAACCGAAGCCGTCGGCGAACCGACCGACGTGGAGTACAAGGTGTCCCCCGAAGACGAGCGCCCCGACGAACGCGCGTCGGACGGCCCCAATTCTGACGCATCGCCCGATGCAGAGCGTTCAACGACCCGGGAAGCCGACCGGCCTGCGTCCCCTAATCCCCCGTCCAACGGGGCCTCGTCCCCTTCGACGGACACACCCTCTTCGTCCCAGCCGTCAGGCACCGCCCCGACACAGCCGTCCCCCTCCTCTTCCCCCTCCGACGGCCCGTCGCCCCGGTCCCCGGCCTCAGAGAATGCAAACGTGGCGGGTGAGGCCGCCCCCACACCCGAGGAGCTCGCGAGCATCGAACGGGCCGGCGCAGGATCGGCCGACGAGCGATCCGCCCTCTACGAAAAAGCCAAGGAGCACCTCCGCTCCGAATACACGTTCGACGAGTTCATCGAAGGAGACGGCAACCGACTGGCCCGGAGCGCGGCGTATGCCGTCGCTCAGGAACCGGGCAGCACCAATTATAACCCGCTCCTAGTGTACGGAGGGGTCGGCCTCGGAAAAACACACCTCGCGCAGGCAGTAGCCAACTATGCCCTGGAGCACAACGCCGCCGAACACGTCCTGTACGTCTCCAGCGATCGCTTCACGAGCCAGTTCGTCCAGTCGGTTCGTGAAAATCGAATCGCGGCCTTCTCGAGCTACTACCGACAGGCCGACCTTCTCATCGTCGACGACGTGCAGTTTTTCGGGGAGAAGGAAAAGACGCAGGAGGAATTCTTCCACATCTTCAACGACCTGCATCAAAACGGGAAGCAGATCTTTCTCTGTGCCGACCGTCCCCCGGCCAAAATTCCCGGCATCGAGGAACGGCTCCTCTCCCGCTTCCAGTGGGGCCTAAGTGCCGACATCCAGCGCCCCGATCTGGAAACCCGCATCGCCATCCTTCAGCGCAAAGCTGCACGCCTGGACACCGAGGTCGAGCCGAAGGTCCTCGAACTGATCGCCCAGCGCATCGACTCGAACGTTCGGCAGCTCGAGGGCACCCTCACCCGTCTCACGGCGTTGGTACAACTCGATGACGGCCGGCTGGACGCCGAGACGGCACGACGTTACCTCCGCGAGCACACCGACGAAGAGGTGACGGTCCTCGACGCCGCCGACATCATCGAGCAGGTCGCAGAATATTTTCGGCTTTCGGAAGACGACCTCCTCTCCCGCTCCCGAAAACAACCGGTGGCACGGGCCCGGCAGATCGCCATGTACCTCTGCCGCGAGCTGACGGAGGACTCGTACTCCCACATCGGCACGCGCTTCGGCGGTCGAGACCACTCCACCGTCATCCACGCCTACCGCAAAATTGAGGAGGAGGTGGACGAAGACGAGGACCTTCGGGAGGACGTATCGTCTCTAAAGTCGCGCCTCCGGAACCAATCTCTTTCCTCTCCTCTGTAGACCCACGCGGGACGGGTGTGCTAACAGAGGAAGCCTCCACAACATGAGCGTCGAGGCCGACGATCCGGAACGCCCTCGATCCGCTCACGGCGCGGCCCCGTTCTGGCCCCAATATTTCTCCCACCACCGACACGCCTTCATGTCGACTCTCGACACCCGGGCCGTTCACGACGGCGAGCCGGAGCCCCGCATCGAAGGAGCCGTCTCCCTCCCCATTTTTCAGACGGCAACCTACACCCACGAGGATCCCGACGATCCCGTTCGGTACGTCCGATACAACAACACGCCCAACCACGAGGCCCTGCACCGCAAGCTGGCCTCTCTGGAGTCGACCGAAGAGGCACTCGTCACGACCAGTGGCATGGCGGCCATCTCGTCGACGCTCCTGACACTCCTCAACGCCGGAGATCACCTCGTTGCCCCCCAGAGTCTCTACGGAGGCACCCTCGACCTCTTTGACGATCTCCTCCCGCGCTTTGACGTCGAGCACTCCTTCCTCCCCGACGATTCCTCGAGCTGGGCGGAGGCCGTAGAACCGTCCACCAAGATTCTCTACGCCGAGTCGATTACCAATCCCCTGCTCGAGGTTCCCGACCTGGAGGCCATGGCGACGTTCGCGGAGGAGCACGACCTGATCGCCGTCATTGACAGCACCTTTGCGTCTCCGGTCAACTGTCGTCCCGCCGAACTGGGCTTCGACGTGGTCCTCCACTCTGCGACCAAATATCTCGCCGGACATTCCGACCTCGCCGCAGGTGTAGCAGCCGGTCCCTCAAAAGTGATGGACGGAATCGAGCACACGCTGAAGCTCCTGGGCGGCATGCTCGATCCGCACGCCTGTTTCCTGCTCCACCGCAGCCTCAAGACGCTCGGCGTGCGGGTCCGCAAGCAAAATGCCACCGCGCTGGCGGTTTCAGAGGCTCTACACAGCCATCCGGCCATTACTCGGGTTCGGTACCCCGGTCTCCCGAAGCACCCCGATCACGAGCGGGCTCGACACCTGCTCGACGGGTTCGGGGGAATGGTGAGCTTCGAGCTTGTCCCCGACACGAACGTCGACACCTTCTTCGAACGCCTCTCTCTCCCGATCCGGGCGCCGAGCCTGGGCGGCGTGGAAAGTTTGATCACGCAGCCGATCCACACCTCCCACGCAAACGTGGACCCGGAAGCCCGAGCGGCCCTAGGAATCACCGATCGATTCGTCCGACTGTCTGTGGGGCTGGAAGGAGCCGACGACCTCGTAGAGGACCTTACAACCGCCCTGGACGCCAGTCAGCGCTGAATGGGTGCCCGCTGAGAACGGCCTCCCTCTTCTTCGAGAGGATCGCAGCCGTCATCCGGACTCCGGAATGACCTGAATGTCGAGAGACGCACTTACGTCCCCACGGAGATGGATGGTGGCCGTGTAAGCGCCCACGTGCCGAATCTCTTCGTCAAGCTCAATGTCTCGTCGGTCCACGTCAAAGCCGCGGTTGGAAAGCTCCACGGCAACCTGCTGGGTCGTCACCGTACCGAAGATGCGGTTGTCCTCCCCCACCTTGGCCGAAAAGACCACCTGCATGTCTTCGAGTTCCTTGCGAACCTCGTCGGCCTCTTCCTTTTTCGCGGCCTGCTTCCGGGCCTGCTGACGCTTTTCGTCCCGGAGCTGTCGCACGGCGCCGTCCGTGGCCACCCGGGCCAACCCCTGCGGAATGAGGTAATTGCGACCGTATCCGTCGGCCACCTCGTGGACCTCGCCCGCTTCTCCCAGGTGCTCCACGTCGTCAATCAAAATAACGTCCATGATGTCGTCGTATTACTCGGTCGAATGTGAGAAACGAATGCGCGTCCTAAGAGCTACCGGATGGACTCCGACACGTAGGGAAGAAGGGCAAGGTGACGAGCCCGCTTGATCGCCGTCGTCACCTGGCGCTGAACGCGAGCCGGAACGTCGGTCACACGCCGGGGCAGAATCTTGCCCTGATTGTTGATAAATTGCTCCAGAAACTCGGTGTCCTTGTAGTCCACGTACTCAATGTGTTCGTAGTCGACGTCTTCGTTGGCCATGGGTCGTTAAGAAATTGAATTCAACAGAGTCTTAGAGGAGGGCTCGCGGAACGAGTTCTTACTCGTCGTCCTCGGCCTCCTCACCCTCATCTTCCGCCTCGGCCTGAGCCTCGCGCTGCTTCCGCTTCTCGTAGTGACGCTTCATCTTCGCGTCCATGCGGAGGGTAAGGTATCGCAGCACGTCGTCGTTGATCTGAAGCTCCCGTTCGAGCCGCTCGATGAGCGATCCCGGAGCCTGAAAATACATGTTGACGTAATACCCGCTGCGCTTGCGGTCGATCTCGTAGGCGAGGCGCTGATTCCCCCACTCGTCGACCTCGAGCACGTCCCCGCCGTTGCTTTCGACGAGGTGATTCACCTTGCGGACGATGTCGTCCACCTGGTTCTGTTGAACGACGCCGCTGATGACGTACGTGAGTTCGTACTGATACTTGTTGCTTGCCATGTCAATCAATCCCTTTGGAATGAGAACGCATCACGCCCCTCGTAGAACACCGACAACGGTCGGTGTGCAGAGGAGCAGGGAAAAAGTGCAAAATTACCCTACGAGCAACCCGCGATGAGGTCGCAGGTGTGCCTTGAAAACGGGATGAGATTTCCGGAGACAGCCCTCTTTTTCAGAAAACGATTGTGAACGCGGGCCGAGGCTCTAGAGGTTGGCCAGGCGCTCGGCGTTTTCTTCGGCGCGGAGCGCATCGATGATCGGGTCGAGATTGCCTTCCATAATCGTCTGGAGCGAATGGTTCTTTTGGTCGCCCTCCAGCCGGTGATCAGTGACCCGATCCTGGGGAAAATTGTAGGTCCGAATTTTGGCGGAGCGATCACCGCTCCCCACCATCGAGCGACGCGCCTCTTCTCGCTCCTCCCGCTGCTCCTGCAGTTTCTTCTCGTAGAGCCGGGACCGGAGCACCCGCATCGCCTTCGAGCGGTTCTTGTGCTGGCTCTTTTCGTCCTGACAGGAGACCTCCACCCCCGAGGGAATGTGCTTGATCCGCACCGCCGAGTCCGTCGTGTTTACGGACTGTCCTCCGGGACCGGTGGCCTTAAACGTCTCAATCTTGAGGTCGCTCGGATTTACGTCGACGTCCACCTCCTCGGCCTCCGGCAGCACGGCGACCGTAGCGGCCGAGGTGTGAATCCGCCCGCTGGATTCGGTCTCCGGAACGCGCTGCACGCGGTGTACGCCCGCCTCGTACTTGAACGTGCCGAACACGTCCTCTCCCTTCACCCCAAAAATGACCTCCCGAAAGCCCCCCTGCGTGCCCGCGGACACATCCATCATCTCGTAGGTCCACCCGTGCCGCTTGGCAAACTGGGTGTAGAGCTCGAACAGGTCCCCGGCAAAGAGAGCCGCCTCATCCCCCCCGGCCCCCGCCCGAATCTCGACAATCGCGTTTTTCTCGTCCTCCGGATCCTTCGGAATCAGCTTCTGCTTGAGGTCTTCCTCCACGGCCGGCATCTTTGCCTCCAGCTCCTCGAGTTCGGCCTTTGCCATCTCCTCCATCTCGCCACTTTCCGTCTGCACCAGCTCCTCCAGATCCTCTCGTTCCTGAAGGAGACCCTCGTAACGGTCAATGGCCTCGACCACGTCCTCGAGCCGACTGTGCTCCTGTCCCAGCTCCTGCATCCGAGCCGGATCCGTGGCCACCTCTGGATCCGCCATGAGGCTCTCCACCTCCTCAAAGCGGTGCTTAATCTTGTCGAGTTTCTCCAGCTCAATCATAAACAGCAGTTGTACGTGACACCTCCTCGTGCAAGGGATTCCGAACGCCTGGAAGAGACACAGGTTCAACGTGAGCCGTCTCGCTACTCGACCGTCACGCTCTTCGCGAGGTTGCGCGGTTGGTCGACGTGGCACCCGCGCATGACGGCAATGTGATAGGAGAGCAGCTGCAGCGGAATGACCGTGAGGAGCGGCGAGAGAAACTCTTCCGTCTGGGGAATTTCCAGTACGTATTCACAGAGCTCGTCCAGCTCCGCATCCCGATCGTCCGTAATGGCAATGACCGACCCGTCGCGGGCCGCCACCTCCTCGATGTTGGACAGCACCTTGTCGTACGTGCTGTCCTTCATCGCGATGAATACCACGGGCATAAAGCGGTCGATGAGAGCGATGGGACCGTGCTTCATCTCGGCGGCCGGATACCCCTCCGCGTGAATGTACGAGATCTCCTTCAACTTCAGTGCACCCTCGAGCGCCACCGGAAAGTTGTACCCGCGCCCCAGATACAGAAAATTTGAGGCGTACCGGTAGACCTGCGCCATCGACCGGAGATCGTCGTTGCTCTTCTCCAACACCTGTTGCACCTTGCCCGGCACCTCGGCCAGCGCCTGTACGTTGTGGGCCATTTCTCCCGTCGAGAGCGTCCGCCCCTTGGCCAGCTTGAGGGCAATCATCGAAAGGACGGTGACCTGCGCGGTGAACGCTTTCGTGGAGGCCACCCCGATTTCCGGCCCGGCGTGCAGGTAGACGCCTGCGTCCGTTTCGCGGGCAATGGTAGAACCCACCACGTTGCAGATGCCAAAACACGGAACGTCCTGGCTCTGCGCTTCCCGCACGGCGGCGAGCGTATCGGCCGTTTCTCCACTCTGTGAAATCACGAGCACCACGTCGCCGTCGCGGAGAATCGGGTTCCGGTAGCGAAATTCGCTCGCGTACTCGACCTCGACCGGTATTCGGGCAAAGTGCTCGATCAAATATTCGCCCACGAGGCCTGCGTGCCAGGAGGTGCCGCAGGCCGCGATGACGATGCGATCGGCCTCGTAGAGCTGATCCCAGACGTCGTGGAGCCCCCCCAGCACCACGTCGTTCTCGTCGGGCAGCACGCGCCCCCGCATCGCGTCCGCCATTGCCTCGGGCTGCTCCATGATTTCCTTCAGCATGAAGTGATCGTACCCGCCCTTCTCGATTTCGCTGAGACTCCACTCCAGCTCGTGGACTTCCTTTTCGAGGGGCTCGTTCTCGATGGTTCGCACCTCGTAGCCGGACCGGCGTACCGTCACCATCTCGCCGTCGTTCAGGTAGACCACCTGACGCGTGTGCTCCACGAGCGGGGCGGCGTCCGACCCGATGAAATATTCGTCCTCCCCCACACCGAGGATGAGCGGGCTTCCCTTCCGGGCCGCAAGCAGCAAATCCGGGGCCTCGCGCGAGACGACGGCAATGCCGTAGGCCCCCACCACCTGCGTGAGCGCCTGCCGCACCGCTTCCGGCAGCGAAAGGTTCGTCTCGCGCTTTACCTCCTCGATGAGGTACACGAGCACCTCGGTGTCCGTCTCGCTCCGGAAGGTGTATCCCTTCTCCTGAAGCTGCTTCTTGATGGCACTGTGGTTTTCGATGATGCCGTTGTGGACCAGAGCAAACGATCCGTCCGAGCTCACGTGCGGATGTGCATTCTCGTCATTGGGGGCCCCGTGCGTCGCCCACCGCGTGTGGCCCACGCCCAGGCTTCCCTCCATGGCCTGTCCGTCGAGAGCTCCCCGAAGATCGTCGACCTTCCCCTCCTGCTTTTCGACGTGCAGCCCGTCGTCGCCGATAATCGCCAGGCCCGCCGAATCATAGCCGCGATACTCGAGTCGTTTGAGTCCCGTCAGGAGAACGTCGTCGGCCTCCTTCGAACCGATGTAGCCAACAATTCCACACATGAGAGAACTGAAGTGCAATTGGAAGAGAACAGTGCACAGGCAGGCCGTCCCCCGTCCTCCGAACGAAACGGAAGCGTCGGTCCCAACCCGCACGACCAAAAACGGGACTGTCGTGCAAATTTAGTATCGATCCAAGGAAAACTTCTCGCCAAGATACCGCTTCCGAACCTCGGGATCGGCGGCCAGCTCCTCAGCAGTCCCCTGCTTCAGGATGCGTCCCTCGTACAAGAGATACGCTCGATCCGTAATGGCGAGCGTTTCGTGGACGTTGTGATCGGTAATCAGCACCCCGATCTCGCGCTCCTGCAGGTCGGCCACGATCTGCTGAATGTCTTCCACAGCGATGGGATCCACCCCTGCAAAGGGCTCGTCCAGGAGGAAAAAACGGGGCTTCGTCGAGAGGGCCCGGGCAATTTCAGTGCGGCGCCGTTCGCCTCCGGACAACGAATAGCCCTTTGACGACCGGACGCGTTCCAGCCCGAACTCCTCGATGAGCGATTCCACGCGGGCCGTTCGCTCCTCGTCGGTGATCGGCTGAAATTCGAGAACCGCATGCAGATTCTCTTCTACGGTCAATTCCCGAAAGACGGACGTCTCCTGCGCGAGGTACCCGATGCCGCGCCGGGCCCGCTTGTACATGGGAAGTCGAGTAATGTCGTCGCCGCCCAGCAGGATGCGGCCTTCATTCGGCCGGGTCATGCCGACGATCATGTGAAAGGTCGTGGTCTTGCCCGCACCATTGGGCCCGAGAAGGCCCACAATCTCCCCCTGCTCCACCTGGAGACTGACGTCGTCCACGACGGCGCGCTTGTCGTATCTCTTGGTGAGGTGCCGGGCCGCAAGGGTCACGGACGCATCGGACGTGGCGGGACCGTCAGAGCGATGTGTAGAGGTTGAACTCATGGATTCGAGCGTGAGGTCGTGCTCGTGTCGCTGGGAGGGGAGGAGGGCGTCGTCCGTTTCAACTGGAGGGAATCCGCAGGGGTCGAGGCGGTATCCGGCCGTACCGCCCCCGTGCCAGGAGGGGGGGTCTGTTCCGATGTCTCTCCACTGGTCCGCCGCCCGGACGCCCGAGCGACGCTGTCGGGGGCCGCTCGCTCGGCGGGTCGCCGTACTACGGGGGGGCGCTGCGACGGAGGGGGCACGTCGAGCCGGTCCCGTACGCGCTCCTCCCGAAGAAGATCGAGCTTGGTCGGTTTCCGATCCGGTGTCCATTGAAACCCTTCGAGCTCGAAGGGGTCCGGGATCGTTTCCGGGGATCGATAATACGTACTCTGCACCCCTCCCTTGATACTGGTCCGTTTGACCGAGCCATCCTGAAACCGCAGAATGATCCGATCGCCGGACGCCTCTGCGGCCCCCTCGAGCGCCCCCGCCTCCGTCTTCAAGAAGCGAATGGCCTGTGCATTGGGCCGAGCCACGATGCGTCGCAGCGAGTCGCTGCGAAAGAACGCCGTGATGTCCTGTCCTTTCAGTTGCTGGATTCGGTCCACGACGCTGTCCCGCTGGGCGGCAAACGCCGATCCTCGCACGTAGACCGTGTCCAGGCCCCGCTCGCGGGCCCGAACGCGAATCGAATCGCCCCACACCTGAGAACGCTCGAACCACGTCACGGGACTGCGGAACAGTCGCGTCTCTTCGAGCGGCAACGACTCCTCGTTCCGTGCGGTGGGCAGGCCCCACGACGCTCGCCCCCTCTCCCCCGCCGGCGACGAGCGCGTCGCCGCCCCAGAATCGGAGGCGACCGGTTCACGATCCTCCGCAACCGCAGGCTGGGCCGAGTCGGGCGACGCCACCGGTGGAGCAGTCGAATCGGCTTGAACGGAATCGGGCACCGGAGCCTCCGCCCCCCTCGCAGAATCCACCGCGACCGAGTCGGCCGACGACGATGGAGCGGTCTGGGCCACCGTCGAATCCGGAGGGGCCCGCTCCGCCTCGGATGCCCCCGGCGGGATCAGTACCGTCGTGTCGGGTAGCGGGCTCGGCCGCCGGGCACTGTCGCGTGCCCCAACCTCAATCACTCGGTCGTAGACCGCGGAGTCGGCAACCGCCGCCATGTCGCTCTGCCAGATCCGGACCGAGTCGACGGCAATGAGTCGCCGATGCGTATCCGTCCGCGTGGCCTCCAGTTGGTTCCCCCGTACGACGAGAGTGTCCTCCGGAGCCCCCGTCGAATCCGTCCGCACCCGAACGAGAAGCGCCCGGCCCTCCACCCGGCTGTACCGGTTTTCCTCCTGATTGTCGGCCCACTGGCCGAACAGATACGTCCGCGACGTCGTGTCCTCCGGGGCTCCTTCGTCCTCCCCCATCCGACGAATAAACACCTCTCCCTTCGCAATGGAACGCTCCTCGTCCCGGTAGTAGGTGAGCGAATCGGACTCCAGGTGCGTCTCGGGATCGGTGAGGCGCACCTCCCCGTGAAACTCCGCCCGGCGCGCGTCGGACCAGTAGGTGCCCGACTGGGCCCGCAGCACCCGATTGCTGTCCACGAGCGTCACGCTGTCGGGAAAGACGGATCGTTTTTCCTCGGTGTAGTAAATCGCACGCGGCGCCCGAACGACGACCTCTCCGTCCGTCAGTCGAACGTTGCTCCGCGCCCGGCCGACTTTGGTCCGCCTGTTGTACTTCACCGTGTCGGCCCGGAGGGTGTCGCCTCGTTCGTAGATGACGACGTCGCCCGTAAAAAGCAGTTCGTCTCGATCGAGATACCGGAGGGCATACGTGGACCGGAGTCGCGTCGTGTCCTGTCGCACACGAACGTTGTCGAACAACTCCTGGAGCCGCACGCCCTCCTGTGTCAACGCACTCAGGGAGTCGGCCGTCACAACGGCCCGCTCGGGCTCGCTGGTGTCCGGTGGAACCGGGTCGGTTGCACGTGCAGAATCCGGCAGGGTGGGGGGAGGCGCCTCAAAGGGTTCCTCCTGAAGCGTGTCCGCTTCCGTCGGGTCCTCTCGATCCTGTCCATGGGCCGGCTGTCCTCCGAGAACCGTTCCGACCAGGAGGATCGGAACGAGGAGGAGCCCTCCTGCCCACCGCAACGACCACGAAAACGGGTACATGCACTCAACTCTCTCAATTAGCAGCGCGAGAAGCCCCGTACACTCGAAGGGAAGCCCTCCGCCTTACGGCGCGTCTTCGTCGTCCACGTCCACCTCCGCCGTGAACTCCCCGATCTGGTACGTCTCCAGGTCCTCGTCGGCAACCAATCCATTTCCCCGAACGTCCTCGGTCGGGGTCGTGATGTGCACGAACCGGGGCGTCCGGATCGTGCGGTCGAACTGGTACCACGTCAAATACTCACTTTCCAGACGCCGATCCTCCACCGTCTCGACCACGACGTCTCCGTAGGCCTCAAAGCGGCCGTCCTCACTAAAATACACGACACTGTCGGCGATGATCGTGGCCGACGAGTCCCCCTCCTCGTAGACCTGAGATCGAACACGCGCCGTATCCGACAAGGTCCGCCACACCGAATACGTGCTGTCGTCCGTTCGGTACTGCTCCATCCGATCGGCCCGAATGAAGGCCCGAGGAGCTCCCCCCTCCCGCATCGTGAACCGGGGATCCGACGTAATCTGAGAAGGCCGATCGCCCAGCACGCTGTCGGGCGGAAGCTGACTTCCAGATCGCGACCGGTACTCACATCCACTCACCGCTCCTGCAAGCACCAGGATCCCCAATAGGGCCAGAAGATTCTCCCCACAGAACCGCAGACGAACGGGGACCCAGTTGGTTGGCACCGGAGCGTAGACGCTTGAATTCGAATCAGAGAACCCCACGGCACTCACATCGTCCCGGTGGGCATTTTCATTCCCCCTCATTCAGGGGGGAGCGCCGCCGCGCCCGAACCGAAGGGAGCACGTGCGCTTGGGGCGCGTCCACTCTCACACTTCCTCTCGCCCATCCTTCCCGGCACGGCCTGAACCGCACGGCAACGGAGCATCCACAGGGTCGAACAAGACGTTCACGGGCAATCGCCCTGCCGCTACAGCCCCTCCCCTTCACAGTCTCCCCGTCCGTCATTATGTTGGGGGCGCGACCACCTCAAACCCCTCACCCGGTATTGACGGGAGGAGTTCTGCCCCCACGTCCCCTCATGCACCCGCTGGAACGGGGGCTGCTTTCCATCTCACGCTCTACCCCTTCAGAAGTCTCGCCTACACGATGAGTTTCGACGTAGAATCACGTTCGTCCGAAACGGTCGTCGTCCACATGGGAGAAGCACTCGACTTCCGCAACGCGGACGACTTCAAAGACACCTTCCAGGAATACGTAGAGGACGGGGTGCGCAACTTTATCCTCGACTTCTCGGAGACCGAAGTCCTCGACTCTACGGGACTGGGCTCCATTTTCTCTCTGTACCGAGAAATCTCGCCGGACGACGGGAAAGTCGCTTTCGCCGACGTCTCGCGGCCCGTTCAGGTCGTCGTCCAATTGACCCGCACCTACAAGGTCTTTCGACAATTTCCGTCTGTGGAGGCCGCGGAGGAGGCCCTAGCGTAAGGACTCCGCTCCCATTCCCTCCTTCTTCCGACGCTCCCTCGGTATGAGTGTTCTGGCGAAAGAGTATTCCGACCTTAACCACGCCCTCGACGAAGTCCGGGCGATGCTTCAGGAGTGGTGTAGCCAGTTCGACGAGGCCTCGGCTCCCAATGCCGAGACGATCCGCTACACCCAACTCGTCCTGCACGAATGGATCGCGAACCTTCTCCAGCACGCCGACTTTGGAGAACGCCGCCCCACCATTCGAATTCGACTCCGTGCCGAAAATCGGCACGTAAATTGTAGGGTTGTTGACAATTCGGAAGGCTTTGACCTTGCGGACCGGCTCCCCTCCCGCGACGAGGAATTGGAAGACCTCCCCGAACGCGGAATGGGGCTTCGTATTATCAATGCATGTACCGACCACCTCTCGTATACCTCCACAGACACCGGCCGTCATCGCTTTGAGTTTTCTATTCCTGCCGATCACGATCCATGGCTGAGCATGCTATTTTAATTGTCGAAGACGACAACACGGTCCGGGAGCTCCTGAAATACCGCCTCGGAAAACACTACGAGGTGTTTACGGCGACGAACGGAGAAGAAGCCCTCGAACAGATCGACGAGACGATTCCGGACCTCATCATCTCGGACATCATGATGCCGAAGATGGACGGGTTCGCCCTTCAATCGGCTCTGCAGGCCAACAAGAACACCCGCGTCATTCCCTTCATCTTCCTGACGGCTCGGGCCGACGAACCCGCTCGTCAAGAGGGGGCCCGCACTGGGGTCGACGACTACATTACGAAACCGTTCGACATGGAACAGCTGCTCTCACGGGTCGAACGGCTCCTGGAGCGCGTCGAAATGTTTCAGTCTCAACTCGATGCGGAGATCGGACGCGACTTTTCGAATCGCCTGCTCCCCGATCACGGCCCGGAGGTAGACAGCTATGAGTTCCGCTTCCACTCAGAGGCCCACGAACAGGGCGGGGGTGACCTGTTCGACTGGACGGAGACCGACACTGGCTCCTACTTTCTGACGATCGGCGACGTGATGGGCAAAGGCCTCCGCGCTAAATTCTACGCGTACAGCTTCCTCAGCTACGTTCGCGGGACCCTTCACACCCTCCTCCAGGAATCCTCCTCGCCCGCAGCGGTGATGAGCAACATCAACGACATGCTGCTCGACGACGAAGTGCTGGAGGACACGTTTGCCTCCTTTCTGCTGATGCACTGGGACCCATCGGACCACACCGTCACCTACTCGAATGCGGGGCACTGTCGCCCGGTGCTCGTAACCCCCGACGGTACTGAAATCATGGAGCAGAGCGACCTTATCCTGGGGATTGAGCCCGACGCGTCGTTCTCCGACGTCGAAATTTCTCTCAAACCGAACGCCGCTCTGGTGGCCTATACCGACGGCCTCCTCGAACTTCCCGTCAACGGCGGGGACATGCTCGGCGAGGACGGCGTCAAAACGACGGTCCGCGAAGCCTACCGCTCCGCCTCCCCCGTCGACTCCCTGATCGAGTCGGCCCTTCAGCGAAGCCCGGAGGACGATTTTCAGGACGACCTCCTCGTCGTCTGGCTCCAGCGCATCGAATCCGCCAACGCAGCGTAGCTCTCCGCCGCTCGTCTACACGGGAGACTCCGCAGAGGCACGGTCTGCCTCGTACAGCCGGTGATATTCCCGGTCGAGCATGGAATAGAAGTCTTTGTCCCAGTACTGCCCGTCTCGAAAAAGGGACTCCCGAGCCGTTCCCTCCTTTTCAAAGCCCAGACTTTCGACCAGCTCGCGCCACGCGGCATTGTACTCGAAAATCTCCGTGGCGACGCGGTGAAGCTCTACCTCCTGAAAGCAGTACCGTAGGAGCAGCTGGAGCGAGTCTTTCCCGTATCCCTGCCCCCAGTACTCTTTCTCGCCGATGGTGACGCCCACGAGAGCGTGCCGATGAGACTCGCTGATGCGGGTCCCGTAGGCAACGCCGATGAGCATCTCCTCCTCGATGTCGTGGATCTCAAAGTGGCGGTGGGCGGAGGACGATTCATTGCAGAGCTCTTCGAATCGCTGCTTGAACGTCCCAAACGCCTCCTCCCGGTGCGGAACCTCGCTGTCGAGCCGGTTGAGTTCTTCGTCGTTGTTCCAGCGGAAGTGCGTGTGAATGTTCTTCATTTGTAGGGGCATAAAGCGGACGCGGCCCATCGTGAGGGGCGTCACTTGCCGCGCAGAGGGAAGGGTCATACTGACGGAAGCGCTTCCATATTGCGTGGAAAATCAAAACGAGGGGTCGGAGAGGCTTCTCGACGGAGAGCACGCTCTCGGGGCTACTCGGCCGCCCCTCCGGGATTCTCCATCGGGTGCAATTTGCGTGCCCGCTCCCGAAGGGATTCTCGGTCGACCTTGAGGCCGGACGATTCCTCGAGAGCCGGAAGAGAATGAAACGCGTCCGGAACTTTAAATCCGGGAAGCGTCTCGGAAAGGGCCTCCCGAAGTGCTGGGGCAGACCACCGATCAATGCCTTGCAGAAAGGCCACGGGTCGCTCTCCATACTCGGGGTGCGGTACGGGCACGACGACGGCTCGTTCAACCCCCTTTAGCCGTTCGAGGACCGTCTCAATTTCCTCGGGCTGTATGTTTTCTCCCCCCGAAACGAACATCCGATCCCGACGCCCAAGCACGTGCAGGCGTCCGGCGGCGTCGATACGGCCTCGGTCCCCCGTCGGATACCATCCGTCGTCGGTGCGCGGATCCTCGACTCCGTCGTCCGTCACGTATCCGCGAAAGAGCGGAGCCCCGGCCACCATGATCTGCTCGTCCTCGATCCGAACGCGGCGATGAGGAAGCCGTCGGCCCGCCGTTCGGAGGTCGTCGAGCGAGGCGCCCGGGTCAGTGGTCGTGACCTGAGAGGCCATTTCGGTGCTTCCGTAGCTGGTGTGGAGGGGCCAGCCCCTCCCGGTCCCCTCCCGAAGAACGGACTCCGGAATCGGCCCCCCTCCCAGCACGACGGCCCGCAGGGACGACGGCGGCTCCTCGGGGCCCTCCCGCAGCACGCGGCGCATCTGGGTGGCGACCAGCGAGGCGTGGGTCACCTGCCGGCGGAGACTCTCGTGTAATGGGGAGTCCGGTGAGGGAAGGAGCACAGCGGCTCTCCTCAGGGCGCACCGAACGAGAATGGACAGCCCCCCGACGTGGTAAAGCGGGAGCGAGCACCCCCATCGATCCCCCTCCCGCAGCGGAATGTTCGCGTTGGCCCCCTTGGCGCTGTACACGTGATTCCGCCACGAATGGAGGACGGCCTTGGGGGAGCCGGTGCTCCCCGACGTAAAGAGAATCGTGGCGGACCGCTCTGCAGGGAGAGTCGGAGTGGACTGCCTCTCGCGTCCGTCCCCGACCACCGCCTCCGGCCGCACCGTGGGAAGGGTCGTGGACGCCTGTTCTCGCATCGCGGAGTCCCCGGTGACGAGCCAGTCGCATGCCCCGTCCTGAGCACGCTGGATAACCGTCGTGGGCGGAAGTCGGGTGCTCATGGGCACGGCCACGCTCCCCCGCCGCCACAGCGCCCACAGAAGAAGGACGGTCTCCGCACGGCGAGAGGCGTGAATTCCAACGCGGTCCCCCGCTTCTACGCCCCGACCCCGCAGCCCTTCCGCCGCCCCTTCCACCGCACGGTCGAGTTCACCGTACGTCCACCGACGATCACCGTCGATGAGGGCGAGGGCCTTCGGGCAGACGTCGGCGTGGCGAGCAATCGGATCCAGCACAGAAAAAGCAGGTCTCTAGTCGTAGGACGCGAATTCTTCGAGGTGAGACGGATCGACGGTGCCGTCGTACACCCGATCCGCGTCGATCTCCGATTTGTGAAGCGGCAGGCGCGGAGTGAGGACGTCGGCGCCCAGCCGGTCATACGTCGAGAAGCCGGCCGGGGCGTCCGAATACACGGAGGCCAGTGCAACGAGCATGCGCATCCCCACTCCGGACTCGTAGGCGGCGCTGAACACGGGCGCAGCGCCCTCGTCGCGGGCCGACTCGACCCATTCGCGCACCTGCGTGCCGCCGCCCAGCAGTGTGGGCTTCAGAACGACGGCGGCCACACCCCCCCAGTCCCCCAGCTCATCCGGCGTACGTTCGCGCGTGGTCTCGTCCAGGGCCACCGGGAGCGCCGTGTCGTCTACAAGCCGGGGAATCCCTTCGGGATTCGCAAGCGGCTCCTCTACGTACGCCACGGACACGTCATCGATCTGCCCGGCAAAGGACCGGGCTTCCGCGTCCGTCCAGGCCCGATTTGCGTCGAGACGAAGCTGAACGTCCCCCCCGAACGCTCGGTCGACGGTTCGCACTCGCCGAACGTCCCGTTCCACCGACCCACGGCCTACCTTGAGCTTGACCGCCCGGTATCCCTCGGCCCGAAGGGCCTTTGCTTTCTTCTCCAGTTCCTTCTCTTCCGCACCGATTAAGGCATTGACAGAAATTCTAGATGACCCTCCCCCCAAATGACGGGACACCGAAACGCCCCGGGCGCTCGCTCGGAGCTCGAGGACGGCACTGTCCACGGCAAACTGCACGGACGGCGGTGTATCAGCGAACGGGGGCGACGAGCGTCGTGTGAGTCTCTCCTGCGACACGTCTCGTCCAACAAGACCCCGTGCTTCCGTTCGAAGAGCCTCGGCAGCCTCGTCCAGCCGCTCGGCACTGAACCCCGGCAGCGGCGCCGCCTCGCCCCAACCCACCGCCCCTTCCTCCCCGTCCAGCCGCAGCAGGAGCCCTCGTCGCTCGGTGAGCGACCTCGCCCCGACCGCCACGGAATCCGTGAACGGAAGAGTATACCGATACAACTGAACCGTCGCGATCGTCATTGCACTCAGAGGTTCCATCCGACGGCAAAGAGCAGGCTCCAGAGGGCGAGCAGGCGCCCGGTCGTGGCAAGCAGAAGATTGAGGCGCTCCGGGTCGGAAGAGCGAGCCAGCGTGCGCACGGCACGGACTGCAAGGGGAACCAAAATCAGAGGCGCGAGGCTCCACAGATGGTCTCCGGTCCAGGCCACCAGTCCGACGGGCACAAGCACTCCTCCACCCACACACACCCCGTACAGAAACACCCCCACCTCCCGACCCAACCGCACCACCAGCGTGCGCTTCC
This sequence comes from uncultured Salinivenus sp., assembly GCA_964502085.1. GTDB lineage: Bacteria > Bacteroidota > Rhodothermia > Rhodothermales > Salinibacteraceae > Salinibacter. The sequence goes on along the minus strand of CAZCUZ010000022.1, from coordinate 18,612 downwards.
CGGCCGCTCGGTCGTGCACAACGTCCCGCACGTTGTTCACCAAAAGAATGGCCACGGAAAAGAGACCGGGCCCGACGCCCGCAACGAGCACCTCCGGCGGACACGACAGTGCCTGCACGTAGTAGGTACCCCCTACGGCCACCGGCCCGAAAAACAGAAATACCGCCAGGTCGGCCAGCCCGAGCGCCGCAAGTGAATACGGGCCGGCGGTGTACCAGACGGCCGTCGCAATCGAGGCGACTCCAATCATGAGAATCGGCCATCCCCCCCGAAAGATGAGGTAGCCTCCCGCTGCCACGGCTCCGACGAACACAGCAACGGTCGCCCTCCGCATGGTGTCCGGTGTCACCAGTCCTGCCTGCGTCACCCGCAGGGGACCCACGCGCTCCTCCGTGTCTGCCCCCTTCAGGTAATCCGTGTAGTCATTGTGGTAGTTGACCCCAATCTGGATGAGACCGGCACTCAAAAAGGTGAGTCCAGCCGTGAGGGCGTGGAAGCGTCCCGCCTCGAGGGCCAGCGCCGTTCCCACGAGGACGGGCGCGAGGGAGGCCGCCAGGGTCTTGGGGCGGGCTGCCAGCACCCACACGCGCAACGAATCCCAAAAATTCGACATGTCAGACGTAAAAGCTTCGGTCAAAGAACAACCACGATCAGGCCTGGGCGAGGAAATGACTGAGCTGAGCGAGAAAGGCCTGCGGCCGCTCGGCGTGTACGTTGTGGCCTGCCTCGGGCACGAGAACGCGATCGGCCGTTCCGATCACGCGAGCCGTCCGCTCGGTGACGTCCTCGTACTTCTCGTCGAGCCCCCCGGTCATCACGAGGGTCGGGACCTCAATCTCCCCCAGACGTTCCCACAGCGAGGGCTGATGCCCCGGCCCCAGTCCCGTCAACGCCCGAGCCAGTTCGTCCGGGTCGTTGGTCGAGCGACGGTCTACCATCTCATCGACCAGACCGTGGCGCTGAAGGGACTCGAACAGCGGCTGCCGATACCACTCCTCCAGAAAGGCCCCGAGATCTGCCCGGATCCGCTCTGCCCGCTCTGCATCGAGGGCCCGGCGCCGCGAACGCGCGTCTTTCGTCTGCAGACCGGGAGACGCAGACTCCAGCACGAGCCGCCGGACTCGGTCCGCGTGGAACAGCGAAAAATACAGCGCCACGCGACCGCCCATCGAGTAGCCCACCAGCGAGCCGCGATCGATGCCCACCTCGTCCAGCACGTCCGCCACAGCCTGCGTGGCCCCCTCCATCGTGTAGAGGTGAGACGGGAGGCCGGTCGACCGTCCGTGTCCGGGAAGGTCGACCGTCACGCAAAAGGCCACGTCGCTCAGCGCCTCAACAGTCAGAGCCCAATCCGCCGAACTGCCCATGAACCCGTGTAGAAAGCAAAGAGACGGGCACTCCGGCGAGCCGTGTGTTTCGTAGTGAAGCATACGCGTTGGCGTAATCAGTTTCCTCCCCCCGGCTCCGAAAACAATTGATGGTCGAAATTCCACGTCTTCCCCGAGTCACGAAAATCCCCGACCGAGCGATGGCTCAGGTTTCCTTCTCTCATCAGGAGGCAAACGCCTCTGTGACCGCCGCGGCCACGGCCTGCTCCAGCGTGTCGTGAACCTCGCGGTTGTCGTCACGATTGGTCTCGACCTCGATGAGCGAGGGCCCCGACGCAGTAGAGGCCTCCGTGTACGACTCCCGAAACGCGCTCACGCTGTCGGGCTGATAATACGTCAGATCAAACGTCTCGGCCACCGAGGCAAACGACCGGTCCTGAGGCGTGGTAAAGTACGGCTCGAACACGCCCTCGTGCGTCCGAATGGGCAAAAAGTGAAAGATGCCTCCGCCGTCGTTGTTGACGACGATCACCACGACGGGCTGCTCCCGAAGCAACGCGAGGCTGTTGAGGTCGTGCCAGAGGGCCAGATCGCCAATGAGAAGCGTCGTGGGAGAGGCGTGTCCTCGGGCTACTCCCGCCGCCGTCGCCACGGTTCCGTCGATGCCACTTGCCCCCCGATTGGCGTAGGCCGGCGCAGACGGGCCGGTCGCTGCAGCGTGTCGCTCCAGATCGCGAACGGGCATGCTGCTGGCCGCCACGAGGACGTGACCCGAAGGCATCTCCTGCGTGAGCGCGGTGGCGAGTGCCGGTTCGGTGAGACGATCATCGCTGGCATGTGCTCGAACGACGGTCGTCGCCCTCCGGTTGGCCCGCGTCCAGGTCTCCGTCCAGGCTTTGGCCCCGTCCGCGGCGTCAATTCGGTCGCGAACTGCGTCTACGAACGCGTCCACGTCCGCCTCGACGTGATGTGTCACCCGATGGTCGGGGTCAATCCGGCTCGGCATCGGTCGTACGACGGCCCGGACCGTCGGGGTGCTGTCCCGCAGGAAGTGACGGAGCCGCTTCGACGTGACCCGCCCGCCCACGTGGAGCACCACCTCCGGGGAATGCTGCTCCCGAAACGCCTCCGACGTGAGCACCAGATCGAAGAACGGAATGCACGCCTCCCGCCTCTCCTCTCCGAGCCGCAGCCGCGAGGTCAGGGCGGGAAGCAGCGGCCACCCGAGATGAGACGCGAGATCCCGGACCGCTTTCGCCTCGGTTTCCGAGTCGAGTCGTCCCGCCACGATGAGCCCGCGTTCGGTCTCGCCGATGGCACGCAGCAGCCCCTCCACGTCCGAGCCCCTCGGCCGGGGACGCAGACGGGGATACTCGGTAAACGGATTGCTGCGTTCGGCCCAGTCCCGGACGACCGCTGGAATCGTCACGTCCCCTCCCTCCTCGACCGGCTCCAGCGGCTTACGGAATCCGCAGTTGAGGTGCACAGGGCCGGACGGCCGCCTCCGCGCCTGATGCACGGCCTGATCGGCGGTGGTGAGCACGTAGGCAGGGTCGATCTGGTCCGTGGGCGGCGGCACGTCGGCCTGCCACCGCAGGTAGTCCCCGAAGAGCGTCACTTGATCGATCGTCTGGTTCGCCCCCGCGTCGCGCAGCTCGGGGGGGCGATCCGCCGTAAGGAGAACCATCGGCACCCCGTCCACCGAGGCCTCGACCACGGCGGGCTGCCCATTGGCGACCGCCGTCCCCGAGGTCGTAATCCAACCGGCCGGGGCATTCCGAGCCCGACCCCATCCCAGCGCCGCGAAGGCCGTGCCGCGCTCGTCCACGTGGAGCACGACGGTCGCGTCCGGATGGCGGACCGCAGCGACCGTGAGGGGCGTCGAGCGCGACCCCGGGGCAACAAAAAAGGTCTCGACCCCGGTCCGAACGAGCTCCTCGATCAACAGCTGGGCCCAGAGATACGTGACGTTCGGGGCGTCGAGCGGATCGGACACGGAAAAATCTCGGGACAAACGAAGAACAGTAGCGATTCAGTGGGAACGAGGGACAGAGTCCAAGAGACCGAGCACCGCGGCGAAGTCCCCGATCTTCTGCTCGATCTCGTCCCACTCTCGTTCGGGCACGGATCCCTCGACGATGCCGGCCCCGGAAAAGAGCGCGAGACGCGACGGATCGACGAGCCCCGATCGGATGGCCACGGCAAATTCGGCGGCGTCGGGGCCAATCCATCCGACCGGCCCGGCGTACCACCCTCGATCGAACGGCTCCTGCTCCCGGATGGCCCTCAGAGCCGCTCTCGTCGGGACGCCCCCAACGGCCGGAGTCGGATGGAGCGCGTCGAGCAATTCCACAGTCGACACCTCCGACCGGAGCGTTCCCGTCAGATGAGCGTGAAGGTGCCGCCCTCGGGCCAGGGCCAGCTCGGAGGGCGTGTCGGGCGAGTTGACCGACGTACACAGGCCTTCGAGATCCGAGAGGATGGCCTCCTGGACGAACGCGTGCTCTCGCCGCTCCTTCGCACTGGTGAGGAGCTCGTTCCGAAGCGCCGCGTCCTCCTCGGGGGTCTTCCCTCGTTTTCGGGTGCCGGCCACCGCCTCACTCATCACCTCCACTCCCCGCCGCCGAAAGAGGCGCTCCGGAGGCGCCCCGAGGAACGTCGGACCCGCCGCGGGGCGCAGGGCAAAGTGAAAGCACCCCGGGGTCGCGGTTTTCAGCTGCTGCAGCACCGCCAGGGGATCGACGGGTGCATCAAGCGAGAGGCCCACCCGACGCGCAAGGACGACCTTGTCGAGCCGCCGTCCCCGGATGGCCTCGAGGGCCCAGCGCACGATGTGCGTCCATTCGGTCTTCTGCGGCCGGTCCCGACGCTCCGTCGGCTCTGGCAGCGAGGCTTCTTCGGTCGCGGAAGGAAACGACAAGGAATGAATGGACTCCAGAAGAGCCTCCGCGGACTGTGCGTCGCGGGGCAGTACCAGATTGCACGCCAGCACGGTGCGCTCTTCCGCCTCGACCACTTCAAAGCGAGGGAGCACGAACCGGTACGTCCCGAACGACGTCCAAGCGACCCGTTCGGATGAGGATGCCGCTGCAGCGTCAAAGCGAAGTCCTCCGTAATACCGAATGGGGGCGTCGGTCCTCTGAAATCGCCCGTCGAGCCGCTGCTGCAGACGCTCGGGATCAAACGAGCGATCGTCGCTGGTAAGCACGTCTGCGGCCCCGATGGCCCCGACGGTCCGCTGATCGACCGCGACCGGGGTCGACGACCGATCGACGAACCGGCCTTCGTCCGAAATGACGTCCGGGGTGCGATCCGACCAGTAGACGACCTCCGAACCGTTCTGAGCTCGCACCCATTCAAGAGGATTCATTTCCTCGGCGAGGGGCACGGTGAGTCGAACCAGACGGGTCGCCCCGTCGCTCTGTCTGTCGAGCACGGACCGGGCCTGCTCCGCGAGCACGGTGCCGGGCCGATCGACGCAGTCCGTACCGGGATGACTCGGAGAGTGTGGAGGGGGCATAAAACAAAAGCCCTGTTCGAAAAGGGAAACCAGCGTTTGGGACGCTCGATCGAGGGGGGGCGACGCAGCTCAAGAATTACGAGGACGAGGAATCGGCGTCTGCGTCCGATTGAGCTCCCCAATTTTCGAGAATGTCCTGGGTGAGGGCGTCGACCTGCGGGACCGACACGCGATACTTGAGCGCGGCTCGGACGATGAGGCCGCGGAGCACTTGGTCGGTCACCGGCAGTGGATAGAGCCGCCGCCGAAGCGCCCGCAGACCCGCCCGCCCGATCCAGTGGATGATCCCCCAGCGAAAAAGCACAAATGCCGAGAGGCCCACGGCCACGGCCCCGAGCTGCTCGTCGAGTGCAAAAAGACTAAGGGTTACGACGTAGTAGGTCCCCTGCAGAATAACGTTCTCGAGCACCGACGCCACCCGCACGGCCCCGATGCTAGGAATCGCCGGACTGGCCAGTGCCCACCCGACGTACAGGGCCACGGCCGCTGCACCGGCCCATCCGAGGGACAGTCCCCAGAGGAACAGGGGCAGCGCCCAGAGGGTGACGGTCCGGGGCGAGTCGAGCCACACGTCGGCCCACTGGACGAGGCTCTCAAGAGACACGTGCTCGAGCACGTCCCCGGCGTATTCCCGCAGCTCGTCTTCGGGAATGTGGTACCACCGCCCGGCCGCAGTTACCATCCCGTTGGGGGTATTCACATACGTAGAAGCCGAATCGTCGGCAGACATTGCGAGCAAAAAGACGGTCAGAGGACAGACGGACGGAGACACCTCATCCGTCTCGAAAATCGGTCAGTGAACCTACACAGGGCACAGAGATCAGTTTCAATCATTTCTGAAAGTTCTATTCCTCTCCGTTCGGTTGCAGAGTCAACCGATCCCCAATCCGAATTCGAAACTGTGGATCGGCGAGGCCGGCGGCGTGCAGGGGAGGCGTCAGCATTTTTTCCAGGGCGCGGGCCGTGTTCACCCGCGGCTGCGTGGCCGATTGGAGCCGGCGTTCGGCCTGGGCCTCAAATGCCCCTCGGACGTCGGAGAGAGCTTGCTTGCGCACGTCGGCTGGAGCGTCGGAGGGAAAGACGCGCATCCACCCCTCGGTGCTCGACCGGATCTGGAGGCGCGACAGATCCGGCTCCACGCTGTGAATGGAGAGCTCGGGCAGATCCACAGCCACAATTCCATTCTCTTCGACCGCAATCATCTCGGACGTAAGTGAGCGGACGTCGAAGCCGTACGAGACCCGCCCCGGAACGCGAACGCGGGACTGCGACGCCCCCTGCAGAAGGGACAGTACTGACGGCTGGGTTCGCTTTAGCACGAACGTCACCCAGTCGGGCGTCAGGAATTGCGACGAGTCGACGTGCACGGTGACGCGTACGTCCAGCGTCCCGGTCACGAGAAACGACGCCGGGGCCTCCTCCTGGACGGTCGTGATGACCGTCCGCCGCACCTCCGACTCGGACGGCCCCTGTGTCCACCACACCCCAATCCCTACTGCCAGCATTCCCAGGAACAGGACGCCGAGCGCAATGCGCAATCGATGACCCATCGGTTCAGCACGTTCGTGAAAAGACGTTCGTCAGAGCCGCAGCAACGTGAGTGCCACGATGGCGAGCCCGATGCCCACACGATTGGCCGGTGTGAGGCGCTCATCCCAGAAATACACCCCGAGGCCGGCCGCGACGACCATGATGGCGATGTTGTTGGCCGGAAAGACGAAGGGGCCGGGCAACTCCCCAATCGCGCGGAGAAGAAATTCGAGGGAGCCGTAATTGACGACGCCGAGCACCACGCCCCAGCCGAGCGCCCTCCGGCCGGGCCAGCAGCCACGCGACAGGCCCCGCCACCCGACGATGACCGCACCCACGAGAAAAGCGGCCCCAAACGCGAGAAGGAGAAAGAGCACGCGACTATTTTCCGCCCCGTAGCCCTCTTCGAAGGCCTTCATCGAAAGATCGACCGCCCCCCCCGCACAAAAGGTCAACGCGAGCACCCCGAAAGCGTGCCAGTCGACGGTCGAAAGGGGAGACGCCTCCTTCTTCGACGGCCCCCTTCCTCCCTCGGGCGCCGAAACGGCGGCGGGCTGCCGGTGCTTCTGTGCGATCAAAAAGAATGCCACGGCAGCCAGACCCATTCCCACCCCTTGAGCGATGGAGGGCACCTCGTCCCACACCAGCCACGAGGCGAGGAACGGGAGAACGACCGACACGCGCATCACGCCGATGGCCAGCGACATTCCCGCCACGTCCGTCGCGTACGACAGCAGAAAGAACCCGGCAATCAGCAGGACGCCCACGCCGCCGGCCAATCCAAACAGCGCCGGCGATCCCCTGAGCCCTCCTTCCACCGCCCGTCCTCCAACCGCAATGAGCACGCCTGCCACACCGACGGCGGCCGCGTAGTTGACCGTCAAGAGAGCCGTTCGATCGATGCGCATCGGCCCCGTGTGCTTAAAAATGACGCCAATGGCCACGCTGCAAAGGACGGCCAGGACGAGGTTAATCATTCGAGCTCGAAGAATCGTCTGGCACAAAGGCGTCGATCTCGCCCCGGATTCGCTTCCTCGGATCGTGCGCGGGACTCAGGCTCCCGGTCCCAGAGGTAGTTACTCCCCCGACAAAAACGTGTAGTACCGGACGCGAGAGGGGATGGGCTCGGGGTCTCGAATGACGAGGCCGGAGGGGACGTGGATCTGCGGCTCGACGAACCCGGTGGTGTCTCTCCGAATCTGGCTATACGACACCGTGGCAAAAAACTCTGACGACCGTCGAGATTCGAAGAGCTGTTCGAAGAGGACCCGGTACCGGATCGTGACGGTCGAGGGCTGAAGTGTGATGAGGTCCTGTCCGGCGGGCACGCCCGTCACCTCGACCGTCACCTCCCGATTTTCCTCGGCAAACCGCCCGGTTTGCACGACGGCCGTGACCTGATCCGGGCTTCGCTCAACGAGCCCGGTCAACGTGTCCTGAAGGGAAACCGCGCGTCGGAGGGTGTCCTGCACGTTTTCCAGAGTGAGGGAATCGGTCGGCCAGTGCTCCAGCGACGAAACGACCGACTTCGCTCCGCTCACCGTCACGGAGTCGGGCTCGAAGCTCGGGGGATCAATCAACTCGTACGTGGAGGCCGGCTGGATGGCCAGGCGAGACCGAACCGGAAGGACCCGCTCCACTCGAGATTCCATCTTCACGTCGATGACCCCCGGTTGAATGCTCTCGACACGCGCGTCGTTTGCACTCGGAAGATTGATCGCCTCTTCGACGTTGAGCTCGTCTCCTCCCGCCTCCACACGAATGGTGGGCGGAGTGAAGGCGAGCCGCAAAAGATCCATTCCGGTTCCCTGCAACTGCACTTGAACGGTTGATGGAGGCCGTTCCGTCAAGGCCTGTCCCTCCGCCACCCCCTCGACCTCCACCGGAAAGGCGATGCTCACCGTGCGCGGCTCCTGAAGCGTCAGCGACAGCCACAGGACGAGCGAGAGCAGCACGCACGTGGCGACCACCAGCCCTCGCCGGGGCTCCTCCTCTCGCCGATCCGGAGAGGAGGAGCGAAAAAGCGACCGGAGCCGGTCGAGGAAAATCGGGACTTGGGAGTCGGAGCTGGAGGCCACGGGAACCGGCTTCTCTTCGAGAACCGAGGAGCGGACCCTGCTTTCACGAAAGGGGGCGAAAGACGTTTCGGGATTCCTGCCCTCGTCCGATCCAAATGCCTCGCTCCCAACCGGATGATGCGCCTTAATCGAGGCGAAACAGCAGGCGCACCGTGTGCACGTAGGTGCCCACCCGTCCCGCCCGGCGTCCCTCTTCCACCCCGTGAAACGAATAGTCCACGTGGACGGCCCTCCACTCCAGGCCCACGCCCGCAGTGGGATAGCCCGAACTGAGCCCGGCCCGAACCTCCAGCATCTCCGTCAGCCCCGCCCGGGCTCCGAGGTGAACGCGGGCGAGCGGTCGTTGGCTTCCGGACCGATACCCCTGGTAATCCGCCGCGAAGCCGAGATTCTCCAGAAAAAACAGGGTCGGAAGCTGGTACGCGACGCCCACGCGGTAGGACGACCTGAGCGCAAAGAGGCGACGGGCACGCTGAACCTCATCACGGTCGGAATCGGGCGTAGACGCCTCCGACCAATCCTCGTTTTGCTCCAGAAACGGCAGTCGGCCGCTCCCGCCCGAAACGTACCCATACCCCCCTTCCAGCACATCGTAGACGGCCCCTCCCATCCGAAGCGTTCCGGGAAGTCCGGAGAACCAGGCCGGCGTGTACGTCACCCCGGCGTCCAGCTGGGTCGTGCCCCCAACCAACTGAACGGCCGTTTCCCTCCTGTTCGGACCGAGGGGCTGGTTCTCGAAGGCGAGAAACCGGCGCGTCTGCGTGCCCGTGAGGCCGACCGACAGAGACGGAAGCCCGATCACGCGCAGATCGAGCCCGAGCGACGCGAGGGCCATGAGATCCGTTCGACTCAGCATCCACGACGACGGGCGCCCGGCCCGTCCCCCGTCCACCCGATAATTCACGGCCGTCTTGGCATAGAGCCCCGCGCCCACGCCCAGTGCCCCGGGTGAATACACGAATGACGGCAAGAGCACAGCCCCCGCCCCTCGACTCGGCCGACGCCCCAATGAAGAGGCCGACTGTTGGAGGTCCGCAACGGCCTCACTCGAACGGTCGGCCCCGGACTCGACGGCTGGGCTCACCTGCTGGTTAAAGAACTGTACGTGGTCGTCGAGCGTCGGGGTCACGCTCCCCTGAAGGCCGAAGACGGTAAAATGAGACGCGACGCGTGGAAGATGGGCGGGATTGTAAAAGAAGCCCCGCTCCGCGCCGGGCAGGGCCACCCCGGCGTCTCCCATTCCCAGCACCTCCGGCGACGCAACGAAGGACCGGTCCGTGAAGTGGTTGTTCTGTGCCCGAACGTTTTCCCCGAACAGGGACGTCATCCCCAGAAACAGGAGCACGACCACGCCAGCCACACGACGGGAAGAAAACGGAAGCATTCGAGGATACTACAGAATGGGTACAGAGCGGCCGCTGCACGGAGAGTCAGAAAAACCCGTCCGCCGACAGTTTCACGTCGGTTCTGCGACCTGCCGATCCAGGGTCCTACTCGTCGGAGGGGTGGGGATGCTCCTCAATCACGCGAGCGTCCTCAATATTCGGATCGAGCTCCCGATCGAAGGCCTGCTTCGACCGGGAGGCAATGGTGGTTACCCGATCGGCCGTTGCGTCGATGGCATTCGCCGTGAATCGCACGAGCGTGCTCCCGACGAACACCGATTTTCCGAGCCAATTCAAATCACGAAAACGGACCCGGCGGCGAGGAGAAGGATCGTCGGACATAGAACGATACCAGAAAAATCCAAAAAATGGTGGGGCTCGCACACCTGTGCGGGACATCTTCGGAGCACATGGGGCTACGACGAACTGTCGCTCTTCCGTTCCCCGCTGCGAGGCGTCCGACGCTGTGCGGTTTCAGGCTCGGCCGCCCCAGGGCTCTCTCGATCACGGGCGGACGTGCGCTTCTTTGCCTGGCGCAGCACGTCCTCGAGCCCAGTGGCGAGCAGTTCACCGGCCTGCTCCACGCCGCGAGCGAGGGTCGTGGCCGTAGCCTCCACCAGGAAACAGGCCTGCTCTTCAACGTCAAGCTCATCAAAGCGGCGGCGAGCCTGATCGTAGCGAGGGTCGTTGGGGTCGGACATAGCTGAACCGTTTCGATGAGGGCGCCGTAGGGGAAACCCGGCGTCGTTGCCCGGTCTGTCGTTACGTGCACGCACCGCCCGAAAGAATGGTTTCCCCTTCCGCAACGGAATCCGGCCTATGAGTTCGTCGACGTCTGCCCAGTCCGAAGGCCCCCACCTCGACGGAATCGTGACCCGCTCGACCGGCAGCTGGTACGACGTGCAGGTGGACGAACGAACGATCCCCTCCCGGCTGCGGGGCAAGTTCCGACTCACGAGAGAGGACGTCACCAATCCCGTTGCGGTGGGCGATCGGGTCACCATTCGGGTGAACGAGGAAGACGACACGGGGTTCATCGTCGCCATTCACGACCGTACGAACAAGCTGAGCCGGCGGGCCGCCGGCCACCGCACGGGCGAGGAGCACGTGATGGTCGCCAACGTGGACCGCATCTGGGTCGTGCAATCGGTCCGGCGCCCTCGACTCAACGCGGCGTTCGTCGACCGCCTGCTCACGGCGGCAGCCGTGTACGACATTCCGGCGGGCCTCATCATCAACAAGATCGACCTGTTGTCCGATGAAGATCGGCTGTCGATCATGGATTTCCACCTCCGCTACGACGACCTCGGCTACCCCGTCTTCCCGACCAGTGCCACCGAACAGGTGGGCGTTGACCGATTCAAATCGGAGCTGCGCGACGAGGTGAGCGTCGTCACCGGACCCTCCGGCACCGGAAAGTCCAGCCTCCTCAACGCCGTGGAATCCGGCCTCGACGTAGAAACCGGAGAAGTGAGCGAGAGCACGCGCAAAGGGACGCACACGACCACCCACGCAGAGCTCCACGCACTCTCCATCGGAGGCTACCTCGTGGACACCCCCGGGATTCGCGAGTTCGGCCTCCGCGGCGTGCACCCCAAAGACCTCGCCCACTTCTTCCCGGACCTCGCCCCGTACGTCAACGAGTGCAAGTTCCCGGACTGCACCCACGACCACGAGCCGGGCTGCGCCGTGAAGGCGGCCGTCGACCGAGACGCGGTGCATCCCGAGCGCTACGACAACTATCTGAGCATCCTCCACTCCCTGCAGGCGGAAGAAGAAAAGACGTTTTAGTCCTAACTGTTGTGCGGATTTCGTCTTTCTCCAGCGGCCGCCGAAGACGCAACACGAACTACGGCCTCAACTCAGGGCCTTCTTCGTCGCTTTGTCCCCCTTGTCGGCCAGGAGTTCGAGGGCGTCTTCCATCGTCAGATCATCGATGGACTGGTCGTCCTTGAGCGACGCATTCGTGCCGTCGTGCTTGACGTACGGCCCGTAGCGGCCAGTCCACACCTCGATGGGCTCGTCGCTCTCCGGATGGGACCCGACCACCCGCTCCGGCTTGTTGCGGTTTTCTTTCTTCCGCAGGAGCTCCAGGGCTCGCTCCAGGCCGACCGTGAGCACGTCGTCGTCGCTCTTCAAAGACGCAAAGGTCCCCTCGTGCTTCACGTAGGGCCCGTAGCGCCCAATGTCGGCCGTGATCGGATTTCCGGTCTCCGGATGTTCGCCCAGGGTACGGGGCAGATCGATGATACGCAGGCCGAGGTCGAAGTCGACGTCGTCCGGCTCCACCCCCGGCGGCAGGGACACGCGCTTGGGCTTGCCCTCCTGATCGTCGTCGCCCAGCTGGACGTAGGGGCCGTAGGGGCCGGATTTGAGGAGGACGGACTGATCGGCTTCCGGGTGCGTGCCGAGAACCTGATCCCCTCGATTGGCCTCTTCGAGAATCTCCTCCAGCTGTTCCTTGGTGGTGTCGCCGGGCGCGAGGTCGTCGGGCAGCGACGCCGTGACGGTGGTGCCGTTCATCGAGCCCTCGACGTAGGGCCCGTACTTGCCGACGCGGACGACGTAGTCGCCCCACTGCTTCGGAAAGGAAATCTCGCTGATCGCCCGCCCGTCGATCTCACTGAGTCCCTCTTCCACCCGGGGCTCGATGCCGTCGTCTCCGTAGTAGAAGCGCTGCAGATACGGGTCCGGCTCCTTGCTCCCGCGCGCAATTTCGTCGAGCACTTCCTCCATCTCGGCAGTAAAGTTGACGTCGACGAGGGGCTCGAACTGCGCCTCCATGAGGTTGTTGGTCGCGAAGGCCGTGAACGTAGGCACGAGTGCGCTGCCGGTCTTCCGGACGTAGCCTCGCTTCTGGATGGTGTTGATGATGGAGGCGTACGTGGACGGCCGTCCGATGCCCTTCTCCTCCAGGGTCTTCACGAGAGACGCCTCTGTGTACCGCGAGGGCGGCTGCGTCTCGTGGCCCAGCGGCTCGATGGCTCCCACCTGAAAGCCGCTCTGTCCATTCGTGGAGGCATTCGGAACTGACGTTTCGCCGACCTCAAGCGGAGGCAACGGCCGCTCCTGATCGGCCAGCTCCGCGTCCGGATCGTCGCTGCCCTCCACGTAGGCCCGAAAGAAGCCCGGAAAGTCAATTCGCTTGCCGGAAGCACGGAACCGGGCCGTCTCCTCCCCCTCCCCCGCTTCGAAGTAGACGTTGATGTAGCGAACCTTCGCGTCCGCCATCTGGGTGGCCAAGGTTCGCTTCCAGATGAGGTCGTAGAGCGCCCCCTGGATGCCGCTCAGGCCGAGCTCGTCCTTGGTCTTCATGTCGGAGCCCGCCGGACGGATGGCCTCGTGCGCCTCCTGCGCGCTCGTCGAGGAGCTGTACTGCCGCTGGCCCTCACTCAGATACTCGTCCCCGTACCGCTGGGCCACCGCCCGACGCGCCCCCTTCACCGCCTCCTCGGACAGGTTCGTCGAGTCGGTCCGCATGTAGGTAATGTACCCGTTCTCGTAGAGCGACTGCGCCACGCTCATCGTGCGGCTCGACGAAAGGTTCAGCTTCCGGTTGGCCTCCTGCTGGAGGGTCGAAGTGATGAACGGCGCGGAGGGCGACTTCGTACGCGTACGCTCCTTCCGATCGGCGATCGTCCACGGCTCTGACGGAAGCCGCTCAGCCAGGGCCGTGGCGGTCTCCTCATTCAACAGACGGACGTCCTCCCCCTCCGTGAGGCTCTCCTTGAGGCGCCCGGTGTCCTCGTCAAAGTCCTTGCCCGCGGCCAGGCGAACCCCGCCGAGGTGCGTCATCTCCGCCTCGAAGCCCATCCCCTGCTTGCGGAGTTGGGCCTCGAGGTCCCAGTACGTGGCCGGCATAAAGGTTACGCGCTCCTTCTCCCGCATCACGAGCAGGCGCACGGCCACGCTCTGTACACGCCCGGCCGACAGCTTCGGCTTGATCTTGCGCCAGAGCAGCGGAGAAATACTGTACCCAACCAGTCGGTCCAGAATGCGGCGCGTCTGCTGTGCCTCGACCAGGTGATCGTCGATGCCCCGGGTTTCGTCGAGGGCGCGCTGAATGGCCTCTTCCGTAATCTCGTGAAACACCATGCGCCGCACCGGCACGTCCGGCTCCAGCACCTTCACGAGGTGCCAGCCGATCGACTCCCCCTCCCGGTCCTCGTCCGTGGCGATGTACAGGGCATCGGCGTCCCGGAGGGCCTGTCGAAGCTCCTGCACCACCTCCCGCTTCTTCGAGGGCACCACGTACAGCGGCTCGAATCCATTGTCGACCTTTACACCGAGCCGGGCCCAATCTTCGTCCTTGTACTCCGGCGGAATTTCGTCGGCCGAGGCGGGAAGGTCTCGGATGTGTCCCATACTCGCCTCAATCTGAAAGCCGTCCGACGGAAGAAACGCACGGATCGTACGGGCCTTCGTCGGCGACTCGACGACAACTAAGTTTTTCATGGAGGTACCGCAAAAAGATCTGTGAAGAAAGAAGTGCGTGCGAAGCCGACCGGGGACCTCGCCTCCGATTTCGAGGGACTTAGGCACGCTTGTCCCGGGACGGTCGTTCCAGCCCCTCTGTTATGAACGGACGATATTCGTCCCGTAGGCCCCACGAATGAAAAACCCGCCGCCCGGAGCGCGGACGGCAGGTCGAGATCGGGAACTTTCGTCGGACTACGCCTGCGTCTGGTCGGCGGTCAATCCGAGCTCGAGGGTATCTTCTCCGAGAATGTGGTCGATGTGGTGGGCGCGATCTTCCGCCTTGGTGAGCACCTTCTCGAGCTCCCGCTTCGTGCCGTGGTCGCCGTGCTCCAGCGCCACGTCGATCGTCTCGCGAACGAGCACGGAGAGGGTCCGCTCCGCTTCGCGATCGTGTTCGAGCATGGCACGGAGACGGTACGTCCCCTCCGGCTCGTGCTCCACGTGAGAAAGCTCGGCCTGCTGCGCCGGGCTGCTCGTCGGAATGCCCCCGAGCGCCGTGATCCGCTCGGCGATGCTGTCGACGTATTTGTGGACCTCCTCGTAGTTCTCTTCAAAGAAGAGGTGCAGGTCCCGAAACTGCGGCCCTTCAACGAGCCAGTGATGCTTGTGATACTGATGGTAAAGGGTCCACAGCGTGCACTGAATCTCGTCGAGCTTCGGAATGAGCTCCTCGGTGGCCTCCTCACTGAGGCCGACGGGATTGTCCTCAATCATCTGCTGGGGGCGCCAGGGCTCCCCGTGTCCCGTGTCTTTCGTTTCGTCGGTTTTTGTCGTCGGCATAATGGTCGTGGTTGGTTGATGTAACGGTTCGTCGCAAATGTACGGCTCCAGCGTGTCGGTCCGGCAGTGCCACTCCTGTCACCCCGTCACGCCCGACCGGATGACAGGGTGACGCGCTTTACTGTCAAAGTGTGTGGAAATCCGGTGTTGAGTCCTCACTGATAACGTGTACAAACCCGGTGCCACATCGCCGAACAGCACGCTTCGTGCAAGAATCCCCACCCCCCAACGATGTCTACTCCGGACAGGCGCGTAGGGCACTTCCCCACCCCTGCAGTGGACAACCACCGGAGCAACCGATACGGATGCACCGTGTACTCTCTGCCCGACGCCACTTACCTTGGGCGTGTCCGCCCGTCCTTGCACCAACCGCCAATCGTATGTCCACATCCCGAACCGCAACTGAAAGCATTGCGCTCCTGACGGCCGTAGGAGCCGCCGCGACCACGGCTGCCGGCATCACCGCTCTCGCCCGCGGACAGACCCGGGGTGCCCCGGGCGTCAGCAAGTCGCTGTCGACCCTCGGAAAATCAGTCGGCGGCGGAATGCTCAGCGGGGTGGCGGTGGCCGCCGGAAGCGGAGCCCTCGTCGGTCTTACGCTGTACCGAGGCATCCGCTCCCTGAATTCCTGATTTTTTGTGATCGCTCTCCTTTCGTACGGCCGCTCCGTCGGAGAGTCACGGGAATCGGATCCCGTTTTATCCGCGGTGGAGGCCCTGCCCACGGAAACGCCTACCGGGGATGAGACGGAGAGGTCTCTGTCCATGCCTCTGGTCACGTAAAGGCATTCTCTCCCGTCACGTCCTGCCCCACCACGAGGGTATGGATCTCGTGTGTGCCCTCGTAGGTGACGACACTTTCCAGGTTGGCCATGTGCCGCATCACTGGGTACTGACTCGTGACTCCGTTTCCCCCCAGCATCTGCCGGGCCGAGCGAGCCACGTCCAGGGCCATCTGGCAGTTGTTGCGCTTGGCCAGGGACACCTGCTGGGGCCGCATCGTGCCTTCGTCCTTCAGCGTGGCCAGGCGCCAGTTGAGGAGTTGGGCCTTCGTAATTTCCTGTACCATCTCGACGAGCCGCTCCTGCATGAGCTGAAAGCCCCCGATGGGCTTGCCGAACTGCGTACGGTTTTGGGCGTGCCGGCGGGCGGCGTCGTAGCAGGACATGGCCGCCCCCACCGTCCCCCAGCAGATGCCGTATCGGGCCTGCGTGAGGCAGGAGAGCGGCCCCTTCAAGCCCTCGACGCCCGGGAGCCGTGCGGCGTCGGGCACGTACACGCCGTCGAGCACGACCTCGCTGGTGACGGCTGTACGGAGAGACCACGTGTCGTCGATCGGCGGGGTGCTCACCCCGTCCCGATCCGTCTCGACGAGAAAGCCCCGCACCACGTCCTCCTCGTCCTTGGCCCAGATCACGGCCACGTCGGCAAGGGTCGCGTTCGTCGACCAGCGCTTGTGCCCGTCCAGTACCCATCCGTCGCCGTCGCGGCGGGCGCGGGTCTGCATCTCCGCCGGGTTCGACCCGACCTCCGGCTCCGTGAGCCCGAAACACCCGACGGCCTCCCCCTCGGCCAGCTGCGGAAGCCACTCCGTCTTCTGCCGCTCCGTCCCGTACGTCCAAATGGGATACATCACGAGCGAGCCCGTCACCGAGCAGAACGACCGCAGACCCGAGTCGCCGCGCTCCACCTCCTGCATCATCAACCCGTACACCAGATTGCTGTGCCCCCCGCCGCCGTACGCTTCCGGCAGATTGGGGCCCAGAAGACCGCGCTCGGCAAATGCCGAAATGAGGTGACGTGGGAACTCCGCCCGCTGGGCGTACTTTTCGATAACGGGCTGGACGTCTTCTGTCACGAAGGCCCGCACCTCGTCTCGGACCGCCGTGGCCGTCTCGGGGAGCAGGGCCTCCAGATCGTAGTAGTCGGGGGCCTCAAAGGCCGCCGGAGACCAGGTCTGCTGTGCGGGATCCTCTCGCTCCTCATCCGGAGTCAACGACGAAGACGATGGAGACATGGTTGCACTGCAACATTGGTGAGAAGAGAAACAAGGTCTTCAGTGAGACCGTCCCCCGTGACCCTATGCGGCCTCGGCGCGGCTGGACCAGAAAGTTTCCCGGCAACTTCTGTTGACGATGATCGTCCAGTGACCTACGTTCGGGGAGCGGGCCTCCCCGTCCGGAACGATGCTACGGCCCCTTCTCGCGACTTGATTCCACAGCTCCGACCCGCTCTATGCGCCTCCTCACCGTCGCCTCCCTCGCCCTCGGCGTCCTTCTGGCTGTTGGGCACCCCGCCCAAGCCCAGCAACAGCCCCGCTTCGGAGTGGGCCTGCAAATGATGGGCACGACCGTCGACGACAACGTGGGGCCCGGCCTCCATTTCCGCACCTCTGTGCCGATCAATCAAGACCTCTCCTTCGGGCTCGGCGCCGGCTTCACGGGATACGTCCTCGAGGGGCGCGACGACGCCGCCTACGCGTTCGATCCAAAAGCCTCTCTCATCGTGACGATTCCCGGATCGGGGCGCGAGCGGCTCTACGTGCTCGGCGGAGCCGGCGCCTACGTCCCTTTCGGCCAGACGACGGCCGACAGCGGACCCACCTTCCACGCGGGCATCGGGAAGGTGTGGCTCCTCAATGAGAGCTCGTTCTACGTCGAGTTCGACCCCGCCCTCTTCGTCGGAGCGCAAACGACGCACGTGATCCTCCCCCTCCGCGTCGGGGTCATTTTTTAGGTCCTGCTCTCTCGTCACAGGACGCGGCGCAAGATGGACTGAAGCCGCTCGTGGTCGTCGTCCAGGAGGCGGCTCAGCGCGCGGCCGGCCGCTACCAGCACCTCTCGCCCTCCGTGCTCACCTCCGTGGGCGTCGTAGAGGCGCCGGAGCACCGCCACCAACAGGTCGTCGACCGGCACGGCCGGATCGGGATGCTCGACCAGCGTCCGCAGAAAATCGAAGGGGGCCTCCAGTTGACAGACGTGCTCGTCGGAGCACGGATGAACGAAGTCGTGGATGTCGGGGGGATGCGGGGGAAGGGTCTGCCGAAGACGTCCCTCTCGATCCCGACACGCCAACACCTGCGCCCGGACGGTGGTGCGAAGCAGCTCCTGCACCATCGGCATCTCCTCCGCTCGCTCCTCGGACGAAAGACCCAACGCCACGGCCTGCCGATTCGTGTCGTAGCTGCTGGTCTCGACGTGGCTCACCAGACCGTAGAGCGTCCCGCGGTCTCCCTCCACCCGTACCCAGTGCCCAAACGCGGGGGGCTCCGCCTCTTCGTACACCTCCGCGACGAACTCCCGCGTGCTGGATTCAATGACCTCTCCGACGGGATCGACGTCCGACATCCGCTTCTCGTGATGGTGTGACAAGGCGTTTCCTGAACGTATGCGAATGCTGGCCGCGGGTTGCAATCTCCGGTCCCGATCATCCATCGTAGAACGGTTCACGCAAAACGTTCAAAACCTGTTTGGTGGATGGATACGATGCCGAGACACAGTGGGCGAAGTGTCA
>CAZCUZ010000021.1:27268-36777 GCA_964502085.1 uncultured Salinivenus sp. | reverse complement strand
TGGTCGACACCGAGGACATCGAGCGATGTGTGCAGCTTCTCGAGGCCTTCGCCCGTTCGCTCGACCCGGACGACGAGTTCGGGGTGATACTGTAAGGAGGCTGGACAGGTGGGTCCGCACTTTTCCGTTCGTATAACCGTTTTTGTGGACGAAGGCCCTCACGATGCACGTGAGGGCTTTTCGTTTTTTTGGGCGGGGAGGGAGAAAGATAGACCTCTCCACTCGGCTTACCTGTGCAGTTCGCGGTACTTGCGAACGATGCTGAAGGCCATCTCCAGGGACTGTTCGTAGTTGAGGCGCGGGTCGACGAGCGACTCGTACGCCTGCCCGAGGTCGGCCTCGCTGAGGCCGCGGGCTCCCCCGATGCACTCGGTCACGTTCTCGCCGGTGAGCTCGAAGTGCACCCCACCCAGGTGCGAGTCCTCGGCCGCGTGAATGTCGAAGGCCTGTTCGAGCTCGCCGAGAATGTTGTCGAAGCGGCGCGTCTTGGTGCCGTCGTCGGTTTTTTCAGTGTTGCCGTGCATGGGATCGCAGACCCAGAGCACGTTCTGGCCGGTCTCGCGGACCGCCTCGATGAGGCCGGGCAGCCGGTCTCCAATCGCGTCGTTTCCGAAGCGGGTGATGAGCGTGAGCTTCCCGGGCTCGTCGTCGGGGTCGAGCGTGCGAATGAGCCGCTTGAGGATGTCAGGCGTCATGTCCGGCCCCACCTTGAGCCCAATGGGATTTTGGAGGCCCCGAGCGTACTCGACGTGCGCGTTTTCGGGCTGATTGGTCCGCTTGCCCACCCAGGGGAGGTGCGTGCCGAGATTGTAGATGCCGTCCTTGTGGGGCACCGACCGGGAAAGGGCCTCCTCGTAGGGGAGGAGCAGGGCCTCGTGGCTGGTGTAGAAGGTGACGCTCTCGAGGGAGTCGAGCTTCTGATCGGTCACGACCTCGAGGAACTCGAGCGTGTCCTCGATGGCGTCGACCATGGCGTGGTACTCCTCGGCCAGAGGCGAGTGCTGCATGAAGTCGAGGTCCCAGTACTCTGGATGTCGAAGGTCGGCAAACCCGCCTTCGGCCAGGGCCCGCACGAGGTTGAGGGTGAGCGAGGAGCTCGAGTAGGCCTCGATCATGCGCTGCGGATCGGGCTCGCGGGCCTCTGCCGAAAACGGAGAGCCGTTGACGACGTCCCCCCGATAGCTGGGCAGGGTGGTGCCGTTGCGCGTTTCGGTGTCCGAGGAGCGGGGCTTGGCGTACTGTCCGGCAAACCGCCCCACCCGCACGATGCGCGTGTTGAGCCCGTAGGTGAGCACGAGGCTCATCTGCATCAGGATCTTGAGCCGGCTCGTGATGATTTCGGCCCGGCAGTCCTGAAAGGATTCGGCGCACTCCCCGCCCTGGAGAAGGAAGCACTCCCCGCGGGCGGCGCGGGCCAGCTCGTCTTTGAGATTTTCGACCTCCCACGACGTCACGAGCGGGGGCAGGCTGGACACGTAGTCGAGGGCATCCTCGAGCTCCGCGTCGTCCGAGTACGTGGGCTGCTGGAGGGCCTCCTTGGAGCGCCACGAGCGCGGCGTCCAGTCTTTCGTCGCTACGTCTTGCGCCATGGTCCGTCTGAGCGTTGATCCGCGTTACAGAACTGTCCGCCGTACGAACGGGGGCCGGACACGTTTCGGAAATGAGCCCCTGACGCCGCGTCTCCGGTAAGAAATAACGCACGGGGGACGTGGCGGGGCAGGGGAAAGGAAAAGCCTGCAGAACGCCCGCCGACCCTTCCCCTGCGTTTCTATCCGGGTCGATCGTCTCTGTGCCGGTCTCCACCGATCACGATGTTCGGCTCGTCGAAACGATAGAGGAGCTACGCCGGGTCAATCGCGTGTGGCACGAGATGGGGGACAGCGTATTGCACGACCTGCGACGCGTGGCCCAGCGGGGGGCAACGAGCGAAATCCGAAGCGGCGGATGCTCCATAGCTACCAACCTTCTGTAAGTGCGGTCGCTACCCGTAACTTCGGCGGGGGGGCGGCATTTTACAGGGCGACGTTTGGTGTTCCTTGAAGGGGGAAGTGTCAAGGCGTCTTCTTCGCTGGAGGCAGACCAATCTCTACCGAGTCGACCATGGAGCGAACTCAGGATCTTCCCACGCCGACCACCCGCCTTCATCTTCTGGAACGGATTGAGACGTTGAGGGACGCGGTTCAGACGCTCCGCGATCGTGTGGAGCACTTAGAAACCGAGCGGACGGAGCTCCTCGAAGAAAATCGGGTGCTTCGGCGTCGCCTCACGCATTCTCAACTCGTCGACGATCTACTGATGACGCTTGAGGAAGAAGGGGGGAGCATCACAGCGATGCCGGATCGGCCGCCGTCGACCGAACGGCTCTATCGGGTGTTGCCGTCTTCGTTTTCGTTTCCGGCGTTCTTTCAGGTCGCAGAGGAAGAGGGCCTCGACACAGGGGCGGCCCGTCGCTGCCTACGCCACTTTCTGGCGCGCGACCGGCTCGTTCAGGAAGGGACTCAGCTCTCAAAACGGGAGCAGGACTCAGAAGTCCCCCGGGAGTAGCCGCTACTCGAGGTCGTAGAGAGGCCCAAATTTGCCGTGGGCGTAGCGGAGCCAGGGACCGGCGGATAGTTCTTGGCCCGTCCCCCGCTCGAGCAGCTCCGGCGCCGTCATCTTCCGACCATGCCGATGGACGTGCGTGCGGAGCCAGTCGAGCAGGGGCCTGACGTCGCCCTCGACCAGCCGCTCGTCGAGGTCGGGCAGATCTTTGCGGAGGGTGCCCATGAGTTGCGCGGCCGTGAGCGTGCCGAGTGTGTAGGTGGGAAAGTAGCCGAAGGCCCCCATCGACCAGTGTACGTCCTGCAGCACGCCGTCGGCGTCGGTGTCGGGCACCACGCCGAGGTAGTCGTCCATTGCCTCGTTCCAGAGCGGGGGGAGGTCGTTCACGGCCACCCTGCCGTCGATCAGCCCGCGCTCCAGCTCGAAGCGGAGCATGACGTGCAGGTTGTAGGTCACCTCGTCGGCCTCCACGCGGATGAGGGAGGGCTCGACCCGGTTGACGGCCCGGTAGAAGGCGTCGAGACCGGTGTCACCGAGGGCGTCGGGAAACGCGTCCTGCAGCGTCGGAAAGTAGTGTCGCCAGAACGGGCGGCTCCGGCCCACGTGATTCTCCCAGAGGCGTGCCTGCGATTCGTGAATGCCCAGCGAGGCCCCGTTGGCCAGCGGCGTGCGGTCGAGATTGGGGGCGATGCCCTGCTCGTAGAGAGCGTGCCCGCCCTCGTGGATCATCGAGAAGAAGGCGGAGGGAAAGAAGGACTCGTCGTAGCGCGTGGTGATGCGCACGTCGTCGACCGAGAAGGAGGTCGTGAACGGATGGGGCGACACATCCTGCCGGCCCCGGTCGAAGTCGTAGCCAATATCCTGGAGCACCTGCTCCCCGAGCTGCTTTTGTTTCTCCTGGGGATAGGAGCGGTGGAGGAGATCGTCGTCCAGCTGTGGCGCATCGGCGATGGCGTCGACGAGGGGCACGAGGTCGTCGCGCAACGTCTCGAACGTATCGGCGACTTCCGTCGTCGTGAGGCCGGGCTCGAATTCCTCGAGCAGAGCGTCGTACGGCTCTTCCTCGTAGCCAATGGCCTCGGCCTTTTCGATCGAGAGCTCGACGAGCGTTTCCAGGTGCGGGGCGAAGATCGAGAAGTCGTCCTCCGTTCGCGCCTTCTTCCAGGCCTGCTTGGCCCGCGAGGTGGCCTCGGAGAGCTCGGCCACGAGGGATGAGGGCACGCAGCGGTCGCGCTCGTACTCGCGGCGGGTGACGCGCACGAGGCTCGCGTCGTCGTCGAGCGGATCGGCGTCCTCGACCGCCTCGGTCGCCCGGTCGAGGAGGGTGCCCGTCTTCTCCGACACGAACCGCTCGTGGGCCGTCGACTGGAGGGTGGAGAGCTGCCGGGCGCGGGCTTCCGCTCCGCCGTCGGGCATGAACGTCTCCTGGTCCCAGGCCAGCACGGCCGCGGCGGCCTTCAGGTCTTCGATCGGGGCGAGGTGGGCGCGGAGCTGTTCGAGAGCGTCGGGCATGGAGGGGGCGAAGGACAGTTCACGGAACGACAGCGGGAGGCAACGAGCATGGGCCGTCGTGGTGCCGAGAGCGTCGAAAAAATGGGGCGAATCTTTCTTCCGCCTCGTCCTCGCTCGCATCCGCGCCGAAGCACTCTTCCCCCCACGCCCCCGCGTGCTCTTCTCTCCTGTGTCCGGCCCCTACGACCCCATCGAGCGGGGCAGCAGGGCCCGCTCCAGGCCCTCCAGCAGGACCAGCGCGAGGAGGGTGAGCACACCCGCCGGCACGGTGCCCTCCAGGATGAGGCCGAGGTTGGCCCGCCGGATGCCGGTGAGGATGGGCTGGCCGTAGCCGCCCGCGCCGATGAGGGCCCCGAGCGTGGCTGCGCCGATGTTGATGACGGCAGCGATTTTGATGCCGGCCAGGATCGACCGCGCCGCCAGCGGCAGCTCCACGCGCCACAGCTTCGCCCCCGCCGAGAGCCCCAGCGCCTCGGCGGACTCCATCAGCGGCGGCGAAAGGTCCTTCAGGCCCGTGTACGTCGTCCACACGATCGGGAGCAGGCTGTAGAGGAAGAGGGCCGTCACGGCGGGCACGCGGCCCAGTCCGAGCGGCGGCACCATCATGGCCAGCAGGGCGAGCGCCGGGATCGTATAGATGATACCCACGACCAGGAGGATGCCGGGACCGAGGAATCGGCGCTTCGCGGCGGTGATGCCCAGCGGAATGCCGAAGAGAATGGCAAGGCCGAGGGAAAAGCCGACCAGCACGAGGTGATCGGCGGTGTAGCGGCGAAGGCGTTCCCAGCGCGTGTCTGTGTCGGCCGTACTCGATAGCCCGAAGAGTTCGTTGACGAAATCGGCGGCTACCTCTCCCTCGTCCGCCTGGTCGATCTTGGAGCGGCCGTTGAGCCGTTGCATTGTGTCGGCCGGGATGGCCCCTTCCAACTGCCGAAGGGCCGAGACGGCCGCGGGGGCCCGCGTCGTGAGGTCGCGGCGATAGAGGAAAAGGGCCTCGTAGCTGGGAAAGTGATTCCGGGGGTCTTGCAGGACGCGGAGGTCTTGGCGCTCGATCTCGGCGTCGGTCGAGTAGAGGTCGATGACGTCGAGCTGGCCGTTGGCGAGGCCCCGATAGGCGATGTCGTGGTCAATTCCTCGCGCCGAGTGCGGCAGGTCGTAGGCTCGTTTGAGCGAGGGCCAGCCGTCGGACCGGTCCATGAACTCGTTCGAGAAGCCGAGCTGGAGATTGGGGTGCTCGCGCAGGTCGCCGATCGTTTCGATGCCGAGCGAGTCGGCGTGATCGGCGCGCATGCCGAGGGCGTAGGTGTTGTTGAAGCCGAGCGGATCGGTCATGCCCACGCCGAGGTCGGCCAGGACGGCGCGCAGGCTGTCGGGGTGGGACGGGATCGACCGGTCGGCGAGGATTTCGCGGCGCAGCGTGCCCGTGTACTCGGGATACGCGTCGACGTCGCCCCGCACGAGGGCATCCCACAGCACGCGGG
Source organism: uncultured Salinivenus sp. (assembly GCA_964502085.1). GTDB lineage: Bacteria > Bacteroidota > Rhodothermia > Rhodothermales > Salinibacteraceae > Salinibacter. Next base: position 31,243 of record CAZCUZ010000021.1, on the reverse strand, counting down.
ACCCGCCCAGTTCCTCTCGGTGCGTGGCCGACAGCCCCTCGGCTCGCATCAGATGGGTGCCCATCCAGCCCAGGATGACGCTCTCGGTAAACTTTTTGGAGCTGACCGTGAGTGTGGAATCCGTGGTCTGTCCGTGTGCCGGGGCCACGAGCAGTGCCGTTAGCAGGAGGATGATGGAGAATCGAGAATGGAGGATCGAAAGCACGTTCATAGTATTCGGAGCTTTTGGAGGTTCGATCCTCTATCCTCGACCCTCGTCATCCAAATTCTCAAGTGGGGCGCGCTGGGCCTGGATGAAGTCCGTGACGAAGGCCGAGGCGGGGTCGGTGACGAGGGTCGACATTCGGCCCTGCTGTTCGATCGTGCCCTGGTGTAGCAGCACGACGTGGTCGCCGAAGAACCCGGCCTCGCCGATGTCGTGCGTGACGAAGACGACGGTTTTGCCGAGGCGCCGAAAGATGGCACGCAGGTCGTCCTGGAGGTCGGCTCGGATCATAGGATCGAGCGCGCCGAGCGGCTCGTCGAGCAGGAGCACGTCGGGGTCGAGCATCAGGGCGCGCATGAGGCTTACGCGTTGGCGCTGGCCGCCGGACAGCTCGGTTGGGTACTGCGAGAGGCGGTCCGGGTCGAGCTGTACCAGGCGGGTGAGCTCCTCAATGCGAGCGTCGATGCGATCCTGCGACCAGCCGAGGTGCCGGGCCATGAGTGCGGCGTTGGCACGGCCCGTGAGGTGGGGGAAGAGACCGCCCTCCTGAATGACGTACCCCATGCGGCGCCGAACGGCCTGCACGTTCGTGTGCGTGAGCGGCTGCCCCTCCACCGTAACGGTTCCCGTGTCCGGCTGCGTGAGGCCGATCATGAGCCGGAGCAGGGTCGACTTGCCGCTCCCCGAGGGGCCGATGAGCACGGTCGTCTGTCCGGCAGGGACCTGCAGAGAGAGGTCCCGGACGGCGTGCTCGCTCCCGTAGCGCTTGGTGACGGCGTCGAGGTCGATCATGAGGGAGAGCCGAGGGCGGAAGACGAGGGTTCGGCGGAAGGGTCCACTTTCAAGTGGGACCGATGCCCTGCGGTGACCTTACGGGTCACGAGTCAGGAGGTCGGGGGACGGATCAGGGAGAGGGAAGTCGGTCTGAATTTCCTCGCAGCGAGGCCCCGTTTGCAGGCGAGCAAACTGAGGGCCGGATCTGCGTTAATCGGTCGTGAAAGCGCGGACGGGTGGGATCTTTGCCCCGAGGCCGAACGTGAATATTTCTCCGGAAAATGGGGTGATCGCTTCGGTTTGGCACTCAAGCCAACGTAGCTCAGCTGGTAGAGCAGTCCCCTCGTAAGGGACAGGTCACCGGTTCGAGTCCGGTCGTTGGCTCCAAAAGCACTCTTCCATTCGCGGGAGGGTGCTTTTTTGTTTGCGTCGGTGATCGGCCGCTATGAGCGCGGGTTACCGACGGTTCCGAAGTGTTCGCGCGACGTCTTCACCGGTGGGCGTGCAGTGGATCTGGACCCCACGCTCGGAAACGAGGACGAGTTTTTGTGTGGAGAGGCGTTGGACGGCCTTCTGTGCCGTGCGGGGACCGGTGCCCACGGTCCGAGCGAGGGCGTACAGGTCAATGCTTCCTTCCGCGTGCACCGCCTGGAGGACGGCGGCCTCTACGTCGGAGAGGTCGGGGACGTCGTCCATCGGGCTACTCGTCTTCGTCCTGGGCGCCGGCCGTCGGGTCCGGCACGCTTCCCGGGCCGATGCCGGGCACGTCCATGTCGCCGCGAATCCACTCCAGGGCCTCCTCGCGGTCGTCGGCGTCGTAGGTTTGGACCTGCGACATCGGAAAGAGCAGCTCAATCTTTTCCATCAGCGGCTCCCAGACGTCGTCCCCAATGACCGCCACCTTGTCCAGGTCCTGGACGTGGCGAATGTCGAGGGCGAGGTCGTTCCATTTCTCTTCAGGCTCCCATCCGTCTACGTCGTCGATTTCGAACACCACACGGGCCGTCGTGTGTTCTTCGATCGTGTCTCGCAGCTCCGACGCAAGCTCGTCGTGATCGTCCTCCGTCAGCGTGTCGCTGAGGTGAAAGCCGAGGATGTTGGTGTCCGGAAGGTCCAAAGACTCGTACATGGGCGACGGAAAGCGAGTTCGTAGGGCATGCAGAGAAGGAAGTCACTGGCGCTATGACCACCGGTACGAGGACGGGGGCGGACTGTTCGAGTACATTTGCGAAAAACAGGGGCGAAAGGGGAGTCGGCGAAGGGAGAGTGGGGAAAGGTGAGGATCGAGAGAGAAGGGCGGTCGGTTCGACCGGACGTCGATTCAGTGCATCTTGGGCTCGTTGATTCGAGAATCGAGATTGACAAGCAGAGTAAGGATATCAATGTTAGAGGGTGCTTGGTCTTCAGATTAATATCCTTCGGTCTCCATCATGTCCGCTTCTTCGTCCCGCACGATTCAGGACTTTGACTCGCTCATTCGATACAACCACTGGGCCAGCGGGCGCATCCTCGACGTGATGCAGTCGGCCGACGCCGTGCCGGAGCGGGCGGTCGAACTGTTCAGTCACCTGCTCAGGGCGCAGGACGTGTGGTACGGACGGGTTCAGAAGACCGATCACGCCGAGCTCGATTTTTGGGCCACAGAGCCGATTTCGGCCTGTGCCGAGCGGGTTGAGGCAAGCACGCAGCGGTGGCAGACGGTTCTGAAGGAATACGAGGACCTCGATCAGTCCATTTCCTACACCAACTCCAAAGGCACCCCCTTTGAGACGCCGCTGCGGGACGTTCTCACACACGTAGTGAACCACGGCACCCATCACCGCGCCCAGATTGCACTTGTGCTCCGTGAGGCCGACATTGCCCCGCCTCCGACCGACTACATATTTTACCTCCGTGAAACGTGAAGCGTGATTCGCATTACGTGAGGTAGAGGGGCATTCGTCGCACTACACTTGCGTTCTCTTTCGAAAACCCGTTCCTCAACCGTCATGCTCTTTCGTGTTCGGTTTGCGTCGCTTCTTTCGATCATGCTGCTCCTGTCGGTGTCTGCCGTTGCGCAGGAGCCGTCGGACGGGCGGACCATCGATGGACTTCAGCATCCGGAGAGCGTGGCCGTGGATGCAGAGGGGGAGACCTTCTACGCCGCGAACATAGGAAAGAAACTGGCGCCCTCCGAGAAGGACGGCGACGGCTTCATTACCCGTCTGGCGGCGGACGGCACCATCGAAACGCTGCGATTCCTCCCCTCTGCCTCCGATGATGCGACCCTCCACGCCCCGAAAGGGACGGTCGTCCTCGATGATCGGCTCTACACGGCCGACATTGACCGGGTCGTGGGCTTCAGTCTCGAGGACCGGACGAAAGTCACCGAGGTGAGCCTCGAAGACCAGGGCGTGTCGTTTTTGAACGACGTTGCGGTCATGGACGACCAGACGCTCCTCGCGTCCGGCTCCAATCAGGGACGGATCTACCGCGTGGATCTGGATGCGGGCACGGCGACGGCGCTCGACGTTGACGTCCCGGGCGTAAACGGCCTCAAGTATTCGGCCTCCGAGGGGGTGCTCTACGCCGTGACCTTCGGCGGCGATCAGGGCGGACAGCTCTGGACGCTCTCCCTGAATGAGGACGGAGCGGTGGAAGAGACGTCCACTCGGACGCTCGTCGAGGGCGGGCGCTTCGACGGGGTGGTTCTCCGTCCGAACGGTCGCGTTTTGATTTCCGACTGGGGCGTCGAAGGAGCCTCGGATCCGACGGCTGCACTCCACGTCGTCGGCGACGACGGCACCGGCGAAGTGACGACCATTGAGCTTCCGGAATGGCAGGGCCCGGCCGACTTTGAGTGCACCCAGGCTCGGGGATGCTGGATTCCGGATCTGCCGGGGAGTGTCGTGAACGTCGTGCGTCCCGGAGAGCGGATGTAGGGGAGAATCGTTCGATGCCCAGCCGGGAAGGAGGGGCGCCGTCGCCTGCATCGACTCTCGCTTGAGTTCGGACCT
>CAZCUZ010000021.1:0-27168 GCA_964502085.1 uncultured Salinivenus sp. | reverse complement strand
AGCCGGGAAGGAGGGGCGCCGTCGCCTGCATCGACTCTCGCTTGAGTTCGGACCTCAGTGCTCTCAACTCCCGCGCACCCATGCGCTCATTCGTCGTAGACCAGGTCGTGGAGGAGGGAGGGAGGCGAGCGATCTTCGACGAACGCCCGTCCTTCTTCTTCCCCCTGTTCCCGAAGTTCGTCGAGCTCCGGGTCGCTGGTGACCGAGCCGTCGAGGATGATGCCGGTGGCGATGTCGGCGAGCCGCTGCCCGAGGTCGCCCTCGCGGGGAAGGCCCTGTCGCGTTCCCCGTTCCAGCGTGCGAATCGTGTGGTTGCCCACCGAAAGACCCAGGGCGCGGCTGACCCCGGCGGTAAAGCCCACGACGTAGGCCGCCGGCTTGGCCTTCAGGAGCGACGGCGCGTAGTCGCCCGGCAGATCGCCGACCTGGAGGCGAAGGCCGTCGGCCACGGTGTCGATGGCTTCGTCGGAGGGGTCCGTAGACATGAGGAACGGGAACGATTCGTGGGAGAGGATCGATTGATCTGCTCTACTGCTTCCGTACGAAGGCGTTCGCCGGGCGGTCCTCCTCTATGGACGCTTAACGGAGGACAGGCGGGTGGGTCCTATAGAAAAACAGCTGGGGAGGACACGTTCTGGGGAGAAGGCCGACCCTCGACTCAACTGCTTTCAGACACGTCCTCGCGACGTGAGCGGGACGGACTGGTTCGGGAACGTTGAGCAAGAGAAAACGCCTCGTCGCTATCGGGCGGCGGACCGGCGGATTTCCTGTCCGCACTGCGGGCACGGAAAATTCGTCGAGGACACGGTGACGCTCGTGTCCCCCTCCGCCGCGCTGTTCGACGCCGAGTATTCTGCTCCCGAGGCCACCCCCCGTACCTGTGACCGGTGCGGGCGGATCGAGTGGGTTGCCACGCCGCCGGACACAATCGGAGAGGACTGATTTCGGGGATTGCCCCACGTGAAATTGCCCGTCCGACCTGGAAATTCCCCGGAGCAGGGTTGTTTACGAGAAGCGACGTCTTTCTTGACTCTCCCGCCACGGGACATGCCCGATCCAGCTGTCGACGGTGCAGTTGCGGACGAAGAGGCCGAGCAGTGCACGCTCTGCGACCTGCCGACGCCGGCCCCGCCGGTGACGGGCGAGGACGTCGACGGAACGTTCTGCTGTCCCGGTTGCCGCGAGGTGTACCGGACGCTCGGGGCGCTTGATGAGGAAGACGCGGCGGCCGTGCGCGAGCGACTGAATGGGGCAGAGCCCGGCGCTTCGTCTGTGCCCGATGATGCCGACGAGGCATTTCTGCACGTGCAGGGCATGCACTGCACGGCGTGTGAGGCCTTTCTGGAAGCAGTGGCGGAACAGGAGCCGGACGTCTACCGGGCGGAGGCCAGCTACTCCTCCGAGATGGTGCGTCTCCATTACGACGGAGGACGCCGCTCCGAGTCCGACCTCGCCTCCCTCCTGACCCGGGGCGGGTACAGGGCCACGCTCGATCCGTCGACGGAAAACGAAGCGTCGAGCACCGTCGCCCGGCTCCTCTTCGGGGGCTTCTTCACGATGATGGTGATGGTGTGGTACGTCGTCTTTCTCTACCCGGTCTATGCGGGGGGAGGCAGCGTCGTGGCCCTGGAGGGCGAGTTTGCGCGGTACGTCCTGGGCAACGTGTGGGTGGCCACGACCGTCGTGCTCGCCGTCACCGGCTGGCCGATTTTCCGGAGTGCGGGGGTGAGCCTGCGCGTTTTGACGCCGAACATGGACCTGCTGGTGTCGATTGCGGCGGCGAGCGCCTACCTCTACAGCACCGGGGCGCTGCTCCTGGGCGAGACAGAAGTCTACTTCGACGTGGCGGTCGTCATCATTTTCGTGGTGAGTCTGGGTCGCTGGTTCGAGGGCCGCATGAAAGCGCGGGCGACCGGGTTGCTGGCCGACCTCACGCGCGAGCAGGTCGACACCGCGCGCCGCGTGCAGGAGAACGGGAGGGCCGAGCCGGTCGACGTCGACGCCCTCCGTCCCGGCGATCGGGTGCGGGTGCGGCAGGGCGAGCGGATCCCCGTCGACGGCACCGTGATCGAGGGACGGGTGACGGTCGACGAGTCGCTGATGACGGGCGAGGCGCGGCCCGTGTCGAAGACAGAGGGCGACCCCGTCGTCGGCGGCAGCGTGGTCCAGACGAACGCGGTCGACGTGCGGGTGGGCGAGAGGGCGCAGAGCACGCTCGACCGCCTGGTGCGCGTCATGTGGGAGATTCAGGCCGGCACCCCCGGCGTCCCGCAGGTGGCCAATCGCCTGGCCTCAATCTTCGTGCCCCTCGTGCTGGGGCTCGGTGCCGGGGCGGTAGCCCTGCAGATCGGGCTGGGAGAACCCGTGCCGTACGCACTCCTGAGCGGCCTGACGGTCCTCATCGTCTCGTGTCCGTGTGCGCTCGGCCTTGCGACGCCGCTGGCCGTGGCGGCGGGGACGCGCGCCGGCCTCGAGCGCCGCATCGTCGTCAAGCACGCCGGGGTCTTCGAGCAGGCGGCCGACCTCGGCGTCGTCGCGTTCGACAAGACGGGCACGCTCACCACCGGCCGGATGGAAGTGCGGGACACCGTGGGGGATCCGGCGACGCTCGAATCGGGGCGGGCGATCGAGCGCTACTCGTCCCACCCCGTGGGCGAGGCGGTGGCACACTCGGCCGCGGGCACGGAGGCCGAGGTGCGCGAGGTCGAGACCCATCCGCGCGGCATTGCGGCGACGGTCGACGGGACGCGCGTGTTTGTCGGGCATCCGGACGCGTACCGGGAGTGGGGCGGGGCGATCCCCTCTGCGCTGGTCGAACGCGCCGAGCGGGCCGTCGAGAGTGCGCAGGTGCCCGTGGTCGTGGGAGAGACCGGGGAGGCCCGCGGGCTCTTCGTGGTGGGGGACACGATTCGCGGAGAGGCCGATGCTGTGCTCGATCGGCTCGACGGGACGGTGCGCGTCGGGGTGTGCACGGGGGACCACGAGGCCGCCGTCACCTCCCTTCGCACCGACCCGCGGATCGACGCGGTGTTTGCCGAGGTGCGGCCCGAGGCGAAGCGGGCCCTCCTCCGGCAGTGGCGGGCCGAGCACGGGCCCGTGGCCATGGTGGGCGACGGCAGCAACGACGCCCCGGCCCTGGCCGCCGCCGATCTCGGCGTGGCGTTCGGCCCCACCGCCCTCGCCGCCGACTCGGCCGACGTCGTCATTCTGGACGACGACCTCGTGCGCCTGCCGGAGGTATTGGATCTGGCCCGGGCCACCCGACGCCGCATCCGGCAGAACCTGGGCTGGGCCTTCGGCTACAACGCCGTCGCGATCCCGCTGGCCATCGGGGGCTGGCTCAATCCGCTGGCCGCGGCCCTCGCCATGGCGGCGAGCAGCCTGCTGGTGGTGGGCAATTCGGCGCGAGCATTCCAGTAACGCTGATCCCTCACTGCATCCGCACGGGCACGTGGCCCACGTCCATCCGGCGGGTGACGGACGTCGTCGAGTCCGGCGAGTGCTGAACGGTCGCGGTGACGGTGAGGGCGTCCGGGCGCTGGCCGACGGGCAGGGCCCACGACGCCGAAAAGGACGCGGTGTCCCCGGCGACCCACGTGTGGCTCGGGGCCGTGGTGAGCGCCGTGCCGTCGCCCGTGGTGAGGCGGTCGAACGTCAGCGTGTAGGACTGCTCAGAGGCGCTGTCGGGCCGGGCACTCAGGGTAAAGGTCCACTCCCGATCGGTTGCCTGGAGCTGGAGGCGGCGGGCCCGGACCGGTGGATCGAGAGACGGCACCAGAATGTCGCCCTCCGCCAGCGTGGGCCGCTGCTCCGTAGCAGTCTGCTCTGTGGAGGCCTCGTCGTCGATCACCAGCGAGCGAATGAGCGTCATGCCCTCGATCCCGAACGCCAGGCCGAACGCGAGCGTCAGGAGGATGCGCACGAGCCACTTCTCGTAGGCGTCCGATTCGGGGGAGGAAGAAACAGGGGACTCCTCCGCGAAATCGTTTCGCTCGGGAGAGGACGTGTTGTGGGCACCCAAAAGTCAGTTGTGATCGGTGAAAGAGCGGGACACTGACGGGCAAGTTGCATAGTCCATATTGCGGGACGGGGGATGCCGAGTTGAATACGCAATACGGACTACGAAATACGCCGTTATACCGGCGACGGCGGTGCGCCCGGCGAGAAGAGGCCGTCCATCACCATGTCGGCCAGCGGCAGGGTGTAGGCAAGAACCACGAGCAGGACGGCGATGCCGATCCACAGCTTCATGTTGTCCAGGATCTTCGGCGAGTGCTCCGGACCGCTCAGCGGGGGTGGGAGCGTGTCGTCGACGGGCTTGTCCACGTCCTCGCCCCCGTACCAGCTCGCCACGACGACCACGAGGAAGAAGAGGAGCGAGATGAAGAGGATGGTGCCGCCGACGGCCACCTGCCATTGCATCTCACTCACGGTGCCGAACGGGGGATCGTACGTGACGGTCTGGTACTCCGGCTCGGCCGTTCGGCGCGGGATGCCGGCCAGCCCGGCGCGGTGCAGGGCATTGGACATGAGCGTCATGCCCACGAACCAGGTGTAGGGCTGTGCGAGGGCCAGCTTCTTAAACTTGAGCGTGCGGCCGGTGAGCTGCGGCAGGATCCAGTACGTGATGGCCATGAACGTGAGGGCCGTGGCCGTGCCCACCGTGAGGTGGAAGTGGCCGGGAATCCACGCCGTGTTGTGGATGAGCATGTCAATGTTGAGCGACGCGTTGATCATGCCGCTGAAGCCGCCGGCGGCGAACATGATGCCGGCCAGGGCGCAGCCCACGAAGGCGGGTCGGTTCCAGGGGAGGGCACCCATCCAGGCGAAGTAGCCCTCGCCGCCGCGCTGCCGCGCGCCGTGCTCCATGCTCGAGATGACGGTGAAGGCTGTCATGAGGCTCGGCAGCAGAATGAAGAGCGTCGCGATGACGGCCCACAGCTTATAGCCCAGCTGGATGCCCGGGTCGGCGTACTGGTGGTGGAAGCCGATGGGCGTGGACAGCAGGAGGAAGAGAATGAAGACGATCCGCGTGAGCGAGTCGCTGAAGAGGCGGCCGCCGGAGAGCTTCGGCAGGATGGAGTACCAGACGAAGTAGGCCGGCAGCAGCCAGAAGTACACCACCGCGTGGCCGAAGTACCAGAACAGCGTTCGCGGCAGCAGCGGATCGATGTTGGTGACGAGCCCGAGCGACCAGGGAATGAGCAGGACCACCACTTCGAGCGCCACCCCGAGGGAGCAGATGTACCACATGAGCATCGTGAAGAGCACCATGTAGGTCTGCAGCGGGATCGACGCGTCGGGGTGGTCCTCGCGCCAGCGGCGGAACGAGATGAACCAATCGACCCCGGCCAGCCACGAGCCGATCACCAGCAGCGCGGCGCCGATGTAGAAGAGGGGGTGGCCCTGCAGGGGGGGATAGAACGTGTAGAGGACCGCAGCGCTCATGCCGCTCCCCGGGACGAGGCCGCCCAGGATGGCCGCTGTCGTGAGGACGGTTCCCACGGTCATGATCCAGAACCAGGCCCAGGTGAACGTCATGTTTTCGGGCTCCCGGTCGAGGCTCCGAGAGACGCCCCACTGGTAGAGGCCCACGATGAAGAACGTCGTGAAGACGAGGGCGAGCAGGACGCCGTGTCCCGTGAGCACGTCGTAGTACTGGACGGAGGAGATGAAGCCCCGGAAGGCCCCGGTCCGGTGCAGGGCCTGAATGAGACCGAACAATCCCCCAATGCCGAGGGCCGAGAAGGCGACGATGAAGGACGCCTTGACGATGCGAGTGGCGTCGGGGTACCGATCAACGAAGGTCATTGGTTCTGCCGGTTCCGAGTTGGAATGTCGTCAGGAAAGATCAATGGCGACGGGGCGGCCTCAGCTGGAGCCCGAGTTGACCAGGTTGCTTTCGTCGTATTCGGATTTTGGAACGACCTCGATCTCGCCCTGCATCGTGTGGTGGGCGGCCCCGCAGTACTCGTGGCAGACGACGCCGTAGGTGCCGGTTTTCGGGAAGATGGTCGTAAAGGTCGCGATCTGGCCGGGGATGGCCATGGCGTTGATGTTGCTTCCCACGACCTCGAACCCGTGGATGACGTCCGGGCTCGTTACGTGGAAGGTGATCCGGGTGTCCTGCGGCAACACCAGGGGCTGTCCGGAGCTCGGGCGAAAGAGGAACTGCTGGGCCACCATGTAGACCTCATAGTGGTCGTCGCTGGTCTTTCGAACGCCCGGTTCAGCGAAGGGGCCCTCCGAGAGGACCGTCTGCGGATCGACCGTTTCACCCGATCGGCTTCCGCCCGGGACCTTCAGGTCCAGGACCGTAAAGCCGAACATTACGATCCCGATAAAGCACGCAATCAGGAAGAGCGAAAGGCCGATCCAGATTTTTTCGAATCGGTGGATGTGCATGGTAGGGCGTCAGGCGTAGCTGTTCGGGGGGAAGCCGCCGCTCGCGTGCGTCGACCCCGTATGTCACGCTGCGTATTTGGCGAGAGCGCACGGCAGAGACGCTGTGTCGCTACTCAATGATCGACGGACTGCGCGCCGCGAATTCGACGAAGTACATCAGGGCGTAGAGCACGAGAAGCAGGAGAAAATACGCCCCCGTAACGGCAAGCGTCCCGACCGGGTCGAACTCCTCGTGGGAAATCTCGCGCACGATGCCGTCGTCGTGCTCGGGGGACGAGGCAGAGTCAGAAGCAGACGCGTCGGCAGGCATGGGTCAGACGAATGATCGAGAGAGAAACCACGAGTCGAGGTCGAAGGGCCCGGTCCGCAATCAGCTTGCAGGGGCCCACGAGTTGCAGTATCCGTTTGCCGCCACCGGGCCCGGGAAGAGCTGGCACCCGCCGCATCCTTCTCCGTACTCCTCCTGGATGTAGAGCTGGCAGTTTGCGCAGTCTCTATCTTCCTGGGGCGTCTCCTCGACGTACTTCAGCGACTTGACCATCTGGCTGCGCTGCTTCTTTTCCTGTTCGGAGAGGTCGGACAGGTCCGAGCAATCAGACGAGGCCGTCGATGAACTGCCGGAGTCACCGTCGCCCGAGTCGTCGGAGCCGCCGCACGCGGCGAGCAGCGAACCGCCGGCGCCGACTACGCCGGCAATGCCGACCGATTGGAGAAAGCGCCGCCGGGACACGCGGTCGTCAGTTTCGGAGCTCATGAGATCAAGCGAATCGGTTGAAAGGTCAAGAGGGCTCGTGTTGCGGACAAATATAGGGAACGGGAGGGACAGTGTTAATGGCGGAGACGGCTGTCCGTGTAGGGCGTTGGTGGACCGGTGTGTGGGTGCTCTTCCCACACGAAACTACACGACAAAAATTCGAGTGGGTAGCCGTAGACAACAATCGCGACAAGACTGGTCATTCTGAAGGAGCTTGCGACTGAAGAATCTCCTCAAAGAAAGCGGAATCTACAGGAAAGGATGCGTCCTTCGGAATCTCGTTTCCGCTACCTTCAAAGAGATCCTTCGACTTCGCTTCGCTCCGCTCAGGATGACTTACATTCCAGAATTTTTGTCATGTAGAATGCCTCCCACACAGCGTCGTGAAATCGATAGGGGGCAGAATCGAGGGGAATAAAGGTAAATATCAGCATTTCTCGATAAGGTTACATGAAAGTGGGGAGTAGAGGGCAGAACGTACCCATTTCTGTAAACATGATTCCCTCAAAGGGCTAATAAGGTACGATGCTATGCAAGAGCCCGGCGGCTGAATCGCTGGAGAGGAGATTGGGCGACGTTCGCACCTTCTTTCGATCGCTTTCTTCAAAGTATTCGATGCGCCATGGCAGTCATTGAGGTGGAGGGACTTTGGAAAATATTTGGGGGTGACCCGGAGGCGGCTAGACGTCTTTCGCAGGAGGAAGGGTTGTCGAAGGCCGAGGTAAAGGAGGAAACCGGTTCCGTCATTGCCGTCAACGACGCGACGTTTGAGGTGGAGGAGCAGGAGATCTTCGTCGTGATGGGGCTGTCGGGGAGCGGCAAGTCCACGCTTCTCCGGTGTGTAAATCGGCTCATTGAGCCTACGTTCGGGACGGTTCGCGTCCACGGCGAAAACGTCACCGCATTTGACGAAGACGAGCTGCGGCAGCTTCGGCGGACGAAGATGTCGATGGTGTTTCAGAACTTCGGTCTGTTCCCGCATCGAAGCGTGCTCGGCAACGTCGAGTACGGGCTCGAGGTAAGTGGCGTCGAGGAAGAAAAACGGCGGGACAAGGCCCGCCGCAGCCTGGAGTTGGTGGGGCTGGAGGGATACGAGGCCAGCGATCCCAGTCAGCTCAGCGGAGGAATGCAACAGCGAGTGGGATTGGCGCGGGCGCTCGTCAACGACCCCGAGATTTTGCTGATGGACGAGGCGTTCAGTGCGCTCGACCCACTCATTCGCGAGGAGATGCAGAACGAGTTGTTGGACCTTCAGCGGCAGTGGGATCCGGCCTGTACGATTCTCTTTATTACCCACGACCTGGACGAGGCGCTCAAGATGGGCGACCGCATTGCGATCATGAAGGATGGTCTGATCGCACAGGTGGGGACCCCGACGGAGATTCTAACCGATCCGGCCGACGACTACGTGCGTTCCTTCGTTCAAAACGTGGATCGGACGAAGGTCATTCCGGTCGAATCGGTGATGCGAGAGCCGCGGGACGGGGAGCGGGAGCAGTTGGGAGAGGAGAGCCCGACGGTGTCTCCCCACACCTCCATTGCCGAGGCCCTTCCGAAGGTGCTCGAAAGCACCGATCCGATTGCCGTTCGGGACTCGGGCGGCACGTTGCAGGGCGTGCTCAGCCGCACGTCCGTCATGGAGGAGGTGAGCCGGAACGCGAGCACCATCACGAGGACTCGAGAGACGGAGCAAGAGAAAGCCGAGACCGCGTAAACTCCGGTTTTCCTGGCGTCAGATTCCAGCACAGCACCGACTGATCGATCATGGACCTTAGTATTGGGGAGGCATTCGAGGCGCTCATCGATTGGCTGCAGAACAACTTCGAGCCGCTCTTTGAGGCGATTTCGATCGGCATCGGCTCGACGATCACGGTCCTCGAGGAGGTGTTGCTTTTTCTTCCGAGTTGGGCCATGATTTTGCTGTTCGCCGCCTTTGCGTGGTGGGTGGCGTCCCGAGGCGTCGGCCTCTTTACACTGATTGGAATGGGCCTGCTCGAACAGTTCGAGTTCACGCTCTTCGGGACGGAGATTATCATCGGAATGGGGTTCTGGCAGATCACGATGGAGACCCTTGCCCTCATTCTGACGGCCACACTCCTGTCTCTGATCATCGGAATTCCGATGGGCATTTGGGCCGCCAAGAACGACGTCGTGGACGCCACGGTCCGCCCAATTCTCGACTTCATGCAGACGATGCCCGCCTTCGTGTATCTGATTCCGGCCGTCGTGCTGTTTGGGCTCGGGGCGGTTCCCGGCGTCATTGCCACCTTCATTTTTGCGACGCCTCCGTGCGTGCGCCTCACGAATCTGGGCATTCGACAGGTGTCCGAAGAGGCCATCGAGGCGGCGCAGTCCTTCGGGTCGACACCTTCCCAGCTACTCTTTAAAGTGGAGCTCCCGATGGCACTTCCCACCATTCTCGCGGGAATCAATCAGACGGTGCTCCTGGCCCTCTCGATGGTCGTCATTGCCGCGTTGATTGGATCCGGAGGGCTCGGCGATCCTGTCGTTGCGGGCATTCAGCAGCTTCAAATTGCGACTGGATTTGAGGGCGGACTGGCCATCGTGATTCTCGCCATTTTCCTCGACCGCGTGACGCAGGCGGCCGGCGAGCGCGCCGGGAGTAGCCCCCCCGCGACCGGGTAGTTTTTATTTGCATTTCAGGGCGGATCGTTCTCCGCCGTTTTTCGACCTTTCGAATCGAACCGTGTGCGTATGGACCGTTTATTTTCTGCTACACGATCATCCGTTGTCGTCGTCGGCCTGCTGGCCGTCCTTACCGTCGGGCTCGCCGGATGCGGCGGGGCCGACGAAGAGGTGTCGCGAGACCTCAACATTGTTACCGTCAACTGGATCGAGGGCCTCGCGATGACCTACATGCAGGAGCGCATCCTGGAGGACAGTCTCGACATGAACGTGGACGTGCGCGAGGTACAGGGGGGCGGGATTGCCTTCTCGTCCGTCGCGGAGGGGGACCGGGACTTCTTCAACGAGGCCTGGCTCCCGACCACCCACGAAGATCCCTGGAACGAACAAAAGGACCAGCTCCAGAAACTCGGCTACACGTACAAGGGGACGACCGCCGGCCTGGCCGTGCCCGCCTACATGGACATCGAGCACGTCTCCGAGCTCGGAGACTTCCGAGAGGGACTCAACGGCCAGATCAATGGCATCGAGTCGGGGGCCAACGTCAACGACCAGGCCCGCCAGATCCTCGAAGACAACGACGTAGAGGGGTTTAAGGTCGTGGCGTCCAGTGGGCCCGCGACGTGGCAGTCCCTCGAAAATGCCGTCGACAACGAGGAGCCCATCGTCGTCACAGGCTGGCAGCCCCACTGGAAGTGGAGCGAGTTCGATCTGAAGTACCTGGAAGGGGCTCAGACCGGCCAGACAGAGGTCTTCGGGGCTCCGGAGGACATCTTCACGATCGTCGACAACGAGTTTATCGACGAGTTTCCGCGGGAGGCCGTTTGCTTTCTGCAAACCTTCGAGGCCAACGACGATCAGGTCGGAAGCCTCATGTTCGCGTTCAAGGACCGGGGCGACCTGAACCAGGAAGAAGCAGCCGCCCAGTGGATTGAAAACAATCCGGACCACGTGGCGCAGTGGATGGAGCAGACCCGCGAGTGCGCTGAGTCGGGGGACCCCATTGAGCCGTTGCCCGACGACGCGACGCATTCGTCGGCACAGTAGTACCGTTTTGATTTGTACGCCCGTTCGTTTTCGTACTCATCGTACTTCTGCCAAACCACCACGACTCACGCTATGAACACACAATCACGTTTGCTGCGCTCCCTACTCGTTTCCGTTGCGGCCGTCGGACTCCTCGCCACCGGACTGGCCGGTTGCGGGGGCGGCTCCGGCGACGGAGAGGTCTCGCGCGAAATGAACATGGTTACCGTCAACTGGATCGAGGGTCTCGCGATGACCTACATGCAGGAGCAGATCCTGGAGAACCGGTACGACATGGAGGTCGACGTGCGCGAGGTGCAGGGCGGCGGGATTGCCTTCTCGTCCGTTGCCCAGGGAGACCGCGACTTCTTCAACGAGGCCTGGCTCCCCACGACGCACCAGGAGCCCTGGGAAAAGAACAAGGACCAGTCTCAAAAGCTCGGCTACACCTATAAAGAGACCTCGGTGGGCGTCGTCGTCCCGGAGTACGTGGAGGTCGACACGTTCCCCGACTTCGCGGACTACGCGGATGAGCTCGATGGGACCCTCAACGGCATCGAGTCCGGGGCCGCCATTAACGGGCAGATGGAAAGCACCATCGAGCTGTACGACATGGCCGACGAGTTTTCGGTGTCGGCCGCCAGCGGCCCGGCGAACTGGCAGGCCCTGGAGAGTGCGATCGAGGACGAAGAGCCGATCGCCGTTGCGGGGTGGAAGCCCCACTGGAAGTGGAATGCCTATGACATAAAGTATGTCGATGGCGCTCGAACGGGGCACAACGTTGACATTTGGGGAGAGCCCGAGGACATCTTTACGATCGTCGACAACGACTTCATCGAGACGTTTCCCCGGGAGGTCGTCTGCTTCCTCAAGGAGTTTGAGGCCAACGACGAGCAGGTGGGAAGCCTCATGGATGCCTTCAACGATCGAGGAGATTTGAGCAAGGAGGAAGCGGCCGCCCAGTGGATTGAAAACAATTCGGAGCACGTCGATCAGTGGATGAAGCAGGCCGAGGAGTGCGCCGCGTCCGACGAGGAGATTGAGTACCTGCCGGACGACGCGACGTTCTCGTCGAGCCAGGGAGACGAGGAGGCGTAGTGCTCTGTCTGGATACCGTCGGAAAGAGTCACCTCCGGTTTCTTCGCGGAAGCCGGGGGTGTGCTTTTGGCGGTGTGCATCGACGAGAGGAAGAAAGGAACCCCACGGAATTGTTGCACTCTCTTCCTCTGATCTACACGCAACCGGTGGACCATTCCGGGGTTCGGCTGTTCCACTACCACGTTCTACATCGCTCTCTTCCACAGCACGATTTCATGCCTATGAACCACCTTTCTGAAAGCATAATTGCTCTCCTTCTTGCTCTCGGGTTGCTGGTGCCGGGCATCGCTCACGCCGACGCCCCTCTGGTTCCGGCCGATACCACCGATGATTTGATGGTCGTGGACGATGACGAGAACGAGGAGCATGAGAACGCGGAGGGCAGTGCCGAGTCCGCTGCACAGGAGGAGCCCACCCTGGAGGTCAGTGTTGGGGGGTCCCTCCGTTTTAATACGCTCTTCCGGGCGTACAATACACCGTTTGAACAGGGGAACGACCGTGTTTTGGGAGATGGGGGTTTTACGTTTGATACCTTTCGAATCAACGCCAGCGGTTCGTACGGCGGACTGATCTTCGACACCGAATACGCCATTTATCCGGAGTCGTTTGGGGGCCTCTTCATCCACCACGGCTGGGTCGGGTACGAATTCAGCGACAGCCGTCAGTTCCAGGTCGGCGTCAGTCAGGTGCCCTTCGGCATCCAGCCGTATGCCTCCAGCAGCTGGTTCTTTAACAGTGCATACTACGTCGGACTGGAAGACGACTACGACGCCGGGATCAAGGCCATCGTCACGCCGGGCAACTGGGAGCTGAAAGGGGCCTACTACATGAACGCCGAGCAGACGGACTTCTTCGCCGGTCAGGACTTCTCGCGCTACTCCTACGACGTGGCGCCGGTGAGTGCGGCGGCCTACGAGGTCGTTCCGGGAGGCAATGACCTGCGCTCCGATCTCAGGGAAGAGCACCAGTTCAACGTCAAGGTCGCCTACACCTTTGATCACGGGAACCTCGGCTCCACGAACGTGGGCGTGTCCGCTCAGCGCGGTCAGCTGCTCAATCAGAGTACCGGGGATACCGGTGGGCACGGAGCCGTGGCGGCACACCTGCACGGACGGTACGGCGGCTTCGATGCGAAGCTCCAGTACTCGAAGCAGGAGTTCGATCCGCCGCTCACGGATGCCGAGAAGCAGGCGTTTAACAACACTGCGGGCGTCGACTACGGGGCCGAAGACTTCGTGGTCATGGGGGCGTATGCGTTCCCGCAGCGGGTGGCGAGTGAGCACGACGTCTATTCGTCCAGCCTGGCCTACCACATTCCGGTGGAGCTGGGCCCGATCTCGGAGTTCAAGCCGTACTACGACTTCAGTATGGTGACGAAAAACGTGGACGGCTGGAACGACAACGTAACGCACGACGTGGGCATGCTCACGACTGCCGGTCCGCTGTTCCTCTACACGGACCTGAACGTCAGCAAGGGCCACCCCTTCAACCATCCCGCCGATGGGTTTTCCAGCGTGATGGCGGAGAACAACGACAATGAGTGGCGCGTGGCGTTCAACATGAACATCGGGCTGTACTTCTAGGACCAGGAGGACGGCTCTTTTTGAGAATCCTGAGAGGTCGACGGGAGCAGTGGCATTGTCCCGCTGCTCCCGTTTTTCGTTTGCAGGGAACGGGACTCCCTTTGGACTCAGACACGCTCCGCCATGCCCGTCAACGCATACACCGTCACGTGTGCCGCGGCCCTCACGGCCGTGGCGACCGGTCTCGGGGCCCTTCCGTTTCTCGTTTTTGAGAACGTCTCCCGCCGAAATCTGGGCCTGGCCAACGCGGCGGCGGCCGGGCTCATGATTGCGGCCAGCGTCATGCTTCTGTACGAGGGCAGCGCCTACAGCCTCGTGCGGGTCGGCGTCGGGGCGCTGGTGGGCGTCGGGGGGATTGCCGTGAGTCGTCACGTGCTCGACGAGCAGACGGACGTTGCCGTGGGGCACCTCCGCGGGGCCGATGCGTTGCAGGCGCTCATGATCGTAGGCATCATGACGGCGCACTCGTTTACCGAGGGCGTAGGGGTCGGGGTGTCCTACGGCGAGGGGGAGACGCTCGGGGTGTTCATCACCACGGCGATTGCCGTACACAACGTACCGGAGGGACTGGCCATCAGTCTCGTCCTCGTCCCCCGCGGCGTGTCGGTCTGGAAGGCGGGGGGCTGGAGCATCGTGTCGAGCCTGCCGCAGCCCCTCATGGCTCTTCCCGCGTTTTTGTTCGTACAGGTCTTCCAGCCCTTCCTGCCCGTCGGGCTCGGCTTCGCGGCCGGGGCCATGGGCTGGATGGTGGCGAAGGAACTGATCCCGGACGCCCTGGAGGAGGCGCCGCCCCGTCCCGTCGCCGCGGTGGCCGTGCTCGCCACCCTCGCGATGCTCCTCTTTCAGGTTCTGTTGAAGGGGTGAGACGCTGATTGGGGGCGATCGTTCTTCCCATTCGTTCGATTGGAGGGGATCTCCGTCGGTAAGCCCCCTGTGGACTCCATGCCGGCCGTTCCTCGCTCGAGGCTCTAGACATACACAGCTGCCCTCCCGTGGCTCTTCGACTGGTTGAGGTATACCGTTCAGACAACAAGACCGCGCTCGAACTGCCCGACGACACGTACGACGTGCTCGGGCACTGGACCTATGCGGTCGACGATCAGCAGCGCGTGGACCGGGTGCTGTTGGAGGTGGACGAGACGGAGGCCTTCCTGGAGTGGGTGGACCAGGCCGTTTCCTCGGACTATCGGGTGGTACTGCAATCAGTCGAGGCAACGGTGCCTCGGCCGGAGGAGGACGAGGAGGCGGAGGCCGAGGAAGAGGAGAACGGAGGAGACGTGTCCGTGGGCCGGGTCGGGCGGGCGGAGCTGTACGAGTACGCGCGCGACGCCACCGACGTCTCTCCGACGTACTACGCACTCGTGGCCCTTTCGACGATCGTGGCGGCGGGGGGCATGCTGCGCGACCAGACCGCCGTCGTGATCGGGGCCATGATGATCGCGCCCCTCATTGGACCCGGCCTCGCCCTGGCTCTCGGCACCACGCTCGGCGACCTTTCTCTCCTGGGACGCGCACTTCGGGCCAACGTGGCCGGGATGATGCTCGCGTTTGTCGGGTCGCTCCTCATGGGCTTCGTGCTCCCGGTCGATCCCGCGACGGGCGAAGTGGCGGCTCGAACGGTGATCGGGGTCCCGGACGTGGCCCTGGCCGCAGCGGCCGGGTCCGCCGGTGCACTGGCGATTACGCGGGACCAGACCATGGGTCTCGTGGGCGTGATGGTGGCGGTGGCCCTGCTGCCGCCCGTCGTCGGGTTCGGCCTCTTGCTGGGCGCGGGCTACGTCGAGGCGGCTGTGCAGGCGGGAATGCTCACGGCCACCAACGTGGCTGCTCTCAGCCTGGCCGCCGTGTGCACCTTTCTGGTGCTGGGAGTACGACCCCACCACTGGCGCGACATCGAGCAGGCCCGCACCTCCGTCCGCCTCGCGATCACTCTGTGGAGCCTCGTGCTTGTTCTGCTCATTGCCGTCCTGTGGTGGGGGGGAGAATTTCCATAAGCCCGCTCCGAGCCCGACCGGAGGGAGGAAGGCCGTGGTGTACCCAGAGGGTTGGGCGTCCAGTCGTTCCGCTGCCGGAATGAAAAGCGGTTACTGTCCTTGGCGAGAAGCGAGGTCGAGTGCTTTCGCGATCAGCTCGTGGGACCGAATGCGGGCCTCGGGATCCTCGATGAGGTTTTGAAGGACGACCTCGTCGGCGCCGACCGCCTCGGTCATGTGCTCCAGCTGTGTGCGAACGGTGGAGGGACTTCCGGAGAGGGCGCGCGGCCACTCGGACGGATCGGGCGTCTCCGGCGTCGGTGCCGGCACGCCTCCGATCTCGCGGATTGCCTCTTCGACGGGCGGGGGCGGCCCGAAGGCCCCGCGACGCATCCGCTGGTAGGCGGCCTCGGACGAGGCACGGAGGCGGGCGGCTTTCTGGTCGGTGTCGGCACAGGCGACGTTCACGGCGAGCATGCTGTGGGGCGCGTCCAGCCCCTCGTCGAACGGGGAGGCCTGAAACGATTCGCGGTACGTCCGAAGCGCCTTCTGGGCGACGGTGGGTCGGATGAACGCGGCAAACGCGTACGGGAGGCCGAGTGCGGCGGCGATGGACGCGCTCGACGGACTGGAGCCGAGCACCCAGACTTCGGGGATGCCGTCGCCCGATTGGGGAAGCGTGATCGAGTCGTAGGGATGGTTTTCGGGAAAGGCACCGTAGAGGTGCCGGGCGGTTTCTTCGATCTTGCGGGCGTGGTCGTTTCCGGACGAGGCGGGTGCGGCGCCGTCCTGCAGCGCGCGGTCGGCGGCGGGGAGGCCGGTGGCCCGTCCCAGGCCGAGGTCGATGCGGCCGGGGGCGAGGGCGTCGAGAGCGGCGAACGTCTCGGCCACCTTGAAGGGACTGTAGTGGTTGAGCAGTACCGTCCCCGACCCCACGCGAATGTCGGAGGTGCGAGCCGCAAGGTGAGCGATCTCCACCTCGGGGGTCGTGCTCGCGATCGCGTCGGCGAGGCCGTGGTGTTCGGCGACCCAGTACCGCGAATAGCCGAGGGCGTCGGCAGCCTGGGCGAGGTCGACCATGTGTTGGAAGGCATCCGAGGCGGTCTCTCCGCGGCGGACCGGGGCAATGTCGACGATGGAGAGCGTCATGGCTGTCGGATACGGTGGAGTAGCGTGTCGAACAGGAGGACATTACTCACCCGTGTCGTCGTCCCGCTCGGGGACAATCGGCGTTTCCGAGGGCTGCCATCCCCCCCCGAGCGCCCGGTAGAGGGAAACGCCCGCCTGCAGTCGGACCAGCTGATCGTCGACGTTGCTCAGCTGGGCGGATAGGTAGTCCTGCTGTGCCGTCAGCACCTGGACGTAATTTTCCTCCCCGTACTGGAGCAGTTCGCGCGAGTCCGCGACGGCCGTCTCGAGAGCCTCCAGTTGGCGGCGACGCGCCTCCAGCCGCTCCGTCGCATTCTGGTATTGACTCAGGGCATCGGACACCTCGCTGCCGGCGACGAGAAGCGTCTGCCGAAAGTTCAGGCGTGCCTGCGTCTGTTGGGCCTTGCGCCGCTCGAGCCGCGCCTCGTTCTGGCCGTTGGCGAAGATCGGCTGCGTCAGTCCACCGATGAGGTTGTAGAAGAGGGAGCCGGGGAGGAGGAGGTCCTCGGCCGTCAGGCTTTCGAACCCCCCTTCGGCCGTCACCGTGAGGGAGGGGTAGAATGCGGCGCGGGCACTGTTGGTGCGTTCGAACGCACTTCGGTACTGATGCTCCGCCGCAATCACGTCGGGCCGATTGCGCAGCAGCTGAGCGGGAACGCCGGTGGCCAGGGAGTCGATCGGATTCTGCTCGGCCAGCGTCGTCCGTTCGATGGAGCCGACCGGGCGTCCAAGCAGGAGGCTAAGCGCATTTTCCTGTTCGGCAATCGACTGTTCCAGGGTAGGGATCGACGTGCGAGCTGCTTCCAGGGACGCTCGGCTTCGTTGGACCGCCACGTTCGTCAGCACGCCGCCGTCCTTCAGGCTCTGCACGGTGCGGAGGTCGGCTTCCCGGTTTTTGACCGTCTGCTTCGTAATCTCGAGCTGTCGGTCCAGTGCCAGGAGGCGGTAGTACGCCGAGGCCACGTCGGCGATGAGGGTCGTTTGGACCGCTCGGCGGGCGGCTTCCGTCTGCAGGAGCGAGGAGAACCGGGCCCGTTTCACGCTGGTGAGTCGCCCCCAGACGTCCAGCTCCCAGCTCGAGCTCGCCGAGACGGAGTACTGGTCGGTGGCCGGCACGGAGCCCTGTCCGGTGCCGGACGGGCCGTTGTCGGAGGGCTCGTTGTAGGAGGCGTCGCCCCCGACGAAGAGATCCGGCAGGAGCGCCATCGTGCCTTCGTAGTGATTTGCCTCCGCGATGCGGACCTGCTGGACGGCGTCCTGCAGGTTCAGGTTGTTGCGGAGCGCCTCGGCAATCAGGTCGCGCAGGGTCGGGTCGTCGAACATCTCCTGCCAGGGCACCTCGGCCAGGGTGGTACTGTCCAGGGGCACGGGCTCGGAGCCGTAGAGCGGTTCCGTGTCGGGGGAGGGCGCTTCGTACGATTTGGTCGCCAGGCAGCCGGGCAGCAGGAGCACGGACACCGTAGCGACGAGCAGGAGCTTCGCGGTCGATTGGCGTCTCACGTGGGAAAGGCGTTGGTTGAAGGGAGTAAAATCAGTGCAACGTCACTGTTGATTTGAGTCGGAGAGGGGGGAAGGAAACGTCGCGAGGCGCACCTCGCGACCGTCTTTTCCGTTCCGAAACAAAACGATCAAGGACACAGCGATCCGGAGCATCTGGCGTCAGGAACGGGCCGCCTCGGGGACGCCCGAGATGGCCTCCTGGAGCCGTTGAAGGAGAACGAACAGCACGGGGACGACGAAGAGGCCGAACAGCGTGCCGATGAACATGCCTCCCGCGGTGGGAATGCCGATGGCCTGGTTGGAATTGGCGTTCACCCCGGTCGCCACCGCCAGTGGGAGCAGGCCCGCGATGAACGCGAACGAGGTCATCAGGATGGGACGGAATCGCTCCTCGGCGCCGTTGAGGGCGGCCTTGGCAAGGCTCATTCCTCGGGTGCGACGTCGCACCAGGGCGAAGTCGACGATGAGCACCGCGTTCTTGGCCAGCAGGCCCATCAGCATGATGGCGGCAATCTGCAGATACACGTTGTTCGCGATGCCGAACAGGTTGGCGAAGCCGTACGCTCCGGCCAGCCCGATCGAGAGCGGGAGAATGACGGCCCACGGGGCGAGGTAGCTCTCGTACTGAGCGCTCAGCAGGAAGTAGACGAAGATGAGGCAGATCAGAAAGATGAACAGCTCCTGCCCGCTGGACTGCTCCTCCTCGCGGGTGAGCCCGGAGAATTCATATCCGTAGGCGGACGAGATTTCTTCGTCGAACACCTCCTTGATGGCGTCGATGGCATCCCCCGAACTGTATCCCGGGCTCGGTGCGCCCGTGATTTCGACGGATTTGAAGAGGTTGAACCGGGAGATATTCTGCGCCCCGTAGACCCGGTCCAGGGACACGAACGAGTTGATCGGGGCCATTTCGCCCCGCTCGTTCTTGACGAAGACGCTCTGCAGGCTCTGTTCCGACGCTCGATCTTCGGGCTCGGCCTGGGCGTAGACGCGGTACTGTTTGCCGAACCGGTTGAAGTCGGCCACGTACTGGCTCCCGTAGTACGTCTGCATGGTGTTGAGAATGGAGCGCGGCGTCACGCCCGCCTTCTGGGCCTTGGGAACGTCGACGTCGATCTGGTACTGCGGAAACTCCGTGCTGAAATAGGAGGTCGCGTACTCCACCTCCGGCTTCTGCGTGAGCGCCTGCTGCACCCGTTGGCTCGCCTGCGCAAGCTCCTCGACGGTCCCGCTCTGCAGGTCCTGCACCTGCACCGTAAAGCCGCTGGTGTTGCCGAACCCGGAGATCACCGGAGGCGAGAAGAAGGCGATATCCGCCTCTTTGATGCGCTGGGTTTTGCGCTCAAGCTCGGCGATCACGTCGTTTACGCTTGCCTCGCGCTGGGACCACGGCTTCAGCTTGCCGACGAGAAACCCGTAGGAGCTGCCGGCCCCGCTGATAATCCCGAAGCCCGCGATCGAGAGTCGGGAGTCCACCGCGTCGACGGACGCGACGATCTCGTCGAGCTTTTGCTGGACCTCCTGCGTGCGCTCCAGGGACGAGGACGGCGGCAGGCTGACGTTGGCGAAGAAGGTGCCCTGGTCCTCGTCGGGAATGAACCCGCCCGGGGTGACGTTCAGGAAGAGCCCGACGAGGCCGATGGCGACGGCGACGGCCACCGCCGAGGTCCACGCGTGCCGCGTAAGGACGCCCAAAATTCGCTTGTACTGTTGCTTCGATGCCTCAAATCCGGACTCAAACCCTTCCTGGAGCCGGTGCCACAGGTCCTGGATCCAGTTTCTCTCGTCGGGGGGGACGGTCCTCTCCGCCTCCGGTTTTAGAAAGAGGGCACTGAGGGCCGGGCTGAGCGTGAGGGCGTTCACTCCGGAGATGGTGATGGCCACCGCCAGGGTGATTCCGAATTGTTCGAAGAAGACGCCCGTGGAGCCGGGGATGAACGTGACGGGAACGAAGATGGCCGCCATCACGAGGGTCACCGAGACGATGGCCGCCGTGATTTCCTTCATTCCCTCAATGGCCGCCTCCAGGGGGGGCAACCCCTCCTCGAGTTTGGCGTGGATAATCTCGACGACGATGATGGCGTCGTCCACGACGATGCCGATGGCCAGCACCATGGCGAACAGGGTCAGCAAATTGATGCTAAACCCGAAGAGGTTGAGGAAGAAAAAGGTGCCGATGATGGACACGGGCACCGCGGCGGCCGGGATGAGGGTGGCCCGCCAGTCGTGGAGAAAGACGAAGACCACGAAGAAGACCAGGAGGAAGGCTTCCAGAAGCGTCGTGTAGACCTTCGACACCGACGCGCTCAGGAAGCTGTTGGCGTCGTAGAGCGTCGTGTACTCGATGCCTTCGGGAAAGCTTTCGGAGGCCGTTTCCAGTTCCGCCTTGACGTTGCGAACCACCTCCTGGGCATTCGCCCCGGCCGTTTTGGAGACGAACATGCCGGTACTCGGTCCTCCGTTCGCCCGGCTTACGACGGAGTAGTTCTGCGACCCGAGCTCCACGCGCGCGACGTCTCCCAGGCGCAGCATCTGGGCGTTTTCGGAGCCCTCCCGGACGATGATGTCCTCGTACTCGGGGGCCGTCGACAGACGCCCTTCGTAGCGGAGCGTGTACTGGAACGACTGGTCGCTGTTTGCGCCCACCGCTCCCGGGCCCGCCACGAAACTCTGCTCGTTGATTGCCGACGTCACCTCGTTGGGAGTGAGGTCGTGGGACGCCATCGCGTCCGGCTGCAGCCAGATGCGCATCGAGTAGGTGTTTGCCCCGAAGGCATCGGCCGTGCCGACCCCGTTTACCCGCTGGATTCGCGGGATGATGTTGATGCGGGCATAGTTCTCGATGAAGGAGGCGTCGTGCTGGCTGTCCGGGCTGTACATTGCGAAAATGAGCAGGCGGCTCGTCTGCTGCTTCTCGGTCGTCACGCCCGTCTGCGTCACCTCCTGGGGCAGGCGACTGGTGGCCTGGGACACCCGGTTTTGCACGTTTACCGCGGCAATGTCCGGGTCGGTGCCCAGCTCGAAGTACACCTGAATCTCGGCCCGGCCGTTGTTGCTGGCCGTCGAGGTGATGTAGGTCATCCCTTCGACCCCGTTGATCTGCTCCTCCAGGGGGGCCACCACGCTGTTCATGACGGTGGTTGCATTGGCGCCGGGATACGTGGCCTCCACCTGGATCGTGGGCGGCGCAATTTCCGGATACAGGGACACCGGCAGCGACTGGAATCCGAGAATCCCGAGAATGACGAGAATAATGGAGACGACCGTCGACAAGACCGGCCGCTCAATGAAGCGTCGTACCATCGGTTGGGGCGTTGGAAGAAAGCAGGGAGCTCGGACGCCGTCCTCGGTGCACGAGGGGGAGAGAAGGGGCTATCCCTCCGGGGTCGATTCGGTGCGGGTTGCGGTACTCGGTTGGGCGTCGGGCGCCAGGGTGCGGTACAGGCTGTCGGCCGACACGGGACGCGGGCGGATGTTCGTCTCGTCACTGAGGCTGCTCAGTCCCTCCGTGACGATGGCGTCCCCTTCGGTCAGGCCCTCGTCGACGACGAACAGCTTGTCGGTCGAGCGGGGCGCGGTCTGGACTTCTGCGCTCTCGACGGTGCTGTCTCCCACCACTTTGTACACGAATCGCTTATCCTGCACCTCGTACGTCGCGCTCTTCGGAATCACGAGCGAGGAATCCCGGCGGTAGGGAATTTGAAGCGTGGCCGAAGTGCCGTTTCGAAGGAGCCGCTGGGGATTGGGAAAGAGCGCCCGGAAGGAGGCCGACCCGGTCTCGGTGTTGACGTGGCCGCTGGCCAGTGAGATGTCGCCCCGGTGGTCGTAGGTCGTGCCGTCGGAGAGGATGAGCCGGGCGTCGGGCATCGTCTCAATGCGTTGACGGAGCGTTTCGTCGGTCCGGCGTCCGTCCGTTCCCTGGGTCATCTCCAGCAGCTCGCGCTCGTTCATCGAGAAGTACGCGCGGGCCTCCGAAATGTCCGAGACGACGGTCAGGGGCTCCGCGCTGCTGCTGCTCACGAGACTCCCGATGCGGTAGGGAATGTCCCCGATCACCCCGTCGACTGGGCTTCGTACGTACGTGTAGTTCAGGTTGACCCGTGCATTTTCGAGGGCCGCCTCGGCCTGTGACAGGGCCCCCCGCTGGGACTGAAGGGTGTTCTTAGCCGACTTCAGTTCGTACTCGCTGACCACCTCGTTCTCGACGAGCTGCGTGAGCCGCTGCACCTCGTTCTCGGCCTGCTGCACGTTGGCCCGGGCGGCTTCGACGTCCGCCTTGGCCGAACGGACGTTCTGCTGATACTCTTCGTTGTTGAGGCGAAACAGCACTTGGTCCTGTTCGACGGTGTCGCCCTCCTCGACCCTCATTTCCACGATGAAGCCCTGAACGCGCGGGCGAATGCTGACGGTTTGCCGCCCCTCCAGCGTCGTCGGGTAGTTGCTGGGAAGCACCACCGAGCGCGCCTCGACGGCGAGCACCGGATAGGGGTCGGCCTGCGAGTCGGTTTGGGCCGCATCCTGGCCGGTGGCCCCTCCGCAGGCGCTCAAAAGAAGGGCGAGCAGCACGAAGAGAAGGGGGGAGAACACGAGCGGTCTCGTAGTCATGTGCGGTGCGTATCGGCGTAGAAGTGCCTTCGGAATCGGAGCGACGTCGTCCCCGTCTGGGGAGACCGTCCCCGCGAATCTCACGGGGCGGGCGTGGGGTGGACAGGGGGGCTGCTTCACGAGGACGCATCGGTAAAAGCGGCCCAGAGCATCTCGAACGTCTGGTCGATGTACGCGTCGTCGATCTGGGTGCCGCCGCTCAGGTGGTCCTGCACGAGGTGGGTGGCCGTTCCCGTAAAGAACGACGCATAGATGGATCGGGGCAGCGAGCGAAACAGCCCCTGCTCCGTGCCGTCCCGGTATAGTTTCCGAAACGGGGTCTCCAGGTCTTCGAACTGGGCACGACTCGATTCCTGGAGGTATCCCGAGGACTCGTACTTCAGGATGAACCGGTAGAGCTTCGGGCAGTCAATGTAATCCAGAAGGACGGCTCTCCACAGCGTATACAGGCGCTTGCGGACGGATGCATCTTCGTCGAATCCCATGCTCAGGATGGAGCGGTGGGCCTTCTTCCGTGCATCCTCGTACAGCCGGTGGACGAGATCTTCCTTTCCGTCGAAGTAGCGGTAGATGGTGCCGGCTCCGACCTCGGCCTCGTCCGCGATGGCCGCCATCGAGGTGCCTCGAAAGCCGTGGGTGTCGAAGAGCCGAAGTGCGGCTCTCAGAATACGGGGTTCCTTCTGATCGGCGTCAGTAATAGACGGACGACTCGTATCGACTAAGGAATGAACGTTCATTCCGGAGGCACGACGCGACACCTGAACCGTTCCGGCTTCGGTTCTTCTTCACTTCGTCCCCGTCGTTCGAGGAAAGAGGAACCGTCCGGACACGGCAAAAATCAAGTGCACCTTCGAATACCCGCTTACCCCCACGTTTCGAGCCCGTCATTCTGATGCCGACAGAGGCACTCCGACCGCTGTCGGAGCTGCCATCGGCAGAAGGATCTCTCCAAATAAAGCGGAGGAAGCGTTCGAGGCATGCCGATCCTTCTCGGTTCCGCCTGATTCGAAAAGATTCCCCCCAAGGGCATTCGGTCACCTCCGGTTCGTCCGTCTCGAGTCGACTCTTTCCTTGCGTTCGGGCCGGTCACCTGGGCGGGCGAGAGGAGCGCGTCGATTGACTTCATTCCCCGCAGGGAATATTCTTCGAGTCACGTTAAGCCGTACTTCTTCCCTCGTCCCCCTTCTTCTACCGATGCAATTCCTCGTGGACTCCCTCGTCTCCTCCGTCGTCCTCCTTCTACTTTCGGGTCTGTGCGCCGCGCCGGCGTCGGGGCAGGTCGTCAAGACCGCCGACGGCCGCGTGGAGGGCCTCACGACGCCGAACGAGGTGCAGGCGTTCAAGGGCATTCCCTACGCGGCCCCGCCCGTGCGGCATCGCCGCTGGAAACCGCCCCAGCCCGCAGAGTCGTGGACGGGCGTGCGGGCGGCGGACCGCTTCGGGCCGCGGTGCATGCAGACCCGCCCGTACGGCGACATGATCTTCCGGAGTGAGGGCATGAGTGAGGACTGTCTCTACCTCAACGTCTGGACGCCGGAGGCGGAGTCCGAGGCCGGGCTGCCGGTGCTCGTCTACTTCTACGGCGGCGGTTTTCAGGCGGGCGACGGCTCGGAGCCCCGGTACGACGGAGAGAGCATGGCGCAGGAGGGCATGGTGGTGGTGACGGTCAACTACCGGCTCGGCGTATTCGGCTTCCTCGCGCATCCAGCACTGACGGAGGCGTCTCCGGAAAACGCGTCCGGCAACTACGGCCTCCTCGACCAGCAGCGGGCGCTGGAGTGGGTGCAGGAGAACGTCCGGGCCTTCGGCGGCGATCCGTCCCAGGTCACGATTGCCGGGGAGTCGGCGGGCTCGATGTCGGTGAGCGCCCACCTGGCGGCGCCGGGGTCGGAGGGGCTCTTTGCGCGGGCCATCGGCGAGAGCGGGGCCGTCCTCGGCACGGATCCGCTTCCGCCCCGTGAGGCCATCGAAAAGAGCGGCGTGGCGTTGGCCGAGCAGGTGGGGGCCGACTCCCTCCGCGAGCTTCGGTCGCTCTCCGCCTCGCGCCTGCTGGAGCTCGCCGCCAAGCCCGACGCGCCCCGGTTCTGGCCGGCCGTCGACGGCCACTTTTTCCCTGATCCGCCGGGCGAGGTGTACGCGGCGGGCGAGCAGGCCGACGTGCCCCTGCTCGTGGGGTGGAACTCGGAGGAGAGCAACTACCGGGCGCTGATTGAGGACGAGCCCCCGACGCCCGAGGTCTACGCCGAGGCGGTACGCGACCTGTACGACGACCGGGCGGATCGGGTGCTCGAGCTCTACGAGGCCACCACGTGGGAGGAGGTCATTCAGGCCGGGACAGCCCTCGCCAGCGACCGGTTCATCGGATACGGCACCTGGAAGTGGAGCGAGGTGCATCGGCAGACCGAGGCGCCCGTCTACCGCTACTATTACACGCATCCGCGCCCGCCCATGAAGCCCGGAAAGGGCAACAACGTTCCCGGCCTCGCCGGGGCAACCGACGATCCGACCCACGTCCAGCCGCCGCGCGGCGCCGTTCACGCGGCCGAGATCGAGTATGCCCTGGGCAATCTCTCGACGAACGATCTCTACGCCTGGACGCCCGCCGATCAAAAAGTGTCTCGACTCCTGCAGGGCTACTTCGCGAACTTTATCAAGACCGGCGATCCGAACGGCGAGGCACTGCCGAACTGGCCGCGTGCGGGAGCGGACGAACGGGCCCAGCTGCTGGAGATCGACGAAACGCCGGAGGCCCGACCGGAGCGGCACCGCGACCGCTATCGTTTCTTCGAGCAACAGTCGGGGCAGTAATTTCGGGGCGTCGGGAGACGCCGACCACGGAGAATCTGAACGCCGTGGTGCTCGGCACCTCCTCGCCCCCGCCCATCGCGGTGGGGGCCGGTGGCACCGTCATCGAGCGGTAGTTACTCTGAGAGCCGACGGGGTTTCCGGTTCGATCCCGAGGGGGAGGAGGTCTGAGAAGTGATCGACTGAGGCTCGCTTTTTGCCTTTTCTGAGGAGGACATTCTGCACGTTCGTTCTTTTCGACGACACACGATAGACCCATCGACACCACTCGATTTCTGTTCATTGGTGCGCATCCGGACGACTGTGACCTGAAGGCAGGAGGGACGGCTGTGCTGCTGGCGGAGGCGGGGCACCGGGTCAAGTTCGTGTCCCTCACGGACGGGAGCGCGGGGCACCACGAGATGGAGGGGGAGGCCCTCGTGGAGCGGCGTCGCGCCGAGGCCGAAGAGGCGGCCGCGCGATTGGGGATCGCCGCGTACGAGGTGCTCGACCACACCGACGGCGAGCTCAGGCCGACCCTCGAGGTCCGCCGCGACGTGATTCGCCTGATCCGCGAATGGGAGGCCGACGTCGTGGTGGGCCCCCGCCCGAACGACTATCATCCGGATCACCGGTACGCGGGCCGGGTCATCCAAGACGCGGCCTACCTGGTGCAGGTCCCCAACACGATGCCCGACGTAGCGCCGACGGACGGGAACCCGGTGTTCTTGTACTTCGAGGACCGATTTCAGCGGCCCCGTCCGTTCCGGCCCGACGTGTCCGTGATCGTCGACGAGGTCATCGACCGAAAGATCGACGCGCTGGACGCGCACGAATCCCAGTTCTACGGGTGGCTGCCGTGGGCGGACGGGACGATCGACGAGATTCCGGAGGACGAACCGGCCCGCAAGGCGTGGTTGAAGGAGCGGTGGACGCACCCGGTCTCGGCCGAGGGGCGAGAACGACTGGACGCATGGTACCCCGCCGAACGGGCCCGGCAGGCGCAGTACGCCGAGTCGTTCCAGATGACGGAGTACGGGCACCAGGCCTCCGAGGAGGAGATTGCCCGGCTGTTCTCGGTGTTTCCGGACTCGTCCCCCCAGTAAATGAGAGGAGATTCTCGTATCGCAACACCGAATCGAAGAGACGATTGACGAGGAGCTCCATCAGGCGAAGCTCGACTTTGTCGACGAGCGTGAGGTTCTCGACGGGGTCTACGTTGTGCTTGACCGAAAAATCGGTCACATTGCAGTGCTGGAACCGGCTGAAAGATGGTTGTGTCAATGGTCCCCTTCCTCAGGAGCGGGGAGGGACCTCCGTTGAAATTCTCGAACCACTCGGTGAGATCCCAGTCCCGTTATCGTCCGTGTGGAAGCAGAAAGGAGGCTGGCACGGTTTGTGCGAAATGTGGCGGGTGGACGGGTGCCGCAGCGTCCCGCTGAACGTGCGTCGCCCAGGTGCGCCTTCACGAGGGACGGGAGAGGGAATTTGCAGTATGGGTTGTCCCGTTTTTTCTTGTGACCACACATACACAACCTGTCGCTGGATACGGAAGTTCTCGTCGTTCACTTCGTTTGAATCCTTCTTTCAATGAATCGACGCTCGTTTCTCGAGACCCTCGGAACCGGAACCGCGGCCCTCGCTG
>CAZCUZ010000020.1:0-38183 GCA_964502085.1 uncultured Salinivenus sp. | reverse complement strand
GGAGCGACGATGGAGGGGTTTTCTGTCACTGGGAAGCTATTCTATGCTGATTCAATAACACCATCCGTTCTAATTGCCCTCCCGATGTCCGTCAATGACGCTGAGACGAGCGGGGGATCGGACAAGGGAGGGGGTTCTACTCTCGAAGTCGAGACAGCTCGTGGTCGAGGTGCGACTGCCAGCGGTCGTAGGCCTCGGCGTACGCCGGTTGGGTGGTCGGATCGGGGGCGATGGTGGAGATGCGTTCGAGTCCCTCGAAGGCTTCGTCGGGGGTGCCGTAGATGCCTGCCCCCAGTCCGGCCCCGCGGGCGGCGCCTTCGGCTCCGTCCGTGCGAATGAGGTCGACGGTCGTGTCGGTTACGGTTGCGAAGGCCTGCCGGAAGACCGGACTCAGAAACATGTTGGCGTGGGCGGCCCGCACCGTGTCGACGGGGAGTCCCATCTCGGTCATGATGTCGATGCCGTAGCGGAGGGCGAAGACGATGCCCTCCTGCGCGGCCCGAAGCAGGTGGGAGCGGTCATGCACGTTGAAGTTGAGGCCGTGGATGGACGCCCCGGGGTCCAGGTTTTCGAGCGTCCGCTCGGCGCCGTTGCCAAAGGGAAGCACCGATACGCCCTCGGCCCCGACGGGCGCCTGCTCTGCCTCGTCGTTCATTGCCTCGTAGGAGAGGTCGCCGTCCACCCCAAAATTGTCGTGCAGCCACCGGTTCAGAATGCCAGTTCCGTTGACGCACATGAGCGTGCCGTAGCGGGACTGTTCTCCGGGGCGGTGGTTCACGTGAAGAAATGTGTTCACGCGGGACTTGTCGTCGTAACGGGGCTCGTCGTCGATTCCGTACACGACGCCCGACGTGCCTGCAGTCGCGGCCACGTCGCCCGGTGACAGGGCGTTGAGCGAGAACGCATTGTTCGGTTGGTCGCCGGCACGATACGCGACCGGGGTGCCGGGGGCAAGGCCCAGCGCGTTCGCGGCCTGCCGCGAGAGGGTGCCCTGTTCGGAAAAGGTGGGCACGACCTCCGGCCACAGGTCCGGGTCGAGGTCGTAGTGGGTGAGCACCTCGGTGGCGAGGTCGTCCTCCTGCACGTCCCACAGCGTTCCTTCGGAGAGGCCGGAGGGGGTCGTGCGCACGTCGCCCGTCATCTTGAAGGCCACGTAGTCGCCCGGCAGCATGGCCTTGTGGATCCGGTCGTACACGTCGGGCTCGTTTCGCTTCACCCAGGCAAGTTTGGAGGCGGTGAAGTTGCCGGGGCTGTTGAGCAGGTGCTGGAGGCACCACTCGCGGCCCAGTGCTTCAAACGCCTCCCGACCCATGTCCACGGCTCGGCTGTCACACCAGATGATCGAAGGTCGAAGGGCCTCGTGGTTTTCGTCGAGGAGGACGAGACCGTGCATTTGGTACGTGAGGCCGACGGCCGCTACGGCCTCCGGGTCGAAGCGGGCCTTCTCGTGAAGGGCGTCCGTCGCCCGTTGGACGTGGTGCCACCACCGGCCGGGCGGCTGCTCGGCCCATCCGGGTTGCGGAGCCTCCATCGTCATCTCCTCGTCGGAGGGGGAGCGGGCGGAGGCCACGACCGTACCGGTGTCGGGGGCGAGGAGGGCGGCTTTGATGGCGGAGCTGCCGACGTCGTATCCGAGAAGCATCGTAACTGGGTCAGGAGTGTCCTACGGAGAACGTTGAGGCGTCCCGCCGAGACGCCTGTACTGTCTATCTGAAGTGGAGCCTACCACCGGTGGTGAACCTGATCTCGGATATATCGATCGTAGATGGCCCGGACGGCGTTCATCGTCTCGTCGGAGAGGGGCGGGAGGTCGGCGGCCTCTGCGTTCTCTTCGGCCTGCTCGGGCCGCTTGGCGCCGGGAATGGTGCAGCTCACGGCATCGAACGTGAGGATCCACCGCAGTGCAAACTGCGCCATCGTCATCCCGTCCGGTCGAATCTCTTCGAGTTCCCGGACGGCCTGGATGCCCCGCTCCAGCTCCACTCCGGCAAACGTTTCGCCGCGGTCGAAGGCCTTTCCCTCGCGGTTGAAGTGCCTATGGTCGTTTTCGGGAAAGGAGGCGTCGGCGCCGTATTTGCCCGTGAGGAGCCCCGAGGCGAGGGGCACTCGGGCCAGGATGCCGACGTTCTCCTCCTGCGCAACGTCGAAAAAGCGCTCGGCCGGGCGCTGGCGAAACATGTTGAAGATGATCTGCACCGTCTCCACGCCGGGATACTCGACGGCCTTGAGGGCTTCCTCGACCTTCTCCACACTCACCCCGTAGTGTTTGATTTTGCCCTGGGCTTTCAGGTCATTCAGCACCTCGAACACCTCGGGCTGGTAGTAGACCTCCGTGGGGGGGCAGTGGAGCTGGAGCAGGTCCAGGGCGTCGCGGTTGAGGTTTTGGAGGCTCCGGTCCACGAAGGCCGTCAGGGTTTCGCGATTGTATCCTTCGGCCGTGTGCGGATCGAGCCGTCGCCCGGCTTTGGTCGCCACGTAGACGTCGTCGTGGTCCCGGTACAGCCGGGCGAGGAGCTGTTCGCTGTGGCCGTCGCCGTAGACGTCGGCGGTGTCGAAGAAGTTGACGCCCGTCTCCACGGCTTGCTCCAGGGCCTGCAGGGACTCGCTGTCGTCGACGGGGCCCCAGCTGCCGCCGATGGCCCAGGCGCCGAAACTGACGGTCGAGACCTCGAAGCCTGTGCTGCCGAGCGTTCGATATTCCATAGGGGGAGAACAGTCGTTGTTGTGAATCGGAGTGTCGACGTTGGGGCATCAAATCCTCACGGGAGAGCGCGTTCCGGTACGGCCGACGTTCCGGAGCATAGCTACTCATAGAGGCTATTCGGGCTGCACCGCGTACGTTGTCCCCGGTGTTGTGTCGAAGGCAATCGTGCCATCACCTCGTTCGACCGAGACAGGCTCTCCATCCTCCCACACGGTGAGCGTCTCCGAGGCCTGAATCCGGAGTCGCTGTCCCGCCTCTGACCGGATGCGGGCGCGGGAGAGGGCGCCCTCCGACCAGGCCAGATCCACAGTGAATCCCCCGACGGCCCGAAGGCCCGTCACTTCACCCGAGGACCATTCCTCCGGAAGAGCGGGGAGAAGGCGGAGCGTTCCGGTGTGGCTCTGCAGCAGCATC
Organism: uncultured Salinivenus sp.; assembly: GCA_964502085.1. Taxonomy (GTDB): domain Bacteria; phylum Bacteroidota; class Rhodothermia; order Rhodothermales; family Salinibacteraceae; genus Salinibacter. The sequence goes on along the minus strand of CAZCUZ010000020.1, from coordinate 35,065 downwards.
TCGGCGATGCCCGCCGTGCCGCCGAAGTTGCCGTCGATCTGGAAGGGCGGATGCGTGTCGAAGAGGTTGCTGAGGGTGGACTGCCGGTAGAGGGCCTGCAGGTTCTCGTAGGCCCGCTGGTCGTCCTGTAAGCGAGCGAAGAAATTCACGATCCAGGCGCGGCTCCAGCCGGTGTGGCCGCCGCCATGCTCGAGGCGACGGTCGATGGTTTGCCGGGCGGCCTCGTAGAGGTCGGGCGTGTCCGGCGTGATGGTCGTGCCCGGGTGGAGGCCGAGCAGGTGGGAGATGTGCCGGTGGCCGGGATTGGCCTCTTCGTAGTCCTTGATCCACTCCATAATCGTTCCGTCGTCCCCGATTTGGACGGGGGGAAGGCGGTCGAGCGCCGCGCGGAGCGTGTCGCGAAGGGCCGCGTCCGTCTCCAGGATCTCGGCGGCCTGAATGGTATTCTGGAAGAGCTCCTGGATGATCTGGACGTCCATCGTCGGTGCGTAGGTGAGCTGCATCTCCTCGCCCGTCTCGGGGTCGATGAAGGCGTTCTCGGGCGAGTAGGAGGGGGCCGTCACCAAATGTCCGTCCGGGCCTTCCACGAGAAAGTCGAGCACGAACTGGGCCGACCCCTTCATGATGGGATAGGCCGTTTGCCGCAGGTATTCGGAATCGGGGTTGTAGCGGTAGTGCCGCCAGATCGGGAACGTCATCCACGCGCCGCCCAGGGGGAAGGTGCCCCACTGGATGCCGTCATGGAGGCCGGTGCGCCCGAAGATGTCGGTGTTGTGATGCATGGCCCAGCCGTCCGCCCCGTACATTTGCTCGGCAGTTTGCTGGCCGGGGGTACGGAGGGCGTCGAAAAATCCGGCGAGCGGGGGCACGGTTTCCGGGAGGTTGGTCACCTCCGCTGGCCAGTAGTTCATCTGGAGATTGACGTTCACGTGGTAGTCGCTCTCCCAGGGAGCCTGGAGGTCTTCGTTCCAGAGGCCCTGCAGGTTGGCGGGCAGCACCCCCGGGGCGCGGGAGCTTCCGAGGAGGAGGTAGCGCCCGTACTGGAAGTACAGCTCCGTCAGGTGCGGATCCGTGGCGCCGTCTTTTACCCGCTGGAGCCGATCGTCGGTGGCCAGCGTGTCGGTGGGCTCGTTCGCGAGGGCGAGAGAAGTCCGTCCCATGCGGGACGCGTGGTCGCGGGTGTGTCGGCGCTTCAGTGTGGAATAGGAATCGGTGCGGACGGAGTCGAGGAGGGCGGCGGTTTCGGCGACCGGCGTCTGCGTCGTGTCGATACGGAGCTCGTTCCGGCGGTGGTCGGTGGCGGCGGTGACGAGAATCGACAGCGTGTCGGCGTTTTCGACGCGGAGCCGATTCTCTTCGGCCCGGAGGGTTCCGTTGGCCGCTCGCGCCCGGAGACGGCCGGCGAAGTGAACGCCGGTGCCCCCCGGCCCCTGCTCCTCGGTGGCCTCGTACTGGATGCGTCCCTCGAGCAGAAGCTCGTCGTCGGCGACGGTCCGGACGGTCGCGTCGTCCGGCCGAGAGAGGGCGATGCCCGTGGTGACGTGGCCGGGCTCCTCGGCAGTGACACGGACGGCAATCAGGTCGTCGGGGGCTGAGGCGAAGACCTCCCGGGTGTGTTGGACGCCGTCGATCGAATAGGTCGTGCGGGCGACGCCGGTCTCCAGATCCAGGCTCCGTTCGTAGTCCGACGCCGCCGTGTCCGCCGCCGGACCGTCCAGCGTCAGGTCCATGAGCGTCTGGTAGGAGCGGATGCTGGGCGGCGTGGCCAGCAGATGATCGGTCGCCTCTGCGAACGCCTCCTCGTTTTGTCCTTCGAAGATGAGCCGCCGCATCTCGTCGAGGGTGGCCCGGGCCTCCGGATTGTTGTCGGTCATCGCGTGTCCGGCCCAGACCGACTCCTCGTTGATCTGGAGGCGCTCGGTGCCGGTCCGGCCGAACACCATTGCTCCCATTCGGCCGTTGCCCACAGGCAGCCCCTCCACCCATTCCTCGGCGGGCTCGTCGTACCACAGCCGCATTCGGTCGGCGTATGCGTCCGGCCAGCGCTCACGATCGTCGGTGTCTCCACCGTTGCATCCAGCGGTGAGAGCGAGCAGCGGAATCAGGATCCACGAGAACGAAAGCCAGCGCACGAGAGGGGAGAAGGGGTGGACGGGGGCACGTTGAAAAGGGGGAATGGGGAGAACAGGGAGGCGATCGCGACGCATCGGCCTCCCCGTTGCTCCCTTGGACTCTCGACTATTTCTCGACGACGTTCAGTTCGGTCGACTGTGCAATGTCGGCAGAGCTGTGTCCGACCATGACGTCGAACGTACCGGGCTCTACGACCTCCTCCATATCCGTGTCCCAGAAGGAGAGGTCGTCGGGCCCGATCTCGAAGGAGACGGTCGTCGTCTCGCCGGGGTCGAGCGTGACGCGTTTGAACCCGCGGAGCTCTTTTACCGGACGCGTCACTTCGCTCACGCGATCGCGCAGGTACATCTGAACGACGTCGGACCCGGTTCGGTCCCCGGTGTTTGTGACCTCGACGGTGGCGGTCGTTTTGCCGTAGGGTCCGATCTCGGAGGAGTCGAGCTCGAGGGTCTCGTACTCGAAGCTCGTGTAGGAGAGACCGAAGCCGAACGGAAAGAGGGGGTCAGTGGACTCGAACAGGTAGCCGCGGAGGGCCGAGGGCTTGTGGTTGTAGAAGCGCGGCAGCTGGCCCACGTTCCGGGGAATGGTGATCGGCAGGTGACCGCTCGGATTCACCTCTCCAAAGAGGACGTCCGTCACCGCGCGCCCGGTTTCCTGCCCGAGATACCAGCCCTCGAGGAGGGCCGGCACGTCGTCCACGAGGTCGGGGATGGCGGCGGGGCGACCGTGGTTGAGGATCGTGACGGTGGTAGTGCCGGTGCCCTGTACGGCGCGCACCAGTTCCTCCTGCCGGCCCACGAGATCGAGAGAGGTGCGGTCGCCCAGGTGATTGTCGGTGTACGCCTCGCGGGAGGTTTGGGCGTTGCCCCCGACGGCCACGATGGCAAGGTCGCTCTTTCGGGCGAGGTCGACGGCCTCCTGAATGCGCTTCTCGTTGGTGGCAGAATCGGCTTTGACCACCTCGTCGGTCGTCCATCGGGTGTAGGAGCGCGTGCCGCCCACGTGCGGCTGCGGGTCGTCCGTAAAGACGGAATCCTCGGTGATGCGGACGCCCTCGGCGTATTCTACGGTGGTCTCTCCGTCGAGCTGCTGCTGCACGCCCTCGAAAATGCTCACCGTGTGGCGCGGCCGGCCGGAGTACCCGCCGAGGAGCGTTTCGGCGGCGTGGGGACCGATGACGGCCACCTGGTCCAGACCGTCGGTGTCGAGGGGAAGCAGGTCGCCCTCATTTTTGAGGAGCGTGACCCCCTGCTGGGCAGCCTCGAGCGCCAGGTCGCGCTGACTGTCGGCTCCCGCAATGGCGGCGGCCGTGTCGGGCTCGACGTACGGGTCTTCGAAGAGCCCGACCTGAAATTTGGCCCGAAGCAAACGTCGCACGGCCTTGTCGATGGCTTCTTCCGAGACCGTGCCGTCACGCACCTGTTCCAGAAGCGTCGGGTACGACGCCCCGTCGGGCAGATCAATGTCGATGGTCGCGTCGAGGGCCTGACGGGCGGCGTCGGCCGTGTCCTTCGCGACGCTGTGGCGCGAGATCAATTGATAAATGGCAAACCAGTCGGACACGATCACGTCGTCGAAGCCCCACTCTTCCCGCAGCACGTCGTGCAGCATCCATCGGTTCGTGTGCGAGGGGACGCCGCCGATCTCGTTGTAGGAGGCCATTACGCTGAGGGCGCCGGCCTCTTGAATGGCGGCCTCGAAGGGGGGGAAGAAGATCTCCCGCAGGGTGCGCTCGGAGAAGGAGGTCGGGCCGATGTTGGTACCGGACTGCGGCTGGCCGTGGCCCGTCATGTGCTTCAATGTTGCAATGACGTGGTCGTTGCTGTCGAAGGTCGCGTCGCCCTGGAAGCCTTCTACGGCCGCCACGCTGAACCGGGAGGTAAGGTAGGGGTCTTCGCCGAACGTTTCCTCGATGCGTCCCCAGCGCGGCTCCCGCGCCACGTCCACCACCGGCGTAAGCACCTGCTTCGATCCCCGGGCGTGGACGTCCTTCGCCACGACCTCGTAGACGTCCGTCACCAGGCTCGGATTCCAGCTGCTCGCCATCGCCATCGGGATGGGGAAGCTGGTGGACTGCTCGGCCTGAACGCCGTGCAACCCTTCCTCGTGGAAGAGGACCGGAATGCCCAGGCGGGTATTCTCCTGTACCCACCGCTGGATGGCGTTCGTATATTCAGCCGTTTCACGGGCGGTGTGGCCTTCGTTCGGGCGTTCGATGCGGCCGATCCCGACCTCGAACCAGCGTGTGGGATTCTGCGGGTCGAACTCGCCGTTTTCGTTCGTGAACGTGGACTTCTCCTGGTGGATGCTGAGCATCTGCGCCACCTTTTCCTCCAGCGTCATGCGGCGGAGGAGGTCGTCCACCCGCTGCTCGGTGGGCAGTGTCTCGTCGAGGTAGGCAGGGTTCTCGGGCGCCTCCTGTGCGTGGCTGAGCGGGGCTGTCAGGCCGACGGCGAGGGCAAGAAGAAGCGAGAGCGTCGGGAGCCGCATAGGGGGGAGAGATGGAGAATGAAGCATGAGGATCGAGCTAGATACAAGAAGAAGGTAAGGGAGTCAAGCAGAGTGAGCGGTTCGGGCTGTTCTGCACCAGGGACGATGCACCTGGACGGTGACGGTCAACGCTGCGTTCGGGTCCGCTCGACGACGGCCTCGAAGGCCGGCTTCGGGGCGTTGTCTCGTCCGAACAGGAGGGGGTAGCTGGTGCGATCCGGAATCGGCCAGTCGTTGAGCCAGGAGTCCGCGTCGGTCACGCCCCAGAACGTGACTCGACTGATCGCGTCGCTGTGATCGAGGTACACGTCGAACAGCTCGGCGTATCGTTTCGCCAGGGCCTGTTGCATCGAGTCGGGGAGCCCGTCGGAATACGGATTGAGTTCTTCGCCGCCCTCGGCCCGTGCACTGATCTCGGCGCCCTGCAGGTTGTCGGGGCGCGGAAGCACAGCAATGTCGAGTTCGGTAATCATGACGTCGACCCCCAGCTCCGCGAAATCCGTGATTGCGGAGTCCTGCTGGGCGAGGGTGGGATCGTCCATTGCGTGATGGCTTTGAAGGCCAACGCCGGTAAGGGGCACGTCCTGCGCCTGCAGGCGCAGGATCATCTTCACGGTACCGTTCCGCTTGGACGGGTTCGTGAGGGAATAGTCGTTGTAGTAGAGTTCGGCGTCAGGGTCGGCTTCCCGGGCGTACTGAAAGGCCTTGGCGACGTACTCCTTTCCGATAATCTCCAGCCAGGGAGACTCTCGGAGAGATCCATCGTCGTTGACTGCTTCGTTCACCACGTCCCACGCCTCGACTCGGCCCTCGTAGCGGCCCACCACCGTATGGATGTGGTCGCGCATCCGACGTAGAAGCGTGTCGCGGGACACCGGGCTGCCGTCTTTTTGCTCGAAGACCCAGTCCGGCGTCTGGTTGTGCCAGACGAGCGTGTGCCCGACGACGAACATCTCGTGCTCTTCGCCGAACGCAACGAATCGATCCGACGCCTCGAAATCATAGGTGCCCGGTTCCGGATGGATGGTTTCCCATTTCATGGTGTTCTCGGGCGTCACACTGTTGAAGTGCGTCTGGACGAGCGCCGTCTCCTCTTCGTCGTGACCGTAAAACTGTGAGGGATTGAGGGCGGCACCGATCCGAAACGCATCCTCAAATACCGTTTTGAGGGCAGGGGCTGAACCGTCGGTCTGGGCCGAAGAGGGTGCCACCGGGAGAACGCTCCCCAGCACGAGCCCCGCCAGGAGCACATGGACTCGAAGGAACGGCGCTGATTTCGAAATCGATTTCAGCATGGGACACACGAAACTGAGAGTGTAGAAACGGGGCTGTACCGATCCAATCGGGGCGTCTTCGGCTGGCCGCGTGTGGGGCGCAGGGACGAAGAGGAGGAGGGGCAGATCTTTTCTCTCTCCGGCGAATTGGAAGATCAATTCATTTATTCATAATATCAACGGACAACAAAAGCGATTCCACAATGATTTGAACTGCCACATTCATTGTGATTTTATGGGGAGGGACAGAGCACCGGCCTCGATTCAGCGTCTCGCATGGACTCATTCGCCTGTCTCATGATCGATTTGCATTTTCCGGAGCGGGTCTTCGTTCTCGTGTTTGCCGTCTGTGTCGCGGTCCCCGTGGCGGAGGCCGACGATGGGTATCGCCTGTGGCTGCGATACGATCGAATTGAGGACGTGCAGATGCTCGAACACTATCGTCGGGCGCTCACGTCCGTGCACGTGGCCGGGTCGTCGGCCACCCTGCAGGCGGCGCGCTCGGAGTTGAAGCGGGGCCTGGAAGGGATGCTCGACGCGTCCGTTCCGAGTACCGGAGCGGAGGAGGGGGGCGTTCTCGTGGGCACGCCCGAAACGTCGAGCCGCATTGCGGGCCTGGATCTGGACGCGGCGCTGAAAGAAGCTGGACCGGAGGGGTTCGTTCTACGCACCGTTTCCGGGGCGCAGGGCGCCACCGTCGTAATCGCCGGCAATCGGGACATAGGAGCGCTGTACGGCGTCTTTCACTTTCTCGAACGGCTGCAAACGCATCGATCCATCGACGATCTCGACCTCGTAGAGGCGCCGAAGGTGGAGCACCGCGTCCTCAATCACTGGGACAACTTGGATCGGACGGTCGAACGGGGCTACGCCGGCTTTTCGATCTGGGACTGGTGGCACCTGCCCGAGTATACGAAGCCGCGGTATACGGACTACGCCCGGGCCAACGCCTCGCTCGGCATTAACGGCACCGTGCTCACGAACGTGAATGCCGACGCGAGCGTCCTCACGCCTCGGTACCTCGAAAAGGTGAAGGCCTTGGCCGAGGTCTTTCGGCCGTATGGCATCCAGGTGTACCTCACGGCGCGGTTTAGTGCGCCGCAGGAAATTGGAGACCTCGACACGTCGGATCCGCTCGATCCGGAGGTTCGGCAGTGGTGGCAGGACAAGGTGGACGAGATCTACGAAAAGATCCCCGACTTCGGGGGCTTTCTGGTGAAGGCGGACTCGGAGGGGCAGCCGGGGCCGCACAACTACGACCGGACGCACGCCGAGGGGGCGAACATGCTGGCCGAGGCCCTGTCTCCCCACGACGGCATTCTCATGTGGCGGGCGTTCGTCTACAGCAACGAGGTGCCGGAGGATCGAGCCAAGCAGGCGTACAACGAGTTCACGCCGCTCGACGGCGAGTTTCGCGACAACGTGCTGTTGCAGGTCAAGAACGGCCCCATCGACTTTCAGCCGCGTGAGCCGTTCCATCCGCTGTTTGGGGCGATGCCGGAGACGCCGCTGATGATGGAGTTCCAGATTACGAAGGAGTATCTGGGATTTGCGACCCATCTCGTATATCTTGGTCCCCTCTACGAAGAGGTGATGGGTGCCGACACGTACGCCGAGGGGGAGGGATCGACGGTGGCCAGGGTCGTTGACGGCTCTTTGCACGAGTACGAGCACACTGGAATGGCGGGGGTGTCGAATGTCGGGACCAGCCGCGACTGGGCGGGCTCCCACTTCAACCAGGCCAACTGGTACGTTTTCGGGCGCCTCGCGTGGAATCCGGATCTCGACACAGAGAAGATTGCTCGAAACTGGATTCGGCGCACGTTTACAAACGACACGACCTTCATCGAGCCCGTGACCGAGATGATGATGAAGTCCCGGGAGGCGGCCGTCAATTACATGACGCCGCTCGGGCTTCACCACATCATGGGAGCAGATCATCACTACGGGCCGGCGCCCTGGGTGGACGTCGAGGACGTGGGCCGTCGCGATTGGACGTCCGTGTACTACCATCGGGCCGACTCGAACGGCATCGGCTTCGATCGCTCCGCCTCCGGGTCAAATGCGGTGGAGCAGTATCATTCCCCGATGAAGCAGCGGTTCAACGATCGAGATCGGATCCCGGAGAAGTACCTGCTGTGGTTCCATCACGTGCCGTGGGATTACGAGATGGACTCGGGGCGGACCCTCTGGCACGAGCTCGTTCATCGGTACAATGCGGGGGTCGACACGGTGCGATGGATGCAGGAGCAGTGGGCCGACGTCGAGGGCATGATCGACGAGGAGCGCTATTCCCAAACCGAAACGTTTCTCGAAATTCAAGAAGAGGAGGCCATTTGGTGGCGCAACGTCAGTCTTCTATACTTCCAGACGTTTTCGGGGCGTTCCATTCCGGATCAGTACGAACGGCCTGCGCATTCCCTCGAATACTACAGGAGCCTTGAGTTTCCCAACGCCCCGGGGATCTAGCTGGACAGACGGGCCCGGCCGGTCAGATCGGGAGCATACAGTCGGATTCGATCCGATGAGAAGGGACCTGGGGACGTGTGCCCGCCTGCACGAGGACGAGACCGTATCGTTTTTATGAACTCATACCTAGAGCTCTATCGATATGAGCAGTAAATTTGGCGCAGTTGCGAAATCGACGTTGGCGGACGAGGTCGCCCAACGAGTAACCGAAATGATTCGCGGGGGGGAGTACGAGCCCGGGGATCGACTGCCGTCCATCAGCGAGATGGCGAGTCGATTTGAGGTGGGGCACCCCACGCTTCGGGAAGCCCTAAAGAAGCTCGAAGTGCTGGGGACGGTCGAAATCAAGCACGGCTCCGGGGTGTACGTGAAGGACGATCGAGACGTGCTGCTGATGTCGAATCCCATTTTTGCGGGGGAGGTCTCGAAGGACATGATGGTAGACCTCATCGAGGCCCGGATCCCGATCGAGCTGGAGTCGGTCGCCCAGGCGGCCCGCAACGCGACGGAGGAGGACGTCGAGCGGCTCGAGCGATTGCTGGAGGAGGCGGAACGGTATCTGGAGAACGACGAGGCGCTGAATCAGACGAACATGGCGTTTCATCGGGAGGTGGCCGTCACGTCGGGCAACATGGTGATCGCGCAGATTCTGGAGGTCCTATCGAATCTGTTTGAACGGGAGCAGCGGGTGCTCCTGGACATTCACGGTTCCCGAGAGGAGGACCACGCCGAGCACCTCCACATTCTGGACGCCATTCGGAAGGGGGACGCAGAGCTCGCTCGCCGCCGGATGCGGGATCACCTGGAAGGAGTCCGAGAGATGGCCGAGCAGTGGGATCCGGAGGTCGGCGCTCCCTGATTGTGGACGGGGAGAATTGCTGGACAGAGAGGTCTCGTCGTGTAAAACGGAAGGGGCCGGACCCTGATCGTTCGTGATTAGGATCCGGCCCCGGCCTTTGGAGCGTCGGTCTGACGGAGGGAGAAGGGCGGTTACTCGTCCCAGATGTTTGTATATGGACTTCCTTCAATCATCCAGCCGTCGCCGCGGAGGTACCGACGATGGCGGTCGAGGTCGGCAATTGCCTCCATGTCATCGTCCGTCAGGTCCAGTTTCCGCGCGGCGAAGTTTTGCTCGATGTGGGCCGGGGTCGTCGACTTCGGAATGACGGCCGTCCCCCGGTGGAGGGCCCAGCTAATCAGGACCTGTGCCGGAGACGCGTCGCGGCGATTGGCGATCTCCTCGATGATCGGATCATTGAGCAGAATCGGTTCGTCCTCGGCCTTCATGCTGTCGGGGCGGTCCAAGGAGCCGAGCGGCGAGTAGGCCGTGAGGTGGACGTCCGCCTCGTCGGCAAACGCCAGCATGTCGGGCTGTTGGAGGTAGGGATGCAGCTCAATCTGATTCATTTCGGGCGGGTGGTCGACCTTCTCGACGAGGGCTCGCAGTTTCTCGACGCTGAAGTTGGAGACGCCGACGTGTCGGACGAGGCCGTCGTCGACGAGCGCCTCCATCGCCGCCCAGGTGTCCGCGAGGGACACGTCCTCCGGGGGAATGAAGTCGGAGGGCGATTTGGGCATCCCCAGGCCCCGTTCGATGGCGACGGGCCAGTGGATGAGGTATAGGTCGAGGGTGTCAAGCTGAAGGTCGTCGAGCGTTTCTTCCAGGGCCGGTTGCACGTCCTCCGGCCGATGGGCGTCATTCCAGAGCTTCGACGTAACCCAAACGTCCTCACGGGCGACGATGCCTTCGTCGAAGGCGTCGGAGAGGGCCTCTCCCACCTCGGCTTCGTTGCCGTAGATGCGGGCACAGTCGACGTGCCGGTAGCCGGTTTGGAGTGCCACCTTCACAGCGTCGTACACCTTGCCGGGATCGGATTTCCAGGTGCCGAGCCCGAGCATGGGCATCTCGTCACCGTTGTCGAAAGAAAGGGTTTGCATGGGGGGGTCGGTCGGTTCGCGAAGAAGCGGTGAGGAAACGAACGAGCCTCGCGCGGCGGCGTCTGATGGGACGAGCGAGGACTCATTCTTCAGGATAAATCATACCACATTCGCAATCTTGTCGTTCGGGAAAACTTCGTAAGAGTACGTGGAGGTTCGGAAAGGAAAGCGGGAAGCGAGGCACTCGACGAACTATTATCGAAGCCTGTGCCCTGAACCGCTTCCAGGGAGCCGCGCTCCGAACGGGGCCTTCGGGGTGGCCGTATTTAGTCGTACCCGTAAGACACATTCTCCAATACATCCTGCATTCGTGAAGCTGTGGTCCTACGAAGGAGCGGTGCTGGGCGTCTGCACCCTCGCCTTCTTCGCAACGATGGCCGCACGGCTGGCCATCAGTCCCGTGGTGCCCTACATCGGGGACGCGTTTTCCGTGTCAAACGGTGCCATTGGACTGGCCCTCACGGGCATGTGGCTCGCGTACGCGGCCTCGCAGTTTCCGAGCGGCCTGCTGGCAGATCGATATGGGGAACGCCGCGTCATTCTCGTCGCGGTCGGGGGGACCGCTGTGGCGAGCGGACTGCTTGCCGTGGCGCCGACGTACGCGGTCTTTCTGATCGGGACGATCGTACTGGGGGGTGTCGCCGGGCTTCACTTTAGCGTGGCCACCTCGCTTCTGACCCGCATTCATCCCAACACCGGATCGGCAATTGGCATTCACACCGCGGGAGCACCGCTCTCGGGTCTGCTCGTGCCGATGGCCGCCGGGGGCGTCGGGGTCTGGTTGGGGTGGCGGTGGGCGGTGGCGCTCGGGGCTGTCATTGCGGTGCCCGCTGCCCTTCTTTTTGCGTGGGTGGTGCGGCCGATTCCCCCCGCCCAACCAGACGTTTCTGTCCTGGGTCGGCTTCACGATCGGTCGATTCTGCCCGTGCTCACCCGCCCGTCCGTTGTCCTGACCCTGGTCCTGTCGGTGTTCGGGGCGTTTGTCTGGCAGGCGACCGCTTCGTTTTTGCCGACGTTTTTGGTGGCCCATCACGGGTACTCCGACGCCTTTGCCGGGGCCCTTTTTTCTCTGTACTTCGCCGTGCAGGGGAGCACGCAGCCATTCTTGGGCAGCCTGTCCGATCGTATTGGACGGTACTCAGCCGCGGCGCTGGCCCTTGGGGCCGGGGTCGGGGGCTACGTTCTTCTCGTGGTGGGATCCGGGCTCTGGGTGCTGATTCCGGCCATTGCCGCTGCGGGCGTCGCGATGAGCTGGGGGGCAGCCCTCCTGCCGAAGTTTATGGATCACCTCGGCGACGCGGAGCGGAGCAGCGGATTCGGCCTGATTCGCACGGTGTACATGGTGCTCGGGGCCGTGGGCAGTGTGGTGACGGGGACGGCGGCGGACGCTCTGGGATGGGGGCCGGCCTTCCTCGGCCTTGCGGTCATCCAGGGAGGTATGTTGGTCGTCCTCATGTATCTCATCTGGAAGCCCCAGGTGCTCCGGAATGATCGGGTGCCCTCATAGTGTGGGTTGTCCTTTGGGCCGGGTCCCATTACTTTTCCGGGTCCGTTCGGTGCGTGTCACGACGCCTCTACTCATGACCCGGTCGTCTCTGCTCGCTCTCACGCTCGTCCTGCTTGCCGGCTGTGCGGCCGACGTTTCCGAAGACCGACACCGAACGTGGACCGTCCGCGGGGGCAGCGACGCGTCCATTCGCTACTCGTCGCTGGAGCAGATCGACACGAGCACCGTCGACCGGCTGGAGCGCGCCTGGACCTACCGCACCGGCGACGCTCAGCCGGAGAAAAACTCGCAGATCCAGGCCAACCCGATTGTCGTCGACGAAACGCTCTACGGCACGACGCCGACCCTCAAGGTGTTTGCCGTGGATGCCGCCACCGGGAAGGAGCAGTGGGACTTCAATCCCGTTTCCGACTCGGGTGACCTGACTCCGTCCCTGAACGTAAATCGGGGCGTCACCTACTGGGCCGACGGGGCGGACGAGCGGATTCTGTTCACGGCAGGGGCCACCCTCTATGCGCTGGACGCGGAGGATGGCTCTCGGGTCGAGGGATTCGGAGAGGAGGGGGCCGCAAGTCTCAAGCAGGGGCTCGGAGGGCGCGCGGACGATCTTTACGTATCGGCGACATCCCCGGGCGTGATCTACGAGGACCTGCTCATCATCGGATCGCGGGTCTCGGAGGGGGCCGATGCGGCGCCCGGCGACATTCGTGCCTTCAACGTGCGGACCGGGGAGCTGGAATGGACCTTTCACACCGTTCCTCGACCGGGAGAATTTGGACACGACACGTGGGACGATCCGGAGGCGTGGCGCCGGGTCGGCGGGGCCAACAGCTGGGCCGGGATGGCCGTGGACGAGGAGCGGGGCATTGTGTACGTGCCGACGGGGTCGGCCTCACCGGACTTCTACGGCGGGAATCGGAAGGGCGAGAATCTTTTTGCGAATACCCTGCTGGCCCTGGATGCCGCGACCGGCGAACGGGTCTGGCACTACCAGACGGTGCACCACGACCTCTGGGATCGCGACCTGCCGGCACCGCCGAGCCTCGTGACCGTCGAGCACGACGGGAAGCCGGTCGACGCCGTGGCGCAGACGACGAAGACGGGATACGTGTTTCTGTTCGATCGGGAGACGGGCGAGCCGCTCTTTCCAATTGAAGAGGCGCCGGTGCCCACCGAGAGTCCGCTGGAGGGGGAGAGCCCCTGGCCCCGGCAGCCTCGCCCCACCACTCCCGAACCGTTCGTGCGGCAGCACATGGGAGCCGAGGACGTGAATCCACTTGTGCCCGACAGCGTCCAGGCCCAACTGCGTACGGAGCTGCAACGCTTCAACAGCGATCACCTCTTCGAGCCCCCTTCGCTTCGGGGGACGCTCATGTTTCCCGGGTTCGACGGCGGGGCCGAGTGGGGCGGAGCGGCCTTCGATCCGGCCTCGGACGTTCTCTACGTGAACAGCAACGACGTGCCCTGGATCATGACGATGGTGCCGACGGGAGAGCAGGTCGCGACGGAAGAGGTTCAGCGGCCCGACGCGGCGTTTCGTACGGGGCGCCGGGCATACCGGACGAACTGCATGACGTGCCACGGACCGGACCGACAGGGCGGAGGGGACTATCCCTCCATCGCCGACGTGGGGCAGCGGTACACGCCCGACGAATTGCTCGATCTCATCGAGAGCGGTCGGCGCATGATGCCGGGCTTCGAGCACCTTCCCGAGTCGCAGCGAAAGGCCCTCGTCAACTTCCTCCTTGAGAGGAAGCACTATACGGTACCGACGGATACGGCCCGGCAGTCGACTGGAACCGCCGATTCGCCCCCGTACGTGATGACGGGGTACGACAAGTTCCGGACGCCCGAGGGCTATCCGGCCGTCGAGCCCCCCTGGGGCCGCCTGAACGCCATCGACCTCAACACGGGCGAGTACCTCTGGCGCGAGCCGCTGGGGACCTACCCGGAACTGGAGAAGCGCGGCATCCCGACGACGGGGACCGAGAATTACGGCGGCCCCGTCGTTACAGCAGGCGGACTTCTCTTTATTGCTGCCACCCCGGACGAGAAAATCCGTGCCTTTCACAAGGCCACCGGCGAGTTGATGTGGAGTGCCGACCTGCCGGCGGCCGGGTTCGCGACGCCCAGTATCTACGAGGTCGACGGGCGTCAATTTGTGGTCGTTGCCGCGGGAGGGGGCAAGCTTGGGGCTCCGTCCGGCGATGCGTATGTCGCCTTTGCATTGCCGAACTGAGACGATGACGACAACGGGGCACTCACGGCGCGCGACCGCCGCGTCCGTCCGGTTGCAGGTCGGTTGGGGTGCCGTCGAGAAAGAGTTCGACCGTGTCGACGGTCGCCGTTCGTCGAACCGTTTCTTCGATCTGGATACGGGCGCGGGGATTGTCGCACACCCCGCGGAGGCCCGTCAAACGTCCGTTCAGGTAAATTCGGGCCGTATCCTGGGCGACGGAGGCCCGCTCGAACGAGAGTGTCTCATTGGTCCGGCCCAAAAAGTGACGCGCTCCCCCCATGGAATCTCGATCGAGTGCAAAGAGCGTATCGAGGGTGGTCGTAACGACGTCGAGGGTGTGGGGCACATCGTGCGGCACGAAGACCACGTCGTCGCAGCCCCGATCCGGCGTGTCACCCGGATTGGTGAGCATAGCGAGTGCGACCGTCGTGTCGGCCGGTGCGGGGCGGGGCCTCTTCCAGAACTCCAGTGATTCGAGCACGTCGTCGATCCGCTGTTGGTATCGAAGGGAGTCGGCGCCGACGGTGCTCGTCGTGACGGTCGCCACCGTGCGATCCGAAAGTGCGATGGCCCAGCGGTGCAGCGCTCCGCCCAGCCCGCTTTTCTGTCGCCACTGTACGGCCGGGCGGGCCCCGAGGCTCGTGTCTCGGGGCGAAGTGAGGATTGGAGAAGGGGAGGGCGTACTCGTTGCGTATTCGTGCAGCGTCGTACCACGGGGACGGGTGTCCAGGCCCACTGAAAACGAGAACCCGTCCGTTAGTGCGGGCGGCTCATTGGTGGGGTCGGCGTACAGGAACTGCGTGAGCGACGATGTTTCGCGCCGAACCCGAGACAGGTCTCCGTGTCGAAGGGCAAACCACCAGGTTCCGCCGTACAGGGGGCCCCCGTACCAGTGCGCAGTGTCCGCCCGCGCTTCGGTTGTTGCGTCGAGAGCGGTGCATCCGTGGTGGAGGGGACCGGGGCCCTGGTGGAGAACCGCGTTTGCCCCCTTTGCCCAGAGCACGAGTCCCGACGACGAGTCGCGGTACGTCGTGCCGACGTCGGAGGGCGTTCGGTGAAGGGTCGACGGGGCGTGGTCGGGGCGTGTCAGTTGGACGGTTGCGGTGTCGAGGCGCTGGACCGTGAGCGTGTCTCCTCCGTCACACGTGTAGGTGACGGGCTCAGGCATGAGCGCGGGGGGCCATGAGAGCCACAGGGTAAAGAGGACGATGGCGACGAAGAGTAGAACGCCCAGGAGCCGACGGATCATTGGGGAGCACGAGACTTACGAAAGGGCCGGGACGACCGCGGGCCAGAAGGGAATCGAGTAGCAAGAGAGGGCTTCCTCGGGTGCCTGCCGGAACGTAGAAACGCCCGCCTCCCGGTGCGGGAAGCGGGCGTCGAGTCGTGCGCTCGGGAGGATTCGAACCCCCGGCCTTCGGTACCGGAAACCGATGCTCTGTCCGACTGAGCTACGAGCGCGCGTTCGCCAACATTCTGGTCATATGTTCGTGAGCGGAGCCGAAATGTTCCTGCAAAGAAACCGTAAAGGGTCCACTGCACGGGCCCACGACCGTCACCCTCTGTCTCCGTTTTTCAACGACCCTGCCACATGGAAGCTCCCGAGTCCTCACCGGAACCGGTTCCCAATACCCAGCCCCGCCCCACCCTTCCCGACCGCTGGGCCTTTCGGGGCGCCGTTCCCCTGGATGGGCCGCTCGAACGAACGAGGAGGCAGGGCCGGGGCCCGATTTTTAGTTTTGCAATGGGGCTTTTTGGGCTCGCCGCGGCGTTTATCCTGTTTCAGGTGATTGTGAGTCCGTTTCTGATGGTGCTGCAGATCGGCCTGTCGGAGGGAGGAATGGCCTCGTTGGAGACGATGGGGAATCCGAATGAACTTCTGGCGACCTACACGCGAGAACTCATCGTCAGCAACAGTGTGGGGCAGGTGGTGGGACTGGCGCTCCCTGCCCTGCTGCTGGCTCGTCTTCATTCGCGGGGCGTGTCCGGGTTTCTTCGGATTCGCCGGGTGGACCTGCGCCTGCTCGTGCTGGCCGTTCTGGGGGTCGTTGGAATGCAGCCCGTCGTTCAGTGGCTGGCGCAGGTGAATCAGGACGTGCCTCTGCCGGAGACGGTTCGAATGTTCGAGCAGACCCAGATGGAACTCATCCAGTCCGTTCTCGAGAGTGGGATGGGGGTGTCGTTTAATCTGGTGATGCTTGCACTCGTGCCGGGCCTCTGTGAAGAACTGCTCTTTCGCGGGTACGCGCAACGACAGTTCGAGCGCGCCTCCGGGCCCATCGGGGGCGTGTTGCTCTCGGGCATCATCTTTGGAGCCTATCATCTGCGTCCCTCGCAGTTGCTCCCGCTCGTGGTGCTGGGGGTCTACCTGGCGTACCTCACGTGGCGGACCGGCAGTCTCTGGCCGGCCGTGCTGGTGCACGTCGTCCACAATGGCCTTGCAGTGCTCTTGGCCCGGTATGCACAGAGCCATCCGGAATACGATCTGGAAGCGGTGGAGCAGGCTTCCATGCCCTGGTACGCGGTGGTGGCCGGGTTCGCCATTGTCGGGAGCGTCCTCTATGTTTTGCATCCTCTCGGGCGCCGGATTCGCGATTCCTGACGACCGGGACTTTGCGCCTTGCTGTTCACGAGATTACTCTGTCCAATGAGCAAGTACGAAGAGTGGGTCAGCATCTTTCGCACGAGTACGGATTATGAGGCCGACCTCGTTCGAGATCGGCTGGACGACAGCGGCATTCCGGCCGTCGTGCTCACTCAGCGCGATCACGCCTTTAACCTGAATGTGGGCGACCTGGCGTCCGTCCACGTTATGGTGCCCCCCGATCGGGCCGACGATGCCGTCGAGCTGCTGGAGGAGCGCCTCGACGACGACGAACTGGAAGAGGCGGCCCTCGGGGCCGATCCGGAGGCCCCTCCGGCGAATACGCCCGAGGAGGACTCGAAACTCGACTCCGGGCACGAGAAAATGGATCTGGGTCCGCCGGACGACGAGGACGACGATCGCTCCTAAGGAATGATCTCAAAGCGGTCGAATGATACGGGCTGTGATGCCGGTATCGCTCGACAGCGCCGATCCTCGCACATCGTCGATTCCTACAGTGCGTCGGCGTTCACACGTCTACGTCTTTTGAGATAATTTCTACGTCGAGGGCCGAGCGTTCGGCTGGAGGGTGGACGTGTCGGGCTCCACAGATTGGTCTGCGCTGATTCCTGAGATGGACATCTTTCTCTGCTCGTGAGCAACAACCTCCAACGCATCCTGACCGCCGTCGTGGCGGCGCCGGTGGTTCTCCTCCTCGCCTACGTGGGCGGATGGCCCTTTGCGGGATTGATTGCCGTGATCGGCCTCCTTGGACAGGTCGAGCTGTACCGACTGGCGCAAATGGCTGGGGCTCGTCCCAACCTGACGGGGGGACTCGTGCTCGGCGTGCTCGTCGTAGGAGGGTTGATGCAGCCGCGTCTCTGGCCTCTCGTTGGGGTCTGGCTCGTCGCCTTTCTGGTCCTTGCGCCATTTCTGCTGCCGCAGAAGCAGTTTTTGGCGAGCCTGACGAGCACGCTCACGGGGGCGCTCTACCCGACCGGCCTTCTGGGCAGCCTGGTCCTGATCCGCACGGGCCGGTCCGCGGTCGTGGACGCCAACACGGCGTTTTGGCTGGTGGTGCTCACGTTCCTGCTCGTGTGGGCCACGGACGTGTGTGCGTACTACGTCGGAAAGGGGATCGGGCGACGGCCGCTGGCGCCGTCCATTTCGCCGAACAAGACGTGGGAGGGCACTCTCGGGGGACTGGGGGCCGCCGTCCTCGTGGCCCTCGTGTTGAAGGGGGCGGTCCTCGACGTGCTCGCCTGGCCGCACGTCGGAGCGCTTGCTGTGATCGGAGGGGGCATCAGTCAGATCGGCGACCTCATGGAGAGTCAGCTCAAGCGCTCGACGGACGCCGACGATTCCGGATCCCTCCTTCCGGGGCACGGGGGCATCCTGGATCGCTTTGACGCGATGGTGGTCGCCGCGCCCCTCATCTATCTTTATCTCCGAGAAGTGGCGGGTCTTCTGTAGCGTCTCTAACCTCCGTTCCCGATTGTGACGTCGATCAGGAACGTGCAGTCCGGCCGGGAAGTTAGCCTTTTCCACGCGATCTACCGAACAGTGACGGCCGACCCATGGGTTTGTTTTCCGCGGGCCGCGGACCCCGCGGCTTCGACTACGAGCCGCGCTTCTACGACCCGGACGACGATGAGAGGCAGCAGCTCAAGCGGCGCATGCGGGCGCGGGGACGGGGCCGCGAGCGGGGAAGCTCCCTGAGCCTCGTTGTCATGATTGGGCTTCTACTGCTGACGATCGCTCTGTACACGTTGCTCTAACGAGATTGCTCTTTTGCCGTGGCCGACGACACCGATCCGTCCGACGGCATCATTCACGTGATGCCGGACCGCCTCGCCAACCAGATTGCTGCGGGGGAGGTCGTGCAGCGTCCGGCCTCGGTGGCGAAGGAGCTCATCGAAAACGCGATCGATGCTGGAGCCTCGTCGATCGAGGTTCTGTTGAAGGACGCCGGAAGCACGCTGGTGCAAGTGATTGACGACGGGTGCGGTATGAGTCGGGGCGACGCCGAGCGGTGCTTCGACCGCCACGCGACCAGCAAGATTCAGTCGGTCGACGATCTGGAGCGCATCCGGACGCTCGGCTTTCGGGGAGAGGCGCTCGCGTCGATTGCCGCCGTTTCGCAGGTGGAGCTCAAAACGAAACGTGTGGAGGACGATGCAGGCACGCTCGTTCGGGTCGAGGGCGGGAAGGTCGTCGAGGCGCGGCTGTGCGCGACCCAGGACGGCACCTCGGTGGCCGTCCGAAATCTTTTCTTCAACGTTCCCGCCCGGCGCAACTTTCTGAAGACGCCGGCCACGGAGCTGAAGCACCTCACGACGACCGCGCAGTTTCTGGCGCTCGCAAACCCGCGTACGGCCGTTCGGGTCGAGCACGACGGCCACGAGCACTACGATCTGGCCGCGGCCCGGGCCGACGACGTGCACGGGGTACTAAAGGAGCGCATTCTGGGCCTCTTTGGGGACGAGCACGCCGATGAGCTGGTGGCAGTGGAGGACGCCTCCAGCGACCTGACGGTGCGCGGCTTCGTTGGGGCCCCGTCCTTTCATCGAAAGACCCGGGGCGAGCAATTCCTATTCGTCAACGATCGCTACGTGCGCGACCGCTACCTCAGTCACGCAGTCAAGAAGGCGTACGGCGATCTGCTGCCGGACGGGGCCTTTCCCTTTTTCGCCCTCTTTTTGGAGATGGATCCCCGGCGGGTCGACGTGAACGTGCATCCCCAGAAGTCGGAGGTGAAGTTCGACGATCAGAGTGGGATTTACGGCTTCCTCCGAAGTGCGGTGCGGCGGGCGCTGGGGCGCGTGCACGCAACGCCGCAGGTCGAGCCGGAGGCAGAATCGTCGGAAGGAGGGGAGGCGGAGCAGACGTCGAGTCGGGCGGCGGGAGGACGCTCGCGGCCGTCGCCCACCTCGTTCCAACCGCGGCGCTCGTCGGGGTCCGACGCTTCTTCCGTCACTCCTTCTTCGGGGGCGTCGGTCGATCGGTCGTCTCCACGCAATCGGGGGAAGGAGGGGGATGGATCCGCGCCGCCCGGCATGCAGTCCGATGCCCTCTACCGGCCCCCCGACGACACGGCTCCTCGTTCGGACTCGTCGGCGTCGCCTCAGACCTCGACAGAGGAGGGGGAGGCCGCTTCGAACGACACGGATCGACCGGTCTGGGGCCTCCACGACACATACGTCGTGACCCCCACGGACACCGGCATGATGCTGGTCGACCAGCGGGCCGCCCACGTTCGCGTGCTCTACGAGCAAAATCAGAAGCGACTTCGGGAGGAACGGGGACCCTCGCAGCAGCTGCTCTTTCCGCACACCGTCGACCTCGCCGCGGCCGACGTGGAGCTGCTCGAAGAGCTCCTGCCGGAGCTGCGGGCGCTGGGCTTCGAGATTGAGCGCATGAGCGGACGTACAGTGGCGGTGCGGGGCGTGCCCCCCGACGTGCCGGACGGGGACGAGAGCGCCATTCTCGAGGATCTCCTCGAACAGTACAAGTCCGAGCAGGACGCGGTGGAGGACGAGCGACGTGACCGGCTGGCCCGCACGATGGCGCAGCAGAGTGCCGTTCAGCGGGGGCAGCCGCTCTCGGAGTCGGAGCGCCGAGCACTGCTCGAGGACCTGTTCGGGTGCGAGATGCCGTACGCCGATCCGACGGGCACGCCGACGATGGCCAAGTGGTCGCTGGAGGAGATTGCCCAGCGGTTCGACCAGTGAGAATCCGAGGGGCGTGGGGCGCACCGTTCTTTCGCTGTCACCCGTTTCTACCCCATGGGACGCGCCTTTCCGGATGCCGTTGCCGAATACATTGCCCGGCACGACCTGCTGGAAGGGGGAGAGCGTGTCGTGGTCGGGGTGAGCGGGGGGGTGGACTCGATGGTGTGTCTGACGGTATTGCGGCGACTGGGATACGACGTGCACGCCCTGCACGTCAATTACGGCCTCCGGCCGGGAGCGGAGAAGGACGAAGCCTTCGTGCGACGCTGGTCTCGTGAGCAGACGCCGCCCGTTCCTCTTTGTGTCGAGACCTGCGATCCCCAGGCGCGCGCAACGGATCGGGGCGAATCGCTGCAGGAGGCGGCTCGCATTCAGCGATACGAGGTCCTGTCAGCGCTGGCAGAGGATGTCGGGGCGCCGGTCGTTGCTGTGGGGCATCACCGCGACGATCAGGCCGAGACCCTGCTTCTGAATCTCCTTCGGGGGGCCGGGCCGGAGGGGCTGGCGGGCATGCCGCCCGTTCGCGTGTTTGAGAACGCCCCTTCGATTCGACTAATCCGTCCCCTTTTGGGGCGGTCCCGCGACGAGATCACCGCCTTCGCCGAGGAGGTCGGAGTGCGGTGGCGGGAGGATCCGTCGAACCGGGATCCGACCTACGACCGGGCCACGATTCGCACGGATGTCCTTCCGTTATTGCAAGAGACGTTTGATGGAGCAACCGGGGCTCTCGCCCGGGCTGCCGCACTCACTCGCGAGTACGTGGATCACACCCTTCGTCCGGCGTTGCGTCGCCGGATGGATCGGTGGTACGAGGCACATGATCGAGGGGCGACGTTGTCGCTGGAGGGACTCGAGCAGGAGCCGTCGGTCTGGCGCCGGCGGCTCATCCTCGAAGCGCTGGCTCGAGTCCTGCCGACAGCTCCGCAGTCGGCGGCGGTGGCGGTGGAGATCGAAGGACTGATCGACGCGCAGGTGGGGCGGCGTGTGGAGGTGGGGGACGGGGGCGTGTGGCGGGAGCGGGAGGGGCTCCGGTTCGTGCCGGAGAAGGCGTCCTCGGTTTCTGCACAGCTTCCGGTTTCCGTTCCGTGGGGAGAGGAGGTCTCGGTGCCGCAGGGGACGCTTCGAGTCGACCGGCTCGACGAGAGGCCGGGGGCTCTCGATTCGGGGACCTCGAACGTCGAATACGCGGACGCCGATCAGCTCGAGGATCCGCTCACGCTGCGACCGTGGCGTGAGGGGGATCGCATTCGGCCTCTCGGTCTGGAGGGGAGCAAGCTCGTGTCCGACCTTCTCACCGACGCCAAAGTGCCCCCGCACCGCCGCGCCGAGATCTGTGTTTTGTGTTCTGTCGGGCAGCCGATTTGGGTCGTCGGGGTTCGGCTCGATCATCGGGTTCGTGTTTGCTCCTCGACCGAAGAGGTGGCCCGGCTCTCCTGGCGGCCACGTGAAAAAGCGTCGGACGATTGCAATTCGGCGTGAGTCCCGCATAGCTTTTTCGTCTAGAATCTTCGACCGTCCCCCCAAGCTCGGACTGCTGCCCATGTCCACTGCGCGCGACCTCACCGACACCCCCGTTCGTCTCGACGACGCCGCCGTGACCTATCGCGGCGATCGATTTCGCCGGTACCTCGACGCCGAGACCATTCAATCCCGCGTGCGGGAAATGGGCCGACGCATTACGGACGACTACGCCGACACGACCCCAATTCTGGTGAGTGTCCTCAACGGGGCTTTTATGTTCACGGCCGACCTGATGCGGGCCATCGACACCGACTGCGAGATTGATTTCATAAAATTGTCCTCCTACGGGGCCGAGAAGGTGTCGAGTGGGGAGGTGCATGAGCTGAAGAGCGTTGACGCCGACCTCGACGACCGGGACGTACTCATCGTCGAGGACATTGTCGACACGGGCCTCTCCATGGACTTTATCAAGGATCGCCTTCGAGAGTATAATCCCGCCAGTCTGCGCGTCGCTACCCTTCTGCACAAGCCCGAGGCCACCGAGCCGGATCTTCACCTCGACTACGTCGGCTTTCAGATTCCCGACCTCTTTGTGATCGGCTACGGTCTCGACTACGGACAGCTCGCCCGAAATCTCGGAGACATCTACATCCTGGATGAGGGGTGATGGGATTTGGAGGGGTCATGAGGGGACGGTTCTGAGCGTCGAGGCCCTTTTCTTGCGTATCTGACGTTCCGCAGGTCATGTCGGATTCGGAGTGTCGCATATTTGTTGCCTACGTCGGGGGGACCATCGGCATGAAAGAGACGGAGGACGGCTATGCGCCCGTTTCCGGTCACCTGCAGCGGCGCATGGCGGCCCTCTCTCCGTTTCAGGCGGACGACGTTCCGGCCTACGAGATCCACGAGTTCGACCCCCTGCTGGACAGCTCCAACATGACGCCGGCGGACTGGCTCGAGATTTCCGAGGTCATTCGGGAGGCCTACGACGAGTACGACGGGGTTCTCGTCGTCCACGGCACGGACACGATGGCGTTTACGGCTTCGGCCCTCTCGTTCATGCTGCATCCCCTCGACAAGCCGGTGATCCTCACGGGGGCGCAGCTCCCGCTGGCCGAGACGCGAACCGACGCTCAGAGCAATCTCCTCACCTCGTTGCTCCTGCTCGGGCAGCACCACGAGCGCCTGACCGGGGTCCATCTCTTCTTCAACGACCGGCTCTACCGCGGCAATCGCGCCACCAAGGTCAACGCCGACGCCTTCTCGGCCTTCGACTCTCCCAATTTTCCCCCGGTGGGCACGGCGGGGATCGACCTGGACCTGGACTGGGATCTCGTCCCCCCGCCC
This sequence comes from uncultured Salinivenus sp., assembly GCA_964502085.1. Taxonomy (GTDB): domain Bacteria; phylum Bacteroidota; class Rhodothermia; order Rhodothermales; family Salinibacteraceae; genus Salinibacter. The sequence goes on along the minus strand of CAZCUZ010000020.1, from coordinate 11,892 downwards.
GAACGACCGGCGCGGCCCCCTGCCGTCACGGCCCTCGGGGGGGCCACCGTGTCGGCGTTTCGTCTCTTCCCGGGGCTGGACGCCGCCTACCTCGAGAACGTGCTTGCGCCGCCCATTCAGGGCGTCGTGTTGGAGTGCTTCGGGGCCGGCAACGCTCCCGTCAACAACGACGCCTTCTTGGAGGCGCTCCGCCGGGCCACCGAGCGCGGGGTCATCGTCGTGGCCGTCACCCAGCCCCAGCGCGGCACGGCCGACCTGGACCTCTACGCGACCGGGCAGGCCCTCGCCGACGCGGGGGTGGTGAGCGGATACGACATGACGACCGAGGCGGCCCTCGCCAAGCTGTACTTTCTCTTCGAGCAGGGCCATCCGCCCGAGGAGGTCCGGTCGCTGGTCCAAACGAATCTGCGAGGGGAGCTCACGCCTCCGGACGAGGTGCCGCCGTCGCTGGGCCGTACGCGCCAGCGACTGGCTGGATTTCGGTAGGAGGGCGTGGGGGTACTTTCCGTTCGTTTCCCCGCTCGCGTCCGGGGTCCTGATTCCGTGCTCTCTCGAAGTGCCAGTGGCCGTGAGGATGTTGGGAGGGCTCGTGCGAGGGGCGTTCGTCGGTGGGGCTGAACTTTGCCGTGAGGCTCGGGTTGTGGAGGGGGAAGGTGAGAATCCGTCCGACGTGATGGCGGGAGGGGGGAATGGCTCTCCGCTGTCCTTCGGCGTTGCCAATCGGTTCCATTCGCAGATCGTCCTTTCTCCCATGGGCTCTGATTCTCCGTCTCGAGCGGGCATTGCACCTCCGACGTATCGGCTCCCCGAGGCGACGCGCCTCGGCCGCGTGCGGCTGCAGGTCGCCGACCTCGACCGGTCGCGTGCCTTCTACGAGGACCTACTCGGCCTCCGCGTGCTCGACCGCCCCGATGGGCGAGTCGTCCTGGGACCGCAGAAGGCTGCGCCGCTCGTCGAGCTGGTCGAGCGGCCAGGGACCCGAGCGGTCCGTCCCCGGGAGCGCCTGGGCCTCTTTCACGTCGCGCTGCGCCTGCCGGACCGATCTGCGCTCGGGCGGTTCATTCGGCACCTCGACGCCGAGGAGGTCCAGCCCGGACTGTCGGACCACGGTGTGAGCGAGGCGATCTATCTCCGCGATCCGGACGGGCTGGGGGTAGAGGTGTACGCCGATCGTTCCCGGTCCACGTGGACGCAGACGGCGGAGGGGGAGATTTCGATGACGACGAAGCCCCTCGACGTTCCGGACCTTCTTGAGGCGGCAGACACGGTGCCGTGGACGGGAGCGCCGTCGGAAACGGTCGTCGGGCACGTCCACCTTCACGTGGGAGCGCTGGATCGAGCGGCTGCGTTCTACCATGAGGCCCTCGGATTCGACAAGACGACGTGGAGCTATCCGGGGGCGCTCTTCTTTGCGGTAGGGGGTTACCACCATCATCTCGGGACGAACGTGTGGGCGGGCGATGCTCCCGCACCTCGGGAAGAGGACGCACAGCTCCTGGAGTGGTCGATCGTCGTTCCGGCTGCCGACGACGTCGAGGCCGCGGCCCAAAATCTGCAATCCGAGGGATACTCCGTGACTCGGGAGGGGGAGGCCTGTCTCGTTGCGGATCCCTGGGGCACCTCGCTCCGCCTTTCCACGCGGGCGTAACCGTTGTTGCAGGCCACGGCCTGTGTCCAGGCGCCGGGGCCATCGGTCGGTTGTTGTACACGTCACGAATCGTCCGGGGGAGAGGTCTCCCGGTGCACGACCTCGGGGTGGAGGGGGCGGAAGTGGGCGGTGAAGTGGCGAAGCTGGGGCGGCTCTTCGGTAATCTCATAGCCGCGGAGCTCGTCGCGGCGCTCGTACACTTCCTCGAAGCACTCGATCACGTAGTCGACGTGACTCTGCGTGTAGACGCGGCGGGGGATGGCCAGTCGCACCAGCTCCATGGAGGCCGGCTCTTCGCTCCCATCCGGCTGCCGACCGAACATGACCGATCCGATTTCGACCCCGCGGATGCCGCCCGTCGTGTAGAGGGCCGCGGCGAGGGCCTGGCCCGGGTATTCGAGCGGGGGGATGTGGGGGAGGAGGGCCTTTGCGTTGACGTACACCGCGTGGCCGCCGACCGGGGTCACAATGGGCACGCCCATCTCGGTGAGGGCCTCGCCGAGGTAGCGGGTCGATGCCATCCGGTACTCGAGGTAGTCCTCGTCCACGACCTCCTGAAGGCCCACGGCGATGGCCTCCAGGTCGCGCCCGGCGAGCCCGCCGTACGTCGGGAAGCCCTCGGTCAGGATGAGCTGGTTGCGGGCCTCGCGGGCCCACGCGTCGTCGTCGAGCGCCAGCCAGCCGCCGATGTTGACGAGCGCGTCCTTCTTGGCGCTCATCGTCATGCCGTCCGCGTGTGAAAACATCTCGCGCACGATCTCCTTGACCGACTGCTCCCGGTAGCCCTCCTCCCGCTGCTTGATGAAGTAGGCGTTTTCGGCGAACCGGCAGGCATCGAGGATGAGAGGCACCTCGTGCTCGTCGCAGAGGGCTTTCGCCCCCCGAATGTTTTCCATCGAGACGGGTTGGCCTCCGCCCGAGTTGTTCGTGACCGTGAGCATCACGATGGGCACCCGCTCACTCTCGTCGACGAGGAGCGTCTCCAGCCGGTCGAGGTCGATGTTGCCCTTGAACGGATGCTCGAGGTCCGGGTCGAGCCCTTCTTCGATGACGAGGTCCACGGCCTCCGCGCCGGTGGCCTCGATGTTGGCACGGGTGGTGTCGAAGTGCGTGTTGCTGGGAATCTTGGCGTCCGCGTCGGCCACGATGCCCATTAGAATCCGTTCGGCCGCCCGGCCCTGGTGGGTGGGAATCACGTGCTCGAAGGGCATCAGGTCCTTGACCGCCTCCTCGAAGCGAAAATAGGAGGGAGACCCGGCGTAGCTTTCATCGCCCTGCATGAGGCCCGCCCACTGCGCGGCGCTCATGGCCGAGGTCCCCGAGTCGGTGAGCAGGTCGATGATGACGTCGTCCGCGTGGAGGTTGAACAGGTTGTAGTGCGCCTCCCGAATCATGCGCTCGCGCTCCGCCCGCGTCGTCATCCGGATGGGCTCGACGGACTTGATCCGAAAGGGCTCGATGATGGTGTCCATCTCCATAGGGCAATTGGAACGTATTCGAAAGGGCGGCGAGGTCGAAATGTGTGGACTCCGGAGGCGAGAAGGACGACACCCGAGAGAGCCTCCGTCTGATCGTGGACGGGGCGGCGGGTTTCCAATCTGTGTTCTATCCTTCCGGCACGGCGTCGACGTCGATGCCGACGGGTTTGGGGTAGCACACGTACGGTTTTACCACAAAGGTTGTGAGTTCAGAAATCGCGGCGGTATCGGCCATTTCGGAGAGCTCGCGCACGTTGCCTTCCCGGTCCACGATGCCAATCATCTCCCGATCGCTGTCGTAGGCGGTGTGGCGCGAGACGTTGAGGGTGAGGTAGTGACGGGCGGCCGCCGTCGCCTCGGTTCGGGTTGTGAGGTTTTGCGCGACGAGCCAGTCGGCGACCTGCTGTCGCCAGTCTTCGACCTGGGGAGCACTGGGCTCTCGGGGGAGAAACGTGACCCGAAAGAACTCGCGATTGATGAAGCGGTGGCAGAGGTCGGCCAGGATTGGATCGGGCCCCTGCATCCACTGCTTCAGACTGAACAGAATGTCGGTGTCGTCGAGCTGGAGGTAATGATCGCGAACCTCGGGGTCGTCGATCTGGTCGGCGTGCACGTCGTGGTCGAGGAAGAAGAGCAGCGATCGGGAGCCGCGATCCAGCCAGTCCGGCCGAGATCCGCCGTCGAGGTGCTTTTGTGCGCGATGCAGGATGCCGCGAAGCAGTTCGTCGCCGGCCAGGACGGTTTTGTGGAGGTAGACCTGCCAGTACATCAGGCGACGCGAGATCAGGAAGTTCTCGACGGAATAGATGCCCTTGCCTTCGATCATGATTTCCGAGTCCGGTCCGCCGTTCAGGGGCCGGACGCGCATGGTTTTGATGAGGCGCTGGACGCCCACTTCGCCTTCGGCAACGCCCGTGTAGAAGGAGTCGCGCCGGAGATAGTCGAGCCGGTCCATGTCGAGCTGGCTCGACACGAGCTGATGGAAGAAGCGACGTTCGTAGGTGTCGTCGAAGATCTGGAGCGTTCGGTCGAGCGCACCGTCCATCCGCTCGTTGAGGTGCACGAGGAGGACGCGGCTCATGTCCTCGTGCGAGAAGTCGGAGATGAGCTGGTGCTCCAGGGTGTGGGAGAAGGCACCGTGCCCGACGTCGTGAAGGAGGGCGGCGGCGAGTGCGGCGGTGCGTTCCTCCGACGAGATGGGGGTGCCCTTTTCCGAGAGGCTCGACAGGGCGTCCTGCATCAAGGCCATGGCCCCGAGCGCGTGGTTGAAGCGGGTGTGCTCGGCCCCGGGAAAGACGAGGTGCCCGACTCCGAGCTGGCGGATGCGCCGCAGGCGTTGCACCTCGGGGGTTTGGATCAGGTTCATGATGAGGTTCTTGGGCACGGAAATGAATCCGTGCACCGGATCCGAGAAAATTTTGAAGCGCTGCTGTCTAGACACCGGTACGGAGGGAGGGGGCGAGAGAACAGGGGGCGTTGAGGGGAGAGACGAAAAGCTCTCGGCGTCGTTCTGCGGCAATCGCTTACTCAGCGCGCTCAGCGAGCTTTTTCGCGATGGAGGCGTAGAACTCGTTGGAATCGAAGTTTGCGGCGAGGGTCGAACGAATGCCGACTTGACGGGCGTGGTCCGCGTCGATCGTGCCCTGATACTGGCCCCAGCGGGCACTGCGGACGCTGACGATGCCGTCGTTTGCCCCTTCCCGGTCAAAGAGGTACTTGTTCAGAAAGCGAAAGACAGGGGCAATGGGGATGTCGGTGCCTCGTCCCGCCCGGCACCCGTAGGACCAGTAGTCCACGTCGGGATGATTGGGAACCTCGTCGTTAAAGGTGTCCTCTACGTACTCCGGCGTCAGTTCGTTGAGTGCCTTTCGGAGGTTTGCAGATCCGTCCTCCAGGATGTGCGTGCCGAGCCAGTCGGCCATGTCGACGAGCCAGTTTTGGACGGCCTCGGGCTGTTCCAGGATGAGCGAGGCCACGGACGAGCCGCGATGCGGGGTGGCCACCGTCACGAGCACGTCGACGGTGTCGTGCCAGCCCTTTTCGGTGATGAGATAGCGGGCGTCGAGGCCGCCCATCGAGTGTGCGATGATTGAGCATCGCTCGGCGTTGCATTCGGCAAGCACGGCCGCAAGGCGATCCTCCCACATTTCGCAGCGAGCCCGCACCGTGTTGTAGGGGGCCACGTTTGGGGCGAAGGACCGAACGCCCCGCGAGCGGAGGTACATGGCCTCGTCGTGAAGGTGTCCCGCCCGGCGAAACGAGGCCCCGACGCCGAACCCGTGCATGAAGATGACGGGACTCTGCGTCGGAATAATGGGGGGCTGGGGAAAGGGGGCGAGTCCGGTGATGCGATGAAGGGCACTGGCGGGAAACGTGGTCGGTTCGGACATGACTCGGGAAAAGACGGCGACGAGAAAAGACGTTTCCGGGAGAGGAAGTAAACCTTCCCACGGGGGTCGGAGTTCGAACAGGCGATAATCGCAGCTGTGTCCAGTGGGGCCGCACCGTCTCATTGGAGGCAGGGTCCGGCTGCGGGGCGAAGGGGGCTCGGGACGAGGCCCCGCTTATCCTGCGAGGGCGGCGAAGAGGTGCAGGGGCCGGTCGAAAAAGAGGGCTTCGCCCCCGGCGACCACGAGGGCTGCGACGAGGGGCACGCGGATGTTGTCGTTGACGGGGAGGGGGAGCGCTTCGACGACGGCCGCGACGAGTACGCTTGCTGCGGCCGGGCCGAAGGCGAGGGCGGGAAAGGCGGCAATCACGGTAAGCCCCGTGACCACGAAGGCCGTGCTGCCCTCGACCGTCGCGGAGAGGGAGCCCCACGAATGACGCCCAATCCGTCGTCCCACCAGGGCCGCTGCCGCGTCTGCGAGCATGGTCATCGTGAGGACCGGAACCGCCACGCGGAGGGGAAACACGAGTGTAAGCAGGGCCGCCCCGACGAGCACGCAGGTTGCCCCGTTGACGGTGACGCGGGTCCCGACCTCCGGGAGCTCCTCGGCCCGCATGAGCGGCCCGAAAATCCACCGGATGAGGTTGCTGAAGGCGGGCGAATAGGCGCGAAGCACGTCGGCAGTCAGGGCCAGTCCAGCCGTGAGTCCGAGGACGTACAGCGCCAGGGGGGTTCCGAGCCACCACATGCCCAGGGGGATGACGAGAGCAATCAGGTGGAGGGCCTTTCGACCGATCTCCGCCGAATACGAAAAATCGGATGACGAGGACGACACGAGAAGACAAAAGGGGCGCGTGGAAGGTGGATCTCCGCAGCCGAACCATCGAAGCCGCGAAAAGTTCGGTGCAACGTGCCTGAACGTGAAGTCTCGTAGAATCCAGGTTGGTTGGCCGCATCGGTTCGACTCGCGCAGATTTTTACTTGATTTCCCTTGTTGCCATGGCTCAACGGCTCCTCTACGGTGTTCTCATTTTAGCGGTTTTCGTCGCCGGGTGTGGGGGCGACAGTGACGATTCGGCGGCCGACGAGATGGCCGACGGGCACGACGGCGACTCGCCGACGGCCACGGAGGCGGCCCGCGAGCCGGCCGTTTCGGTCGACGCCCGCGAGGTGACGTACGGAACGACCGACGGGGCGGACGTCACCGGGTACGTCGCCGTTCCGGGTTCTCCCGATTCCGTCCTGTCGGCCCGCGGTATGGACCCCTCCGCCGACCGCCTCCCCGGGCTCGTGGTCATTCACGAGTGGTGGGGGCTCAACGAAAACATTCGCACGGCGACGCGGCGGCTGGCGGGGGAGGGGTACCGGGTCCTCGCGGTGGATCTCTACGGCGACTCGACTGCGCAGACGCCCCAGGAGGCGCAATCCCTCATGAAACAGGCGACTAGCAGCGACGACCGCGTCCTGGCCAACCTCCGGTCTGCGGACGAGTATCTGCGAGCGGAGGAGGGGGCCTCGCGCATCGGCGTCCTGGGGTGGTGCTTCGGTGGGGGGCTCACCTTCCGGGCCGTGGCCGACCGTCCCGCTGCGTTTGACGCCGCCGTGGCGTACTACGGGACGCCGGAGGCCATGACGGAGCCCGTGCTTCAGAAACTGGACACGCCGATTCTGGCCCACTTTGGCCGGCAGGACGAGGTCGTTGCACCCAAGCAGGTGGAGGCGTTTCGGTCGCGGTTGGGGGGGAGCGACAAAACGGTGCAGATCCACGAGTACGATGCCGGCCACGCCTTTGCGAACCCCTCCGGAGAACAGTACAATGCGGAGGCCGCCGATCGGGCGTGGAGTCGAACGACGGCCTTTCTGGAGACGCATCTCTACTCGGAATCGGAGACCAACTGACGGAGGACGGATCGGAACGACTCGTCGACGAAGGGTCGGGGCTGTCGGGCGGGAGTGTTTGACACGAAAATCCCGTTTCGATCCGAACGAGAGGGAGGGCGACACTTATCTTGAACGGGCGGACCCGTGACGAATGTGAACGCTTCCATCGACGCTGAATGGCTACTTTCCCTCCTCTCCAGAACGATCTCCTCCTCCGCACCGCCCGCGGCGAGACGACGGACCGCACACCGGTCTGGATGATGCGACAGGCCGGCCGCTATCTCCCGGAGTATCGGGCCGTTCGCGAAGAGCACGACTTTTTTGAGGTCGTGGAGACCCCCGAACTCGCGGCTGAGGTGACGATCCAGCCCGTGGAGCGCTTTCCGCTGGACGCCGCGATTTTGTTTTCGGACATTATGGTCGTGCCGGAGGCGATGGGGCTGACGGTGGAGATGGTGTCGGGGAAAGGGCCGACCTTCCCCCAGCCCCTCTCGACGCCCGACGAGATGGATCGTCTCGTGGAGCCGGACCTGGAGGAGCGCCTGGGCCACGTGTTCGAAGCGCTCACGGTGACCCGCCGACAGCTAAACGGGCACGTTCCGCTCATCGGCTTTTCCGGGGCGCCCTGGACGCTCATGGCCTACATGGTGGAGGGAGGCGGGAGCAAATCCTACCGGCACGCTCGGGCCTGGCTCTACCGGCATCCCGACGCTGCCCAGGCCCTTCTGCAGCGGATTACGGACGTGGTGAAGGCGTACCTCGTCCGGCAGGTCGAGGCGGGGGCCCAGATGCTCCAGGTGTTCGATTCCTGGGCGGGGCTGCTCGGGCCGGAGACGTTCCGGACCTTTGGGTGGCCGTATCTCGAACAAATCGCCTCCCACGTGAAGCAGAAGCATCCAGAGGTTCCGCTCGTCGTTTTTGCGAAGAACGTGCCCTACGGGCTAGACGCCCTCGCCGACACGGGGTACGACGTCATCAGCCTCGACTGGACGATGGATCCCGCGTCCGCTCGGGAGGTCGTGGGGGATCGGGCGGTCCTGCAGGGCAATCTCGATCCGTGTGCGCTCTACGCCTCCCCCGATGCCCTCCGCCGCGAGGTGCAGCACATGCTCGCGGGCTTCGGGCCGCATCACCACGTCGCAAACCTCGGGCACGGGATGCTGCCCGACCACGATCCCGAGCACGCAGGCGTGTTCGTCGAGGCCGTCCACGAGCATTCTCGGCACATGCGCACGGTCTGAGGCTTCGGCGTGCTCCCCCTTCATTTGGGACGCATCGTGACGTAACTGTGCGTTCAGAACGGGTACTAACACTGGTGGTGCTATTGAATCAGCATAGAGTAGCTTCCCAGTAACAGAAACCTGCTCCATCGTCGCTCCTGGACATCTGAGATGTCCAAGCTTGACTTGGAGCCCATCAGCCATTCGCTTCGAGCCTACTCGGTTGGATGGATAGGCTCCAGAGCAAAGCCTGTGCTCGACCCCTGTCGGCATCTGGAGCGACGAAGGTGCTCTTTTCTCGCGTCGGAGAGGTGAATGCGATCCCTTTTTACCACCACCGGTACTAACGTCCATCTATTCCCCTACACTCTTTCACATGCCATGCTCGACACGTCCTCTCCGCAGGTGCGCGCCGTTCTTCCGCTGCTCTACGTCGCCTGGGCGGACGGGGTGCTCACTCCCTCCGAAGCGGAAACCATGCGATCGAAAATTCGGGCGCTGGACTGGCTCGGCGACGACGTGCGCGATCAGGTGTCCGAGCACCTCGATCCTCAGTCCCCGCCCACGGCCACCCAGTACTTTCGCTGGATTCGCGCACTCAAGTCGGCGGCCGACGATGCACCCGTGACGGCCCGGACCTCGCTGGCCGAGCTCGGGATCTCGATGGCGCGGGCCGGGGGGGACGGGGCGACGGTGCCGGAGCCCTCGCGCCGGGCCCTGGAGGACATCGAACGGGCCCTCGGGATCGACGCCGAGGAGCTCCTCGACGATCTCCTTGCGGAGCGCCCCGACCCCGAGCCGCCGGCCGAGGACGCTCCTTTCGACGTGGGGGCGCTCACCGATCTGCTGGACGGTCCACACGCCGATCTCCGCGACCACATCCGGACGCTCCTGCAGGATCCTATTTTTGAATACCCCGATACCTCCAGCACGGCGGCCTACCGGCAGCGGGTTTTGCAGTGGTGTCGGCTGCTGGCGGAGCAGGGGCTGGGAGCACTCGGGTATCCCGAAGAATACGGGGGCGAGGGCGACATGGAGCGATTTATCGTGGCGTTCGAGACGCTGGCGTACCACGACCTGAGCATGGTGATCAAGTTCGGCGTTCAGTTCGGTCTCTTCGGCGGGAGTATTCACCGGCTTGGGACGGAGCGTCACCACGAGGAGTACCTGGAAACGGTGGGACGGCTGGAACTGCCGGGGTGCTTCGCGATGACGGAGTGGGGCCACGGGTCCAACGTGCGGGAGCTCGAAACGACGGCCCGGTACGATCCGGAGACGGAAGAATTCGTCATCAACACCCCCCACGACGGGGCCCGGAAAGAGTGGATCGGCAATGCAGCCGACCACGGGCGACTGGCCACCGTCTTTGCCCAGCTCCACACCCAGGGAGAGGAGCACGGAGTGCATGCCTTTCTCGTGCCCATCCGCCGCCCCGCGGGATCTCCGATGCCCCGTGTTCGCATCGAGGATTGCGGGGAGAAAATGGGATTGAACGGGGTGGACAACGGTCGGCTCTGGTTTGACAACGTCCGGATTCCTCGGGAAAACATGCTCGACCGCTTTGCGAGCGTCGAGCCGGACGGCACGTACGACAGCCCCATCCCGAGCGACGGCAAGCGCTTCTTTACGATGCTCAGCACGCTGATCGGCGGGCGCATCAGCGTGGCGCGGGCCGGGCTCAGCGCCGCAAAGTCGGGCCTCACCATCGCCGTCCGCTACGGCAATCGGCGCCGGCAGTTTGGCCCCAAGGACGAGCCGGAAGTGCCGCTTCTCGACTATCGGACCCACAAGCGGCGTCTGCTCCCGCGGCTCGCTACGACCTACGCCCTTCACTTTGCACTGGACGACCTCACCCGGCGCTTCGCTGCCACGGGACCGGAGGATCCCCTTGAGAAGGTAGAAGCCGAGGCCAATGCCCTGAAGGCCTACGCCACCTGGCACACGACTGACACGCTCCAGGAGGCCCGGGAGGCCTGCGGCGGACAGGGCTATCGGGCGGACAACCGGATTGCCGCGCTGAAGGCCGACACGGACGTCTTTACTACGTTCGAAGGGGACAACACGGTCCTCATGCTGCAAGTGGCCAAGGGCCTGCTCTCGGACTTCCGCCGCGAGTTTCGCGACGTGAATCTGCTGGGAATGGTGCGGTTTGTGGTCGACGAGGTAGCGACGCGCGTCACTGAATTCAATCCCGTGGCAACGCGAAAGACGGAGTCCGAGCACCTGCGAAGCCGCGACTTCCACCAGTCGGCCTTCGAATATCGGGTCGATCAGATGCTCCTCTCAGTGGGACGGCGACTCCAGCGCCGCATCGACGGCGACGCGGATCCCTTCGAAGCCTTCGTGGACGTGCAGGATCACCTCGTCCAGCTCGCCCACGCCGAAGCCGAGCGCATCATTCACGACCGGTTCGTCGACGCACTTTCGACGATGGAGGAGGGGAGCGTTCGGGAGTCCCTTCTGCGACTTCGACAGCTCTTCGCCCTGTCCCGCATCGAAGACGATCTGGACTGGTTTCTCGAAGCGGGCGTCGTCGAGTCCGGAAAAGCCAGGGCCATTCGTGGAGAGGTCAACGACTTGTGTGACGAGATCCGGCCCCACGCCGAGGCTCTGGTGAATGCGTTTTCAATTCCGGAGGCCTGTCTTGCGGCCCCCATTGCCACCGACTTGGACTAACGGATCCCCAGTTGCGGGAAATGGGAAGAAATGTTTCATTTGCACGTCGGAGGATGGGTAATTTTGGAATCGTAGTCGACGCCGAGGAAGGAGATCGCTCGGTGAGGACGAGTCCAGGAGGAGTTTCGCTTCCGGGCACGCAATTTGATCCCAGAAGAGGTGACCTTCTCTGATGCCTCAACGATGCCTCACCGGCGCACATGTCTCTTTCTCCGATCGTACCTCTTCTTCTCGCTGCTTGCTGGATTCTTCCTGCACTGGTCATTGTTCTCTTTTACGTCGTGCAGGCAGAGGAACGAGACGAACCGGCGACGCACACGATGAACACGTCGCTCAAAGGAATTCGAGCCGACGTTGGGGACCTAGACTTCGAACCCCGAACGCAGGATTGGAGAGACGAAAACTGGGAGGGACCCGGCGCAGAGGTTCGAGCTCAGGTGACCGATTCCTCCCGGGAAATCATGATCCTCACTCCGTACGCTGAAGCATCCGTCAGCGTCAGCACCGAGGAAGGAAGGGAGCAGCGTCGGTGCTCGATGTGCCAAAACTAAGTAGACACGCAGAAATACGTTTATTCGAGAGTCATTCTGAGCGACCGAC
>CAZCUZ010000019.1:0-38996 GCA_964502085.1 uncultured Salinivenus sp. | reverse complement strand
CGTCGGACCGTTCGCCTGTTTCCTTTCCGTAATCCTGTCTCCCAGCATGCCCACCTACACCATCATCGGCTTCGAAAAGGAGGGCTTTGACAGCTTCTCGAACGTCGCGAAGGCCGACGATCCCTCCCGCGCAGCCGAGAAGGCCATCCAGGATCACTTCATCAAGACCGAGGGGCGTCGTCCCCCCGACGCCGAGGCTCTCGCACAGCTCGAAAATGAGACGGGCCTCTTCGTCATCGGCATCGTGGAAGGTGACCACGACAACCTCAACGAGATCGTCGATCACTACGAGCAGTGGTAACGTCCCCTCCATCGCCCCGTTCGGGGGAGACCCTGAAGGAAAACGGGATCGTTAGAGCCCAACCCGTTCGTAACAGCCCCGGCACGAATCGCGTCCCTTCGACTGGATCTTGCTCCGTTCTCCCGTTTCCGACGTTTCAACTGCCCATGGCCTCCGATCTCCTGATCCTAAACGGCCCCAACCTCAATCTTCTCGGGACACGCGAGCCCGACACCTACGGCACCGCCTCCCTCGACGAGATCGAGCGTGACCTCGAGGCGGCGTTTCCGACCGTCGAGTTTGCGTTTCGACAGGCCAACGGGGAAGGCGCCCTCATCGACCACCTTCACGCCGCCCACGAGCATGGGGTGAACGGCATCGTGCTCAATCCAGGAGGATATACCCACACCTCCGTCGCCCTGCGAGACGCCGTCGCCGCCATTGCGCCGCCCGTGGTGGAAGTGCACCTGTCGAACGTCCACGCACGCGAGGATTTTCGCCGGACCTCCCGCATCGCGCCCGTCTGCGTCGGCCAACTGAGCGGCTTCGGCCCGGCCGGCTATCACCTCGCCGTCCGGTATCTCGTGGAACGCGCCGTCGAGCAATGACTCCTGTCCCCCCGTCTCCCCTCCCCATGGCCCCCCGAACAGGACCGGTTCGGATCCGTCTCTCCGTTCGAGACTCGCCACTCGCAATTCGTCACTGAACTCGTGACCGGCTACAAGGGCCATCTCGCCGCCCCCCCTCTTCGCAGTCGGATACCTCACCGTCCTCGGATGCGCCTTCTCGATCGACGCGGCGTACCGACAGTGTTCCGCCCTGGAGCAAATGGAATCTCCTCTCATCCCGGTGATACTGTCCCTTCTGTTCGGTCTCTGACCGGACGTGGACACCGATTCGACGGGGCACCGCGTGTTCTACTCGGTCTTCTTCGTGACAGACCTCTTTCTCATCGTGACCGAGCAGTTTCGCGCGGCGGCGTCCCTCGGCCTCGTGGCCCTGCTCCCGGTACTCAGCAAACGTCGAGGATGGACCCACACCTGATGGGCCATGCTCCTCATCCCCTCTCCTCATCCTCCCGTACCTGCACGTGCCCGAGCGCCCGGTCGTCGGACTGCTCTTCTACGGAGCCGCCGTCGCGGGATACGTCCGTCACCGCGTCGTGGATCGGATCCCGTAGACTCCGTACGTTCCGCGCGGGTAGATCCTCTGCCCGCCGCTTCGTTCCTTGTGGCTCCACCGTCTCCCTTCCAGCACAGCGTTTTGCCCATGACTCGCTCTCGACTCCTCCCGATGCTTTCCTTCGGGTTCGTTCTTTCGCTCTGCGCTCTCGCCCTCCCGTACCACGCCGACGGTCAGTCCGCCTCCGCCGACCCGACGATCGACGTGGGCGTCGTCGTCGACGACCTCGACGCCTCGCTCCCGTTCTACCGTGACGTGCTGGGCATGGAGCAGCGCCGAACCATCGACATCACCGAAGACTTCGGGCGGCGGTCCGGCCTGACGGGCGGCCACCCCACGGAAATTCGCGTCCTCACCCTCGGAGAGGGCGACGCCGCAACCGAGTGGAAGCTGATGACGTTCGAGGAGGTCCCGGACGCCCCCGCCGAATCGGACATCACCGACCAACGGGGCATGCAGTACATAACCTTGCAGGTCGACCGGCTGGGACCGTACCTGGAGCGGGCCCGCAACCACGACGTGGAACCGCTCGGCGACACGCCGATCGCTCTCGGCGAGGACACCCACTTCCTCCTCCTGCAGGCCCCCGAGGGCACGTTCGTCGAAGTGATCGGCCCCCTGGACCAATAACGGGAGAGACCCACCGGCTCCCTCCGGGCTCATTCCTCACCGTCGTCGGCCTCCTTCTCCTCTATGACCGACACGTCACCGTCCTCCCGGCCTCCGTCCGGCGCCCCTGCGGACCGAGCCGAGCCGTCCCCCGGCGAGGCCGACCCCCCGCCGTCGGCCGACGAAAGCGCAGCCGGATCCGTCGCGGCCGGCATTCTGTCGAGCCGCATCCTGGGTCTGCTGCGGGAGCGGACGGTGGCCTATTTCTTCGGAGTAACGGCCCACGCAGACGCCCTCCAGGTCGCGTTCAAGTCGCCCAATCTGCTGCAGAATCTGCTGGGGGAAGGCACCATCTCGGCGGCGTTCATTCCCATCTACAGCCGCATGATCGAGGAGGAGCGGTACGCGGCGGCCGGCCGTTTCGCCGGGGCCATCTTTGGCCTCCTGCTGGCCGTGGCGGGTGGTCTCGCCCTGCTCGGGATCGTGCTGGCCGAGCCCGTCGTGGGTGTCCTCGCACCGGGGTTTATCGGAGATGCGTACGCAGTCCCGGATGCGCTGCAGTGGCTCGTGGACCAGGATCAACCGGGCGAGCCCGCGGTCAATCGGTTTGATTTGACCGTGCGGGCGGTGCGCGTGATCTTTCCGATGGCCGGCGTGCTCGTGCTTTCGGCGTGGGCGCTCGGCGTCCTCAACAGCCATAGGCGCTTCTTCGTCCCCTACGTGGCCCCGACGCTGTGGAACGTATCGATTATCGCGTTCCTCTTCGGCGGGGCCTACTGGGCGACGGGAACGCCCTGGGCGCCCGAAGCCCTCGCTGCCGACACGTTGACTCAGCTGCTGATGACGGCCTGCGTGGGGGCGCTCGTGGGGGGCGCGCTCCAGTTTGGCGTGCAGCTGCCGTTCGTGGTGCGCGAGATGCCGGGCTTTGATTTCTCGATCTCGACGCGGGTGGAGGGGGTGCGAGAAGCCATCGACGCGTTCGGGCCGGTGGTGGCCAGTCGGGGCGTGGCCCAGCTGTCCAGCTATCTCGACCTCTTCCTCGCCTCCTTCCTCGCCGTGGGCGCGTTCAGCGCACTCCGCTACGCCCAACTGCTCTACATGCTGCCCGTCAGCCTCTTCGGGATGTCGGTGGCGGCCTCCGAGCTGCCGGAGCTGTCGCGCCTGACGGAGGAGAAGGTGACGACCTTCTCGGCGCGCCTCCGCCGCTCCATGCGTCAAATCGGCTTTCTGACGGTGCCCACGGTGGTCGGATACCTCGTCTTCGGCGTTCTTCTCGTGGGCGCCCTCTTCCAGACGGGCCAGTTCGAATCGGGCGACTCCTGGCTCGTGACGTTCGTCCTGTTCGGGTACGCCGTCGGCATTCTCGCCACGACCCTTTCCCGTCTCCTGCAAAACGCCTTCTACGCCATCGGCGACACCAAAACGCCGGCCTGGATTGCGGTCACCCGCGTGACGGTCTCGACCCTGGTGGCGGTCCCGATTATGTTCTGGCTGGACACGATTCCCCTTCATAGGGTCATCGGAACGACCCCGACCGATCAGACGCTTTACCTCGGGGCCGTCGGGCTCAGTCTGGGGGCCAGCGTCGGTGCGTGGGTGGAGGTGTGGCGCCTGCGCCGCGCACTCCGGGACCCAATGCCGGACGCGACTGTCCCGTGGACGGCCCTGGCCCGCATGACCGGCCTCGCTCTCTTCGCGCTCGTCCCCGCCCTCGGCCTATGGCATTTTCTGCCCGGGTGGCACGTGCTTTTCGTTGCCCCGCTGGTCGTGGGCACGTACGCCGCCGTCTATCTCGGCACTGCGGCCCTCCTCGGCGTCGAAGAACTGGAACAGTGGACCCAGCGATTTCTCTCCTAACCCCAATCGCGACGGATCACTGTGCACATGAACGCATCCGTTGAAGGCCCCCTTCCACCGTGAACCAGGGCCCGGGCCGGTCAGTTGCACATTGCTCCGGAACGGCCCCGATGCGTTCGTCACTGCCCGTGCGGTCCACGCTCGGACCGACCGGTCCTTCTCGGAAAACACCTCCTCCGCAGCACGTTCGACGCGTCCCCGTCCACCACCTACATCGCGCTCCGCCCATGCCCGACTCCGAGGTCGACCTGTCGCCCGGAACCCTGCTCATCTCCGCCCCGATGATGCAGGACCCCAATTTCCGCCGCACAGTGGTCCTGCTCTGCGAGCACAAGCCGGACGAGGGCACCTTCGGGCTCACGCTCAACCGCGAGCTCGACGTGCAGCTCGGGGACGTGCTGGACGACTTCGTGGCCTACGATCCCCCCCTTTACCTCGGCGGGCCCGTCCAGCGTGAGACCCTGCACTACCTCCACACCCGGCCCGACGACATTCCGGGCGGCATCTCCCTCCCCGGAAACGTGACGTGGGGCGGCAACTTCGACATCGTACAGCAGCTCGCGAAGGGCGGCGACGCCTCGACGCACGACCTGCGCTTCTTCCTCGGCTACGCGGGATGGGGCCCCGGCCAACTCGAGGCCGAGCTCGACGAGGAGGCGTGGATCCCGGCCCGCGGCGCCAGCGACCTCATCTTCGACACCGATCCCGACGGCCTCTGGCGAACCATCCTCCGCCGAATGGGAGGCGAATACGCAGTGCTCGCCAACTTTCCCGACGATCCTCGGATGAATTGAATCATTTGCGAGTGGCGAATTTCGAATGGCGAATGAGGGATTTCCGGAAATGAATCGGCTCTTGATGACGGGACGCAACCCGCCCCGGAATCCTTTTGGATTCTCTGCGTATATAGGCCCCTGCCGGTGTCCGCTGATCCGGAGAGGTCCAGATGCCAGTTGCATTCTTCACGCGTGACTCCTGACTATTGGGAGCACTCCCTGCCCCCGGCGTCATTTTCTCCGCCGGCCTGCCCACTCGACCACTGCACTACGATTCCATCCGCTCATGCCCGGCACACCCGAAAACACCAAGAAGGAGAACGAGCGCGAGCTCAACTTCTGGGAAAGCCTCTACCTCCCCGAGCTCTTCAAGGGCCTCGGCTACTCGTTCGGCAAGATCGTCGACGAGCCGACCTACACCTTCGAGTATCCCGAGGAGCAGTGGTACCCGCCGGACAGCTACCGCGGGCGGCCGGTGCTGGTCGAGGAGGACGGCCGGCCCCGGTGCGTGTCATGCAACCTGTGCGCCCGCGCCTGCCCGCCCCTCGCCATCAACATGCAGTCGAAGGAGGTAAACAACGTCAAGGAGCGGGAGCCGGAGATGTTTGAAATTGACATGCTCCGCTGCATCTACTGCGGCTACTGCGAGGAAGTGTGCCCCGAGGAGGCCATCGTGATGTCGAAGGAATACGACCTCACGTTTCAGAGCCGCGACGAGGCGGTATTTGACCTCACAGACCTGCTGAAGCCGACCGAGCAGCTGCAGGATCGCCTCGAATACCTCGACCAGTACAAGAACAAGTCGTTCGGGCAGCAGTGGGACTTCCGGAAGGACAACAACCTCCACAGCGTGAAGGACCAGACCTTCCTGGACTGGCTGGCCGATGAAGGCATGGAGGAGCTGGAATCGACGCACCTGCGGGACGATCCCATGGCCACCGACGGCGACCAGGACTGGGGCTCGTCCCGCCACGGCACCCCGCAGAAAACGCACGCTGCCGAGTAAGGAATGATCTCAACACGACGAAGTTGCCCAGAAACGAGGTCGAGAGCGTTCCAAAAGGGGCACTCATTGCAACGGATGTCCCCCAATCAAACCGAAACTGGTGCGCCGACGTCTTTTGAGAGAATTCCTAAGCCGGTGTATGAATGGATGGAAGGGTGAACGTAGAAAAGCAACTCCTCCCCCGTCCACTCATCCATCCCGTTATCCGTACCTATGAATGACACGCCCGACCTCGAAGCCGCCCAGGGCGAGCAGCCGGAGGCCCTGCGCACGGCCCTGCTCCAGCAGCTTGCTCACCTCGTCGAGGAGGTGGAGGCCCTCGGAACGGTGGTTGACGGCCTCCCCGAACAGATCAAGAACGGCCGCCCGGTCCCCGACGTCCTTACGATGAAGGAACTCTACGGGGCCCTCGCCATCCTCGACGCCGAGGTGCGACGCCCGCGGGTCGAACAAATCACCGAGCAGAACGAGCCGTCCTTTTCCTCCGTCGACGTCCACGAACAGGTGCACGAATCCGGCTGGAATGAGAAATCCCTGGACGACATTCTCGACCGGGTAATGGAGGCCCGCCGGGCCCTCGTCGATCGGCTGGAGGCCGTCCCGCCCGAGACCTGGCACCACACCGCCGCGCTGGACGGAACGTCGGTCACTCTCTTCGACCTCGTTTACCGCATGACGCAGTCCGATGCCGAGCGCCTCCGCGACCTCGGCTACCGCCTGCACGGCGCCCACCTCTCCGACCGCGATCACCCCCTCCCGACCTAAATGCGGGGTGTGGAGTTCGGAATGTGGAATTGGGACTTCCCTCATTCCACACTCCACATTCCACAATCCAAACTCCAAGATGGCAAAAGACACGGGTCCGTCGTACGACAATCTCGCCACTGCCTTTCGGCACCAAAACTTCGATCCCCTCTACTTTTTCTTCGGGGAAGAAACGTTCCTGATCGACGAGCTTCAAGAGCTTCTGATCGAGGAGGCGCTCGCCCCGAGCCAGCACGACTTCAACCTCGACGTGGTGTACGGCTCCGAGGCGGAGGCGTCGGAGGTCCTCGGGCTGTGTCAGGGCTTCCCGGCGGGCGCCCCGCGCCGCGTGGTGATCGTCCGCGAATTCGAGAAGCTGGAACACAACCGGGAGTTCAAAACCTACGCCCAGCAGCCCAATCCGCAGGCCGTGGTCCTCCTCGCCTGCACGTCGAAGCCCAACCTGAGCGCCCACCCCTACCGGGCCCTGAAGGAGCACGCCACGTGGTCGGAGTTTCGGTCGCTCTACGACAACGAGATGCCCGACTGGATCCAGGACTACGTGAATGGACAGGGCTATGAGATTGAGCCGAAGGCCATCCAGATGCTCGCGGACTACGTGGGCACCGACCTGCAGCGCACCGCCAGCGAGATCGAGAAGCTAATTACCTTTGCGGGCGACCGCACCCGGCTCACGGCCGACGACGTGCTCGCCGCCAGTGGGCAAACGCGCGAATTTAACGTCTTCGAACTTCAGGCCGCCATCGGCGAGGGACGACACGCCGACGCTGCCCGCATCGCCGAGCGCATCCTCCAGCAGGCCTCAAATCCGCGGGGAGAGGCCATTATGATCGTGGCCGTCCTCAATGGCTACTTCGATAAGCTGTGGAAGCTACAGAAGCCGGGCACCCTTCGCAAAAACAAGTACGACCTTGCCGGCGAGATTGGCGTCAATCCCTATTTCGTGGAAGAGTACAAGCACGCGGCGCAGCGCTACGACCAGGCCACCATCGCCGACGCGTACGCCGCTCTTCTCGCCGCCGACTACGAACTCAAGGGCGGTGCCTCTCGCGACGCCTCCCTCATCCTGACCCTTCTGCTGCGCCGGCTCCTACCCCCGAATGCAAAGGCAACAATCGCCTAACACAGAGAAACAAACGTCCCCCCCGGAGCATATCTCCTCCCAGAGGCATTCCGGGGCAAAAGCGGGGTGTCCCTGGGCGTCTCCGACGCCGCGCCGACACGACGGTCATCCGCTTTTCTGCGTGCCATGAACGACGAGATCCCCTTTGAGGGCGAGGTCCCGGGCGACGGCGACAGGCCCTACGAGTGGCTCGACGAGTGGCTCTGCGAGTACGTCGACGGCACGATGGATCCGTCCCTCAAGGCCGTCTTCGAGCAATACGTAGAGGCCAATCCGGAGCTAAAGGCCCACGTGGAGCGACTGCAGGAAACCCGGAATCTGCTCTGTGAGTGTGGACTGCCGGAAGAGCCCTCCTCGGACCTCGAGTCCAAAATCTGTACAGAGGTCGAGTGGGACATGCTCCGGTCGTCGACCCCGGTGTCGGACGCTCTCTGGCGTCGCCCGATGGCGGCCTTCGGTGTGGCATCGTCGGTCGTCGTCGCTCTCGTGATCGGTTTCCTGATGGGGGCCACGGTGGTCGATCCTCCGTCGTCCACATTCACCGCCTCTCCTCCCTCGACAAACCGGGTCGCGGCCGGCGCGGACCCTTCCCCCTCCGCCCCGACGCCCGTGCACACCCCATGGCTGGATCCCGTCTCCACCCACTCCCCCTCCCTCTCGGCCTCGGACTCCTCCCAGCATCCCTCGACGTTCACACGCATCGACCTCCCCTAAGAGTCTGTTTTAATTTATGCCTCGAGTTGCGAGCGGTCTCGAATGGGCTGCAAATCGGTCTCGCGATACGATTCAAAATCAAAACAGACTCTCAGGAATTATCTCAAAAGACGCAGTCGTGTGAACGCCGACGTACTGTAGGATCGGCTATGGGCGGGGATCGCCGTTGCTGAAAGATTCCGGCATCACAGCCAGCATCATTCGACCGTTTTGAGATAATGCCTTAAGCCCACCCACCCAGTGTTCGTGCGGTCTTGACGTAGCCCGCGGCACATCCGACGGCGTCCGCCGTTCGTAGAGATCCCAAATTTCGAGGGGCTCTTAGCTCAGCGGTTTAGAGCGCTCGCCTCACACGCGAGAGGTCCCTGGTTCAAATCCAGGAGGGCCCACTTCTTCTATGCGCAATCCCCTGCCCATCAGGGGGTTGCGTTTTTTTTTGATGCATCCGAGCCCTGCCCCCACACTCCCCTCTCCTGATTCCTGGCTACCGGACAGTTTTCGGTTCTGTAGACGTGGACACCGAAAAATCTCCTGCGGCACGGCCCCCATGCAGACCTGGACCGCCAGCCGAAACGGTCATTCCGAAAACTCGAGCCTCTCGGCAGTCCTCGTTCCTCTGACTCGGCTCGTTCCCCCTGAGACGCGACGGACCCCTCCGGGGAGAATACACGTTCGGCCCCTCCGACACACCTCAGCAACGACCGTCCTCGTGTCATGAAGGTAAGACTGACGGCAGACATGCTCCGGATGCGCCTCGATCAACGGGACATCGAGGCGTTGGCGGAATCGGGACGCGTGGGGTTTGTCCTTTCCCTGGGTCCCGACCCGTCCCTCCGATGCACGCTGGCCGTCCAGGACCCCTCCCGTGCCGTAACGGCGACGTACACGGGCCACGAAATTCGTGTGACCCTTCCGACCGAACGGGCGCACTCCTGGATGACCACCGACGCCGTCAGCATCGAGGCACAGATCGAGGTCGACGGTTCCACAACGCAGATCCTGATTGAAAAGGACCTGGGATGCCGGCATGGAGACGACGGTCCGCAGGCCTCCGCCTTCGATCACCTGCGCGAATAGCTCGCCGGGGGCCCGTCCCCGGATTGTCTTCGCACGCGAAACGCACCGACCGCGAGCCGTTCGGCTGTATCCATCTCGTCCGAACCGGCCGGGGTGCTCGTCGCGGACGCGAACAGCCGACGCTTGGAAACGAAAATACTCCCGGGCGACACTCCCCCGTTCTCGGGGCCACAGCGCTACCCGCCGATTGGCCGAGCTCCTGCTGCCTGCCTCCCTTCCGACAGACAGAGGGAAGGTCACTCATCGAGCCACTGAATGGAGACGAGATGTCCCGGCTCGGGATCGACGGTGCCCTCGTCGAGGTGAATCAGGCAGTTGGCGTCCCGCATCGACGTGGCAATGCCCGACCCCTGCGGCCCCGTGGTCCGCACGCGAAGTTGCCCCGCCTCGTCGGTCCGGGCGACGCCCCGCGTCAGGTAGTGATACCCCTTCTTGACGCGATACCCCTCGTCGAGGACGGCCGTGTGGAGCGGGGGCAGAACCTCGCGCCGCCCGAGGAGTGCGGCGAGAGCCGGGCGGGCGTACGCCTCGAAACAGACCGCGGCCGCTACGGGATTGCCGGGAAGGCCCAGCACGGGACGGTCCTCCAGCAGCCCAAAGGCGACCGGCTTCCCGGGCCGCTGCCGGACCTTCCAGAAGCGAAGGTCCATCCCCATGTCGTCGAGCACCTGCAGGACGAGATCGTCGTGGCCGACCGACATGCCCCCGGAGACGAGCAGGAGATCCGCGGCCGAGAGGTCGTCGGCGAGGATGGACCGGAGAGGTACTTCCTCGTCGGGACGTCGGCGCACCCAGGCCTGTCCTCCCCCACTCTCGACCCGCAGGGCGAGGGACGGGCCGTTCGCGTCTCGAATCTGGCCGGGCCCGGGCTCCGTCGCAGCGTCCACGAGCTCACTGCCGGTCACGAGCACGAGCACACGGGGCCGCCTGGACACCGTCAGGTCCGTGCATCCGACCGATGCCAGTACGGCGGCGGCCGACGGGCCGACGACGGTGCCGGCTCGCAGCACAGTGTCGCCGACAGCGACGTCTTCCCCCGCGGGCCGAACGTTCTGTCCCCGCGTCGGCACGGTCGTGAACCGAACCCGATCGACGTCTCCGTCGGGGTCCGGCTCGGTGCGCTCCTTGCGAATCACGGCGTCGGCGCCGGGGGGAAGCGGGTGGCCCGTCGTGATTCGCGCACACGTGTCGGGGGGGAGTGGATCGGGAGCGGTCCCGCTCGTCGTGGAGAAGGCCAACGAGAGGGTCGTCCCCTCCTCCGTCACGTCGTCGGCGCGAACCGCGTACCCGTCCATCGCCGCGTTGTCGAACGGCGGCACGCGTCCCGGGCTCGTGACGGGTTCGCGCACCGTTCGGCCCCGAACGTTCGACAGAGCGACGGTCTCCGTACCTACAGGGACGATGGAATCGAGAACCGCCGTCTGGGCGTCCTCAAAAGAGATGAACGAACGCATCTCAGAGTGTGCAAAACCGGGAACAGAGAAAACAGCATCGAAAAGGACAGAAGCAACATTGGGCTTGAAGGAGTCTCATCCGGCTGAAACCCGAAAATGCCGATTATCGACTCACCGGCCTTCAAAAAATGGCCGCCCGGAGGCTCAAACTCGCGAAACAGCTGAAATTTCTCATGTTCGAGCGCAGGCGAGTTTGAGAACGTTCAGTAGAGCAGGGAATCTGAGATTCCCAGTTTGGACCTCAGGCCATTTTCTGACCGCCAGGCCCTTTTCGTTCATTTTGGGGCTGCCAAAAGGGACAATCCAACCAGGAAGAAAGCTCTCCAATTTGAAAGATTAGCGTACCGGATCGATGAAGCAGGAACAGATCCAACTGGTTTGGAGCAGCTAGCACCCTCTCCGAAAACCACTTCACACCATGGGGACAGGAGTCAAAGAACGTCGCGGCGCCGAAGATCGCGAACGACTGCCGCCACGTAGAACCCGATGCCCGAAAGCAAAAGGGGAAACCCGAGGAAGACCCCGAGCCCAATGCTCCATGCCTGAAATCCGGACACCAGAAAGAGGAGCACGCACATCAGCCCGGCGAGCGTACAGAACACGGCCCACCGGATGCGAGACGAAACGACGTCGGAGGAGCGGTTCATTGGACCGAAGCGGTCGAATCAGAGATCGAGGTGATCCCGGCGGCTGGGGCCTCCACGGAGGCGTGAACCTCGCGTTCGTCCGGGGTGGGATGCGGCGGGCCGTGGCACGACGTACAGCTCACCTTGTCGGTTGCGAGCCGGGTGCGGATGGCCGAGTGCACGTCGACGGATTCAAAGTCCGGGTCGCCGGCGTGACAGCTCGTGCAGTTCGCGTTGGGGTAGGAGCCGCTGTACTGAATCGGCATGTCGTACGTCCCCGTCACGTAGAGCAACCAGTGTCGAAAGCCGTCCCGCTTTCCCGCCAGGGTCCCGTGAACGCCGTACGTCGTGTGGCACTGGTAGCACTGCTGCTTCGGGATCCATTTGTTGCTGAAGTGCTGCGAGGCCAGGGTCGTACTCGATGAATCCTTCATGTCGCCGACGAACGGTTCCATCACGTGACAGGACTGGCACGAATTCACCGTCTTGGTTTCTTCCATGACGGTTTCCATGGTGGCCAGTACGGACAACAGCGGAAAGACCAGCAACAAGACCATGAGGATCCAGTGGCGGGTGGTCCGTCGAAAGCGATCGTAGAAGACGAACTGGACCAGAATGAGAGCAATCACCGACACCGCCGCGGCACAAATGCCGAGCACCCGGAAGAACGTGCCGAACGAAACCCCTTCTTGTGGAGGAGCAGCAAGAGCAGGCTGCGCCCCGAACGCACACAGCCCCAATCCCAGCACGCCCATCCCGGCGATCACCGCGAACACCCGGCGCCAGAACGACGAAGACTCGGCCGACCCGGAGGCGGCCCGGTCAAGAGACATCGGACGAGGCGGAGCGGACGGAGACGGCACTGATTTTGAACTCGGGCTGCTTCGACGACGGATCGACCTCATCGTTGACGGCGCGGTTGACGAGATGGTCGGGCGAATGAAAGGTGGAAAAGACGACGCCGGAGACGATGTCGGAACTCACCTTGGCGACGAGGTCCACCGAGCCGCGGCGGCTGTCCACCACGACCGGAGTGCCATCTTCAATCCCACGAGCACGGGCGTCGGCAGGGTTGATCATCAGAAAGTCGATGTCGATGTCGTCGAGCGCCTCGAGGGCACCGGTGATCGTGGCCGTATGCCAGTGCTCGTAGACCCGGCCCGTCGTGAGCACGAGGGGAAACTCGTCGGTGCGCTCGTCTTTCGGCGGCTCCTGCTCCTCGAGCCAAATGACGGCCCGGCCGTCGGGGCGCCCGTAGAAGTCGAGTCGACCGGCCCCCTCGGCCAGCGGATCCTCGTCGGGCACGTACCGATGGCAGGTGCCGGGGTGGTCCTCCGACGGGCACGGCCACAGAAGCCCGCGTTCCTCCAGCAGGCGCTCCATCGTCATGCCCGAAAAATCGTAGTAGGAGTGGGCGGAGATTTTGCGCCACTCCTCCCACACGCTCTCGTAGGTCTGTGCCGTGATTACGTCGTCGTGGCCCAGCCGGGAGGCAAGGTCCGTCAGGATGTCGAGGTCGGGACGGGCCTCTCCGGGGGGATCGACAATTTGCGGCACGGCGTGATAGCGCCGCTCACTCTGACTGAAGATGCCGGGCCCCTTCTCCGCCCACATCGCCGCCGGGAGGACGACGTCGGCAAACTGGGTCGTCTCGGTCGGGTGGATGGCGTCGCTCACGACCAGAAAGGCCTCCTCCATGGCCTCACGGTACCGCTCGGCGTTGGGGAGCGACTGGGCCGGATTCGTGGCCATCACGAGGCAGGCGCGGACGTCTCCGGTCCCCATCGCCTCGAACATAGACACGGCATCGTTCCCCGGAGTCGGGCGAATGGACCCGGACTCGAGCCCCCACAGTTCCTCCATCTCGCGCCGATCCTCGGCACTGGCCACCGTGCGTCCGCCGGGCAGGGCGTGGGCGAGCGCCCCCGTGTCGCGCACACCGCCACCGGCGTTGGGCTGGCCGGTCAGGGAGAACGGCGTCGCCCCCGGCCGACCGACGTGACCGGTGAGCAGGTGCATCGCGTTGACGAGCCGGTTGCAGGCCGTGCCCTGAGACTGCTGGTTGAGGCCCATCGTCCAGATCGACATGCTCGCGCCGGCATCGGCAAACTCGAACGCAGCCTCTTTGACCTGGCGCACGCTGAGGTCGCAGATCTCGGCCACGCGCTCGGGCGGATACCGAGAGGCGTGCTGGACCAGGTCGTCGAAGGAGCGCTCGGCGCCGCCCTCCGTCCCATCTTTGAAGGTCAGGTACCGCTCCACCATTTCCTCGTCGATCGCGTCGAGCTGAATGAACTGGTGGATGAGCCCGTTGTAGAGCGCGACGTCCGTGCCGGGGGTGATAGGGAGGTGCAGGTCGGCGCGGCGCGCCGTCCGCGTCTTGCGCGGATCGACGACAATGAGGGTCGTCTCCGGCTGCGCCCGCGCCCGATCCCGTATGCGTTCCCACACGATGGGGTGACACTCCGCCGTGTTCGAGCCGGTGATAAAAAAACAGTCCGCGTGATCGATGTCCTCGTAGCACCCCATCGGCTCGTCGGCCCCAAAGGTCGAGGTGTATCCGGCCGCGGCCGAGGCCATGCACAGGCGGGGATTCCCGTCGACGTTGTTGGTGCCGATGCCGCCCTTGAAAAGCTTGTTGGCGGTGTAGCTCTCCTGCGTGTAGAGCTGGCCGCTCCCGTAGAACGCGACGCTGTCCGGTCCGTGTGCGTCGATCGCGTCGCGAAATTCGTCGGCCACCCGGGTCATCGCCTCCTCCCACGTCGCCCGCCGCAGCGTTCCCTCCTCTCGAACGAGGGGCCGCTCCGCCCGGTCCTCCACGTAGAGGATGTCCCGGTTGAGAATGCCCTTGATGCAGAGGCGCCCCCGATTGTGGGCGTACTCATCGCCTTTCACGTCGACGACCTCCCCGTCTCGGGTCCCAATCTGCATCCCACATCCCGTTCCGCAAAACCGACATACGCCTTTGTGCCACGTGTCGACCTCGACGGCGGGTTGCCGTTCCCACAGCGGCCCGCATCCGGAGAGGGCGCCGGTCGCGATGGTGCCCGCCCCGACGGCGCCTAAACGCTTCAATAACTCCCGGCGCGTCATGTCGTGGGACTGAACGAACGAATCGGACATGAACGGCGGAGGCGGTCAAGCAACGGAAATGGAAACGATCGATTCGCTCCTCCCTCCCAACTCTCTTCATCGACGTGAACACCGAGAGCACTCAAGACGGCCGGCCTCTCGGTTCTTTTTCCAGTTCGTGAAAGCCGGTTGGCCCCAATTCAGTCGAAAACCCGCCCAGGCAACCGGGTAGATCCAGCATCAGCGGCAACATAGCGAACCAGACGTGTTCTTGGCAACCGGATCGGACTCGACACTCCTTCAGGCTACCATTTTCCAATAACCGAAGGCTTCGGTCACGGAGTGAGGCCGAGTCTCAATCGGGAGCGCCTCCGTCGAGCGAATCCCGCAGTTCGAGATCGTGCCACGGAAACAGGGTCACCGCGAACCGCTCGCCGGCCTCGATTCGTTCGCGATCGGCGGGGACGTGAATATACCCGTCGCTCTCGTGAAGTCCCGTCAGCATGTGGGAGCCCTGTTTGTCGACCCCGCGGAGAACCGCCTCCCCATTCTCGACGCCGTCGACCCGCACCAGCACAAACTGCGCGCGGCCGGGGGCCAATCGGTCATAGGGCAACGCCAGACGTCCACGTCTCTTTCGTCCCTCCGGCTGCGGATGACCCAAACACCGCCGAAGGAGCGGGCGCACGTACACCACCGCGCTGATGGTGGCCGAAAAGGGATTCCCCGGAAGACCGAAGAGGAGCGTCTCGCCCCGCGTCGCAAAGTAGAGCGGTTTGCCGGGCTTCTGGCGCACGGTCCAAAAATGTCGCTCGAAGCCCACCTCCTCGGCAGCCCCCTTCACGTGGTCGTGCGGCCCAACAGAAACGCCCCCGGTCACGAGCACGACGTCGGCCGTGTCCGCGGCCCGGTCGATGGCCTCCACAGTGTCCTCCCATCGATCCGAGACGGACTCGACCCGCCCAAGCACCGCCCCAGTCTCCTTCAGAAGGGCCGTCAGGACGTACCGGTTGGCATCGCGGATCTGCCCGGGCTGACGGTCGACGTCCACGGCTACCAGCTCGCTGCCCGTGGTGAGGAGCGCAACCGTGGGCGGCCTGAAGACCGGGACCCGAGCGAGTCCCAGGCTCGCCAGTCGACCCAGGAGAGGCGGGGTCAGCATCTCGCCCCGGTCGGCCACCGCATCGCCCACCGCCACCTCCTCGCCCTCAAACCGGACGTTGTCGTGCGACGCACCGGGGTCGTAGAGACGAACCTGCTCCTCTCCCCCGTCCGTGTCCTCGATCGGAACGACCCGATCGGCGCCCGCCGGCACCACCGCCCCGGTCGAAATCTTGACCGCCTCTCCCGGACGTACGGAGCCGTCGAAGGGAGCGCCCGCCTGGGATTCGCCCACGACGTCCAGCTCGTAGGCGTCGACGTCGGGCGCTCGATCCGGCAGCGCCACCGCATAGCCGTCCATCGCGCTGTTGTCGAAGGCGGGCATGGGCTCCGGCGCCGCTACGGCCTCCGCCAGCCGCAGCCCCGCAGCATCCGCAAGGGATCGCTTCGTCACGTCGGGCGCAGGGCAATGACGCTCCACGAGTGCCTGCGCCTCAGAAATGGAGATCATCGGCTGGGAACGTGCCCGATCAAATGAGAACAGCGATCCGCCTACACGTATTTTCTATTGCGTATTCCGTGTTGCGTATTCCATGCCCCCCATCTCTACGACGCAACACGAAATACGCAATATCTCCATCCCCGAAGTCCCCTCCCCTGCGTGAGCCGTTCTCCACGAAGAAAAAACGCTCATGTCCCCGCCGCCGACTCCTCGTGCCCCCCACCCCAGAGCATCGGAAAGAGGTGCAGGAGGCCGGGAAAGAGGGCATGCAGCGACTCTCGGACGCCGCTCGTGCTACCCGGAAGCGTCAGGACGAGCGTCTCCCCGATCGTGCCCGCCACCTGGCGCGACAGGAGGGCATACGGAGTCCGCTCGGCCCCGTAGGATCGCATCCGTTCGGGAATGCCGGGGGCCTCCCGATCCAGTATCGAAGCAACGGCCTCCGGCGTCGCGTCCCGCGGCCCAAAGCCCGTCCCCCCGGTGGTAACGATCAGGTCGATCACGTCCCTGGCGGCCTGCTCCTCTACGTAGGCCCGAATGCGCTCCGGCTCGTCGGGACGCACATCGAACGTCGTCACCGTCACCGGCTCGTTCTCCAGGAACGACGCGATTGCTTCTCCGGACTGATCCTCGCGCTCGCCCGCAGCAGTCGAGTCCGACACGACGAGCACCGCCGCGTGCAGGTTCTCGTCGAAGTCCTGCTGGAAATCGGAGGAGCCGCCGCGCTTTTCGACGACGGTCACGCCCGTCATCTCCAGGTCGTCGGCCAGCGGCTTGCACATGTCGTAGGCGTTGAGGAGCGCCGCAGAGACGGCCGTAATGGCCTCGATTTCGACGCCCGTCTTCCACACCGTCTGCGCCTCGGCGGTCACCTTCAGCCCCTCGTCCACGACTTCGAAGTCCAGGTCCACCCAGTCGAGCGGCAAGGTCTGGCAAAAGGTCACCCACTCGGAGGTGCGTTTGGCGGCGTCGATGCCGGCAGCTCGCGCCGTCGCCGCTACGTCCCCCTTCGGCACGCTCTCGTTCCGGAGCCGCTCGCGCACGTCCGGCCCGGCCCGCAGCAGGCCCTCGGCCTTCGCATAGCGGAGCGTGTGGGTCTTGTGGCTGACGTTGATCATCGGGGAGAGGAGGAATCGTACGGAAAGAGTGGAAATCGGCCCATCGGCGGGTCGTCATCCGGCCTCTGACGCTGCTTGCTCTCGCGGAAAGGCCCTCGCCCCCTCGTGCCGGCATCCGTTCACCCATTCCGACTGCCCATCGGCGTAGGTTTCCTTCTTCCAGATGGGGAGTCGGGCCTTAATTTCGTCGATGCAATAGCTGCACGCCCGGAAGGCATCGGCCCGATGCACACCGACGACGCCGACCCACACGGCTACGTCCCCCAGATCGAGCGTCCCAACCCGGTGTACGCAGGCGGCGTCGACCACGTCGAACCGGTCGACGGCCTCCCGCACGAGACGTATCCCTTCCGTTTCCGCAAGCTCGCGGTAGGCCTCGTATTCGAGTTGGAGTACCTCGCGCCCACGCGATTGATTGCGGACGCGCCCCTCAAATTCCACGTAGGCCCCCGCCTCCAGAGAATGCAGGTCGGCCTTCCGTTCCTGTGACCGAATGGGCTCGTCGGTGATCGAAAACATGGCTATCCTCCGGCTACGGGGGGAATGAATACGACGAGATCGCTGGAATTGAGGGCCGTATCCCAGTCCACAAACTCAGCATTGACGGCAACGCGAAGGCGGTCGGGCGCGAGGGAAAACGCGTGCCGTCGGCTCAGTTCTTCGAACAGCTCTGAGACAGACGCCGCCTCGGTCTGCACAGTCTCCTTCGCCCGGCTGGCCTCCTCGCGCAGCTGGGCGTAGTACTGCACCTGGACGGTGCGCGGGTCGGTCTTCGTCGGGGGGGTGGGGGACTCGGGGGATGAGGGCACGGCGTGAGACAGTCCAGTCGGAAAAACAGTTCGTGGGCGTTACCCGCCGATCTCGTACATTTCCACGCGATCGTCGGCCGTCTGGCCGGCGGCTCGGCCGCGCTCTTCGGAATAGCGGTCGTCCCGGTCTTCCCAGACGGCTTCGAGTCGGTCGAGGATGACCTCGTCGGTCGCCCCCTCCCGTAGAAGTGCCCGAAAATCTACGCCCTCGCTCGCAAAGAGGCACGTGTAGAGGGTTCCCTCCGTCGACAGGCGCGCTCGGGTACAGTTGCCGCAGAACGGATTGGTGACCGACGAGACAAATCCGATTTCCCCCGCCCCGTCGACAAAGCGATACCGGCGTGCAACCTCGCCGGGATAGTTCGGCTCCAGCGGCTCGATCGGAAATTCCGCGTCGATCCGCTCTTTGAGCTCCGCGGAGGGCACGACCTCCGACCGGTCCCATCCGTTGCGCGTCCCCACGTCCATGTACTCGATGAACCGGACGATCCGGCCGGTGCCCCGAAAGTGGCGCACGAGCGGCAGAACCGACCCGTCGTTCACGCCCCGCCGTACGACAGTGTTAATCTTAATCGGGGTGAGCCCCACCCGTCCAGCCGCGTCAATGCCGTCGAGCACCGGCTCCGGGCCTTTCCCGACGCCGTTCATCTCGCGGTATAGCTCCGGATCGAGAGCGTCGAGGCTTACAGTGACGCGATGGAGCCCCGCCTGGGCGAGCGCCTCGGCCTGGTCGGCGAGCAAATACCCGTTCGTCGTGAGGGCAATGTCTCGGATGCCCTCCACCTCGGCAATCTCGCCAACGAGCGCGTCGAGGTTCGGGCGCAGAAGCGGTTCGCCCCCGGTAATTCGCACCTTCTCCACTCCGCGCGCCGCGAAGAGCCGCACCAGCCGCGTGATCTCGTCGAACGAGAGGTAGTGGTCGGGATCGAGGAAGGAATAGTCCTCCCCGTAGGTCTCCAGCGGCATGCAGTAATCGCACCGGAAGTTGCACCGGTCGACGACCGAAATGCGCAGGTCGCGCAGACGCCGCCCGAACAGGTCGGTCGTCTGCTGCGGATCGGCCGCCGGGGACGGTGCCCTCTCGGAATTCGGAGTTCGCTGGGATGACGATGAGACCATGCGATCGCCCGCTGAGCATCTTTTGGGAGGGAAGCTATGGGTCTGTCTCCACGCAGGTCGTCAGCGTTTGTTCGCGCTCGGGACAAATCTCCCTCTCCTTCCCCTTCGCCTCCACACGCGTCCGGACGCTCGGGTTCTTGATTGCCGACGGCCAGGCCCCCTCCGTTCCCCTGAAGACGGTCTGGATCGGCGTCGGAGTTGACGACGAACGTCGCGTGTAGGGTTTTCGCAAAAAGCCATCTGGAGCCGTGTCGACTTTCGCCGCGTCCCCGTAGATTGAGAATCCGTCGCTCACTCTCTCGTCCACCCGTCCCCCGTATGCCCGACCTGTTCGACCAGGCGTCCACTGAAAAAAAGCACGTCGCCGTTGCCGGCAACATCGGAGCCGGAAAAACGGCCCTCACCGACATCATGGGGCAGTACTTCGACTGGGAACCCGTCTACGAAAAGGTGGACGAAAATCCGTACCTGACGGACTTTTACAACGACATGCGGCGGTGGTCCTTCAACCTGCAGGTCTTTTTCCTCTCCCGTCGCTTCGAACAGCTGCAGCGCATCGAAGAACTGGAGAACTCGGTCGTGCAAGACCGGTCGATCTACGAGGACGCGCAAATCTTTGCCCGGAACCTCTACGAGATGGGGCTCATGAGCGGGCGAGACTACGAGAACTACACGAATCTCTTCGGCATCATGACGTCGTACCTGACGCCGCCGTCGCTGCTGGTGTACCTGCGTGCCTCCGTGCCCACGCTCGTCGATCACATTCAGGAACGGGGACGCGAGTACGAGTCCACCATCCGCATCGACTACCTCGAACGGCTCCAGGGCCATTACGAAGAGTGGATTGCCGACTATGATCGAGGGCCGAAGCTCATCATCGACATCGACGAGCTCGACTTCGTAAACGACGACGAAGACCAGCGGGCCGTGCTCAATCAGATTGAGAGCCGCCTCTTCGGTCTCTTTCCCGACGAGTAGGCCGCCGACGCCGCAAACTGTCTCCGGTGCCCCCCGTTGTATCGCCCGGCCCACCGGTCCCCCGCCAGACGCTCTTTGCCCCTCCATGGACTGCCCGTTCGGACTCGCCGTGCCGGCTCCTCCCGCGGCCACGCTCCTCGTGGGGCTCCTCCTCGGGGGGGGTTGGCTGCCCGCATACGGCCAGGCCGACACGACCGAGACGACCCCGGACACGGCAGCGGTCGCTCCGGCCGACACGGGGGAAGCGGTTCCTTCGGATACGGCTGAAACCGTCTCCTCCGACACGACGGACGCAGCCACGTCCGACACCAGTGACGCCGCACCCGCCGACACGACTGAGCGCGCGGCCCTCCCGGACGCCCCGACGTCCTTCCCTCCTCCGACGTACGGCCGCCCCGCGATCGACTCGCTTCCGGTGCTCACCCCCCTCGTCGGGCTCGAGCACGTGGTGGACCAACAACCGGGCAGTTTCCTGTACGACCTCGGAGCGGTGGGCTGGCCCCACGGCTGGAGCCCCGACGGCCTCGGGCCGCACCGGCCGCGCCTCTGGATCGACGGACGTCCCTACAACAGCCCCCTCACGGGACGGGCCCGGTTCAATCTCGTCCCGCCCTCGTTTCTGACTCAGCCGGGCATCGGCGTCGACCCCGGAGGAGCCCCCGTCGGGGTGCACGCCTCGTGGCGCGACTACGACTCGCTCCGACCCCTCACCGAACTGCGGTTCCGGCGGGATAGCAACGGGCAGAAGGCCATCGAGGTGGGCCACTCTCAGAAACACCGGCTTTCCCTGTTCGGCACGCCGGGCCTCCTGCAGATCACGGCTGGATACGGGGGACGTACCACCGACGGGGCCTACGAGGGAAGTAACCTTCGCCGCGAGCGCCGGGTCTGGGGCCGCCTTCGCTACCAGCGTGACGAGTGGGCCGTCGAACTGAGCGACCTCTCGTCCCGCCACCGGATCGGAACCCACAGCGGCGTCGTGCCCCCGGAGGGCAGCCCCTTCTTTTCCATCTACCTCCTTCCCCGCTGTGGGGGCTGCAGCCAAGGCGCCGGCGCAAGCCGCCGCACGTTCCGCAACGACCTGACGGCCCGTGTTCGCGCCCCCCTTCTGCCGAGCGACGCGGATCCGATCGACGCCTCCGTCACCTGGACGTCGAACACGTTCGACTTTCAGACGGGAAGCCCGTCAGACACGACCTGGACGGTGAAAATGAACGGCGGACACGGCCGGCTCCAACAGTCCCTCGAGCTCGGGGCCCACGCCCTGACGCTCGGCGCGCAGGGCAGCCTCTGGAACGTCGCTCGCAGCAACGTCTCCACGGTAACCGGAACCCGATGGTCCGCCCACGCCTTTGCTCGTGACTCTCTCGACCTTTGGGAAACGGAACTCGTCCTGGACGCCGGCTGGCACACCACCCGAAACCAGCAGTACCCGTCGGGCTCCGTGCAGCTGAGTCGGCCGTTCGGTCCGTTTCGACTGTCCACCTCGGCCTCGGTCTCCGGGCAGCGCCTCTCCTGGTTCGAAACGAAAGGCTTCCCGACCTTTGTTCGTCCGCTCTCGGACGTTTCTCCCGCCCCCTCTGGTCACGTGCACCGGGGCCGCCTCGGACTCGAGTTTCACACCGGCGCCGTAGACCTTCAGGTCGAGGGCTTCGGCCATCAGATTCGAAACGCCGTCGACCTGTACGCCGCTCCCCCCGCCCCCGACCAACGGGTGGCCTCGACCGACTCGGTCCTCGCCCTCCAGACACCGACCCCCGTGCGCCGAGCCGGGGCAACTGCCACGATCGGATGGCGGCGCGACGCCTCTCGGGGCCTGTACCTCTCGGGCTCGGCCACCGCCCTCCAGACCCTGAATGCCGGGGCCTCTCGCCTCCACTCCCGTCTGGCCCAGACCCTTCCCCGAGTGTACGGAAAGGGACGAATCGGAGCCCGATTTGTGTTCTTTACCGACCTGGTCACGGACCTCTACGTGCAGGCGCGAGGATGGACGTCCATGAACAGCCGCTGGTTTCATCCCCCCACGGGCCGACTCGCGGTGCCCCCCGCCACCAACGTCGTTCCCGCTCGGGGCCCTCAGTTCCAACCCGGACCGAACGGCACCGTCGACGTCCACGCCGAGATCAAACTGCGGGGGGCAACCCTCTTCTTCACCTTCGAAAACGTGCAATCGTCGTTCGCTCCTCCCGGCTCCATCCAACGGCAGGCCACCCTCCAGCCCGGAACGTTCGTCGTACCGGTGTATCCCCTTCCCGCCCGCCAATTTCGATTCGGCGTCCACTGGCCCATCTTTGATTAGACGCGTCGTGTTGCTTCCGCTCCCCAGCCCGTGAGGGAATCACCACCCCCATCGCCCGATACAAGTCGTTCCCCCGAGAATGCACGGGGCCCTTTCTTTTCTCGAGAGCAGGCCTGCGAGGATATGCCCCTCGGTATCGAACGTCTTTTCCCTTCTGGATCCTCCCTTGCGGAGAGTGCACAGTACTACCTTTGGGGGCTGTACCGCGAACTGACGGCGAAGAACGTCTTCCTGTGGGCGCAGGCCATCGCCTTCAAGGTGCTCGTCACCATCGTCCCCATCGTGATTCTGGGCACGGGCATCCTCGCCCGCACCTTGCAGGGCAAAGACGCCTTCGCTACGGTCGAGCGGTTCATCCGGGGGCTGCTCCCCCCCACCCAAAGCAACGACCTCGTTTCCTTTCTCGAACAGGTGCAGAGCGCCAGTGGGACCATCGTGGGCGTCGGGGGCATCGGCCTGTTCCTTTCAGCCATGTCCCTCTTCATCACGCTCCGTATTGCCGTCAGCAACGCCTTCGAGCAAAACTGGCACAAGGAGCGATCGCTGCTCCGGGGGTACATCTTCGACGTGCGCATGGTACTGCAGGTGGGCCTCCTCTTCCTCCTCACCGTCGGCATCTCGGCCGTGCTCCCGTCGTTCTTCAGCAACGTCATCCTTAACGACCTCGGGGGCGGCGCGCAGTGGCTCCGGTGGATCTGGAACAACGTTCTGTACGTGACCGGCGTACTGCTCCCGTTCCTCATCACGACGGCGATGTTCTTTCAGCTCTACTATTTCGTGCCCCAACCGCCCCCCCGCAAGCGCAGTGCCCTCTCCGGAGCCCTCATCGCAGGCCTGCTCTGGGAGATCACCAAGCAGGCCTTCACGTACTACGCCACCTACGTCGGACAATTCGACCAGTACCAGACGGGCGAAGAGGGCCTCAGCGCCCTCGGCAACGCTTTTGGTCTCATCGTGGCGTTCGTCTTCTGGGTGTACTTTTCGAGCATCGTGCTCATGCTGGGCGCCATCATTTCCTCGCTCCACGAGCACAGGCACGTTGCGGCCGGCCACCTTCCGGGCGACGAGCCGCCCCCCGAGGCCCTGCCCATCAACGACGATCCGTCGCCGACTCCGTCCCCGGCACACGATCCCCCCGACGGGTCGAGCGCTCAGCAGGAGCCGGACGCGGCGTCGTCCAAAGACGCCGCAACGCCCAATCCGCCGCCGTCCTCATCCTCCTGATCCCCCCATCGCCCGAACGGAATCTGCCGCCCGTCGTACCTCCATTCTCGACCTTTGCATCGTTCGTTCTGATTGCCCTCCGTGACCGCGCCTGTTCCGCATCGGAGCTGCCCTTCCTCGAGGTGGAAACTCGTCCTTCTACTGCTCGGGCTTTTCGCCGTCCCCCTCCCCACGCAGGCTCAGGCTCCGCTTCACTTCGTCAATAGCGAAACCTCGGTGCGCGAGGTCTCCTTCCGGTTCGTCGGGAATCAAACATTTTCTTCGGAGCGTCTCCGGGAGCAGATGGCCACGCAGGCCCCCAGTTTTCTCGCCCGTCTGCAGAATCGACTCGCCTTCCTCCCCGGCCTGCAGCATCGCCCGTTCCTTTTCGATCCCGTTACACTCCAGAAGGACGTCGTCCGCCTGCGGCGCTTTTATCAGCAAAACGGCTTTCCGCAGCCGCAAATCGACTACCCGGCCTCGCAGCTCGACACCACGGCGAACGCGATCCACGTCATCCTTACCGTCCGGGAAGGCACGCCCCTCACGATCCAGGACCTCTCCTTTTGGGGGGGCGACGGAGAGCAGCCGATCACGAACCAATTCCCTCCGGGGCTGCAGCGTGCGTGGAACACGTTCCAGACCCAGTCGACGGTCCAGACCGGCGAGCGCTATACCGACTTTAAGCGCACACAGATCGAAGACGACGTCCGGACGTGGCTGCGAAACCAGGGCTTCGCCTTCGCTCAGGTAACGTCGGAGGCTCAGGTTGACACGGCGGCCACGGCGGCGTCCGTCCGCTTTCGCATCGACCCCGGCCCTCTCACACACGTAGGAAACGTCCAGGTCGAGGGAAACGAGTCGGTGAACGACCGCATCGTTCTTCGTGAGCTGCCCTTCCGCGTGGGCGATCGGTTCTCGGCGGCGGACGTGTCCGCGGGACAGCAGCAGCTGTTCGACCTCAATCTCTTCCGCGTGGCCCTGGCCGACGTGCCCGAGCAGCCTCGCGACAGCTCTGTAACCGTTCGCTACCGCGTTCGGGAAACGAACCTGCGGGCGTATTCCGGCCAGTTCGGCTACGGCACGCAGCCGGGCGTTACCCTCGAGGGAAGCTGGCGCCACCGCAACTTTCACGGAAATGCCCGCACCCTCATCGTGAGCCTCATCGCCGACACGGGATACCCCCAGAACCCCCCGGATTTCTTTCCGGACTTTCTGTCCCGATCGGCCACGCAGGAGCCCAATCGGCGGTTCCGAGCATCGGTCACCCTGCGGCAACCGTACCTCCTGACGGAGCGTCTTGCGGCTTCCCTGGAACCCTTCGTCGAGGAGCGGATCAATCCCAATCTGGGAGCGGATCCCACTCGCTTCCTCGGCCTCAGCGAACGACAGTTTGGACTCAACACGAGTCTCACGTACGACTTCCTTCCCTTTCGTTCCCTCTCCTTGGAGCACACCTTCGCCCGGGTACAGCAGTTTCGGGCCCCAATCGACGCCGACACCCTCGGCCGAAACGACGACCTCTTCGGGAGGAGCATCTTTTCACTGAGCGGCACGTTCGGAAAGGCGGACGACTTCATCAATCCGTCGCGGGGATACATTTTTCGACCCTCCCTGGAGGTCGGGGGCTACCCGTTCGATTCCGG
The DNA here is from genome assembly GCA_964502085.1 of uncultured Salinivenus sp. Classification (GTDB taxonomy): domain Bacteria; phylum Bacteroidota; class Rhodothermia; order Rhodothermales; family Salinibacteraceae; genus Salinibacter. The sequence continues at coordinate 13,680 of CAZCUZ010000019.1, read as the reverse complement.
CGTCGACTTCGTGCGGGCCAGCGGAGGACTGAGCGGATATCTTCCGTTCTCGGATCGCACGGAACTGGCCGGTCGGCTGTTCGGAGGAATCCTCTGGCCGTTCGACGAGAGCCGAAGCAACCTCACGATTCCCCCTTCGGCCTCGGACTCTCTCACTCGCGAAAACCGAACGTACCAGGATCGCTTCTCCGACTACCTGTTCTACGGAGGGGGAGGCAGTGACGTGCGGGGCTGGCAGTCGCGGCTCGGCGGTGGGAAGGTGCTCCGACAATCCGAAACGGCCCGCTCCGAATACGTGTATCGACCCATCGGCGCCCGCCTCAAGGTCGGAGTAAATCTCGAAGCTCGCCTGCCCCTTCCCGGCCTCGGCGACAGCTGGCGGTCCGCCGTATTCCTGGATGCAGCCTATCTGGACTCGGGGACTCTGAACCTCATTCCGCTGCCGAGCGTGTCCCGAACAATTGCCGGCCCCGACGGCCAATCGATCAGCACCGATCCCTCGCAGGTGCTCGTGGGCACAGGGGCGGGCCTGCGGTACCAGACGCCGTTTGGATTTATTCGGTTCGACCTTGCCTACAAACTCACCCCGGACGCCCTCGACCTCCGCCGCCCCGGCTCCCTCGGAGAGAACGCCGTGGAGGAAGACTCGGATCGCCCAATCGCCGCCACGCCCACCCGAACCATTCGTCGCTTTCGACTGCACTTTGGCATCGGCCGGTCGTTCTAACGTTCTCCCAACGCGCCGCTCCCTCTTCTTCCCTTTTCTCGTGACACACGTCGTGGCTCGTGCCTGACTCATCGTCTTCTCATTCCGATGCGTCCCCTGCGCCGCCGGAGCGCTCCTCCCGCCTCCGGCGCTGGGGCCGTCGTGCGGTCTGGACGATCGGGAGCACGGTGGCGGCCGTACTGCTCCTCCTGGGCGCCGGGCTCCTGGTGCTGCAGACCGAATCGGGGGCGACGGCGGCCGCCCAGTGGCTCACCTCCGTCGTCAATCCCTTGCCCAACACCCAGCTTACGGTCGAGCGGGCGTCGGGCAACTGGCTCCGGTCCCTCCAACTCACGGGGGTCACCCTCACCCGTCCGGACTCCTCGTCCGGCCCCGCCGTCCAGATGGCCCACGTGGACACGCTCGCAGCGGAATATCGTCTTCTCCCCCTCCTCCAGGGTCGCCTCCACGTGACGAACGTTTCCGTAGCCGAGCCCGAGGTAACCCTGCGACAGGCCGCCGATTCGACCTGGGACTGGAGTCGCGTGCTGCCGGACACGGCCGCGGAACCGGACACGAGTGCCGGCATGCCGATCCGGATCGATCGGGTTCGGCTCACGCGGGGCCTCGTCTCGGCGGCGTTTTACGCCGGGGGGCGCGACTCGACGGCCCACGTGCGCGACCTCCAACTGCGGGCTCGCGACATCGAATCTGCCTCGACGGTCACTGGGCGGCTCGACACGCTCGGCCTCCGGGCCCAGCTCCCGGCCGACACCACGGATCTCAGCCTCGGGGTCCGGGGCGCCCTCTCGGCCACTGCCCTTTCGATCGACACGCTTCACCTCGACTCCCCTCGAAGCCGCGTCCGAGGACACGGGGACGTGCACCTGCCGGAGGACTCGTCCGACTCGTTTGACGACGCGACCCTCCAGCTGCGAGCCACTCCTCTTTCCTTCCGCGACCTCACGCCGCTGGTGCCCACTATCGACGTGGATCCGACCGAGACCGTGGCCTTCGACCTGCGCGTGACCGGGTCCGACCGACGCCTCTCCGCCACCCTCGACGGCCAATTTCGCGGCGGCGGAACCGTCTCGGCCCAGGCAGAGGCCACTCCCACCACGACGACTCCGGCCGAGGGACCGCCCCTCCACTATCGCCTCGACGCGCAGGTCCGCTCCCTCACCACGAGCCTCCTCGGGCCCCCCGACTCGACAGAGAATCGGATCAATGCCTCCCTCACCGCCGACCTCAGCGGTCCCTCCCTCACGACCCTCGACGGCACCGCCGACCTGCAGCTCACGGACACCCGATGGGCGTCCCTCCGCACGCCGCAGCTGACGGCGACGACGACGCTGCGCGACGGGGCGGCGTCTCTCGACCTCCGCGGCACCCTCAACGACGCGCGGCTCCAGATGACGGGCCGGACCCGTCCGCTGGACGAGGCCCCCAATGCCTCCCTGACCGCCCGCGTCCAGGACCTCGACGTGGCCGCATTTGCCCCGGACGCCGGAATGAGGAGCAATCTTTCGGCCACGACCGAAATCCAGGCTCGTGCCCTCGGCACGGACACGCAAGAACTCGACGTCGCCCTCGCGCTCAACCCCTCTCGCGTGGGGGTCCAGCGGATCGAAGACGGCCGCCTGTCGCTGGCCCTGCGCCCCGATCGGGCTCGGGTCGACGGCCGCCTCCGCCTGCCGGACGGCGTAGTACAGGCCACCGGCACCGCGGCGCTCGACGGCAGCGAACGCTTTGCCCTGGAGCAGGTCCGCCTCGACGACGTCGACCTCCCCGCTATGGTGGGAGACACGACCGCGAGCCGCATGACCGGCACGGCCCGGCTCGAGGGTCGCGGCTTCTCTCCCGAAACGATGCAGCTCGAGGCGTCGCTCTCCCTGGAAGACACCCACTACGGCCCCTACCAGCTCACGTCCCTCTCCACGGAGGCAACGCTCGCGGACGGACGGGTCGCCTCCACGACGGATGCAACGCTGAACGGGGGCACCTGGCGCTTCGACCTCGCAGGGACTCCCTTTGCCCCCACGCCCACCCTCGACCTCACCCGCGGCCGCTTCGCCAACGTCGACGTCGGCCCCCTCCTGCAGGACACGACCCAGTCCAGCCGCCTCGCCGGCACGGTGCAGGGAACCCTCCAGGGCACCGATCCCTCGACGATGCAGCTGGACGCCGGTCTCACGCTCGATTCCTCCCGCGTGAACCAGCAGCGCATTGACACCGCCTCGCTGACCCTGCGCCTCCGGGACGCCCGGGCCGACACCGAAGTCTCCCTCGACACCCCCGAGGGCGGAACCCGACTCGCCGCCACGGCCCGGCCCTTCGACCGGGTCCCGACGTTTCGGGTTACGGAGGGATCGTTCGACGATCTGAACGTGGGCGCCCTGGCCGGCCGTCCGAACGCTGCGACGGCCCTCTCCGGCTCCTTCACCCTGGAGGGACGAGGCGCCACGGCTGACTCGCTCGCCCTCGATGCCGCCCTCACCTTCGACGAGTCCCGAATTAACGACGCGACGCTCTCGGAGGGGCGCCTGTCCGTGTCGTCGGAGCGCGGACGGGCCCGCCTCGACGGCCGTCTCGCCATGGCCGGAGGGCACGTCGCACTGGACGGACAGATCGACAGTCTCGACGCTACGCCGACGTACGCAGTCCAAACCACCGTCGAAGCCCTCGACGCCGGCGCACTGGCGGGGCTCGACACGCTCCAGGCCCGCGTCGACACCCTCCAGTGGACCCTCGACGGTCGGGGCCTCGATCCGGCCACCCTCACGACCGCGACCGACCTCTCCGCCCAAGGGATCCAGTTCGAGCAGTTCACTCTCGACGACCTGCGCCTGCAGGGCCGGTTTCGGCAAGGGCAACTCTCCCTGGATACGCTCACTGCCCACTCCAATGCGTTCGTGGGTCGCGGTTCGGGCACTCTCGCCGTCACCGACTCGGCGGCCGGCTCCGACTTTTCCTTCCAGGCCAACGTCACGGACACCCAGCCCCTCCGCCGACTGGTGGGCGCCCAGGCCCTCCAGCTCCAGGACGGAACGATCGAGGCCCGCATCTACGGCTCGTCGCTCGCGACTCAGCGGTTTGACGGCGAGGTCGAACTTACCGGCCTCTTGTACGACGACCTGCGGCTGGCCGAAGCGGAAGTGTACTTCAACGGCCAGCGGGGCCGCGAACAACTGTTCCAGCGCCTGGAGGTCGACGGGACCCTGGGCTACCTGTCGCTGCCCTCCGTGTCGGCCAATCGTACGCGGGTAGACGCCGTGTACGACGGCACCGTGACCGACCTGTCGGCCAACGTGCGGCTCGACCCCACTCACAATGCCTCCCTCGAGGCCGCCATCCACACCGAGCCCGAGGAGACGGACGTGACGCTTCGCCAACTGAACCTCCGGTTCGAGGGCGATCAGTGGTCTCTCCTCCGAGAGGCCCGCATTACCGCCGGGGACCAGTACCGCATTCACAACCTTCTGCTTCACAGCGGAGACCAGCAGATCGCCGTGGACGGCATCGTCGACCCCCAGGGCACTCAGAATCTCGTGGCGACGGTCGAGGCGCTTCGGGTGGGCGCCGTCTCGTCGCTCGTCGGCCTTTCAGGCGTGGACGGCACCCTCTCCGGCACTCTGACGCTCACGGGTCCCGCTACGGCCCCGATCCTGAAAAGTCAGATGTCGCTCGACCTCCAGACCGAGAACCGAGACGTGGGGACGTTGCGCCTCGACGCGGCCTACGAGGACCTCACGCTCACCCTCGACGCCGCCCTCGCGCACACGGACGGACACTCCCTGACGGCGGAGGGACGCCTTCCCGTGGACCTGCGCCTGCAGACTCCGACCCCGGTCAACGTGGAGGAGCGTCCCGTCCGCCTGTCCCTTTCCACCGACCAGTTTCCGGTGGACTGGATCGACCCGTTTCTCGACCCCGCGACGGTGCGAGACGTGCAGGGCACCCTTGCGGCCGACGTGACGGTGGAGGGCACGCTCGCGGACCCCGACCTCGCCGGAACGGCCTCCCTTTCCGACGGAGGCGCCTCCCTCCCAGCCCTCGAAACGTACTACCGGGAGGCCACGGCCCAACTGCGCTTTTCGAATGACCGAGTCACCCTCGAACGCGCCGTTGTTCACTCCACGAACGACGGGCGTCTGCACGCGGAAGGGGCCATCAACTTCCCGAAGCTCACGGTGGGAGAATTCGACCTGAAGGTGAACGCCGACAACTTCATCGCCGTCAACACGCGGGCCTACCGACGGGCCGTCGTCGACGGCGCCATGACCCTGCAGGGCACCACGACGCAACCGAGGCTCGGAGGCACGGTACAGGTGCAGAGCGCCGACATTTACTACAATGAGGCCCTCGCAGAGAGTGCAGGGAGCGTCACGGCGGTCCCCCTGACCGACGAGGACCAGCTCACGCTGGAAAACCGGTTCGGCCTCCGCCTGTCCGCCGCCGACACGACGACGTACGACACCTACGAGGCCCTCGAGATGGACCTCTCGATCCGCATACGGCGCAACACGTGGCTTCGGTCGAGAAGCACGCCGGAGATGAACGTCCAGTTCGTGGGAGACCTCGATCTGTCGAAGGCTCCCGACGAGGATCCGCAGATCTTCGGGTCCATCGACGTGGTCACAGAACGCAGCACACTGCGCCAGTTCGGCCAGGAATTCCAGATCGAAGAAGGCAACCTGACCTTCAACGGCGACCCCTACACGCCGCAGCTCACCCTCCAGGCCCAATACGAACAACGGGCCCGCGGCACACAGGGCACCGAGGTCGTCATTACACTGCGCCTGGAGGGCCGCCCCGACGACCTCAACCCAACGCTTTCGTCCGACCCGCCCATGGACACCCGCAACATTCTGTCCTACCTGGCCACGGGCCGACCGGCCGACCAGTTGCTGAGCGGAGGCGGCGGCAGCGGAAACATCGCCACGCAGATGGCGCTGGGCCAGGCCACCAACTTCGTCGAAAACCTCGCCGCCAGCGAACTCGGTCTCGACGTCGTACGTGTGCAACTTCGCACGTCCGGGGCCTCGTATCTCACCGTCGGCCGGTACGTGACCCCCCGGTTTTTCGCATCCGTCGAGCAGCCGGTGACCACCTCCAACCTGAGCAACGCCCAAACGACCCAGTATCTTCCAGACCTCACGCTCGAGTACCAGCTTCTGGACACGCTGATGCTCCGGGCTCTCAACACGCAGCAGTCCCTTCAGCTCGACTTTCTGTTCGAGTATGCCTACTGATTTCCCGTCCCCCGGGACGGTCGCGCCTCCGCCCCCCGTTCCCGGCACGAAGTTGCACGCCTCTCGTCGGAAGCAGTGAGCGGACGGCCTCCCGCCCGGCACCCATCATTTTTCGGCAGTTCGAACTGGTTCGCCCATGGCCTCGACGCCCTCCTCTTCTCCGGACCCACCGTCGTCATCGGACCCCCCCTCGCCGTCCGCACAGTCTGCGTTCGAGCGCATCACGGCGTTCGAAACGGTGCTCATAGCAGGCGGCGTCGTGCTGTTCCTGGCTCTCCTCTATCAGATGCAGGCGCCGGCCCAGGACGACGGCTTTTTGAATCCCCCGCTCGTCGGGCTCGCCGGGGCGCTCCTGCTCTGGCCCCTGCGGCAGCAAAAGGCCGCCCGTGCCCTCATGCTCTCGGGTGGAGTGCTTCTGCTGCTGTGGACGCTGGACAATCTCAGTCGCATCCTCGTCCCGTTTGCCGGGGTGTACCTGCTGGCATACCTGGTGAACCCCATCGTCACCGCCCTCAAGAACCGGTACGGACTCCCCCGAGGGATCTCGTCTCTCCTCATTACCGGCCTCGTCGTGGGCACGTTTGCACTCATCATTTTAATTCTCGCCCCCAGTGTGGCGGCCCAGGTGGACGTGCTGTCCGAACGCCTCCTCGAGGGCGTCGACGGACTGCGGTCGTGGCTTGCCAGATCGACCATCCTCGACGCGCTCGCAAGCACGGGGCTCCTCGAAAAACAGGAGGCCCTGCAGCAAATTCAGTCCCTCGTCCAGCAGCAGGCAAAACGGCTCCCGCAGGCCGTCGAAGGCGTTGCCTCCTCCCTCGGCTCTGTGCTCGGCATCTTGACCCTCGTGGCGCTCGTCCCGGTGCTCCTGTTCTACACCCTTCGGGACTATCCCGACATTCAAGAGGGCCTCACCGAGCTCTTTCCCACGGCCGGGGGCCGTCGCGACTATCTCGTTCAGGCCGGGAGTATCGTCGGCCAGTACCTCCGCGGCCAGCTCATGATCAGTTCCATCGCAGCGTTCAACGTCTCGATCCTCCTCTTGCTCTTCGACGTTCCATTCTGGCTGCTGATCGGATTGATGGCGGGACTTCTCAACTTTATTCCTCAGCTCGGGGCCATTATCACCATGGTCGTCGGGGGCTTCCTGGCCTTCGTCCTCGCGGGCTGGGTGAAGGCTACTGTCGTCATCGCCGTTCTGCTGGGCGAGAGCTTCCTCGAACAGAGCGTGCTCACCCCCAACATTCTGAGTCACCAAGTGGGCCTCCACCCGCTCCTCGTCCTGTTCTCTCTGCTCACCTTCGGCATGTTTCTGGGCATCTTCGGACTGCTCATCGCCGTCCCCGTAACGGCGATTCTCGTCACCGGATACCGGGCCTACCCCGAAGAACTGACCCTGGAACTCGGGAATTACGGTCAAGAATCGGACCCCAACGAAGCCCCCAGGTCCTAACGCGTCGTCCCTGGACACTTCCCCTCTTTCCCGGCATCGTAACGAGTCGAGGAGCACACTACCAAAAGAGTCCAGTTGGGGCTCCCCCCTTTGCTTTGTACACTGAGGATAGAAGAAAGGGTCTTCACTCCCCTGCACAACCCGAGTGCTGCCGTTGTGACGCCCCCCTTTCAGTCTCCCCGCGCCTTCGATCCCAGCTACTCGCTCCTGGGACGGGCCTTTCGATACTGGACCGGCGACCGGCTCCGGGGCGAGGCGTTCTTCGTCGTCGCCCTCACGGGCCTGGCCCTCCTTCTCCTCCTGGCCCACTACCTGGGCTGGGCGCTTATGAGACCCATTCTCGCGGAACATCCCTCCTGGCAGATGCTCTTCCGGGCGGGACAGCTGGGATCCGCCGTCGTGTGGGCCGTCGTCGGCCTCCTCGGCTTCCGGCCCGCCGTGACGGTCACCTGCACACCGACGACCCTCGACCTCGAACAAGGAATGCGCAGTTGCACCGTTCGCTACGACACCATCGAGCGGGTGGACACGGTGTCGGCCACCACGTATCACCGCCACTATCGTCGGTACGCGGCGACGCGCGTCTTCGTGAGCCACCTGCCGGACGAGGTGCTACTACTCCACACGGCCCGCGGCCCCATCGTCGTGGGCCTCCTCGACGCCGACGCACAGGCAGCCCTCCGCTCCCACCTCTCCGCGGTCGAGGTCGATTCCCCACGTGCCGTGCCGCAGCCGCAATCGTGAGTCCTCATCTCTCCTCGCCGGTCCCGTGACGTTCGCGCTCGACCACACCGGTGCCGCTACGACCCCGAGCAGACCCTCTTCGGCATCGTACAGGGCGTCGTGTACCCAGAAATTCGTCGCGCCTCGGCTCGGCCCTGGTCCGACCTCGGCTTTCCGGGCTCCGCCATCGGCGGCCTCAGCGTGGGCGAACCGCACGAGCAGATGTACGAAATGGTGTCCGTCACCACCGCGGAGCTGCCGGCCAACCTGCTGGAAGCCCTCGCCCGGGGGGTCGACATGTTCGACTGCGTGATGCTGACCCGCAACGGCCGCAACGGACAGCTCTTCACCACGCAGGGCATCATCAACGTCAAAAACGCGCAGTGGACCGACGCCCATACGCCCATCGATCCCGGTTCACGAAGGCGTACGTGCGTCCTGTTGAAATCCCGCGAGTACCTGGGCCTCCAGATTACCTCCCAGCAGAACCTCGCATTCTCCTGCTGGCTGATGCGCGAGGCGCGAGCGGCCATTCGGGAGGACCGATTCGGGACGTAGAAGGACGAGATCCAGCCCCGCGTGTCTCGGCGCCTGTAGAGCGCGAGCGTGGAAAGCTACAATCTTCGCACCGGCTGCTCTTCACACCAGCCGCGTCCGCTTGTTGAGGTACGCCATGAGGGCCGTGTCGTAGGGCTCGTTCGTGTCGAGCTCCGCAAAGTCGATGTCGTGCTCCAGGCAGCTGCGGCGGAAGTGCTCGGTGAAGTGGTCAACGGCCTCCTCGTAGTGCTCGCGGAGCTGGCTGGGCTGGAGCGTCACCTCCTCGCCGGTCTCTACGTCTCGAAAGAGGGTGGGCCGATCGGGAAAGTCGAAGCGGCGCTCGGTCTGTCCCTCCAGCACGTGAAAGACGATGACCTCGTGGCCGCGGTGGCGAAGGTGGCGAAGGGCCTTCAGAAGATCCTCGTGCGCGGCAATGTTTTCGAAGAGATCCGTGATGAGGACCACCAGCGACCGGCGGCCGATGCGCTCGGCCACCTCCTCGAGCGCCGCCGCAGCACTGGTGCGCTGTCCCTCGTTCTCCCGATCACTCATTTGCTCCAGCGCCACCAGGAGCCGTCGCAGGTAGCCGGGCGTGGCCTTCGGCGGTCGCAGCGTGTGCACCGTCTCGTCGAACCCGATGAGCCCGGTAGCGTCCCGCTGCTTGAGCATCAGGTTGTGGAGCCCGGCCGCGAGGTACGAGCCGTACTCGAGCTTCGAGAGCGCCGCCTCACCTCTGTACTGCATCGAAGGAGAGGTGTCGAGCACCACGTAGTGCCGCAGGTTCGTCTCCTCCTCGTACTGCTTGACGAAGTAGCGGTCCGTCTTGGCATACACCTTCCAGTCCACGTGCCGCAGCTCGTCGCCCGGATTGTAGGGCCGATGCTCGGCAAACTCGACCGAGAAGCCGTGGTAGGGACTCCGGTGTAGCCCGGTAATGAAGCCCTCGACGATGAGCCGGGCGCGCAGTTCCATGTTGGCCAGCTGCGAGGCAACGACCGGGTCGAGGTAGCGGAGGGCAGTGTCTGAATCGGGCATACCGTACCGGTGGTGGCAATGAGATGAGGAGCAGATTTTGGGCGTTCCGGCCCGGTTCTTCCCTGCTGGTTGAGTACGTGCGTACGGCTGTTTGGGAGAGTGGAGGACAGGGATGAGCCTCTCAAACAAGTGCGAGACCAGATGACGGAGACGGGATGATCGACGACCACCGCCGGTCCGATCTCAAAACCTGCTGGGAAGACACTCACTCTCGTACGCACATTCCCCCGCTCCCCCGTACGTCCATACCATCACGACACCCCCATACCAGCGCGGCACCTGAGCTTTCCCACCCTGCGACGGACAACGCGCACTACCAGCCCGGTTAGAAAGTTTCTGTCGTGTTCGGTTCCTTGTCAGTGTCGAGTGTCGAGTTGCGAATGGCTCCGTACCTCGCCCCGACGCTCGCCCAAATTCGATCCCGACGGTGGTCGGGACAGGCATTCGCGCCTCGAAAATCGCAATTGTCCCCATGCAGACCGACGCCCGCATCAAGGCCCAGCTCATGTCCGCCCACGACCTGGAGCGGACCCTCGACCGCATGGCCCAGCAGATCCTCGAGCTCATGGATCCCGACGAGGCAGACGCTGCGGACCGGTTTGCCCTCGTCGGCATGCAGACGCGCGGCGTGTTTCTGGCCCGTCGCCTGCAGCGCCGGATCGAAGAGCAGGAAGGCCTCGACCTGCCAATGGGGACGCTTGACGTCACTATGTACCGCGACGACGTGCGGATGCGGCTGGAACAGCCCGAAATGCAGGAGACGCGCATCCCGTTCGGCGTCACGGACCGCCACCTCGTGCTCGTCGACGACGTCGTGTTCACCGGCCGCACGGGACGGGCCGCCCTCGACGCCCTCATGGACCTGGGCCGCCCCGCCTCGGTCCGCTTCCTCGTCATCATCGACCGCGGCCACCGGGAGGTCCCGATCGCCACCGACATCGTGGGCCGCGAGGTACCCACCCTGCCCCACGAAGAGGTCCGCGTCGGCGTGAGCGAGATCGACGACGAAGACGGCGTGTGGCTCGTGGAAGCACCCACCCCGCCCGAGGACGACCCCGTCCGGCCCTCGCCCTAGCCGACCGGCTCGTCTCTCCTCCTCTCTCGTTCTCCTCCCCCGCCCGACGACGGACTTCCTCATGGCCGACCCGACCGACGCGCCCGCCGCCGACGCTGCGACGCCCCTTCAGCACCGCCACCTGCTCGACCTCTCCACCTACAGCGCAGAGGAACTGACCCACATTCTCGACACCGCCCAGGAGTTTCGGGCCGTGCTGGACCGCCCCATCCGCCAGGTGCCCACCCTGCAAGGGACGACCGTGGCGAGCCTCTTCTTCGAACCGTCCACCCGCACGAAGCTTTCGTTCGGGCTGGCCGCGGGACGCCTCTCGGCCGAGACGATGAGCCTCTCCAAGTCCGGCTCGTCGGTCAAAAAGGGCGAGTCGCTCAAAGACACGGCCCGCAACGTCGAAGCCATGAAGGTGGACGTGGTGATCCTCCGCCACAGCTCCCCCGGCGCGCCCCACTTCCTGGCCCGCTGCACCGACAGCGTCATCCTGAACGCAGGCGACGGCGCGCATGCCCATCCCACCCAGGCACTGCTCGACGTTCTCACGATGCGCGAGCACGTGGACACGCTCGACGGCCTCAACGTCTCCATCATCGGCGACATCACGCACAGCCGGGTGGCCCGCTCGAACGTGCAGGCCCTCACGACCCTCGGGGCGACCGTTACGCTCTGCGGCCCGGCCACGATGCTGCCGGTCGAGATGGAGCAGGCCCTGGACGTGCGCACGACGACGCGCCTCGACGAGGCCCTGGACGGGTGCGACGTGGCGATGGCCCTGCGCATCCAGATGGAACGGCAGGACGAGGGGCTCTTTCCCAGCATCCGGGAGTACCACATGCAGTTCGGCATCACGACCGACCACCTGCGCCGCCACCCCGACCTCCTCATCATGCACCCCGGGCCCGTCAACCGCGGCGTGGAGCTGGCCGACGAGGTGGTCGACCACGAGCGGGCCATCATCCTCAGCCAGGTCACGAACGGCGTGGCCCTGCGGATGGCCGTGCTCTACCTGCTGGCCCCGCGGCGGGAGGACGCATAATCCGCCCCTCTTCTCTCGAATGCCGTGATGCACTGTCCATCTCAAGCACGGCGCAACCGTAGGGACGACCGGCCGGTCGTCCCTACCCATCGGAACCAGTCAATCCGAGCAGATGACGACTGATCTGGCTGGAGAGGGGCTAAACGAGACGTTCGTAAACGGTATCACATTCGCACCGTCCCGAGGGAGAGGCTCACGGCGTAGTGGGCTCCTCGTCCGAGCATGGACGTGTTCGGCGTGAGGCGGCCCCCGACGTCCAGGTGGTACGTTCCCACTTCGAGTCCGAGGCCGCCGGAGACGGTAAGCGCCTGCGTCCCCAGTGCCCGAACGCCCGCCCGTACGGGCACCGGTCCCAAAACCACCTCTCCCCCCGCGTGCACTGTCAGGGACCGTGCGACCGCCTCCGTCGCCCCGTTCACTCCCATCGACATCCCCCCAGTCACCGTTACCGCCCCAGACTCCCACGTGCTTCCGACGTGGGCGGTCGTGGGAAGTCCCGTCCGAAACGGCGCTCGTTCCCGCTGCACGTTCCGGTAAGCCGCCCGGGCCAGACTGTCGACCTGATGCTCGACGTACGCTCCCAGGTTCCCCCCAAACTCCTCCCGCAGCCGCGTGGCGTCCACACTGACCCCGTCGAACCGAAACGTGTCGTGCGTCGGCCGTACGGTCTGAGCCTCCTCCGTCCACCGGATCATCCCCAGATCCGTGACACTCATCGACACGTGCAGCCCCGAATGCAGGGCGTAGCTGAATCCCACGTCGAGCCCGCCGCCCAGTCCGGCGACGCCGCTCGCCGTTCCGAGTACCTGCTGCACCGGCTCCGCACTGAACGCATCGAACGTATCGTACAGCCCCGTACTCAGGGGCCCTGCCGCCCGGGCCGTGTAATCAAACCGATGCGTCAATGCCCCCTCCCGGACCTCGACCTCGGAGTCAAGCCCCCCGTCCGCGTACCCCGTCCCCAGAATCAGCCGGGGCGACACGCCCACAGACAGGGGCGCTCCGGAAAATCGATAGCTAAAGCTCCCCGTCACGTCCACGGTGTTGTAGAGGCGAGTCCAGCCATTGACGGGAACGGTCCGCTCCGGCTCGGTGCCGCGAAGCAGCAGATCGAGCACGCCTCGATTCAGTGCCGTCTTTTGCACGACGCGTCCCCGCACGCTCCCCCCGACGGCCCAGTTCCTTCCCGAAGGCCGGTAAGCAATTGCAACGGGCACGACCTCCAGGTGCGTCGTGGCCCGCCGCATCGACGCCCCAAACCAGTCATCGAGCACGGCCACCTCTTCGGCGTCCGACAGCGGCTCCCGATCTCCACGCAAAAAGAGGGCCCGGTACGGATCGAACTGAAACAGATCCCCGCCGCTGGAGGCCCCCATTCGCATGAATTGAATCTCGACTGTATGCTCGGCGTCGCCGACCGTGAGAAGGGCCGGATTGGCGTACAGCCCCGCCACGCCTCCGCCGAGGACCGAGGCCCCGCCCCCCGTGCTCACGCTCTCGACGCTCCCCAATCCCGGCTGGGCGCACGCCTCCCCTCCAAGCCCCCACACCAGCAGCCCGACCACGATCAATCTCTTCGCCAGCCGCCCCACCCGAAAACGATTCACGAAAACAGAACGCATACAAACACCCAAAGAAATAGACGCAAACAATCGCCCCCGGCAACCGCATCTCGAACTTGGAGGTCTCATTTTGCGCTCATCCAGAGCAATACGCTAGCCCCCTATAATAACTCCCATCTGCTCCTTCCCCCACGCATTCAAGCAAGATCGGCTCGCCAAGAGCAACTGCACCTCCATTCGAATGCCGGATTTTCAACCTACAATCGCCCTGCCTCATTCCCCACCGATGTGAACGGACGTTTCGATC
>CAZCUZ010000018.1:25273-39648 GCA_964502085.1 uncultured Salinivenus sp. | reverse complement strand
TCGGGAGGGGGGACAGACGGTGGGAGCCGGCGTCGTAAGCAAAATTCTGGACTAACTGCAATTTCGGGTTTCGACTTACGAATGTCGAATTGACGGTGAACGGAATCCTGTAGGACGCTCTTCGACACTCGCCAGTTGGAACTCGAAATTGTCGACACGGGCGTAGCTCAATTTGGCAGAGCAGCGGACTCCAAATCCGCCGGTTGGGGGTTCGAGTCCTCCCGTCCGTGCTGCTTCGTGGAAGATGCTGATAGCCGGAAGGCGCGTAACGGCCTGACGCCCCGCGTCTTTCCTTGTCGTCGGCGTTTGGCTGGATCCCGCTTGGTTTCTTCATTGACTGGTTTGGCACTATGTGGATTTGGGAGTATCTCCAGAACGTGGCTGCGGAGATGGAGAAAGTGAACTGGCCGAGCCGCGACGAACTCATCAGCAGCACCCTCATTACCATCGTCGCGACGTTTATCGTCGCTGCCTTCATTTATTTGGCGGATCAGACGATTGGTACCCTGCTCGAATTTATCTATCAGCAGTGATTTTTTCGGCAAGCTCTCCTTGTCGCTGGTTTCGGGTCCGGATTGACCCACACACCGACTCTCATTCGTCATGGCTGAGGAAAACGACGACACGTGGTACGTCCTGCGGACCTTCTCCAATCATGAGAAGAAGGTTCGTCGCTACCTCGAGAGTGAGATCGAGCGCATGGGGCTCGAAGATCAGGTGGACGAGATCCTCATTCCGACGGAGACGGTGTTCGAAATGAAGGGGGGAGAGAAGAAGACCAAAGAGAAAACGTTCTTTCCGGGATACATTCTCCTAAATTGCGAGCTCACCCACGAGCTTCGAAATGTAGCCGAGGACCTGCCCTCCGTGATTGGGTTTCTCACGACCGGCACAGGCGACGAGCCCACCCCGCTTCGCAAGGAGGAAGTCCAGCGAATTCTCGGCAAAATGGATCGTGCCGAGGAGCGGGGAGAGCAGCCGGAAATTCCGTTCAAGGCCGGGGATCCCGTCAAAGTTGTGGACGGTCCTTTTGACAGTTTCAACGGATTTGTTGAAGAGGTCTACCCGGAAAAGATGAAAGTGAAAGTAATGGTGTCCATTTTTGGGCGAAAGACGCCCGTAGAACTCGATTACCTGCAGGTCGAGCACGAAGAGTAGGATCTGCAGGCTGTGGTCGATCTGGCAGCCTACTCGCGAACTTTTGAACAAACCGGCGGGAGCTTCCCGACAGTTGTCGGAGGCGTCGGCACCGCCCCGAATTTATGGCAGCACCCGTAGAGTCGACGATCAAGCTTCAAATTAAGGGCGGCCAGGCCAATCCAGCCCCGCCCATTGGGCCGGCGCTCGGCCAGCATGGCGTGAACATCATGGAGTTCTGCAAGGCGTTCAACGCCGAGACGGAGGACCAGATGGGGACGCTTCTCCCGGTCGAGATAACGGTGTACGCCGACCGGTCCTTCGACTTCATCGTCAAGAGCCCGCCCGCCTCGATTCTCTTGAAGCAGCGGGCCGGCATTGACACCGCTGCGGGAGACCCTCTTCGCGAGCACGTCGGCACGGTGTCGTGGCAGGATTGCATCGAGATTGCCGAGCGAAAGATGCCCGACCTCAACGCTCACACGCCCGAGCAGGGCGCTCGGATGATTGCGGGCACTGCCCGATCGATGGGGATCGAGGTGGAAGACAAACCGCCGGCAGAGGAGTAGATCTGCTCTATTTCCCTTGCGTTAGACGTTCACGCGGGAGTTTTGCGGGAGGACGGGTCGACCCCGTCTGTCCTGTAGAACGTTTGCACCGCACAACCGCATCTCATTATGGCGAACACTGAAGGAAAACGGTATCGAGAAGCACAAGATCTCGTCGAGGATCAGGACGAGCCCGTGAGCCTGATGCAGGCCGCGGAACTCACCAAACAAACGGCCACTGCCGGGTTCGACGAGTCGGTGGACATGGACCTGCGACTCGGGGTGGATCCCCAGCACGCCGACCAGATGGTGCGAGGATCCATTACCCTGCCGCACGGCACCGGTCGCGACGTGACGGTCCTGGTGCTGGCGAGCGAAGGAAAGCAGGACGAGGCTGAGGAGGCGGGAGCCGATTACGTCGGCCTCGAAGAGCACATCGACCGGATTCAGGACGAGAACTGGCTGGATTTCGACGTCGTCATCGCGACGCCCGACGTCATGGGGCAGGTGGGTCAGCTTGGCCGCATCCTCGGACCCCGTGGTTTGATGCCCAACCCGAAGAGCGGGACCGTTACGATGGACCTCGCAGAGACCATCGATGAGGTGAAGTCCGGCAAGATCGAGTTCCGGGTGGACCGGAGTGGAAACTTGCATACTCCGATTGGCAAAGCTTCCTTTACGGCGGAGGAACTCTACGAGAACGCAAAGACGTTTCTGACGGAAGTCGTTCGCCTTCGGCCGCCGTCTTCAAAGGGGCTCTACCTTCGTTCCGTAACGATGTCGGCCACCATGGGACCCCCCATCCGAGTGGACCGAAGCTCCGTTCTCAGCGAGGCCCGGTAGAGCTCGTCTCCTCCGCGAATTCCAAGATTGCAACGACTTCAACCCATGTCGAAGAGCAGAGCCGAGAAAGCCGAACTTATTGACGAGATCGGGACGAAACTCGACGAGTACCCGATCATCTATCTTACGAACTTTGCGGGCCTAACGGTGGCCCAATCCAACGATCTTCGTGGGCGCTTTCGCGAGGCGGGCGTCGACTATCAGGTCACCAAAAACACCCTCGCGCAGATTGCCCTTGACCGGATTGAGGGGCTGGACGCGCTCGAGGAGTTTTTCCACGGTCCCACGGCGGTGGCGTACAGCGAAGATCCGGCCAAGCCCGCCCGGGTCATTCAGGACTTCGTGGAAGAAGAGGACGTCGAGCGTCCCGAACTCAAGGTGGCCTGGATTGAGGGGGAACTGTACGAAGGGCCCGACGCCCTCGACACCCTCGCCGACCTTAAGTCCCGCGAGGAGTTGATTGGCGAAATTGTGGGGCTCCTGCAGTCGCCTGCCCAGAACGTTGTGGGGGGACTCACGGGCGCCGGGCAAAACCTTGCTGGCATCCTGCAGGCCCTTTCCGAACGAGACGAAGACGAATAGCGGTCCGAGTCCGCCGGTTCACATTGGGCCGGCGCTTGGGCCATTGACGATTACACTCACTCACCTTAATTCGCGGCGTAGCCTCGAAGAGTGTCGGGGCCGAGACCGCCGCTGGCGAACAAACTCCGTACTGATACCATGGCAGACATCGAAGAACTCGCAGAACAGCTCGTCGATCTCACGATCAAAGAAGCCAACGAGCTCGCGAATCATCTCGAAGAAGAATATGACATCAAGCCGGCCTCTGCCGGCGTAGCCGTCGCGGCTGGAGGCGGAGCCGGAGGCGGGGGAGAAGAGGAGGGCGAAGAGCAGACGGCCTTTGACGTGGTTCTCACCGGCATTGACGGAAACAAGATTCAGGTCATTAAGGAAGTCCGTTCCATTACGGGCTTGGGCCTGAAGGAAGCCAAGTCGCTCGTCGACGAGGCTCCGAATCCGGTGAAAGAGGGACTTTCGCGGGACGAGGCGGATGAACTCAAGTCGCAGCTCGAAGAGGCCGGCGCCGAGATTGAACTCCAGTAGTTGATCCCTGCGATTCGTGGTAAGGCGTCCTGGCCTTAACCGCGGGGACTTACCGGCTGTGCGCGTCTGAGGGCCGGCTCCACGTGTGGGGTTGGCCCTCGGTGTCTTCGCAGAGACGTGTGAAGGTGGGGCGTTCCCACACGTTGAAACAACGCATTCCCCGGACGGTTAATAACTACCTACGTCTGCGGGCTGCCGCGTGGTGGATCTGTGTCACGTTTTCCCGCAAGCGACCGTTCGGCTCCGTTAGTGAGGGCACACGGGCGGCTTTTGTTCCTGTCCTAGCGCTTGGTTGTCGCTCTGTGAATGGCCTCTTTCCGTATTCCGGACTTTCGACGCCGGGTGTCGTGTGTACTGTCCCCATGCCGTGCGGGTCGACGGTTGCCCCAGCCCCCTTCAGTGGGCCTGCACCGTCCCCTTGGTAGTTACTGATCTCGTCCCCACCCGTACGCGGCCCTCGTCTCACCGATGATGGAGGGGGGAGGTTCTGGAGGGGGATTCCCGACTGTGAACGTACTTTCTACGCGAGCGAATTCCTGTAGCCTATGCCGACCCTTCTTAACGGGAATATTTCTACGAGCGGACACCTTGAAGACGCAAAGCCTCGCAAGAGCTTTGCCGACATTCCGTCCGTGAAGGACTATCCGGACTTCTTGAACGTCCAACTGAAGACGTTTCACGATTTCGTTCAGGACGACGTCCCCCCCGAGGACCGGGAAAACGTCGGCCTCCAGGAGGTCTTTAACGAGCACTTCCCGATTAAGGACAATCGGGAGCGCTACACGCTCGAGTTTGTGAGCTACGAGTTGGATACGCCAAAGCACACCGTGCAGGAATGCATGGATCAGGGCTTGACCTTTACGGTGCCCCTGAAGGCGACCCTCCGGCTCACGAGCAAGGAGGAGGACGGGGACGAGGAGGCCATCGAGGCCATCGAGCAGGAGGTGTACCTCGGCACCCTGCCGTTCATGTCCGATCGGGGGACCTTTATCGTAAACGGAGCAGAGCGAGTCATCGTCTCGCAGCTCCACCGCAGTCCGGGGGTTTTCTTCGACAAAGAGATCCACTCGAACGGGACGGAGCTCTTCAGTGCTCGCATTATTCCGTTTCGGGGGTCCTGGATGGAGTTTTCGACGGACGTCCGCGACGTGCTGTGGGCCTACGTCGACCGGAAGAAGAAAGTGCCGGTCACGACGCTCCTCCGGGCACTGGGCTATTCCAGCGACGAGGAGATCATTCGGATGTTTGGGTTTGCCGATCCCGTCGACATTGAAGATGAGGACGAGTTCGAGGAGCATCTCGGTCGGGAGCTCGCCACCAGCGTGACGATCGACAAGACGATCGAGATCGTCGACGAGGACACCGGGGAGGTCGTTGACGAGGAGATGGAGCGCGAGGTGCTGTTGCCCGCCGAGGACGAGCTCGAGGAGGAGGACTGGGAGGTCCTTGAGGAGCACGACATTACCCGTGTATATCTCGTGCGCGAGGACATCGACGAGGATGAGCTCGACAAGAGCACGCTCGTCGAAACGCTCAAGAAAGACCCGACGCACACAGAGAATGAGGCGTTAAATCACTTGTACCAGAAGCTTCGGGGAAGTGAGGCGCCCGACATCGACTCGGCCCAGCAGGCGCTCGATCGGCTCTTCTTCAACGAGAAGCGGTACGACCTCGGGGACGTGGGGCGCCACCGCATCAACGAGCGGCTCGGCCTTGACGTCGATCCCGGCACGCAGGTGCTCACCAAAGAAGACGTCGTGGGCATCGTTCGGGAGCTGGTGGCTCTTCAGAACGGGGAAAGCACGCCCGACGACATCGACCACCTCGGGAATCGTCGCGTGAAGTCTATCGGTGAGCAGCTGGGCTCTCAGTTTTCGCTGGGCCTGGCACGCATGGCTCGTACGATCAAGGAGCGGATGAATCTGCGGGACGCCGACAAGTTTACGCCGAAGGACCTGGTGAATGCCCGGACCATCGAGAGCGTGATCAACACGTTCTTCGGGACCAACCAGCTCAGCCAGTTTATGGATCAGACCAATCCCCTGGCGGAGCTGACCCACAAGCGCCGCATGTCGGCGTTGGGACCGGGCGGATTGACCCGAGAACGCGCCGGCTTCGAGGTGCGGGACGTCCACTACACGCACTATGGTCGGCTGTGTCCCATCGAGACGCCCGAGGGGCCGAACATTGGGCTCATGCTCTCGCTCTGCGTGCACGCCACCATCAACGACTTCGGGTTCCTGGAGACGCCCTACCGCGTGGTTGAGGACGGGCAGGTGACCGAAAAGGTCGAGTATCTCTCGGCCGACGGGGAAGATCAGGCCATCATTGCACAGGCCAACGCCCCAACCGGCGAGGACGGGAATTTCGAGCGCGACGAGGTGCGCTGTCGGTACCAGGGAGACTTTCCGGTCGTGGAGCCGGAAGAGGTGCAGTACATGGACGTGGCGCCGAACCAGATCGTCTCGCCTGCCGCCAGCCTCGTGCCGTTCCTGGAACACAACGACGCCAGCCGGGCGCTCATGGGCTCCAACATGCAGCGCCAGGGGGTGCCTCTCCTCCGCGGCGACTCCCCGATTGTCGGCACGGGCCTCGAAGGCCGTGCGGCGAAGGACTCGCGGGCCTGCATCGTGGCCGAGGGCGACGGCGAAATCGAGTACGTCGACGCCGAGCGGATCGTCGTCCGCTACGACGAGGAGCAGAGCGACACCGACCTCACATTCGGCGAGCCGGTGCGCGAATACGAGCTCACCAAGTTTCGTCGTAGTAACCAGGGCACGTGCATGAATCAGAAGCCCATCGTCCAGCAGGGCGATCGCGTCGAGGAGGGAGAAGTCCTCACCGACGGGTTCGCGACGGAGAAGGGCGAGCTGGCCCTGGGCAAGAACGTGCTCTGCGCGTTCATGCCCTGGCACGGTTACAACTACGAGGACGCTATCGTCATCAGCGAGCGCCTCGTGGCCGACGACGTCTACACCTCCGTGCACATCGAAGAGTTCGAGCACGAGGTGCGGGACACGAAGCGTGGAGAGGAGGAGCTGACTCGCGAAATTCCGAACGTCAGCGAAGAAGCCACGAAGGACCTCGATGAGCGCGGGATCATCCGCGTGGGTGCCGAGGTGACGCCCGGCGACATCATCGTCGGAAAGATTACGCCGAAGGGAGAGACCGATCCAACGCCCGAAGAGAAACTTCTGCGCGCCATCTTCGGCGACAAGGCGGGCGACGTGAAAGACGCGTCGCTGAAGGCGAAGCCGGGCATGGAGGGCGGCGTGGTGATCGACACGAAGCTCTTTAGCCGGCGCGAGTTGGATCCGGCCTCCAAGAAGATGGAGGAGAAGCGCCTCGAAAACATCGAAAATGAGCACGAGCGGAAGCTGGAGGATCTCAACGAGCGCTTTTGGGACAAGTTCTTTACTATTGTCGAAGGCGAAACGTCCGCGGGCATTGAAGACCGCGACGGGGAGGTAATCCTCTCCGAAGGCGCCGAGTATGAACGGGATGTCTTCGACGACGTCGCGCCCTCCGACCTCAGCGTTCGGGCCACCTTCACCGACGACGACGATCTGAACGACAAGATTCAGACGCTTCTCCGCAACTACACGTCGCGCCGCCGCGACGTTGAGGGCAAGACGAAGCGAGAGAAGCACCAGGTCGAGATGGGCGACGAGCTGCCCGCCGGCATCGTCCAGATGGCCAAGGTCTACGTGGCCCGGAAGAAGAAAATCGAGGTGGGTGACAAGATGGCCGGGCGTCACGGAAACAAGGGTGTGATTGCAAAGATTGCGCCGGTCGAGGACATGCCCTTCCTCGAAGATGGAACGCCGGTCGATCTCGTTCTGAACCCCCTGGGTGTGCCGTCGCGGATGAACCTCGGGCAGATTTACGAGACATTGCTCGGATGGGCCGGCGACAAGCTCGGCGTCAAGTACTCGACGCCCATTTTTGACGGGGCGTCTCTCGAAGAGGTGGGGGACGAGCTCGAGAAGGCAGGCCTGCCGCGCGACGGAAAGGCCCAGTTGTACGACGGCCAGACCGGCGAGCCCTTCGACGAGAAGACCACGGTCGGTCAGATTTACATGATGAAATTGGAGCACCTGGTTGAGGACAAGATGCACGCTCGCTCGATCGGGCCCTATAGCCTCATCACCCAGCAGCCGCTCGGTGGAAAGGCCCAGTTTGGAGGGCAGCGCCTCGGCGAGATGGAGGTGTGGGCCCTCTATGCCTACGGCGCCTCCAGTACCCTCCAGGAGATGCTGACCTACAAGTCGGACGACGTGCAGGGGCGTTCGGAGGCCTACGAGTCGATCGTCAAGGGCAAGAATCTACCGTCCCCGGGCGTTCCCGAGAGCTTCAACGTCCTGGTTCGTGAGCTCCAGGGGCTGGGCCTTGAGGTGACACTCGACTAATACATTTTGGGTTATTGATTGCGGATTTTGGATTCCCTCGCCAAAATCTGCAGTCAATCCAAACTCCAAAATCCAAAATTCCCAATCTTATATGCCGTACGGAAACTCGAAGGAGATCGAAAAGAACTTCGACAACGTCACCATCAGCCTTGCGTCTCCCGAGGACATCCTGGAGCGGTCCTACGGCGAGGTGATGAAGCCGGAGACCATCAACTACCGGTCCTTTAAGCCGGAGATGGGAGGCCTCTTTTGCGAGAAGATTTTCGGCCCGGTTAAGGACTACGAGTGCCACTGTGGAAAGTACAAGCGCATTCGGTACAAGGGCATCATTTGTGACCGATGCGGCGTGGAGGTGACCCGCAAGGCCGTTCGTCGGGAGCGCATGGGGCACATTACCCTGAGTGTGCCGGTGGTCCACATCTGGTACTTCAAGACCCTTCCGAACAAGATCGGACACCTGTTGGGTCTGAAGTCGAAGGACCTGGAGAAGGTCATTTACTACGAGAACTACATCGTCATTCAGCCGGGATCGGCTGAGCGGCTGGGCGTCGAGAAGAACCAGCTCTTGAGCGAGGACGAGTACTTCGACATCCTCTACCAGATTCGGGAGGACAACAATCGTCTTCCGGACGACGACCCCGACAAGTTCATTGCCATGATCGGCGGGGAGGCGATCGAGACGATGCTCGAGCGACTCGATCTCGACAAGATCGCGCAGGAGCTCCGGTACCAGGTCAAGACCGAGACCAGCCAGCAGCGCAAGTCGAAGGCTCTTAAGCGGCTCAACGTCGTAGAGGCCTTCCGTGAGGCCAACAAGGACGGCGAGAACAAGCCGGAGTGGATGGTGATGCGTGTCATTCCGGTCATCCCGCCCGAGCTGCGGCCGCTGGTGCCGCTGGAAGGGGGGCGATTTGCGACGAGTGACTTGAACGACCTCTATCGTCGCGTCATTATTCGCAACAATCGCCTTAAGCGCCTCATCGACATCAAGGCGCCGGAGGTCATTCTCCGCAACGAGAAGCGGATGTTGCAGGAGGCGGTCGACTCGCTCTT
Organism: uncultured Salinivenus sp.; assembly: GCA_964502085.1. Taxonomy (GTDB): domain Bacteria; phylum Bacteroidota; class Rhodothermia; order Rhodothermales; family Salinibacteraceae; genus Salinibacter. The sequence continues at coordinate 30,554 of CAZCUZ010000018.1, read as the reverse complement.
CGACAACAGTCGAAAGTCGAACTCGGTTCGCGGCTCGTCGAACCGGCCCCTGAAGAGCCTCAGCGACATGCTGAAGGGCAAACAAGGGCGCTTCCGTCAGAACCTGCTCGGCAAGCGCGTCGACTACTCCGGGCGTTCGGTCATCGTGTCCGGTCCGCACCTGGAGCTGCACCAGTGCGGTTTGCCCAAGGAGATGGCCGTCGAGCTCTTCAAGCCGTTTATCATTCGCCGACTCATTGAGCGCGGCATCGTCAAGACGGTGAAGAGCGCGAAAAAATACGTTGACAAGAAATCGAAGGACGTCTGGGACATCTTGGAGAAGGTGATTCAGGGGAGACCGGTCTTGTTGAACCGGGCTCCCACGCTCCATCGTCTCGGCATCCAGGCCTTCCAGCCGGTCCTTACGGAGAACAAAGCCATCGAAATTCACCCGCTTGTGTGTCCGGCCTACAACGCCGACTTCGATGGGGACCAGATGGCCCTGCACGTGCCGCTTTCGCACGAGGCGTGCCTGGAGAGCATGGTGCTCATGCTGTCGAGCCACAACGTTCGTAGTCCGGCCGACGGCGGGCCGCTGGCCGTGCCGAGCCAGGACATGGTCCTCGGCCTCTACTACATCACCAAGGCCAAGGCCAACCAGAAGGGCGAGGGCATGCGGTTCGCCAGCGTTGACGAGGTCCGTCAGGCGTACGATCAGGATCGGCTGGCGCTCCATGCGAAGATCAAGCTCCGCGACCCGGAGGGGTCGGGCGAAATGATCAACACCACAGTTGGACGCGTCATTTTCAACGAGACGCTCCCCGAGGGCCTCGATTTCGTCAACGAGGTTCTGAGCACGAAAAACATTCGGACGGTCATTGCAAAGGTCCTGAAACAGACGGGCTTTCAGGAGACGGCACAGTTCCTGGATGACATCAAGGACATGGGCTTCCGTCGCTCCACGACCTCCGGGATGACGTTCTCGCTCTCCGACATTATCGTGCCGGAGGAGAAGGAGAAGCTCATCGAGGAGGCCAACGAGAAGGTCCAGGAGGCCGAGCAGAACTATGCGATGGGCTTCATCACAGACAGCGAGCGGTACAACCAGGTCATCGACGTCTGGACGAAGACGAACAACCGGGTGTCCGAGGTCCTCTTCAACGCGCTCAAGGAGCACAAGGAGGGCTTTAATCCGATCTTCACGATGGCCGACTCCGGAGCGCGGGGCTCGCAGGAGCAGATCCGTCAGCTCGGCGGCATGCGCGGCCTGATGGCCAAGCCGCAGAAGAGCTCCGACGAGAGCGGCGGGCAGATTCTCGAAAATCCGATTCTGTCCAACTTCAAGGAGGGCCTCTCGGTGCAGGAGTACTTCATTAGCACCCACGGCTCGCGGAAGGGACTGGCCGATACGGCCCTCAAGACCGCTGACGCCGGGTATCTTACGCGTCGCCTCGTGGACGTAACGCAGAGCGTGACGGTGACGGAGCACGACTGTGGCACCCTGCGCGGTATTAGTGTCGGGGCCCTGAAGGACAACGAGGAGGTCGTTGCGCCCCTCTCCGACCGGATTGAAGGACGGGTGTCTGTGCATGACGTGTACGACCCGCACACCGACGAACTGATCGTCGAGGCCAACGAGGTGATTACCGAAGAGATTGCCGATCGCATTGCCGAAACCTCGATCGAGGAGATCGAGATCCGATCGGTGCTTACCTGCGAGGCCGAGCGGGGGGTTTGCACGCTCTGCTACGGGCTCAACCTCGCTACGGGCCGGATGGTAGAAGTCGGAGAGTCGATCGGTGTCGTCGCCGCACAGTCGATTGGGGAGCCGGGCACGCAGCTTACGCTTCGAACCTTCCACACGGGAGGAACGGCTACGCGTGAGTCGGCCGAATCAACCATCCAGGCCAAGTTTTCCGGCACGCTCGAATTTGAGAACCTCAGAACGGTCACGTTGGAAGGCAGTGACGGGCCGCAGGAGATCGTGCTCTCGCGTCAGGGAGAAATTCGGGTTATGGACCCGGAGGGGGATCGGCGTGAGCTTGTGAGCTACGTTGCACCGTACGGGTCTGAGCTCATGGTCGAAGAGGGCCAGGACGTCGAGGAGGGAGATGTCCTCGTCAGCTGGGACCCCTACAACAGCGTTATTCTTACTGAGGTCGACGGCTCTGTCAGCTTCGAGGACATTATCGAAGGGACCTCCTTCCGTGAGGAGACCGACGAGCAGACCGGTCACAAAGAGAAGGTGATTGTCGAGAGCCGGGAGCGGACCCTCACGCCCGCAATTTTGGTTGAGACCGACGACGGCCAGCGCGAGTACAACATGCCGGTGGGGGCGCGCATTCAGGTAGATGACGGGGACACCGTTCAGGCGGGTCAGACGCTCGCCAAGATTCCGCGTCAGGCGGCGCAAACGAGCGACATTACCGGTGGTCTGCCGCGCGTGGAGGAGCTCTTCGAGGCTCGGACGCCGGACGATCCGGCTGAGGTCAGTGAGATTGACGGCATCGTGAGCTTCGGTGACCGGAAGCGCGGCTCTCAGGAAGTGATTGTGACGAGCCGAGACGGGGACATGGAGAAGAGCTACATGGTTTCCCTCTCGAAGCACATGCTCGTGCACGAGGGCGATTACGTGGAGGCCGGCGATCGGCTCTCCGACGGTCAGATTGCCCCCCACGACATTCTGTCGATTAAGGGCCCGCGGGCCGTGCAGGAGTACCTGCTGAATGAGGTGCAGGAGGTGTATCGCCTGCAGGGGGTGGACATCGACGACAAGCACTTCGAGGTCGTCATCCGGCAGATGATGAAGCGGGTGAAGATCACCTCGCCTGGGGACACGAGCTTCCTCGAAGAGGACGTCGTGGACCGTCGGAAGATGGCCGAGGCCAACGACGATCTGTACGACAAGTTCGTCGTGACCGACCCGAGCGAGGCCGACGTCAAGATTGGCGAGACCATCAGTCGCCGCGAGTTGCGCGAGCTCAACTCGGACCTCAAGCGGGAGGACAAGCCGGAGATCGAGGTCCGTGAGGCGCGACCGGCGGTCGGAGAGCCGGTGCTGCTCGGGATCACGAAGGCGTCCCTCGCGACCGACTCCTTCATCTCGGCGGCGTCCTTCCAGGAAACCACGAAGGTTCTCACGAACGCCGCGATCGAGGCCAAGACGGATCCGCTCGACGGACTGAAGGAGAACGTCATCGTCGGGCACTCCATTCCGGCCGGTACGGGGCAGAAGCAATACCGCGACCTCGTGGTGGGCTCGAAGTCCGAGCTCGAAGAGTTGCAGGCCGCTATTGGAGGTGACGGCGAAGCGCCCGCCGGCGACGGTGCCGCGGGTGACGGTGCGCCGAGCGAAGAGGAGGTCGAGCAGATTGAGGCCTCCGAATCCGAGAACTAATCCTCGGTCCTCACAGAGTCACATGGCCCCGTCTCCGCTCGTCGGAGGCGGGGTCTTTGTATTTTGGGCGTGAAGAAGCAGACAGCCGTGGATTTCTCAGACGCGTTGAGACGAGTCTCCTCCGTAGACGGGAGAGAAGACAGCGCTCGGACGAAAAATTCGGTTGTTTGGCGGCGGCGTGATCCTTTTCTTATGGGGCCAATTGTGGGGGAGTCACGTGCGCCTGGATAACGGATTTTAGTTATGCCCTGGTACAAGAAGCTGCACTGGCAAATTATCGTTGGCCTGGTCCTTGGTCTCGTCTATGGAGTTGTGGCTGCGGGGGCCGGTTGGGTCGAATTTACGAGCGACTGGATTACCCCATTTGGGACCATTTTCCTCAATCTGTTGAAGCTGATTGCGGTCCCGCTCATTCTCGCGTCGCTCGTGGTGGGGGTGTCGTCGCTGCGCGACCTCAAGAAGCTGTCTCGTATTGGGGGGAAAACGCTCGGGCTTTATTTGGTTACCACGACGATTGCTCTGGTTCTCGGGCTGGTTCTGGTAAATACCTTGCAGCCCGGCAACACGGTGACCGAAGACACCCAGCAGAAGCTCGAGCAAACCTACCAGGACCGGGTTGAGGAAAGCCGGGAGTTGGCCGCAGAGGCACGGGATCGAGGTCCCCTTCAACCTCTGGTGGACATGGTGCCGGAAAACTTTTTTGGCTCGGCGTCGGACAATTCGAACATGCTTCAGGTCGTCTTCGTCGCCATTCTCATTGGAATTGGGCTTTTGCTAATCCCGAAGGAGGAGGCGGCTCCACTGGTGAACTTCTTTGAGAGTCTGAATGCTCTCATCATTCGCCTCGTGGAGCTCATCATGCTGACGGCTCCGGTAGGCGTCTTTGCGCTTCTGGCGGACGCGATCACTTCCATCGCCTCCGAGAGCCCAGGCGACATTGCAAGCCTGCTGGGAGCACTCGGGTTTTACGCCTTCACGGTTGTTCTGGGACTGGGGATCATGGTCTTTCTCGTCTACCCGCTCTTTATCTCCCTGTTTACGCCGGTGTCGGTGGGCGATTACTTTCGAGCCATTGCTCCGGCTCAGCTCGTCGCCTTTTCCACGTCCTCGAGCGGAGCCACTCTGCCGGTCACGATGGAGGTGTCGGAGAAGAACCTGGGTGTGTCGGAGGAAATCTCGTCCTTCGTCCTTCCACTGGGGGCGACCATCAACATGGACGGCACCGCGCTCTACCAGTCCGTCGCGGCGGTTTTCATTGCGCAGGTGCTCGGAATTGGGCTTGTGCTCACCCAACAGCTCAACATCATTCTTCTGGCCGTTTTGGCCTCCATCGGGGCCGCTGCCGTGCCCAGTGCCGGAACGGTCATGCTCGTGGTCATTCTGGAATCGGTCGGGGTGCCGAGTGCCGGCATTGCGCTCATCTGGGCGGCCGACCGTCCCCTCGACATGCTGCGCACGACGAACAACGTGACGGGTGACACGATGGTGGCATCCGTTATTGCAGAATCGGAGGGGCAACTGAACTTCCCGACCGATGGGGTAATGGTGGGGACTGGGGACGTGCAGACGACCGGGCAGGAACAGCCTGCCGGGTAGCCGGCTCCGTCGAAACGATTCCGTGACGTTCGCCTGGTGCGGACGACGAGGTGGAAAGGGAGGCCGCAGACGGACATTTGGTCCACTCGCGTTCCTAAAGTTGGTGGTAATTCCCTATGTCGGCCGTCGATCCTGCTCGCGTCCATTTCCTCACGACCGACGACCGGCCTGCGAATTCTAGGCAGTACGTGCTCTACTGGATGCAGCAGTCCCAGCGGGCGGTTCACAATCCGGCTCTGGAGTATGCGATTGCCCGAGCCAATGATCTGGAGCTGCCCCTCCTGGCCGTGTTCGGTCTCATGGACGATT
>CAZCUZ010000018.1:2713-25173 GCA_964502085.1 uncultured Salinivenus sp. | reverse complement strand
CGAGCCAATGATCTGGAGCTGCCCCTCCTGGCCGTGTTCGGTCTCATGGACGATTATCCGACGGCAAATCTCCGGCCCTACACGTTCTGATGGAGGGCTTTCAGGAAACGGCGGTTGCGCTTGCGGAGCGGGACATTCAAGGGGGACATGCACAATTACATGCGCATGTACTGGGGCACGAAAATATTAGAATGGTCGCCCGAGCCGGAGACAGCCTATAACCGGACGCTGCATCTCAACAACCGGTATTTTCTCGACGGACGCGATCCGAACACATTCGCCAACGTCGCCTGGATTTTCGGCCTGCACGACCGGGGATGGAGAGAGCGACCGGTCTACGGAACGGTTCGGTACATGAGCAGAGGCGGTCTCGAACGAAAGGCCGATCCGGACGCCTACGTCGAGAAGGTCGACCGGCTCGCCGAGCGAGTGCAGGGAGAACGCTCACGTTCGTGATGGCAGTTGTCGTGTTGTGCGTGTCGGGTGAGAAGGGGAGAGCGGTTGTACGTCAAAATTTTGGCCGAACGCGTGGGCGTTTTGCCCGGAATGCGATTGAATGCAGAGGGGCAACGTTGAGATGGGGGGACGGCTCGGGGATGGCAAAACCAATTTGCGCCTGAGAGGTAGGGATGCAAGAGTCACCTACCGCCATCAGAGTATTTTCTTATGGCTGATCTTTTTGACGAGCGGGCCGAGAAGCTTCGGGACGAGCGGGCGCCACTGGCAGACCGCATGCGTCCGCGGACCCTCGAGGAGTTCGTGGGACAGGAGCATTTTCTGGGAGAGGGGAAGCTGCTCCGTCGGGCAATTGAGGCCGATCGAGTGACCTCAGTGCTGTTCTACGGGCCGCCAGGGACGGGCAAGACCACGCTCGCCCAAATTATTGCCAACACCACCGAGGCGCACTTCACCTCCCTCAACGCCGTGCTCTCGGGCGTCAACGACATCCGAGAGGCAATCCAGAAGGCCAAGAATCGGCTCAAGCACCACGAGACCCGAACGATTCTGTTCATTGACGAGGTGCACCGGTTCAACACGGCCCAGCAGGATGCCCTGCTGCCCCACGTAGAGGACGGGACGGTCACGTTCATCGGGGCGACGACGGAAAATCCCTACTTTGAGGTCAACGATGCCCTGGTAAGCCGATCGCGGGTGTTCGAGTTGGAGCCGCTCGACGAGGACGACCTTCGGCAGGTGGCCGCGATGGCGCTCGCCGATGCGGAGCGGGGCTACGGAGACCGCGACGTTCAGGTCACGGAAGACGCCCTCGATCACCTCATCGACACCGCGAACGGGGACGCCCGGTCCGTGCTCAACGCCCTGGAGCTGGCCGTGGAGACGACGAAGCCGGACGCCGAGGGCACGGTCCACATTGATCTCGCCGTGGCGGAGGACTCCATTCAGCAGCGAGCCGTATTGTACGACAAGGAGGGGGACGCCCACTTCGACACCATCAGCGCGTTTATAAAGAGCCTTCGCGGCTCGGACCCGGACGCGGCCCTCTACTGGCTCGCTCGCATGCTCTACGCGGGGGAAGAGCCGCGCTTCATTTTGCGGCGGATGCTCATCTTTGCGGCCGAAGACGTGGGCCTGGCCGATCCGCGGGCCCTGCAGATCGCCCAGAGTGCCGCCGCCGGATTCGACTACGTGGGCATGCCGGAGGGCCAGTTTTTGATTGCCGAGTGTTGTCTCTACCTTGCGACGGCGCCGAAGAGCAACACCACCTTCTCCTACTTCGACGCCCTCGACCACGTCCGGAACGAACAGACGGAGGACATTCCCAATCACCTCAAGGATGCCAACCGAGACAAGGAGGGTTTAGGGCACGGGGAGGGGTACAAGTATCCGCACGCCTACCGCGAGCACTACACCCCTCAGCAGTATCTCCCTGATCAAATGCAGGGGACCTATTTCTATGAGCCGACGGATCAGGGGTACGAAGCACAGGTGGCCCACCGGTTGGACGAGTGGCGGGAACGGGACTTCGACGAGGAGGTGGTGAAACGGGCTCAAAAATACGCAGAGGAGGCTCGGGACGAGGAGCGGTGATCTCCGGACCCCGTTGGTTCCGTAAGCGCTTCCGAATTTTTGGAAGGGCTTCGAGCGGGAAGAAAAGATGAAGACTCCTCGTCGTCCCCGACTCTGAGTTGACATGCTCGGCCTTTGCCCCTATTCCTTTGATTGACATTTGAGACAACCCCGTTGCTCATCCAGAAGGGTGGAGGGATCAGGCCCTGCGAAGCCCTGGCAACCGCCTCGATGCGTAGATAAAGACGGATTCGTCCGTCGTAGATTGTATCGAGGAAGTGGTGCCCCGTCCTGCCTCAACGACTTTTGGGGATTGATGAGCGGAAGGTAGTGCCACTGTGGTACGCTGAACCTCTTCCGCTCAGTCGCTGCGGAAGAGGTTTTTTCATTGGTCCGCCCTGGGAGCGGGAGCAGCGGTGTCTCACCGTGTTTCACTCCCTAACTGATCTTACGATTATGGGACGTTCATCCGACAGGTCTCTCGGTTTTTCTTTCCACACTTCTACGTCGGCGTCGGCCGCGTCTATGGAGATCTGTCTGTGTCGTAATTGTTGTCGGGCCATGTGCTGTCGCTGCTAGGCCTCGTCCCGGTCGGTCCTGATCTTTGAGTCGTCCGATTTGGTGGGCGCTGCGCGTTGATCCGGGGAGGAGTGTATCTCTCGTCCCCGTCACGGGTCCTCTGTGCGCCTCCGGTTGAACTGGACGTCGAGTAGACAGGATGTTCCGGACTGCCCCTCCCTCTGCGTAGATCCGAAAACAGTCCATCCATCCACGTTATGTCCACGAGTTCGAATGGTACGTCGGCTTCCTCCACGTCGAAGCCGGGAACGAAAAAGCCCGATCTGCCCCCGGGTTTGAAGTCGTCGTCCGGTTCCTCCAACAAGGTCAAAATGGGGGGGGACGACGGCACGTCCTGGGAGTTGGTCTACAAGCGCAACAAGGTCGAGCGGCTCAAGCACGAGAAAGATCCGCTCGACGTCGTCGACGAGCTTCCGGAGTTTATTGACAGAGGATACGAGAGCATTCCGGAGGACGACATCGTCCGGCTGTACTGGCACGGCATCGTCCACGACAAGCCGAAGATTGGGAAGTTCATGATTCGGCTCAAGGTGCCCTGCGGCATCACCACGCCGGATCAGCTTCGGAGCGTCGGGAAGATCTCCGAGCAGTACGGGGACAATTACAGCGAGCTGACGACCCGGATGGGCATTCAGCTCCACGAGGTCGAGTTGGATCATCTTCCCGACGTGATCGAGGCCATTCAGGACACGGGCCTCACCAACACGGGGGCGGAGGGAGACACCGTGCGCAACGTGACGGGCTGCCCGCTCACCGGGATTAATCCGGAGGAAACGTTCAACGTGCGGCCCCTGATCGACGAGGTCCACGAGTTCTTTACCGGAAACCCGGACTACTCCGATCTGCCCCGCAAGCTGAAGTACACCATTACGGCCTGCCCGCTTCAGTGCAGCGGACCCGAGTTTCACGGGATCGCGCTGCTGGCGGTGGTGAAGGACGGGCGCGAGGGATTTGCCGTCAAGATCGGGGGGGGGCTCGCCTCTACGCCCCGAATGGCGCGGGATCTGGGCATCTTTGTGCCGAAGGATCAGGCGATGGACGTGCTTCGAGGCATCACGGATCTCTGGAACGAGGACCTGCAGTATCGGCTCAGTCGGCCCAAGTCGCGCATCAAGTTCATGGTGGACGATTACGGGCCGCCGGAGATGCGCGAGATGCTGGAGGACCGCCTGGGGTGTACCTTTGAAGAGTACGAGGCGCCGGAGCCGGAGCCCGGAGATCAATCGCACTTGGGGGCTCTCCCGCAGAAGCAAGACGGCCTGTACGCGCTCGGCTACTCCGTGCCTCAGGGGTGGGTCATGGGCGATCAGCTCCAGCGTATCGCTGACGTGCTCGACGAAGTGGGGGGACACAGCCGCTTCACGCGAGACCAGAACTTTATCCTGGCCGACATTCCCGAGGACGAGGTCCGATGGGTGCGCGACCAGGTGGACGACATCGGGTTTTCGCTGGAGCAAAACCAGGTGTTCGGCCACTCGGTCGCCTGCACGAGTCACCAGTACTGCAATTATTCGGTGGCCGAGACGAAAGAGAAGGCGCAGGAGATTCTCGAAGCGCTGGACCGCCAGTTTGGCGACGAAATTGAAGATGGGTTGACCGTAAAGATGGACGGCTGTCCCAATGCCTGCGGCCAGCACTGGATGGCCAACGTCGGACTGCAGGGCACCACGGCCCGGTCGCCCGAGGGAGACAAGGTGCAGGCCTACGACGTGACGCTCCGGGGTGGGACCGGGACCGAGTCGTCCATCGGAAAGGCACTGCTCCGAAAGATTCCGGAGGATGAGATTACGGAGACCGTCGTGCGGCTGGTCGACGCGTGGATCGAGGAGCGGGAGGAGCGTCGAGAAACCGGAGATCTGCCGCCCGTGGAGAGCTCGCACGGAAAGACCGACTTTAGCTTCTACCAGTTCTGTGAGGAGCACACCGATCACGAACTGAAGGCCATTGCTCTGGATGAAGAGCCGGAGGAAGTGGAGCAGACGCAGGTCGTGTTCCGCTTTACCGGCCCCCTCGTCGACCTCGCCGGCGGCATCGAGTGTCACGAGTTTCGGGCCCGGCGGACTCGAACCGTCGGGGCGCTCCTCAAGAGCGTCTCCCGCCGCTACAAGTCTCTCAAGAAAGAAATTCCCTTTGGCAATGGAGACTGGGCCGAGCACGTGAATCTGTTTCTGAACGAGGAGGACATTCGGGAACTGGACGGTTTGGAGACGGAAGTGGAAGCGGGGGATGAGGTGCTCGCCCTTCCGGCCCTGTCGGGAGGTTGACCGCCGGAATCGGCAGTACGGACCTACGGTATTTCGGTAAACGAGACGACCTACTATGACTGAGATTGTCTTTGACGACGTAGAGATCGGCGAGATTGCCATGGACTTCGAGTTCGAGCCCCCCTCGGAGGTCATACGGTGGGGGATCGACACCTTTCGCGATCGGCTTGCGCTGGTGACGTCTCTCCAGCGCAATTCCCTCGCCATTCTCGACATGGCGTACGAGATTGACCCGTCGATTGACGTCCTGACGGTCGACACGGGGCGGTTGCCGGAAGAAACCCTCGCCTTCATGGACGAGGTTCGGGATCAGTATCCAAAGGCCAACTGGAAGGTCTTGTATCCCGACCACCGCGAGGTGGAAGAAATGGTGGAGCGGAAGGGGGTCAACCTCTTCTACAAGTCGGTGTCCAACCGCTTTCTCTGCTGTCACCTTCGAAAGGTTCGGCCGCTGGCGCAGGCCCTGGACGACTACGACGCGTGGATCACCGGTCTGCGGCGAGACGAGTGGGCCTCCCGCGCGGCCATTGACAAGATTGAACTCGACCACGACCACGACGGGGTCGTGAAGCTCAATCCGCTCGCCAACTGGACGGAGGACGAGGTGCGGGCCTACAACGCCGAACACGGGGTCCCGTCTCACCCCCTCTACGATCAGGGCTACACCAGCATCGGCTGTGAGCCGTGCTCGCGTCCCACGGAGGACGCCGAGGAAAAACGGGAGGGCCGGTGGTGGTGGGAGGAAGAGGCTCCGAAAGAGTGTGGCATGAACTGTCCGATTTCTACGGGACACTTCGAGCGAGAGGCCGAGCAAATTCGAAAGGAAGTTCACGAAAACGGCAGTGCCAATGGCACCACGTAACACACAGTCTGGGACGGTCTATTTGGTGGGGGCCGGGCCCGGCGATCCGGATCTCATTACCGTGCGCGGCCAGCGGCTGCTGCACTCCGCCGACGTCGTCGTTTACGACCGGCTGGTGCACGCTGACCTCGTGCAGCAATCTCATCCGGGGGCCGAGCGATACTTCGTGGGAAAGGCCCCGGGCGAGCACAAGGTGATGCAGGCCGAGATCAATGCCCTGCTCACCACGAAGGCCCGGCGGGGGCACGACGTCGTTCGGCTGAAAGGAGGCGATCCCTTCGTCTTCGGCCGGGGGGGCGAAGAAGCGTGGCACCTTCGGCGGGCCGGCATTCCCTTTGAAGTCGTTCCCGGAATTTCGAGTGCCACCGGCGTTCCGGCGTATGCAGGCATTCCGGTCACCCACCGGGGCCGATCCCGGGCCTTTACCGTGGTGACGGGACACACCTGCGCCATGGACGACACGGCCCTGGACTGGGAGCATCTGACCTCCGTCGACACGCTGGTCATTTTGATGGGACTTCGGCGCCTCCCCCAGATCGCCTCGGCGCTCGTGGAGCACGGGCGTGCGCCGGAGACGCCTGTGGCCGTGATCGAGTCCGGGGCCACGGCCAATCAGACAGTCGTGCAGGGCACCCTCCAGACCATTTCGGATCGACTGGATTCACTGGAGCCGCCCGTGACCATTGTGGTGGGGGAGGTGGCGCAGTGGGCCGCGGCGTTGGACTGGTTTGGTCCGTCGACCGCGGGAACGGAGGCGTTTCCCATTCAGGAACGCGTGACCCTGGAGGAGGCGGACAGGCGCCGGGCGCCTGCACCGATCCGCCGTCGGATGCCCGTTGCGGAGTGAGACTCTTTTCAATCGAACGTCTGCCGGATGATGACCTCCTATCCCGTCTTTTTGACGGCCCTGGACGAGCAGCGATCCGTCGTCGTGGGAGCCGGGCCGACCCTCGAACGGAAGGTGAGCGGCCTGCTGGAGGCGGGGGGGCGAGTCCGGCTCATCGCACCCTCGCTTCCGGCGTCTGTCCGCGAGATGGCCGAGCGGGAGCGCGTAGAATGGCTCGATCGTGGGTATCGTCACGGCGATCTGGAGGGGGCCGCCCTCGCGATCGTGACCGAGGCGTCCCCGAAGACGAAACGGCAAATTTGGGAAGAAGCCCGGCAGCGCAACGTTCTCATCAATACCACGGGCAATGCTGAGCGCTCAACCTTTGCGAACGGGGCCTGTCTCCGCAGGGGACGGCTGGTGATTTCGATCTCGACCTCGGGCGCTGCTCCTGCTCTGTCGGTCCGACTCCGCCAGAAGTTGTCCGACGAGATCGGGCCGGAATACGAAGAATTCGTGGCACTTATGAACGCGCTCCGTGAGCCGATGCAACGACAAATTTCCGACGTTCGGGAGCGCCGCGAGCGCTGGTATTCGCTCGTCGATTCCGACGTGCTTGATTTGCTTGCAGAGGGCCGCCGGGACGAGGCGCGGGCCCGGGTCGAATCGATTGTCGGCGCGGAGGTGATGGACGAGGCGGAGGACTGTTTGTAGCTGCCGTCCTCACGCCCCCTCTCCGCAGTGACACATGGATCTATCGACACCGCAGCAATGGACGTTGAACTCCCTGTACTTAGCGAAGACGAAGCCACGGAGCCCGAGGCCATCCCCGACGCAACGGTGTTGTTTGCCGGAGATTCGGGCGACGGGATGCAGCTTGCCGGGACCCAGTTTACCCGGGCCACGGCACACGCAAAGAACGATCTTGCCACGTTGCCGGACTTTCCCGCCGAGATCCGTGCCCCGGCCGGGACGACCTTCGGCGTAAGCGCCTTCCAAATCCAGTTCGGAGCGGGCGAGGTCCGCACGCCGGGCGAGGAGGTGGACATGCTCGTCGCCATGAACCCGGCTGCCCTGAAGGTACACGGGGATCGCGTGGCACCCGGGGGGACGATTCTCGTGAACGAGAATGCCTTTACGGAGCGCAATTTGAATCGGGCGGGATACGACGAGAATCCGTTGGAAGACGGGCGGCTCGACGCTTATCAGGTGATTCCCATCGAGCTGACCCGCCTCACGCGGACGGCGCTCGAGGACGTCTCGCTGAAGCAGGACGAGAAGGACCGGGCGAAGAACATGTTTGCCCTCGGGCTCGCCTCCTGGCTCTACTCGCGTCCGCTGGCCCCGGCCATTCGATGGATTCGGCAGAAGTTTGAGGATCAGCCGGAGATTTTGGAGGCCAACCTTCACGTTCTCAAGAAAGGGTACCATTTCGGGGAGACGACCGACCTCTTTGCCACACGGTACGAGGTGCGGGAGGCCGACCTGCCGCCGGGAACGTACCGCACGGTGACGGGGGCCGAGGCGCTCTCGCTCGGGCTCGTGTCGGCGAGCGAAAAGAGCGGGCTCGACGTGTACTACTCGTCGTACCCGATCACGCCCGCGTCCGACATCCTCCACGAAATGAGTGAACACAAGCAGTTCGGGGTACGGACCGTGCAGGCAGAGGACGAGATCGCCGCGGTGACGTCGGCGGTGGGGGCGTCGTTCGGCGGGCACATCGGCGTGACGGCCACGAGCGGGCCGGGGCTGGCCCTCAAGACGGAGGCCATCGGCCTGGCGGTCATCACGGAGCTGCCCCTCGTCGTCATCGACATGCAGCGCGGCGGGCCCTCTACCGGCCTGCCCACCAAACCGGAGCAGGGGGACCTCTTGCAGGCCCTCTACGGGCGGAATGGGGACGCCCCGGCCGCCGTCCTCGCGCCGCACTCGCCGTCGGACTGCTTCGAGGTGGCATTCGAGGCCTGCCGGCTGGCCACAACGTACATGACGCCCGTGTTCATTTTGGCCGACGGCTATCTGGGACAGGGAGCGGAGCCCTGGCGTGTGCCCGATCCGAAGGATCTCTCGGACATCGAGGTCTCGTTTGCCGAGGAGACGAATGCCGTGGACGGGGAGGGCCGCGAGACCTTCGATCCGTACGTTCGTGACGAGGAGACCCTGGCCCGGGGGTGGGCCCGGCCCGGCACGCCAGACCTCGAACATCAGATCGGGGGGCTGGAGAAGGAGCACGAGACCGGTCACGTGAGCTATGATCCCGAGAATCACCAGAAAATGACCGAGCTTCGCGCGGCCAAGATCCAGCGGATCAGCCAGGACGTCCCGCCGACAGAGGTCAACGGCCCCGAGGAGGGGACCGTGCTGGTCGTCGGCTGGGGATCAACGAAGGGGGCCATCGACACCGCGGTGAATCGGGTGCAGGCCGAAGGGGAGGCCGTAAGCAGCGTGCATCTGCGACACCTGAGTCCCCTTCCGGAGGATCTCGGAGACGTCGTGGGGCGATTCGATCAGGTCCTCGTGCCCGAACTCAACAACGGCCAGTTGCTGCGCGTCCTCCGGGATCGGTATGCTCGCGATTTCGAGGGCCTCAACAAGATTCAGGGCCAGCCCTTCGAGGCCCGTGAAATCGAGCAACGGGTGCGCACACTTCTCGACCATAGGTAATTCTGACTCGTTCTGCTCCCCCTGTTTCATGACGTACATCGTTACCGAGCCCTGCATTAACTGCAAGTACACCGACTGTGTAGAGGTTTGCCCGGTCGACTGCTTTTATGAGGGGCCCAACTTTCTCGCCATCCATCCGGACGAATGTATCGACTGCAATGCCTGTGTGCCGACCTGTCCGGTGGAGGCCATCTACGCGGAAGGGGAAGAACCGGAAGAGTACGCTCACTACTACCAGTGGAATGACTACCTCTCCCGTCAATGGAAGGAGATGGGCTACAACATTGTCGAAAAGAAGGACCCTCCTCCCGACGCCGATGAGTGGCAGGACCGCGAGAAGTCGGAAGAGGACATTCTGACGTGGGATACGTAGCGCCTTCTGTACGAGTGATTGTAAAGCCGGGCCGCCGGCCCGGCTCCCCACTGATTAAAGTGATTGGCTAGTATCATGAGTGACGACAGTCAAGACGGCACCAAGAAACCGGATCTTCCTCCCAGTCTCTCCGAGGACGACAGTAGCAGTGGAGCCAAAACACCTGCTGGACCAAGTTCGGAGGACCCCGCCGAGCCGACGCTGCCGCCGGGCTTTGGGGGGGATGGCGCGACGGGGGAAGAGCCGGAACTGACCCGCACGGATTTTCAGACTGATCAGGAGGTGCGCTGGTGCCCCGGCTGCGGCGATTACGTGGTCCTGGCACAGGTCCAGCGGCTCCTGCCCGAGCTGGACGTGGACAAGGAGAACGTCGTCTTTGTGAGCGGCATTGGCTGCGCGGGGCGCTTTCCCTACTACATGAATACGTACGGGGTCCACTCCATCCACGGGCGAGCGCCGGCCTTTGCCACTGGGTTGAAGACCGCCCGGCCGGAACTGGACGTGTGGGTCGTGACGGGGGATGGGGATGCCCTCTCCATTGGGGGCAACCACTTTATCCACGTGCTCCGACGGAATCTGGACACCCAGATCCTCCTCTTCAACAACGAAATTTACGGCCTCACGAAGGGACAGTACAGCCCCACCTCCGAGCAGGGCACGGTTACGAAGAGCACGCCCCACGGCTCGGTCGATCGGCCGGTCAACCCGGTGGGACTGGCGCTCGGGGCCGACGCGAGCTTCGTGGCGCGGACGGTCGATCAGGATCCGAATCACCTGACGGATATGCTCCGGGCCGCGCACGGACACGACGGCACTGCGTTCGTCGAGATCTACCAGAATTGCCACGTCTTCAACGACGGGGCCTTTGCGGAATTCACCGACAGAGACAGCAAGCCGCTCCGTACCCTTCATCTTGAGGACGGAGAGCCGCTCGTCTTTGACCGGGGGGCGAAGGGGATCCGGGTGGATCCGGTGAGCCTGAAGCCGGAGGTGATTTCGCTGGAGGACGGCGCCTACGGCGTCGGGGACTGCCACGTTCACGACGTCTCGAATCCGCGGCTCGCACGCGTTCTGGGAGAGCTCTTCTGGGATCCAGACGTGCCCCGGCCGTTCGGCGTCATCTACCAGGAGGACCGGCCGACCTACGAGGCCCAGGTCCGGGAACAGGTCGAACACGCCAAAAAGGAAGACGAGCCCAGCGATTTGGGCGGTCTTCTTCGCGGCAACGACACCTGGACGGTCGAGGGATGACCGGACGACGTCGCGGGACAGTCCTGTGTCGTTTGTCCCCCTCAGCATTCGAGCTTGTTCTCTACGAACCTGACATTCACGAGACATGAGCCGCCCTTCTCTTGACGGAATCACCGTCGTCGGCTTCGAAAGCCGGATGTCCGAGACGACGGCGGAGTTAATAGAAAAGTATGGGGGAGATCCCCTGCCCGCCCCCTCGATGCAGGAAGCACCGCTGGAGGAGCACGACGCGGTCTTCGACTTCGCCGAGGAGCTCTTTCGGGGCGACCTCGACATCGTGTTTTTTACGACGGGCGTGGGGACGCGAATGCTCTTCGAGACACTGGAACTGGAGCATGAGGCCTCCGACGTCGTCGAGGCGCTGGAGGACACAGTCGTGGTGGCCCGAGGCCCCAAGCCGGGGCGGGAGCTCAGAGAGTACGGCGTGGCCATCGATCGGAAGGTTCCGGAACCCAACACGTGGCGGGAGGCGCGGGCGGTGCTCACGTCGAGTCCGGACACTGCGCCCCTCGAAGGCAAGCGGATTGCGATCCAGGAGTACGGGCGGGCAAATGAGGAGCTCAACGAGACCCTGCGGGCGGAAGGAGCCGCGCTCGTTCGGGTGCCCATCTATCGGTGGGAGCTTCCCGACGACCTGGCTCCTCTCAAGAACGGCATCCGGGCGCTGATCGACGGGGAGGCACAGGGGGCCCTGTTCACCAGCCGACAGCAGGTGGTGCACGTGTTGCAGGTGGCGGCCGAAGAAGGAGAGGAAGATGCGTTCCGCACGGCGCTGGAAGACGCGATGGTGGCGTCCGTCGGGCCGGTCACCTCCGAAGAGCTTCGCGCGCACGATCTGCCGGTCGACTTTGAACCGGATCGACCGAAACTCGCGATTTTGATTCGGGGCATGGCCGACTATGCGCCCCGCTATTTCCAGACTGCGTAATACAATCAAGCGTATGATTGGGGAATCGATCGTTTTCTCCATCTGAGCAAGGGGACCGCATTCGAGAAATTGTACTTGTTAAAATCCGTTTCCGCTGGATTCGGGGAGATTTAGTTCATCAGTCGCTTCGCTCGTGTCTCGGCTCCGCTTCGCTCTGACCAGGGTGATCACAGATCACACCAGGATCACAGATCACACCAGGATCCCAGATCTTCAGGGAGGAAGTATCCCGACGACTGTCGTGGATGCGCTCCGATCGAAATGACGTGCTGAATTTTTGGAATTTTGAGTTCGCTTCAACCCGTAAAAACAAAGTTGACGGTGTACTTAGTTCGTTCTGCTTTGCTGCTCAGCAGACCGAGTCGGGTGCCTTGCGGCCGGCCTTCTCGCCGGTGCTGCAGGCACGCACGTGAGTAGCACCCATCACTGAACCGCCAATCAAATTCGAATTTTCCTATGAGCGATTATGCAAATCCGGACGTTCTGGTCTCGACCGACTGGGCGGCCGATCACATCGACGACACCGACGAGGTCCGCTTCGTTGAGGTAGACGTAGACACCTCCGCCTACGAAGACGGTCACATCCCGGGCGCTGTGGGGTGGAACTGGGAGACGCAGCTGGCGGATACGCAGACCCGCGACCTGGCGTCCAAAGAGGATTTTGAAGAGCTGCTCCAGGAGTCGGGCATCGGCGACGACACGACGATCATTCTCTATGGCGACAACGACAACTGGTTTGCCACCTGGGCCTTCTGGCAGTTGAAGTACTACGGCCACGACGACGTCAAAATCCTGAACGGAGGCCGGAAGAAGTGGCTCGCCGAGGATCGTCCCCTGACGACCGACGAGCCCGGTTATTCGACGGGGAACTGGACGGCCGAGGCGCCGGACAACTCCATTCGGGCCTTCTCGGGGTACGTGCAGAAAAATCTGGATCGGGACGACCTCGAACTCGTCGACGTTCGCTCCCCGGAGGAATTCAGCGGGGAAAAGCTCGGGCCCGAGGGCCTGAACGAAGGGGCCCAGCGCGGCGGCCACATTCCCGGGGCTCACAACATCAGCTGGAGTGAGGCCGTCAACGAAGACGGCACCTTCAAGTCGGCCGACGAGCTGAAGGACATCTACGAGGAGCGGGGCGTGACGCCGGATAAAGAGACGATCGCGTACTGCCGCATCGGCGAACGGTCCAGCCACAGCTGGTTTGTGTTGTCTCAGCTGCTCGGCCATCCCCGCGTCCGGAACTACGACGGCTCCTGGACGGAGTGGGGCAACATCGTCGGCGTTCCCATCGAAACGGGAGAGGACCCGAACGCCTAACGAACAGGATGAGAGCGATCCGGGGCACGCCGGAACGGGCGTGCTCCGGGACGCTTCTCTTTTGTCACACACGCAAACGCCAATGTCTCATACACCCCGCGTCGAAATTCAGTATTGCCATCAGTGCAAATGGGACGCCCGTGCCGCCTGGATGGCGCAGGAGCTCCTGCGAACCTTTGCGGACACCCTCGGCGAAGTGGCCCTCGTGCCCACAACTGGGGGAACGTTCGTGATTGAGGTCGAGGGACGTGAGGTCTGGTCGCGGGCCGACCGGGATCGCTTTCCGCAGCCGAAGGAACTCAAGCAGGTCGTCCGAGACGTCGTCGAGCCGGACGTGGATCTCGGACACGCAGATCGAGAATGAATCTTTTCGTGAATGAAAACGGTTTCTCGATCGGGATTGACTGTGCCTTTTCTCACATCTCCGTTGGCACAGTCACGAGACGGAGCCTGATCCGTCTCCAACTCTCACAACATCAGTCATCAATTCCCTAGAGCCATGTCTACGTTTCCGTCGCAAGTCGAGCGCTTCATTGTCAAGAAGTTGGCCCGCGACGTCGATCCGAAAGAAATCGCAGACGAGGTGGAGAGCACCTTTTTGCGTGAAGTGACGTCAGCCGACGTCCGACCGTACTGTCCCGAGACGGAAGGGTCGGCGCTCACGCCTGAGCTTCGAGACTTGTACCAGATCGCCCGCTGGGAATTTGAGGGGATCCTTGAGGAGTAGGGATGCGGGGGAGGTCGCCGTTTCCGGGAGAAGGGGGGAGAACCGGTATTCTCCGAAACGAAGCTTCTGATCACGACAGACCGGTGTCGAAATGGTTTGAATTGTCTCGTACGGTTTCAAGCCCAGTGCGGATCGGTGCAGCTGCGTTGGCGTATCGGGCGTTCGTCCTCTATCATGAAGGAGCTCAAACTCAGCATCGACGTACCTAAGATTACCGATTACACATGAGAGTTCACCTCGATCAACTTGACGACGCGATCCAGTTTCGGGCCCAGAACGAATCGGGCTATGATTTTACCGTGGCCTCGACCGACGAGCAGGAGGGGGTTAGTCCGATGGAGATGGTCGCTCTCGGGCTGGGTGGGTGCAGCAGCATCGACATTCTTTCCATCCTCGAGAAACAACGCCAATCGGTGGATGAGTTCGAGGTGGACGTGGATGCGGAGCGGGCCACCGACGAGGTGCCTGCCGTATTCACCTCGCTTCACGTTCACTACCGGTTCGAGGGAGAGGTGGAGCCGGAGAAAGTTCGCCGCGCGATTGAGCTGAGCCTGGACAAATACTGCTCCGTCTCTCACATGCTGGAGGCGACCGCTACGATTTCGTACGACTTTACCGTTAACGGCACTGACTACGATGGACAATCCCGATAGTCCTCACGACGACACGGCGTGTATCCGCACACAGGTCGAACAGTCGGGACAGCGGGAGCACGCTGTACCGATGTATCTCACGTCCAGCTTCACGTTCAACGACGCGGAGCAGGCCCGTGCGCTTTTTGCGCAGGAGGAAGAGGGCAACATCTATTCTCGGTTCACCAATCCGAATGTGGAGGAGTTCGTCGAGAAGATGTGTGCCCTGGAAGAACTGGAGGAGGGGCTCGGTACGGCCTCGGGCATGGCGGCCGTCTTCACGACGTTTGCGGCAATGCTGGGCACCGGAGACGAGATCCTTGCCTCTCGCTATCTCTTTGGGTCGACGCACAAGCTTCTCACTCAGGTCTTTCCGGAGTGGGGCATTTCCCACACGTACGGCGATCTCGATGACCTGGAGGCGTGGGAGAATCTCGTCACTCCGGACACGAAGATCGTGTACGTGGAGACTCCGTCAAATCCGACGGTCGATCTGATCGATCTCCAGTGGCTGGGAGATTTTTGCGAGCGGCACGACCTGATTTACATCGTCGACAACTGCTTCGCCTCGCCCGTTCTGCAGAAGCCGGCCCGCTACGGGGCCGACGTCGTCATCCATTCGGCCACGAAGTACATTGACGGACAGGGGCGGGGCGTCGGGGGCGTCGTGGTCGGGACGGAGGAGTACATGGATCCGATTCAGAGCTTCGCCCGGCACAGTGGGCCGGCGCTGTCTCCGTTCAACGCGTGGATGTTCAGCAAGAGCCTGGAGACGCTGGACGTCCGCATGAAGAAGCACTGCGAGAGTGCATTGGAAATTGCACGCCACCTCCAGGAGCGGGCGGACGTGAAGTTCGTCCGGTATCCCTTCCTCGAATCCCATCCGCAGTATGAGCTCGCACAGCGGCAGATGGAGGGGGGCGGCGGCGTGCTCAGCTTTGCCGTGGAGGGAGGCGTCGAGCGGGGCGCCCGGTTCCTGGATTCACTGGAGATGTGTTCGCTGACGGCAAACCTCGGGGACTCCCGGACCATTGCGACGCATCCGGCGAGCACCACGCACAGCAAGCTAACGGAGGAGGAGCGCCGGGAGGTCGGCATTTTGCCGGGCCTCGTTCGCATTTCCGTGGGGCTGGAACATCCCGGGGACATTATAAACGACCTCGATCGGGCCCTCGACCGGAGCGCGCAGTCGTAGCTCAAACGACGGGGTCGGGAAACTGGGGCTGAAGCGACAAAAAAAACGCGCGTCCGACTTCGACGCGCGCTCCGACCCCAAACGGGCTGTTGCGTTGTGGTCCGTTGTGATTACAGGGTCCAGGCCGCCGCAAGACGAACCGGGAAGTATTGGGTGTTTTCGCCCTCGTTGAAGACGAGGACGTAGTTGGGCTCGATCATCAGGGTGATTCGGGGTGAGGTCCGAACGCCGAGCCCCGCTCCGAACTGAGCGCCGAGCTCCGTGTCGAAGTTCTCTTCTACGCCGAGCCGAAAAATACCGCCACCGGCCAGTGCGTAGGGGTGGATCCGATTATTCGTCATCGATCCGTTGAGCTTCAGGTTAAGCGTCCCGGAGTACGAGGAAAAGGCCCCGGATCCACCGAGATCATTTCCGAACCGGTCGTAGCTGCCCCGAACGACCCCTTCGATCTGGGACGTAATTGGGAGCCCAACGCCGATTCCGGCATTGAATCCAGTCTTGTAGAAATCGTTGAAGGCAGAGGAACTGGGAAAGCCCGCGCCGCCGTGAACGTACAGGGTTTGCGCAGTCGCCGGAGCGGCCGCAAAGAGGAACGCTGTGAGTGCACCGAGAAGAAGGAGTTGTCGCTTCATGGTCGTGTACGGGGAAGCGTGGAAGGGGACTCGAGCCACGAAACAATCGGGTCGAGGTTGCGACCTAAAGAACGCTTCTTTCGTCTATTCGACCGTCTCGCTCCGGTGCGTCTGCCGGTGCGCCGCGTGTCCCGAGAATGACTGCGTGGATGGATGCTCTCTGACGGGACGACAAAACGTCGAGCCCACGCGAATCGGAGGCCGAGTTTGAGGATTCGGAGGCGGAACTGTACCCTTGCTGTGGACCGCAACTGCTTCGGAATTTCTTCCTGCCGTGATGGACCGTTGGCTTCGTTTGGCGCGCCGGATCGATCGTTTCAGCGAGTGGTCGGGACGCGTCCTCTACTGGTTGACGCTCGGAATGGTAGGAATTGGGGCGTTCAATGCCCTCATCCGCTATCTGGACCGCTACACTGGCCTGGGGCTCAGTTCAAATATGTGGATTGAGCTTCAATGGTACCTCTTCAGCCTCGTCTTCTTGCTGGGGGCGGCCTACACCCTGAAGGTGGACGATCACGTTCGGGTGGATGTTCTGTACAGTCAGCTGTCGCGTCGAGGCAAGGCGTGGATCAATTTGCTGGGCACGGTCCTCTTCCTCATTCCCTTCTGTGCGGTGGTCCTGTGGATGACGATTCCCTTCGTCGTGAACTCCTGGGCGATTCTCGAAGGCTCGCCCGATCCCGGCGGGCTGCCGCGCTTCCCAATCAAAACGGTGATCCCCCTGGCGCTGGTGTTGGTGATGGTGCAAGGCGTGTCGATAATCATTCGGGAAACGGTCGTACTGCGGGGCGCTGACGTAGAGGAGGACGCCGAAGAGGAGTCCCGTCCCCGCATCGGGTAATCGGGAGAGATCTGGACTGGTTCGACTGTCGCCTCTCATCCGTAGAGTCACACGTTCAAAAATGGGTGCCGACGTTCTTGCCCCGCTCATGTTTGTGGGGGCGCTTCTGCTCATCTTTTCCGGCTATCCCGTCGCCTTTGCGCTCGGCGGCACGGCGCTACTTTTTGCGGGCATCGGCGTGGAGGCCGGTGTGTTGAGCTGGTCGCTTCTGCAGGCGATGCCGTCTCGGATTTTCGGCATCATGTCCAATTTTATTCTTCTGGCCGTGCCCTTCTTCATCTTCATGGGCACGATGCTGGAGAAGTCGCGGTTGGCCGAGGATCTTCTGACGACGATCGGGCAGCTTTTTGGGGCCGTGCGGGGGGGGCTGGCCATTGCCGTCGTGTTCGTGGGGGCCCTCCTCGCGGCGGCCACGGGAGTGGTCGGGGCGTCCGTCGTGGCGATGGGACTCATCTCCATGCCCGTCATGTTGAAATACGGGTATTCGAGTGAATTGTCGTCGGGCGTGATCACCGCGGCCGGAACCCTTGGCCAGATCATTCCGCCGAGCATCGTGCTCATCGTGCTGGCGGACCAGCTCGGGATCAGTGTGGGCGACCTGTTTATCGGGGCGCTCGTGCCGGGAGTGGTTCTTGCCTGTCTCTACGCCCTCTACGCCGGAGGCATTGCCCTTTTTTGGCCCGAAAGTGCCCCGTCCCTTCCGAAAGAGGCCCGCGACATTCCCCCGCTCCAGCTCCTTCGTCGCGTCCTGCTGGTGATGCTCCCGCCGCTCATCCTCATCGTGCTCGTCCTTGGAAGCATTTTCCGGGGCATCGCGACGCCCACGGAGGCCGGAGCGCTCGGGGCGCTCGGGGCAATTGTATTGGCGGTCGTCAACGGGCGGCTGTCGATGGAGAGCCTGCGGGACACGATGGACGAAACGATGCGGCTGACCTCGATGGTCATGTTTCTGCTCGTGGGGTCGACCGCGTTCGCACTCGTGTTTCGGGGGCTGGGCGGGGATTTCTGGATTGAGGAACTCCTCACGAACCTGCCCGGGGGCGTCGTGGGCTTTCTGATCGTGGCCAATCTGTCGATTTTTATCCTGGGGTTTTTCATCGACTTCTTCGAGATCGCCTTCATCATTATCCCACTTCTGCAGGCGCCGGCGGCTCAGCTCCTTCCCCCGGAGTTCGGGGGGACGGCCAGTGCGGCTCTGGTCTGGTTTGGCGTGATGGTGGGCATGAATCTTCAGACTTCCTTTCTTACGCCCCCATTCGGCTTCGCCTTATTCTACCTGCGAGGGGTGGCCCCCGATGAAGTGGACACGACTCAGATCTATAGGGGGGCGGTGCCTTTCATCGTCATTCAGGTGCTGGGCCTCATCGGGATCATGCTCTATCCCGAGATGGTGACCTGGGCGCTCTAGAGAGGCCTCACGTGCGGGTGAGGAGGTGCCAGAGGAGGGAGAGGGGGAGGTCGTACTGGCTGACGAGCAGGCCGGCGGCCAGGCTGGTGAGGACGAATGGGCTCAGCGCGAGCAAGACGGGTGTCCACAGCGCCGTTTTGCCGGTGACGGCCACGTAGTCGAGGAGGGTGCGAAGGGTGACTGCAAGGAGGGTGACGGCTCCCCCCACTGCCAGAACGAGTCCGAGGGTTTGGGGGGGGAAGGGAGGGTGCGTCGCGGCGACCAGCGCAACGGGCAGTCCGAGGAAGGCCGGCCAGCACGGCCACGTGACGAGCATGACGCACTGGGCGAGGGAGAGGGAATTTCCGATCCGGGCCGCGAGGAAGAGACAGAGGGCCCAACCCACCAACAGTCCGAAGGCGACGGCCCCGACCACGAGTCCGGTTAGCACGGGTTGAGTGAGACCCACGGCGAGAGATGTGCTCACCGGGGAGGGCAGAGCCGCCACGATCCATTCCGTGAGGGGCGGGGCCCCGGCCATGCGCGCCGCGAGGGTTCCGATCGTCCCCACGGCGACGGCGACGGAGAGGAGGAGAATCCCATTCTCGGTTGGCCTCACGTTTCGCCCCTTTTCGACGGCGTCGCGGTAGAAGCCGTGGGCGGCGAAGTAGCGCGATACGGTTTGGCGTACGAAGGGATTTCGTGCGTAGAGGCCGCCGAGAAGGGCGAGCAGTCCCCACCCGACGATAAGCGGTCCCACCGGGGTGTCGGTCGGGGCCGTGCCCGAGGGAAAGGCGAAGACGCGCTGGGTTCCCCGGTAGAAGCCCTCGACGACGCGGGCGGCCGGGCGGCGAGTGCCGTCAGCGTCGTGCAGTCCGTAGCGGCGGGACGAGAGCGTGGGCGAGGGATCGTCCGTCCAGCGGTGGACGAAGACGGGCGGCGGGGCGGCGCGCGTCGAATCGAGGAGACGCCCGAGGGCTCGTTCCAGGTAACGGGCCTGCCGCTGCGGCGAGTGCGGCACGTGCAGACCCGCGTCGGCACCGGGGGCGGTCCAGGTGCCGAGGGCCGCCAATCCGACCTCGGCTCCCGCCTCGCGCCACTCGGCCCATCGCTCCAGGGGCGCGGGGTGGCCCCGGAGGTCGAGGAGAGGGCGGTCCACGGCGTCCCGGCACTGATCGGCCGACGCGGTGAACGGCGTCACGTAGTACGTCAGAAGGTCGGGGGCGCGGTCGTGCACGCGGGCGGACATCTCCTCGAGGGCCGAACAGGCAGAGGGGACGGTAGTGTCGGCGTAGCGGGCGAGTCCCACTGCGTGGATCGAGGGGTGACGCTGGGCGAGGGCGAGAAGGCGGGCTCGTGTCGAATCGGCGGCTGCCAGGGAGTCCCGGAGGGGGGAGGCCGACACGTACGACACCGGCAGGTCGACGAACAGCTTCACGTTTAGAGAGTCGGCCCGGGCGAAGACGGTGTCGGCCGGGAGGGGAGGAGACAGCCGAACGGCCGTCGCGCCGGAGGCGGCAATGCGATTGAGCTCCAGAAGAGCGGGTCCGGGGGAGGACGGCGGGGCCCAAACGATCCCGACCAGCGTGCTATCCGGTCGAGCTCCCTCCAGACGAGCCGAGCTTGGACTTTGTGCAGGCTGGGCGGCTGCGGTGCGAGGAGGCAGCAAGAGGCACCCGACGATGACGGTGAGGAGGCCGAACGAGAGACGAGGTGAGGTCATCGAGGGTACACCGTTCATTTCCAATTGGAGAGGGGGAGCGGATCCGGGGAGATCCCCTCTTTTCTGAATCGTAGACGGAGTGCTGAACGTTCGCACGATAGACCGGCCGCCGATGCGCAGCAGACCGGACGGACAGAACCAAGATACGATCGCCCAATTCGAGATCAAGGGGAGGGGTAGGGCGACTTGCACATTAAGGGCCTATTGATTGCTGGAGGCTCGACTGCTACTGATCGTAGGGAGGATGCTGGGAGTGAATGGGCGAATGGGGGAATGGGCGTGGGTGGGCCCCGAAACTATGCGCCAGAGAGAACGAACAGACCGCCGTCGTTAGGATGCGATTGGCGTGCGAAAGGTTGAGGCGACGGGTTCAAATCTCCTCCACGACCCTCCATCGTTGAGGGTAAACGGTACACACGCGAATTTTTGCAGAGGGTGAACGTTTATTTCAGGCGATACAGGTGAAAGGGACTTGCAACAGTGCCCCAGATTGTCTTTCCTACGTTTAGCTTTTCCTGGAAAGGCGACGTGAAACGCATTTATCAATTCTTGACGGGTGCTGGTGACCGACATTCCGTCGCTTTTCTGTACTAACTAACGTAGGGCCTTTCCCCGTTTTTGGGAAGGGGTTCTGGGCGACAGCTCTTCGTTTCTCTCACACAACGACCTATTCTTTTACACCGATGAAACGACTCACTCTTCTTGTTGCGTCTTTTTTCCTCGTGCTCGGTCTCGTGGTCCCGACGGCCACGCAGGCCCAGACCAGTGTTAAAATTGGTCCCCGACTTGGGATTCCGCTCGGGGACGTTTCCGATGCAGGCGGAAATCTATTTTTTGGAGCTGATGCTCGGATTGGTTCCGAAGGTCTTCCCGTACAGATTAATCCCTCGTTCGATTACTACCTCCTGGACGACCGGACGCTCAATGGACAAGACGTCGGTCAGACGATTATCGCTGTCGACGTGAACGCTCTCTACGAGTTCGGGATTGACAATGAGGCATTCACTCCCTATGCCGGGGGAGGTCTTGCAATCACGAGGACTTCGGTCGAGGAGCAGACGTTCAGCAATCAGTTTGGAAGTGTAACCGTTGGGGGGGCTTCGGATACAGACGTGGGCTTGAATATCGTCGGAGGGGCTCGCTTTCCACTGGGTTCGGTGGAGCCCTTTGCTCAGCTCAATGCCACGCTTGGAGGGGACGTCCAGCGACTCGGAATCACGGGAGGGCTTCTCTTCGGTTTCTAACCTTCAAGACGACTCGATTGAGGGATACGCCCGTCGTCTCGGTTCGTCCGAGGCGACGGGTTTTTTTGTGTTAGTCCTCGTTGGAGGGAAAGAGATGGGCAATGGTTGCGCCCCATCCACTCGCGTCCGTGGCTTTGTTGTAGTCGGCGACCAGGGGATGATCGTCCAAAATCTGCCGGACCTGCCGGCGAAGGGTGCCGGTCCCTTTTCCGTGGATGATGCGCACCTCCGTGATCTCCTTCTCGTGACACGCCCGCAGGTATTCGGGGACGAGGTCTCCGATGTCCGAGGGGTCGAAGACGTGGAGGTCGAGCTCGCCGTCGATGGGATATTCGTGCATGGGCGTCTGTTCGTGTCAGGCGTCGTTGGTTTGGGGCGGGCACGGTCGGAGTGTTCAGTGGGAAGTGCCCCCAGGGAGGTGACACTGCAGGAAGCCCGTTACAGGTCCTCAAACCACTCGCCCGCCGCTCGGAGGTCCACGTTTCCGCCGGAGATGAGCACGCCGACTCGCTGATCGGCGGCGTCGACGCGGCCGGAGAGGAGGGCCGTCGCAGCCAGTGCACCCGTGGGTTCGACGACGATTTTCATCCGTTCCCAGAGGAAGTGCATGGTTTCGATCAGCTCCGCGTCGGGGACCGTTACCATGTCGTCGACGTATTCGAGGACGAGCGGGAACGTGACGGCGCCGAGGCTCGATGTCCGCGCGCCGTCGGCAATCGTGTCGGGCCGATCGACCGACTTTCGTTCGCCGCTGTAAAAGGAGCGGGTGGCGTCGTCCCCCGCGGCGGGTTCGACGCCGACCACGCGGCAGTGGGGCGCGAGGGCCGCCGAGGCCAGGGCACAGCCGGAGAGCAGCCCCCCGCCGCCGCAGCACACGATCAGGAGGTCGAGGGCGCCCTCCTCCCGGAGAAGCTCCACGCCCGCCGTGCCCTGGCCGGCCACGACGTGCGGGTGGTCGAACGAGGGGACCAGCGTCAGATTTCGTTC
>CAZCUZ010000018.1:0-2613 GCA_964502085.1 uncultured Salinivenus sp. | reverse complement strand
TCCAGTTCCCCGACGCCCGATGACTCAGGCGAAAACGCGCCCTGGTGGCGTCGCTGGGTCGTGATGGCTCTGGTTTTGACTGCCCTGGGAGGGGCCGTGTATTTTGCGGGAGACATTCCGACGTCCGACGGGCATTACGGCTTCTGGTCCATCCTTCCGCCGCTCATTGCCATCGTGCTGGCGTTTTGGCTTCGGGAGGTGGTGAGCGCGCTCTTTATCGGCATAGCGGCGGGGGGAATCATTTCTGGACAGGTGAACATCATCGATGCCTTTCTGCTCCCGGCCATCGGCACCGAAGACTTTGCCCTCATCCTGCTCGTCTACCTCTGGGCCCTGGGGGGATTGATCGGCCTCTGGACCCGCACCGGAGGCGCCCTCCAATTTGCCAGGTGGGCCGGTGAGAAGATGGTGCGCGGGCCGCGGACGGCGAAGTTCTTTACCTGGATCATGGGGCTCGTCTTTCACCAGGGCGGGACCATCTCGACGGTGCTCACGGGCGCCACGGCGCGGCCGATCGGCGACCAGCACAACGTCTCCCACGAGGAGCTCTCGTACGTGGTCGACTCGACGGCCTCCCCGGCGGCCACGATCATCCCGTTCAACGTGTGGCCCATCTACGTGGGCGGCCTCGTAGCCGGGACCATCCCCCTCTTCGAGACCACGCAGGACGGCATCGCGTTCTTTTTCTCCTCGATCTGGGCCAACTTCTACGCAATTTTTGCGATCACACTGACGTTTCTCTTCGCGTGGGAAGTCCTTTCGTGGATTCCGAGTCAACAGATGCGGGACGCGATCGACCGGGCGCGTTCGACCGGCAAGCTCGACCGGGACGAGGCCACGCCGCTCACGTCGCGGGAGCTCACGGAAATGGACATTCCGGACGACTATACGCCGAGCCTCGTCGACTTCGTCGGCCCGATCGGCACGCTGCTCGGGGTGGCCATTCTGCCGTACCTCTACACGTACTTCTACCTCGGGAATACGGAGGATCCCACGCTTTTGATTGCGGAGGCCTTCGTGCTGGCCGTGCTCGCGGGCATGGGCATTGCGCTCTTCAAAGGGATGAACTTCCAGGCGGTGATCGACGGCTTCGTCGACGGCTGCAAGGGCGTGACCATCGGCGCCATCATTCTCGCGCTGGCCGTGTCGCTGAAAGAGGTGGCCGACGCGGTGGGGACGGCCGAGTACGTGGTGGCCACCGTGGGAGAGGCCATTCCGCCCGTCGTGCTTCCGGGGTTGCTCGTCGTGCTCTGCCTCATCATTGCCTTTTCGACGGGCACGTCCTGGGGCACGTATGCGGTCGTCTTTCCGGTGGCCATGCCGCTGGCGTGGAGCATCTCTCAGGAGCCGCTCTTCATCACCCTCTGCTTTGCGGCGGTGGTAGGGGGCAGCGTGTACGGCGACCAGTGCTCGCCGATCTCGGACACGACGGTGCTTTCGTCGCTGGCGACCGGCTCGGACCTGATGGATCACGTCTACACCCAGCTTCCGCTGGCGTCGGTGGCGGGGGGATTGGCCATCGTTGCGTACACCCTGATGGTTCTGCTCTTCGTGTGACGGGGACCGAGAGGACCTCGTCGGGCGGAGGAGGCGGCCGGGTACAGAGAAATTTACCCCAAACTGATAAACCGTTGCCCCCGTGGCGTGTAGCAGATGCTGACCGATTACCCCCGGTTTGCCGGGATGCCCTGACGCTCTTCGGAGGGCGAACACCTCCGGTTCCAGAGCACGAGCACACGACCACAGTTCTCGCATCAACACTCCGCACGCACATGGACCACAAGGAAGGACAGTACAAAGTTCGCGACCTCAGTCTCGCCGAAGAGGGGCGCAAGCGCATCGAGTGGGCCGAGAGCCGCATGCCTGTACTCATGCAGCTTCGCGAAGAGTTTGCCGACGAAAAGCCCTTTGAGGGCTACAAGATTGCCGGGTGTCTCCACGTCACCAAGGAGACGGCCGTGCTCGTCGAGACGCTGCAGGCCTGCGGCGCAGAAGTAGCGTGGAGCGGCTGCAATCCCCTCTCGACGCAGGACGACATTGCCGCGGCTCTCGCCAACAACGGCGTCGAGATTTACGCCTGGCACGGCCTCGACACCGACGACTTCTACTGGTGCATCGAGCGCACGATCGACACGCCGCCGCACCTTACGCTGGACGACGGGGCCGACCTCATTTTCACGGTCCACTCCGACCATCCGGAGATGACGGATCACATCATCGGCGGCAGTGAGGAGACGACCACGGGCGTCCACCGGCTCCGGGCCATGGACAACGACGGAAAGCTGCAGTACCCGGTCTACGCCGTGAACGACGCCGAGACGAAGTGGGACTTCGACAACGTGTACGGCACCGGACAGTCCACCATTGACGGCATTCTGCGCGCCACGAGCACGCTGATTGCCGGCAAGAATTTCGTCGTGGCTGGCTACGGACACTGTGGTCGCGGCGTGGCCACCCGGGCGAAGGGGATGGGCGCCAACACGATCGTGACCGAGGTGCGACCCGCGACGGCCCTCAAGGCCACGCTCGACGGCCATCAGGTCATGAGCATGGACGAAGCCGCCGAGAAGGGCGACATCTTCGTGACGGCCACCGGCATGAAGGACGTGATCC
>CAZCUZ010000017.1:12075-42483 GCA_964502085.1 uncultured Salinivenus sp. | reverse complement strand
TAATGCCCGGATCGCTGGCCCACACTGGGAACTTGGCGACCAGGTCGAGTCCCTGCAGGATGTCCGATTGCGCCGTCCAGCGGTCGAGGTGGGGAACGGCCGACACGCTGTAGCGAGCTCCGAAACCGGCATCTGCTACGAGGTCGTCCGCCGTCAGGCCCGAGAAGTAGTTTCCCTCCGTCCAGGTGGTTCCGAGGCCGGAGAAGACGGACAGGTCGAGGGGGGATAGGGAGCTCACGTTTGGAAACGGTGTCGTGCCGAGGGAGAGGCGACCCGCAAGCACGTTACGGCCCGAGCGGACGGACGAAAAGGGCTCGTCGGCTCGAAGGTAGGCCACCGGGCCCGCAGGCCCAAAGCCCACGAGGTGCGCATTCTCTACCGGTCGCTCAAACACTGCACTCGACTGCCGGTGAGCGTCGTTCCGCCACCGTGATTCGAGTGACCGTCCGCCGAGTACGAACTGCTTGTGAGGCAGAAGTCCCTCGGCCCCGAGTCCTGCTTGCACACTTGCCATCCCGGTGAAGGGACCGAGGCGTGTCGTCTTCTGGGCGGTGACGGAGGCACGGGTGGCCTGGCTGAATGGCGTCAGGGCCGTAATCGGAAACAGATACCCGCCGTCGAAGTCGCGGAGCGTGCTCCCGACTTCGAAGAAGGCTGACACACGATCCGATCCTCGCTCACGGGCATAGTCGAGTCGGGCAGAAAGGGTGTGCGTGTTGCCCCACGGGTTCCGGGGTTGAAGGGCCGAGTTCGACTCGCACGTGCCAAACACACATCGGAGATCCGTCCGATCGAGTCCGAAGACCCGCTCACTGGGATTGAGTTGCTGGAGAGCCGAGACGCGAAGCGTTTCCTCCGTATCTGAGAGCGGGGAAGAAAGGGGGATCTCCAGCGAGACTCGATTTTCGAGGAGACCCAAATGCTTGGCGGCGGAGGCCGTGACCGTAGCTTGCGGGTCGAGTAGCGGCGTGGGCCGTTCGTACGACAGCTCATAATCGAGGCCGTCAATCCATCCGCCGGGGACCACGTCGGACAGCGGAGCCGGTCCGGGAAGGGGGCCGGGACCCTCCATCAAAGCGGGGTCGTCGCCGCCGGAGGCGAGCACTTCGGGCCACACCGTGAGCATTGCCCGGAGCCGGTGATCTCCCATGAAGTACTGTCCGCGAGCCTGGACACCCCCGCCGATGCCAAAGTCGTGGGCGTATCCGGCCAGGGGTCGGATCCCAAGTTCATAGCGGTCCCAGTTGGAGTCGGGAGCACGGAGGAAGCGAGTGCGCATCGGGAAGTCGGTCGAGTTGTTCAGCCGGTTTACGTCCGGCGTACGCCCGTTCGGGTCGAGTTCTGCCGTCTCGACCGGGGCCGGGACCTCGACCGTAAAGGTTTTCTCCGGCGTGACCCAGGGCCAGGGCTCGGTGACGATCCAGTCGTCGGGCACGGGTTTGTGACCGTGCATGCTGGCGAGGGGCACGTTGACCCACTGCGTCGATCCATCCTCGAGCGTCAGCTTCACGTCGTGGGGCATGCGAATCTGTCCCTCCCGTTCGAGCGTGAAGGACGCCTCGTATCCGGTGCCGGCGGACGTATTCTCCAGGTCGTCGATTGCGTCGTCGAGCTGACGCGTCGAGCGCGTGAATTGCCAGAAGTACCAGTCGAGCATGAGGCCGCTCTCCTGCTCCGCAAACAGTTCCAGGTCGTAGGGATCGGGGTGCTGGTACTTCCGGTTGTGAAAGTACCGCTTGAGCCACTGATCCCGGTTCTCGTCGCCCATCACGTAGCCGAGCATGTCCACCACCAGCTCGCCTCCGGGATAGGCACTTACACCGTACGCCGTGTTGGTTTCGAACCAGTCGGCCGGCGTGCTGAACGACTCGTAGAGTCCCTGCTTGTGGAGCCACACGAGGCTGGTGGGCGAGTGGCTTGCCGTGCCGCCGGTGAGATGCGCCATGCCCTCGGCGGTGGCGTAACTCGTGAAGCCCTCGTCCATCCAGGCATAGTCGGCCTCGTTGCTCCCGAGGGCCGCGTAGTACCACATGTGCGCGAACTCGTGGACGGTCGTCCCGAGAACGGATTGTCGGCTGCTCTTTTCTTCGAAGGCAGGGCCGTCGTAGCTGCTCACGACCGTGAACATGGGATACTCCATTCCCCCGTCCCCACCCTGGGCGACGGTCATCTGCGGATAGGGGTATTCTCCGTACTCCCGACTGAAGAAGGCCGTGAGCTCGGGCATGTCGTCCGTGAGCGGGGTCCATTGTTCGCTCACCTCCGGCGTGTAGAGGATGTGATGCGTCGTCCCGTCGGCGGTCACCTTCTCGTGTACGTAGTTGGGATCGGCGGACCATGCAAAATTGTGCACGTCGTCGGCCGTGAAGTGCCAGGTGAGCGAGTCGGCGTCCGGCAGGCCGTCGGACGGACGCCAGGTGCCGTTGCCGTCAATGGCGTAGCCGTGACCGACCTCCTCGGCGTTCTGAAGCATCCCGGTGGCCCCGATGGTGTATTCGGTAGGGAGGGTAATTTCGACGTCGAAGGAGCCGAAGGGCGCGTAGTATTCCCGGTTCACGTAATAGTTGGCGTGCCACCCCCGTTCGTCGTATTCCGCCATTTTGGGGTACCACTGCGTCATGGTGAAGTCGATGCTGTCGCCGCGACTGTCGCGTCCACTCCGGCGCGTCTGGAGGGGCACCTGTGCGCGCCAGTCCATCTCGAACGTCGTCGATTCGCCGGGGCCGATTGGCTCAGCGAGGTCGACCCGCATGACGGTGTCGTACACGTCGTAGTCGACCGACTGGCCGTCCTGCGTGAGCGAGTGAATGCGGTGCCAGCCCTGCTCGTCGGGGTCCAGGGTGAAGATCCGCGGCACGATGCGGCCGTCGGGGTCGGGGAGCTGCCGGTTGCGCTCCGCCATCATCGATTCCGGATGGAAGGCATTGAAGTAGAGGTGGTAGTAGACGGTGTCGAGCGTGTCCGGCGAGTTGTTGGTGTAGGTGAGCGTCTGATGCCCGGTGTACTGATGGTCGTCAGCGTGGAGCGTAATATCCATGTCGTAGTCCACCTCCTGGGCCCACTGGTCGGGGGCCTGGCCGGCTGCGGGCAGCGCGAGAAGGGGAACGAGGGCTGCAACGACGAGAATACGGTAGCGCATGAGGGAAAAGGGACATTGAGCGAGAATGGGACCCGTGGGCTGAGAGCCTCCATCTCAAAACGACCC
This sequence comes from uncultured Salinivenus sp., assembly GCA_964502085.1. Classification (GTDB taxonomy): domain Bacteria; phylum Bacteroidota; class Rhodothermia; order Rhodothermales; family Salinibacteraceae; genus Salinibacter. Next base: position 39,278 of record CAZCUZ010000017.1, on the reverse strand, counting down.
TCGATTGTTTCCGGGGGACGAGTTCTCCGGACGAAAGTCACGCAGAATCGGAACGGGGATGGAATCACCGCACCGGTCACGGTCGTTTCAAAAGCGGTGGAGCATTCTCCGTATACCCACTTCACAACCCGGATTCGGGCTGCCGACATGACTAAAGCCGACATCGTAGATCGCATTGCGAAGGGAACGGGGCTCACGAAAATTGAGACGAAGGCCGTCGTGGAAGGCTTCATGACGACGGTCCAGCAGGCAATGGAGGAGGGGGAGCGCATCGAGCTTCGCGGCTTCGGGGTGTTCGAGGTCGAGCACCGGGCGCCGCGGACGGGTCGTAATCCGCAGACGAACGAGCCTGTGCCCATCGATGAGCGTTATGAGCCGGTGTTTCGCGCTTCGAATCAGTTCCAGGAGGACGTGGACGAGGCCCACAAGGAAGGCGACGCTCAGAACGGGACCGAGGGGACCTGACGGGGAACGGGGCCGGGGGGCTCCTCCGGCATCGCGTTCCGAATAGAAGGGGGAGGATTTCCACTGAAAATGATTGTTGACACGGGACTCCAGTTGTATGACTGACGACTCTCATTCTTGTCCTTCGTGCGGGGCCCACGTGCCCGCAGACTCCGATCACTGCGATCTTTGCGGTACGCCCGTCGATTCTGACGATCCTGTTTCCGATTCGTCGCCTGAGGCGGACCCCCCGAGCGGGGCCGAGGAACCGCCGGCAGATCCCGGCGCCGATTCGGAGCCTGATCAGGAGGGAGAGCACGTGTACTGTACCCAGTGCGGGGCCCGCAATCCCGGGGACGCCAACTACTGCAGCCAGTGCGGCACCGAGCTCCGGACGCCGTCTACCCCCGCAGGTCCCGACGGGACGCGGGCCGTGCAGGCGAATCTGCCGAACGGCTCGCCCTCCTCTTCTGAGGGGGAGTCGGGTTCGTCCGACGCACCGGAGCCCGAGTCGGACGAGCAAGGGGAGATGGGCACGCAAATTCTCTGGATGGTGGGGATCGGTCTGTTCTTCGTCCTCGGGTTCTTTTTCGTGAGCCAGTGGAGTGCGCAGTACGACTGGGGGGAGGACGGCGGCAGCTCTGCTCCCGCTGCCCAGGCAGAAGACCCGAGTGGAGCCGGCGCCTCTCCGGCGGGGGGACAAGGACAGGGGGCCGGCACCGGAATGCCGTCTGCGTCCGGGGCCGAGCAGCCCGAGACGGACCTCTCGACGCTCGTAGAGGAACTGGGCAGTGACGTCGATGGGCCCGTGGCCGACGAGATCGACTCGCTCCGGTCGGAGCTCGACGACGCAGAGTCCGGTCAGCGGGACGGACTCCGCGCGGAACTCGTGCGCATGTACATCGGCGCGGGCGCTCCGGGTCGGGCCGCCCTCCTGCAACGGGAGCTGGCCGACGCGACCGGAAGCGTCGACGATCGACGCCGGGCGGCCAATCTCCTCTACCGGTGGATGCGTCAGGTCGAGCAGCAGGGGGATCGGGATCGGATTGCGGAGGTGGCTCGCCACGTGGCGACGGCGTATCAGGCCGTCGTCGACGAGCAACCGGAGGATCACGATGCCCGGACGCGGATGGGAGAGGCGTTCCTTCTCACGAGCAACCCGATGAGGGGCATCGAGGCCATCAACGCTGTACTCGAGGACGATTCCACCTTCGTCCCGGCCCGGTTTCAGAAAGGACTGGCTCTGCTGCAAATCAATCGCCTGGACGAGGCGCTCCAACAGTTTGAGCTCGTACAGACGCACGCAGATCCCGAGGAGCCCTTTTACAAACAGGCAGAACGGGCCATCGAGGTCATCAACGAGCAACGGGGCGGAGGGGAGGCAGGCTCATCCTCTCCCGAGTAGGGGGACAGTGCTGGAGAACGGCGCGGGACGCAGGGGCGTACTGCAATCCTGTTCTAAATGTGGGGACCACGAGTCGACCGGGATGCGATTGTCGTGGGAGGAAGCGCGGCACCTTTGAATTGCGCGTGTCTCGTGGTAGCTTGCCAGTGTCGAGTCGGAAGCGGCTCGGCGTTGGTCGTTTTTCGTTGACGTAGATCCCCTCGCTCGTTTCATGCAGAGCCACATCGATCGTCTCGACGAGGAACGCATTCAGACTGCCGTAGAGCAGGCGGAAGAGCGGACCGCCGGAGAAATTGTGCCGGTCGTCGTGCCGCGAAGTGCTACCTACGAGGTCGTGACGTGGCGCGGAGCGGTGGGGGCTGGGCTTCTGGCGCTTACGGCCACTCTCCTCGTTCTCCAGTTTTACGACGGCTGGGGACTGGGCTGGCTCTTTACGCCGTGGGGCGTCGTGATGACGTCACTGGGGGCTGCTATCGTCGGGGGCGTGCTGGCGACGTACGTCGGCCCGGTGCAGCGAGTGCTCGCGGGCGACGACCTTCTCGACGAGACGGTGCACCGCCGGGCTCTTCAGTCCTTCGTCGAGGAGGAGGTGTTCGACACCCGCGATCGCACTGGAATTCTCATCTTCGTGTCGCTCTGGGAGCACAGGATCGAGGTTCTGGGAGACACCGGCATCAACGAGTACGTAGAGCCAGACGATTGGGCCGAGGTAGTGGCCCGCATCCGGATGGGGATTCAGAACGACAACCTCACCGAGGGCCTGGTAGAGGCGATTGAGATGTGCGGTCGGCTTCTCGAACGGCGGGGGGTCAACGTGCGGCCGGACGACGAGAATGAGCTTTCGAATACGGTCCGCACGCCTGAGACGCCGGCCGCGTCGGACTCCTCGCCGGCGGAGGACGGAAATGACTCGTCCGGTGAGGCAAACCAGCCCTGAACCGCTGGTGTTACTGCTTTTCGAGCTCCAGGACCAGCCCGTCCGTGTCTCGGACGAAGAGGCGTCCTTTCACCTCGCGATACTCGTAGTCGGCAGCGTCGAGGCGGGAGCGGAGGGAATGCCAGTCGCGATCGGACAGGCGAAAGCCGACGTGATGGATGGCCCCGCGCCCCGGTACCGACGGGTGCTCCATCTCCGGCATCTCGATGAGCTCGATCACCGCCCGTCCGCGCCCGTCGCCGAGCATGGCGCGCCGGCGGCCCTGTCGCACCGGATCGTCCTCGACCGTCCGGAGGATGAGCCCGAGGAGGTCGACGTAGAAGTCCGTGGCCGCCTCGAGGTCGGTCGTCATGATCGAGGCATGGTCGAGACGCACGTCGAGCGACGTCGTATCGGAAGGATGGTCGGTCGTCGAAGGAGTCATGATCGGTGGCGCAGACACTGACGGAACGAAAATCGCGGTGTCAGGAGGGTGGCGTGGCGGGTTCGGGGTCTGATTGGAAGTCGGAGGCGTCGATGCCCAGGCGCTTCATCTTCTTGTAGAGGCCCTGACGAGACAATCCCAGGACCTCGGCGGAGGCGGTGACCTGTCCCTCGCACGCGTGCAGGACGCGCTCGATGACAGTGCGCTCGGTGCGCGAGAGCACGTCGCTCAGGGTTTGATCGGGATGCAGAATGTCGTCCGGTGCATCGATCGGGGGCGCGTCCGGCGCCCGAGCGTCTTCGACGATTTCGTCCAGGAGGACGTCCCGGTCGATCGTCTGGGCCGGTTCGCTTTCCACGTGCACGAGGGCTCGTTCCAGTTCGTTGCGGAGCTGTCGGACGTTGCCCGGCCAGTCGTACTGCACGAGGGCCTCCACGGCCGGAAGGGTGATCGAGGCCCGACCGGAGTCCTTCAGCTTCTCGGGGCGGAGGGTGTCGAGAAAGTGGTGGATCAGCAGTGGAATGTCAGCGCGCCGTTCGCGAAGCGGCGGCATGCGGACGGACAGGAGGGTCAGGCGCTTCCGGAGGGCGGGACGGAACTGGTCGTTGCGGATCTGCTCGTTGAGGTGTTCGGTGGTCGTAGCCACCATGCGGACGTCGACCGGAGTGGGGGCGGTCTCTCCCTCGGGGAGTCCCTCGCCGGTGCGAAGCAGGTGGAGGAGGCTGTCCTGGGCCGAGGCCGGGAGGGCGTCGACGTCTTCGATCACGAGCGTCCCACCGTCCGCTTCGTGGATTGCGCCGGGGCTCAGGGACCCGTCGGGGTCGGTCGAGCCGAAGAGGCGGTTGGCGACGGGCTCGCGCTGCATGTTGGCGCACGCGACGCAGACGAAGGGGCCGTCGGCACGTGCGCTCGTCCGGTGGAGCGCCTCGGCCAGGACGCGCTTGCCGGTTCCGCGTTCGCCGGTAATGAGGACCGGAGCGCGGCTGGTTTGGATTCGACGGAGGCGCTGGAGGACCGAGTGCATCGCGTCACTTTCGGTCACGAGGCCTTCGATGGAGGCACCGGGGTCCCGTTCGTCTTCGGCCCGGGTCGCGGCGGCGCGACGCTGATGGAGGAGGGCGCGCTCCAGGGCAAGCCGAACGAGCGGCCGCCAGTGTCGAAGCGGCGTCTGGGCCGAGGTCCAGTCCGGATCGTCGTCGGGAGCGACCTCGACGCCGAGGGCAAGGGTGGGGGGCGAGTCGTGCAGCTGGAGCCACTGGACAGTGTCGGCCGAGCCGTTGGAGCCGGTCTGGGACGGCGGTGTGATCCCGTCCGGGCGGGGGCCGCGCTGGTGCAGGAGGGAGGCAATGCCGTCCCCGGAGAGGCGGTAGACGCCGAGCCAGCGGTCGGGGAGGAGGGAGGCGGCCGTCTGAAGCCAGGTGTTGGCGACCAGGGGAACCGAGAGGGAGGCGCGGACAAGCGTTTCGCCGAGGGCCGATTCAGACGGAGACGGCGTGGGGTGCGGGAGCGTGGACGCGGGCTCCTCGGAGGGAGAGGCCCCTTCGGCCAGGGCCGTTGCCACTTTCGCCTCGTCGGGGGCATCGATTGCCTCGAAGGTGGATTGTGCCGCCGACGCCATGGCGTGGGCCCGGTCGTCGCCTTCCAGCTGGGCGAGGGCGAGCTGGAGCGAGGCCGTTCGGTACTCGTCCCCAATCATCGAGGCCGCCGAGAGGGCGTGACGGTACGCGTCGATGGCCTCGTCCTCCTCTCCATTGGTCTGGGCGACGGTGCCCTCCGCCGAAAAGCGACGCACGGCAAAGGGAAGGACGCTGAAGTAATCGTCGTATGCGTCGGCCGCCGCGAGGTGGGCCCGAGAGGCCTCCCGGTCCGAGCGGGCCGCGGCTATACGGGCCATCGTGAGCAGCGTGCGCAGCTGACGGCCCCGGTGGCCGACTTCGCGGGCGTTGCGGTGGGCCCGTTCCATCCACGTGTACGCGTCGTCGAGGCGATTTTTACGGGCCAGCACCTCCCCGTGGAGGAGGGCGACGGGGGCCCCATGACGGCCGTGAGGCAGTCGGTGGGCCTGTTCGACGATCGCGTCGCGCAGCGTTGCCGCCTCCGAAAGATTGTCGCGGCGGAGGGCAATGCGGGCGCGGACGATTTGGAGAAGCGCGACGGCCGCGGGAACGTCGTCGAGTGTCTCCTCCGCCTCGTCGAGCACCGCGTGCGCGTCGTCCCAGCGGCCCTGCCGGAGCAGAGCACCGGCGTGGGCGTGGTAGGCCGCGAGGAGCGGGTAGTGCGCACGGGCGTCAACCCGTCGAAGCAGTCCTTCGGCCGTTTGCGCCGTGCTGATGATCTCGCCGGGCGATTGTCCCAGGTCATATCGAAGAGCCGCTTCGTGGGCGGTGGCGTGGCCCCGAATTCGCCGGTCGTTCCAGTCGCGGCCGAGGGCTCGGAGGCGGTGGAGGTGTTCTTCGGCGGCGTCGTACCGTCCCTCGAAGCGCAGGGCCGGAATGCGAAGCTCGTGGAGCCACCGGTCGGCCTGTTTGTCGTGGAGCCGGTCGGCGAGCCGCTCGGCGTCGTCGAGAGCCTCTCGCATGAGGCCGAACTCGCCGAGGTGGAAATACACCTGCCCCCGGCCGAGTGCGGTCCAGCAGCGCCCTCTGGGATCGTGAAGGGAGTCGAAGAGGTCGCCTGCGTAATCGAGAAGGTGCAGGGCGCGAGCGGCCTCAGACGGATCGGAAGAGGATCGAGGCAGCGCCCATCCGTGCCAGAGGGCCACCTCGGCTCGGACGCACGTGCATAAGTCCCGGACCTCCGAGAGGGCGGGAAGGTGGTCGAATGCTCGCTCGGGACGATCCCGGTGCACCAGTTCGATACGGGCCTTGAGGGCATGCAACAGGAGACGTCCCGTGCTCACGGCCGACGGATCCATCGGCTCGAGCAGGGGATCGACCATCTGGGCCACGTCCTCGGCTCGCCCCTCGGCGAGGAGGTCCGTGGCCATCGCTATGGTCTTTGCATGTTCCATGACGAATGTGGAGTTCGGAATGCGGAATGGGGAGTGCCAGAACAGGGGGCGGTCATTCCACACTCCGCATTCCACACTCACTAATTTACATGAAGCCGAGTTCGAGGCGAGCTTCCTCAGACATCATTTCCGGGGAAAAGGGCGGCTCGAACGTCATTTCCAAATTCACGTCCTCCACGCCCTCGGTCTCTCGCACTGCGTCTTCGGCCTGGCCGGGCAGAATGCCGGCCGCCGGGCAGTTGGGGGCCGTCAGCGTCATGAGCACGTCGACGCTGTTGTCGTCGTGGATCTCGACGTGGTAGATGAGGCCGAGGTCGTAGATGTTGACCGGGATCTCCGGATCGTAAATTTCCCGGAGCGACTCCACGATGCGTTCGTAGAGCTCGTCGTCGGGCGGTTCCTGGACGTGATCCGGAATCGTCTCCGGCAGTTCGATCTCGGTATTTTCTTTGTCGTCCGGGATGTCGGCAGCGCCGCCACCGGCGCCCGGCATGCCTCCGGGCATTGCACCAGCAGGATTCATGGCTCAAACGGGAATTTCTGAGAGTACGTCGTGGATCGGACCGTAAAGCGTGATGCGTGAAGACGAGTGCGGACGGTACGTGCGGCCCTGCAGGAGTCACTCTTCGCGAGTCACGTTTCACCCTTCACGTTTTACGGATTCCTCTTTTTGTGGCATCTTTCTGTTTCGAGAATGCGGACGTTGGGCCGGGACGACGGCTCGTCAATTCTGAAAGGTTTTCGCCCGCTCCTGGGTTTGTTCGATCATGGCTTGGAGGCCGTTGTTGCGCTGCGAACTCAGGTTGTCCTGGAGTCCGATGTCGTCTAGAAAGTCGAATCTGGCGTTCGCTACGGCGTCGGGCGGCTGCTCGTTGAGTACACGGATGACGAGGGCCGCCAGTCCTTTCGTGATTTTGGCGTTGCTGTCGCCCCGGAAGTGGAGGAGATCATCCTCGTCGTCGAACTCGGCGCGAATCCACACGTCCGATTGGCAGCCGTGAATGTAGGTGTCGTCGTTTTTGTGCTCGTCGTCGAGGAGTGGAATGTCGTCCCCGAGTTCAATCAGGTACTCGTACCGTCCCATCCAGTCGTCGAAGAGCGAAAACTCGTCGACAATCTGCTGAGCGCGATCCGAGACCGTGTCCGTGGCGGGCATGGGTGCGTCTATCAGTCGCTTAAAGCAATTTTCGAGTGTGTTGCCCGAAGGAAAGTATGGAGGGACGGATGTGTGTACGTATGGAGGTTGGATTCCCTCTTCGTCCCATCCATCCCTCCACCCGTCCTTACCTCCAAACGTCCCTACTTCTTACCCCAGCATTGTTTTTACCTTCTGAAGGCCCTCTACGAGCCGGTCGGCGTCCTCGCGGGTGTTGTAGGCCGCAAAGGAGGCGCGAATGGTGCCCGGAAGCCCGAACCGCTTCACGAGCGGCTGGGTGCAGTGGTGGCCCGTCCGGACTGCGATGCCGAGCCGATCCAGGAACGTGCCGGCGTCGTACGGATGGATGTCCTCGAAGACGAACGAGAGCACGCTCGTCTTCTCCGGCGCCGTGCCGATGAGGCGAATCCCGTCGACGGCCTGCACCTGTTCGGCGGCGTAGGCGAGCACCGCGTCCTCGTGCGTCTGCACGGCGTTCCAGTCCAGATCCATCACGTACTCGGCGGCCGTGGCGAGGCCGAGGACGTCCGCAATGTTGGGCGTTCCGGCTTCAAACTTGTGGGGAGGATCGTCGTACGTCGTGCCGTCGAACGACACCTGATCGATCATGTCGCCGCCGCCGTGGTAGGGGGGCATGGCCTCCAGGTGCTCGCGCTTGCCGTAGAGGATGCCGATGCCGGTGGGGCCGAACATCTTGTGACCCGAGAATGCAAAAAAGTCGGCGTCCAGCGCCTGTACGTCGATCGGCAGGTGCGGGGCCGACTGAGCGCCGTCCACCACCACCGGCACGTCGCGATCGTGTGCCGCGTCAATCAGGTCCGCAATCGGATTGATCGTCCCCAGGGTGTTCGACACGTGCGTGACGGCCACGAGCGCCGTGTCGGCCGTCAGAAACTCGTCGAGCCGATCGATCTGTAGCACGCCCCGGTCCGTGACGGGGAGCACGCGGATTTCCGCGCCCACCTGTTCGGCCAGCATCTGCCAGGGGACGATGTTGGAGTGGTGCTCCATCTCCGTGAGGAGAATTTCGTCGCCCTCGCCCACGTTCATCCGTCCGAACGTCGAGGCCGCGAGGTTGAGCCCCTCCGTCGTGCCCCGCGTGTAGATGACCTGCTCGGGGGTCGGGGCGTTGATGAAGCGGGCCATCGTCTTGCGGGCGGACTCGTAGTCGTCCGTCGCTGTTTGACTGAGCCGGTGCACGCCCCGGTGCACGTTGCTGTTTTCCCGGCGGTAGAACCGCTCGAGCCGCTCGATCACCGCGGTCGGCTTTTGCGAGGTCGCCGCGTTGTCGAGGTAGACGAGCGGGGTGTCCTCGTAAATGTCCTGCTGCAGTGCCGGGAAGTCCGCGCGGAGCGCCTCTACGTCGAACGCAGCGTCCGCGGTTGTAGCCGAGGAGGTCGCGGGCATGGGCAGTGCTGATTGTGGGGAGAGAAGGGGAGTAACCGATGTTGCACCCTACGTGCAGTTTTCGATACGACGGCGGACGGCAGGCACCGCAAGAGTCCTCGTTCGCTCCGCTCACAGTGCCGCAGACCGCCGGTTATTGCTTGGCGGTCCCGTCGTCCGCGGTCGACCGTCATGTGAAGCAAAGCGACCACCTCTCGCAACTTGGGTTGTGAGAGCGGCACAAACGAACGCCCACACTCCCACACCCTCATATGCTTATACGTAGGTTGCGAAGCGGTCGCGGACCATCTCCGTCACGTGCTCGCGGAGTGCATCGATGCTGAGCTCACTGAGCACCTCTTCACTGAAGGCCTGCAGCATGAGAATCTGCGCACGGCGCTCCGAGAGGCCGCGGGAGCGGAGGTAGAAGATGCCCTCCTCGTCGAGCTGGCCGGTTGTGGCGCCGTGGCTGCACTCGACGTCGTCCGCGTAGATCTCGAGTTCCGGCTTCGTGTAAATCTGGGCCTCGTTGTTCAGAACGATGGTGTCGTTCTGCTGGTAGGCGTCGATCCGCTGCGAGCCGCGAGTGACGAGTACCTTGCCGTTGAAGACGGCCGTCGACTCGTCGTTCATAACGTGCTTGTACAGCTCGTTGCTGTTGCAGTCGGGCTGCACGTGGTTCATTTGCGTGTGGTTGTCCACGTGCATGTCGTCTTTGCCCACGCAGAGGCCGAAGAGGTTGGACTCGCAGAACGAGCCGTCGGCCTCGACGGTCGCGTTGTTGCGGATGACTTCGCCGGTGTACGTCACTGTCTGCGTGGAGTAGACGCTCTCTTCCTTCTGCTGGGCCGCGCGAGTGTGGACCTGCGATGCCGAGGAGCCTTCGTCCTGGATGAGGTAGTGGTCCAGGTTCGCTTTTGCACCGACGAAGGCCTCGCCCACCGTGTTCGTGAACGTCTGCGCGTCAGTGAGGGAGTGCTGGGCCTCCACGATCTTCGCGATGGCCCCGTCCTCGACGACGAACAGGTGCCGCGGCTGGAGGAAGAGATCCTGCTCGGTGGCCGTGACGTGCAGGAAGAAGATCGGCTTTTCGACGACGGTGCCCGAGGGGACGTACACGAACGCCCCGTCCTGCACGAACGCCGTGTTGAGGGCGGTCATCGCCTCGTTCTCGAAGTCGGCGTACTTTCCGTAGTGCTCCTCGACGACGTCGGGGTGCTCGTTGCCGGCCTGGGCGAGGCTGCTTACGACGACGCCCGGGGGCAGCTCGCCGACGTCGGAGAGCGACGCGTCGACCCGGCCGTTGACGAGGACGACCCGATGGGCGTCCAGGTCGTCGATCAGAAACGGCTCGATGTCCGTCTCGTCGACCGACGGCGTTTCCGGGGAGAGGGGGAGATTGTACGGCCGGTCGATGATCTTCGCGATGTTCGTGTACTTCCAGGCCTCCAGGTCGTTGGTCGGAAGGCCCAGCTCGGCGAAGCGCTCAATGGCATCCTCGCGGTGCTGGGCGATGGAGGCGCTCGTGCCGTTCAGTGCCTGGCCGTGGTTCACCTTGAAGGCCGAGATGAACCGGTCCTCTGGGCGAACGTCGGTGTCGAGTGCAGTAGTCATGATGCGACAGTTGGATTGAGAGTGGGGGACGGAAGAGGAGGGAAGAAGGCCGAGCGGGCGCCCCGCGGATCCCTCGGGACGCTCGGCGGGACGCTACGCAGCGGCCGCGGCGGCTTCTTTGCGAACCCAGTCGTAGCCCTTCTTCTCGAGCTTCTCGGCGAGTTCCTTGTCGCCGGACTGCACAATCTTTCCGTCGAGCATCACGTGCACCTGATCCGGAGTAATGTACCGGAGGATGCGCTCGTAGTGGGTGATGACGAGAAAGCCTCTGTCGTCGGTGCGGAGCTTGTTGACCCCCTCCGCCACGTTGGTCAGCGCGTCGATGTCGAGCCCGGAGTCCGTCTCGTCGAGGATGGCGAGGCGCGGCTCCAGCATCGCGAGCTGGAAGATTTCGTTTCGCTTCTTCTCACCGCCGGAGAAGCCCTCGTTCACTGCGCGCTTCGTGAGGTCGGCGTCAATCTCCACGAGGTCGGCGCGCTCGCGCATGTACTGGAGAAAGTCGGCGGACGAGAGCTCGTCTTGTCCCCGCGCTTCGCGAACGGAGTTGACCGCCTCCTTCAGGAAGTTGGTCATGCTCACGCCGGGCAGCTCCACCGGGTACTGAAAGGCGAGGAAGATGCCTTCTTCGGCCCGCTCTTCGGGCTCCAGCTCCAGCAGGTCTTCGCCGTCGTAGAGAATTTCGCCGTCGAGCACCTCGTACTCCTCGCGGCCGGCCAGGACCGCAGCGAGCGTGCTTTTGCCGGAGCCGTTGGGCCCCATGATGGCGTGGAGTTCGCCGGTGTCGAGCGTCAGGTCCACGCCGTTCAGGATTTTGATGTCTTCGTCTTCGACGCCAACGTGGAGGTTCTTGACTTCGAGTAGTGGCATATTTCGGGTCGTTTTCTAAGTGTAATGCAGTTTGAAATCGTAGTGCCAGATTCGGTAGGGCCCGTCTTGGGCAGTACGCAGGTATGGGAGTATGGGCGCACGTACGGGAGACGCTCACACTCACACACCCAACTACCCAACGGAGCCTTCCAGTTCGATGGCGAGCAACTCCTTCGCCTCGACGGCGAACTCCATCGGCAGCTCCTGGAGAATCTCCTTGCAGAAGCCGTTCACGATGAGCTTGAGAGCCTCTTCCTCGCCGAGGCCGCGCTGGTGGCAGTAGAACATCTGGTCCTCGCCGACCTTCGACGTGGTGGCCTCGTGCTCGATCTGCGCCGAGGGATTGCTGCTCTCGATGTAGGGATAGGTGTGCGCGCCGCAGTCCGGCCCCAGCAGCATCGAGTCGCACTGGGAGAAGTTGCGGGCGTTGTCGGCGTTCTTGCCGACCTTCACCAGGCCGCGGTAGCTGTTGTCCGCCACGTCGGCCGAGATGCCCTTCGAGATGATGGTGCTCTTCGTGTTCTTCCCGATGTGCTGCATCTTCGTGCCGGTGTCGGCCTGCTGGTGCCCCTTCGTGAAGGCCACCGAGTAGAACTCGCCGACCGAGTTGTCGCCCGCGAGGATGACGGACGGGTACTTCTGCGTGACGGCCGAGCCGGTCTCGAGCTGCGTCCAGCTGATCTTGGAGTTGTCGCCCTTACAGATGCCGCGCTTCGTGACGAGGTTGTAGACGCCGCCTTCTCCGTCCTCGTCGCCCGGGTACCAGTTCTGAATCGTCGAGTACTTGATTTCCGAGTCCTCGTGGGCGATGAGCTCCACCACGGCGGCGTGCAGCTGATTCTCCTTCCGCATCGGTGCGGTGCAACCCTCCAGGTAGCTCACGTAGGCGCCCGGCTCAGTGACGATGAGCGTGCGCTCGAACTGGCCGGTGCCCTGCTCGTTGATCCGGAAGTACGTGGACAGCTCCATCGGGCAGGTGACGCCCTCCGGCACGTACACGAACGAGCCGTCGCTGAAGACGGCGGAGTTGAGGGCGGCGTACAGGTTGTCGGTGTAGGGGACGACCGAGCCGAGGTACTCGCGCACGATCTCCGGGTGCTCGTGGGCGGCCTCGCCGAAGGACTTAAAGATGACGCCCTTCTCCTTCAGCTTCTCCTTGAAGGTGGTGGCCACCGAGACGCTGTCCATGACGGCGTCGACGGCCACGCCCGTAAGGGCCTTCTGTTCTTCGAGGGGGATGCCCAGCCGCTCGAACGTCTCCAGAATCTCGTCCGGCACCTCGTCGAGGTTCTCGTAGTCCGCCTTTCCCTTCGGCGCCGCAAAGTAGCGCATGTTCTGGAAGTCGGGGCGCTCGTAGTCGAGGTGCGCCCAGTCCGGGTAGTGTCCACTCTCCAGCAGCTGTTCGAAGTAGTTGTAGGCCTTCAGGCGCCAGTCGAGCAGCCACTCCGGCTCGTCCTTCTTCTGAGAGATGAAGCGAACGATGTCCTCGTTGAGCCCTTTCGGGGCCTTTTCCGACTCGATGTCGGTGTACCAGCCATGTTCGTACTCCTCGCTGGCCTTGCCTTTCAGATATTCGGTTTCGGACGTGCTCATAGATGATCCCTCGTTCGTGTCGTGTGAGCCGATGCAAGTGGGACGTCGGTTGGGGGCCGCGCTCGCCGCCGAGAACCGCCGGATGCCTCGCCGACGTACCGAGTGTAAACCGACGTTTACGGGTCTGCGTGTGTCAACGCACGATTACAACCGGGCCTGTGGCCCTTCGTTCCTTCGGTCGGCGGCGAGTTCACGTCTTCATTGCAAAGTCGGGGGGTTCGATGGGCGAGGTGCCATCCCGGAGTCGTGAGGGGCCGACTCCTGGTTTCTCTAGATACGTCTTGGGTCACGGGTCGCTGTGGAGGAGACGTGCGTAGATTCAAGAGGGGAAGAGGCGAGAATCTCGAATTGGGGAGGGGAAACCTTTCTTTGGGGCTGAAGGTACGGCTCACGACGCGATCTTCCGTATGATCAGGCCATTTGCCCCTCATGACCATCAGTATGACCGACCGTGCCGTCGACCAGGTTCACGAAGTGGCCGACCACGAGGACGTTGACCTGGACGACACGATGCTCCGCGTGGCAGTGGTGCCGGGCGGCTGTTCGGGGTTGACCTACGACCTGGGGTGGGATACGACGGTGCAGGACGAAGACTCCGTCGAGCAGCACGCCGACATTACGGTCGTGCTCGACAAGAAGAGCCGCCTGTACCTCGACGGCTCGGAACTGGACTTTACCGACGGGCTGGACGGGGACGGCTTTCACTTCACCAATCCGCAGGCCACCCGCGAATGTGCCTGCGGAGAATCGTTTGCACTCTAATTTTTAGGTGTAAACGATCGTTTACACCACTGGGGAAACTCTGTCGAGATAGCAACCTGTTGCGCATTGGTGTTTGAGTGTTCGCCCGGACGGGTTATTGGCGACACGTATGCTCTATCGGCCAAAATTGCGCCGCCCATTGATTCGTGTATACAAATTTATTTGCCGGTTTAAAAAAGGAAGTGTAAAGACGGGTCTATGCGCAACAGCCTGCTAGTGCCGCGTCGGGAGCAATTACTCAAAGAATGAGATCTGACACATCACTAGGAAAGGGGCACGACTACTCGTCCGTCCGCTGCCACCGCACCCGATCCCCCTCTACGATTCCGTAACTGTCGGCGAACCCGGCGGTCGTTTCGAGGACGTACTGTGCGGGGGCGTTCGAGGGAATGGATTTGGCCGTGTTCGGCGGAGCGTATTTTTTTACGCGGACGATCTGTGAGTCGGCGTTGATGAAGAAGAGGTCGAGGGAGAGGGGGGTGTTGGCCATCCAGAAGCTCTGCTCCTGTTCCTCGTCGAAGGGAAAGAGCATGCCGCTTCGTTCGTTCGGGAAGCCGTCTCGCTGCATCATGCCGCGCTCGCGGGCAGAGTCCGTGTCGGCCACTTCGATGTCCAGGGTCACGAGCGTATCCTCATCTTGCAGCACGGCGAGGCGGCCCTCTTTGTCGAAGGGAATGGTCGTGGTGTCCGAGGCGTCGGAGGCGGCAGGCTGATCCGTGTCATTCGTGCAGGCGGGGAGGACGACGAGCAGGAGCACCAGCAGGGTGGGGAGGAGCAGGCGCATGGGGGGGTGGTGTTGGGCCTTACCGTTCATCATTCTGGGGGGAGCGTTCGGTAGAGTGTCATGGACGCACGAGTCGAGAGGGTGGACGAGGGCGGTTAGTTCGTGCGGGTCCAGCGGATGCGGGTGCTGTCGCTCAGGCCGAATCGGTTGGCGAAGCCGGCCCGGACCTCCACGACGAACTTTCGGGGAGCGGTCGGCTCGATGGTCTCGTCGGAGAAGGGCGTTGTGCGGCGGGCAATGTTGATGACCTGCGAGTCCGGCGCCACGAACACGATGTCGAGCGGGAGGGGCGTGTTTCGCATCCACATTCCCCCGTCGTCCACCTCGTCGAAGATAAAGAGCATGCCCCGGTCGTACCCGAGGGAGCGGCGGTGCATGAGCCCGCGCTGACGCTCCTCGTCCGTGTCGGCAAATTCGACGTCAATGGCCCGGAGCGTGTCCCCGCTTGGTTGAAGGAATGCGAGCCGACCTTCCTTTTGGAACGACGTGTCCTCGGGGTCCGGTTCGTCGGAGGAGCAGGCGCCGAGCAGGAGGATCAGGGGGCCTATGAACAGGGCCATTCGCAGGGGCGACATGGGGGGAGCGAGTCGAGAAGAAGGGGATGAGAAGGGAATCGTGTCACAGGGGCCGTTCCATGTAGACCACGTCGGGGAGGGGGTTGGGGTAATACGCAGAGCGGTCCTCGAAGCCGAGCGACCGATACAGGCGACGGGCGGCCGTCATGGAGGCGACCGTATCGAGGCGCATGGCGTCGTATCCTCGCCGGCGCGCTTCCTCGAGGACTCGTTGGCCGAGAGCCCGACCGATCCCGCGCCCTCGGTGGGCGGGCTGGACGTAGAGGCGCTTCATTTCGCAGACCCCCTCTTCGTCGAGCGGCTGGAGTGCCACGACGCCCACCGGCGTGCCCTCGTTTTCGGCGAGGAGAATCGTGCCCTCCGGCGGGGCGTACGGCCCGGGAAGGGCCTCCAGTTCCCGATCCACGTCCTGAAAATCGAGGTCGAAGTCGAGCGAGTCCACGTATGCCCGAAAGAGGCGACGGACGGCCTCGAGATCGTCCTCACTCGTGGCGGGGCGGACGGTGGGCATGCCGGGACGGGGTCGTTGGGAGATGAAGGGATTAGGAAGAGGACAGCAGTCGCTTCGCGATGGCGTCGGCCACGAGCCGGCCGCGATTGGTGAGACAGAGGATCTGCTCGTTCACGCGGATGAGGTTCTCTTCCTGCAGCCGATCCAGGAGATCGGGGCGGGACGAGGAGAGGTCGACGCCGTACCGGCGGTCGAGGACGTCGAGGTCCAGTCCCTCGCTCGTGCGGAGGCGGAGCAGGACGTACTCGTGGGCCAGTTCGGCTCGGTTCAGCGTCCGGCGAAAGGCGACCGGCGGATAGCGCCCGTCGAGCAGAGACGCATACTGATCGAGGTCGCGGACGTTGCTCCAGCGGCGGGCGGCAAATCCGTCTTCCCGGTGAACCCACCAGAAGGATTCCGCCGTGGGCCCGAGGCCGAGGTAGTTTCCGTGGGCGTAGTAGTGTTCCTGATGTGCAGAGCGGTGGCCGGGACGGGCAAAGTGGGTGAGTTCGTACTGGTCGTATCCCTCCGACTGAAGGAACGTCATGGCGAACTCCAGGCGGTCGGCCCGGGCCTCGTCGGATACCACCGGTCCCTCCTCCGCGGTCGCCTCGACGATGGTGAGGTGAGGAACGTTCATCTCGACCGCACAGCGCAGCACGGCCTTCCAGTGGGAGAGCGGCTGTCCGGTCCACCCGAAGAGGAGGTCGACGGAGAGGGTCTCGAAGCCGGCCTCGCGGGCCTGTTGGAGCGCCCGAACGGCGTCCTCGGCGGAGTGCGGTGCCTCTAGGGTCTGCAGGTCGTCCGGGAAGAACGAGAGCACGTCCAGGCTGAGGCGATCGAAGCCGAGACGACGGAGGCGGTGGAGGTAGCCTGCTGTGGCATCCGCCGGATTGACCTCCGCCGTGGCCTCCTCGAAGGCCGACGCGTCGAACACGTCGACGACGGTCCGGAGAAGCGAGTGGGCCGTACTGACCGGGAGAAGGGAGGGCCGACTGCCCCCGACGTACGCCGTGGTAATGGGCTCCTCCTCGGCGTACGACTGCGCGTAGGAGAGCAGTTCGCGCTGAAGGGCCGTTTCGAACTGAGACACGTCGGCCTCATCGACCGGGACCGCGTACTGTTCGTCGTAGACGTGAGGGTCGCGGTGAAAGGGGACGTGGATGTACAGACCGGCCACAGAATCGAGGAGTTATGCAGAGGGAGCGGCGTCGCCGGAGAGGGAGCCGGGGGACGGCTCTTTCCACTTTCGAATTTCAACGTGCTCTTTGATAACGTCAAGGGACTGCAGCACGACCGAACGGGCGAGCCGGCTGAGGCGCTCGTCGTACTTCGGACTCAGAAGGGCGTCAGTGGAAATGGAGGTCACGTCGGCAATCACGCGATCGTTGTCGAGGGAGGCGGCGTCCTCGACCATTCGATCAACCACGTTGAAGACAATGTCACTGATGGCCTGCTCGAGGAGATTGGCCACGGGCCGGCCGAGGCCGGGGACCGAGGCGATCGTGCTAATCTCGCGGTTTTGCTTGACGGCGTCGGCGATGACCTCGTCGAGATACTCGTGAAAGTCGTCCTGGCGGCTCGTGTAGGCCACCGCCGTGGCCTCCTGCAGTCGATGCGTGAGGGCCTCGATTAGGGCGTCCCGCTGCGGCTTGATGACCTCCCGGGCGATGCGGTCCGTAACGGGCCGACTGCCCCGAATCTCGTCTTGCAGTCCCTCGATGATGCGGACGGTAACCCGGTCGCTGATTTCTTCGAGCACGATGTCGCGATACTTTTCGTACGTCCGGTACAGGTACGTCTTCCGCAGGTCGAAGAGGCCGAGGCGCTGCATCTTCGGGATCATCGCAATGATCCGGAGCAGTCGCAACGAGCGGAGCGAGCTGACGGGGATGCAGCCGAGCACGTCGTACCAGTGCACGAACGGGTAGAAAAACCAGCGGTGGTACCGCTGTCGGTAGATGGCAAGCCCCCACCGCACGAGGATCTCGGTGACGAAGACGGCGACGAACGCCAGGTCGTAGAAGAGGAAGTGCTGATGGATCGTCTGGTCGTACCACTGGTGGAGAGCGGGGGCATAGGCCTGCAGATGGTTCTGCACGACGACGCTCTCAAATCCCCAGTCGATAATGATGAGGAAGAGGTTGGCGACGATCAGGACCAGCATAATCACGTCGACCGTCAGGCCCAGCTGCTCTCGTGCGCGGCGTCGATCCATGGGCGTCGGTAGGCTCGTCGAGAGAGTCGATCAGTGGAGAGTCCGCGAGCGGACGGCCTACAATATCCGGATTGGACGCCGGAATCCCGAACGGGAGGACGATCGAATCGGGGCTGGGGCGGACGGGACGTCGCCGGGAGACGCATCGCACATAAAAACCCCCGCCTCAAGGGTACTGAAGCGGGGGCGTTGTAGCGTGGGGGGGATTTGAACCCCCGACCTCCGGGTTATGAATCCGACGCTCTAACCAACTGAGCTACCACGCCGTGAAAACGTCGACAACTTATATCGGCGGTGGCGCGGTCTGTGTTTCTCTGCCGCCGTGAAGAACCGGTGGACGGGAGAGGCGCCCGGGTCTAATTCAAGTGCTCGACGTGGCGGAGGGTGGTCGGCTCCATGAGGCGATTGATTTCGTATTCGAGGAGGTCGCGGAGGCGCCAGCCCGTCGGCAGTTCGCCCTCGGTGACTTCGACGAAGAGGGAAATACAGCCGCGCGTCGCTCGCATTGCCTGCTTTCCGGAGTTTCGGTGCGAGGGCTGGAAGGCTTCGAACGTGAAACCGTGGTAGGAGTCGTTGCTCATCGGGCGGGGAACTTGAGACGAAAGAGGAGCACGCTCCTTTCTCACGCAGTGGCGATTCCGATGTTCGGGCGCTGAGGCAGGGACGGTGGGGAGGTCGGTCGGCGGTTGGGGCTTGTGACCGTCGGCGTTGGGTCCTACCTTTTTTCTGTACGCTCACACACTGATTCACGCGAATCGACGGGCTCGCATCATGGCCTGGAGCTCCATTCTCGACCAAGAGCGCGTGGTAGAGACGCTGCGTCGGGCGCTCGTTCAGGAGCGGATTGCCCACGCCTATCTCTTTCACGGGCAGGAGGGCGTGGGGAAGCGGGCCGTCGCCCTCGAGATGGCCCGGGCCCTGGAGTGCACCGAGCAGACTGCCGAGGCCTGCGGCGAGTGCACGGCTTGCCGGAAGACGGGGCGGATGGTGCATCCCGACGTGCACGTTCACTTTCCCCATCCCTGGAGCGACGAGGACGATCGGGACGAGGAGGACATCGGAAAGCGGATTCAGCGGCTCGGGGAGAATCCCTACGCCGCCGTCGACTTCGTCCGGCGCCCGTCCCTCTCGGATCCTACGGAGACCTCGAACAAGCAGGTGCTCTACCGGATCGATCAGGTGCGGGAAGATCTGATCCGGCCCATGAGTCTGGCGCGGAGCGAGGGGCAGTACAAGGTCAACGTGCTCCTCGACGTCGAAAAGATGAAGGAGGAGGCGGCCAACGCCTTTCTGAAGCTTCTCGAAGAGCCGCCGCCGCAGACCGTTTTTCTCCTCACGACCAGCCGTCCGGAGCAGCTCCTCCCGACCATCGTGTCTCGGTGCCAGCGGCTGCGATTCGATCCGCTGCTGCCCGAGTCGATCGAGGCGGCCCTGATCGAGCGCGAGGGCCTGGAGCCGGACGTCGCCGCCATGCTGGCCCGGATGGCCGACGGATCCTACAGTCGGGCACTGGAGCTCGCCCAGAACGACGCCCTCATGACGAGCCGAGAGCTGGTGCTGAAGTACTTTCGGGCCTCGTATCAAGAGGAGGTCGATTCGCTAACCGGGTGCATCCAGGAGATCACGAATCAGGGCCGCGAGCGGGTGAAGACGGTGCTCGGGCTCATGCTACGATGGGTGCGAGACCTCATGCTCTATCGGTCGATGGGGGACGACGCCCCGCTGGTCAACGTGGACCAGAGCGAGTCGGTCGCCCGGTTCTGCCAAAACTTGCCCGACGCCGATCTGGAAGGCATGGTGGGCCTCGTCGAAGAGGCGATTCACCTCACGGAGCGGAACGTCCGCATGCCCCTCATCCTCACGGCCCTCGGCCGGGCGCTGGCTCGTGCCATGCGGGGGCACGAGGTCGAGTCGCTTTACGTGCCTCTTCCCGACGCCGAGTTGCAGGCGGCAGGTAGGGGGCGGCCGTAGTGCCGCACGCCCGCGAAGGGACGCGCGCTTCTTTTCACTGTCTTCGTTCGAACTGTGTCCAGGCGTTCCGTTCTTCTTTCGAATCGTTGCAAGATCCCCGGACAGACCCTCTGGTTTGGGCGGGCCCTTCTGTACGAGGATCGCATTTGCATCCGCGGCTGGACGCTCCGGGGGCGGTACCGTCGGATCATTCCACTGGAGCGAGTCGAAAACGTCCAGTGGTGGGCGGTGATCGACGACGTGAATTTTGTGCTCCGCCTCGACGAGGGGGGAACCGTTCCGATACAGCTCATGAAGGGGGCCGGCACGTGGAACGTGCAGCTTCATCGCCTGCTGGGAAAGAGCATCCTGGCACATCACGCCCTTCCCTGCGTTGAGGAAGAGGAAGAAGTGAATCGGTAACGTCCTCTCGGAGCGTCTCCTCTTTCTATTTTCCCCTCCCATGGTCTCTGCTGGTGTTCGGTGGGTTGCGTCCGCTCTGGTTCTGTTCGGGGCCGTTCTCGTTTTGTCCCCGACCGTCTCTGCGCAGGCACCCGACACGACCGCCCTGGACCGTGCTCTCGTTCGTGCCGACGACCTTCGGCGCGACGGTCAGTTTCGGGAGGTCCTCTCCCGCCTGAGCGCCCTGCGGGACGAGCACGGGGACCGCGTCGAAATTCTCTGGCGGATGGCCCTGACGCGGATCAACGTGGGACGGGCGTCGGGAGAAGAGGAAGTCGCGCAGCAGCACTACGAGGAAGCGCTGCAGCTCGCGGAGACGGCCCTCACCGTCGAGGCGAACCACGCGCACGCCCACTTTGCAAAGGCAGTGGTGGAGGGACGTCTGGCCTTGGACGCCGGAACCCGAGAGCGCGTGCAGCGGTCCCGTGCCGTGAAGGAGCACGCCGACCGTGCCATTGAACTGGACTCGACCCTCGCGGGGGCCTACCACGTTCGCGGCCGGTGGAATCGCGAAGTGTCCGACCTCGGGTTCTTCGAGAGAGCCGTCGTGAAAACGGTCTACGGGGGGCTCCCGGAAGCCTCGTTTCAGCAGGCCGTCCGAGACTTTCGGCGCGCCATCGAGCTCGAAAACGTGCGCTTTCATCACCTCGAACTCGCCAAGACCTACCTCAAGATGGAGCGGCCCGACGACGCCCGAAGCGAGCTCCAGACCGTGCTGTCGCTTCCGGCCAAGGAGCCCTTCGACCTCCAGTACGAGGAGGAAGCCCAGTCGCTTCTTCACGATCTGGAGTGAACACGATGATTCGCGGGGCTGAGTTTGCGGGTCATTTACATCCCCGTTGGAACGACGCGCCGGGTGGTCGATGCGAATGCTGAACGCACCGGCTCGTCAACCGCTCGCGACCGCATGCCCTATTCCGCCGAAATTAGCCGTCAGCAGCCAACCGCCTTTCTCTTCTTGCTCGACCAATCGGCTTCGATGCAGGACTCGTTCGGCGGGGCCGAGCAGACGGGGGACGCCGCCCCCAGCAAAGCGCGCGTCCTGGCCGACACCGTGAATCGCCTTTTCCAGAACCTCGTGCTGCGTTGTGCGAAGGAGGAGGGCGTGCGCGACTACTTTCACGTGGGCGTGATCGGGTACGGGGAGCGGGTCCAGCCCCTCATTCAGCCGGCCGCCGAGTTCGATTCGGGGACGGGCCTCGTGCCCATCAGTCACCTGGCCGATCGGCCCCGGCGCATGGAGCAGCGGGTGAAAGAGGTGGACGACGGGGAGGGGGGAACCACGGAGCAGCGGGTGAAGGTGCCCATCTGGTTCGATCCGCAGGCGAAGAACGGGACCCCGATGTGCCAGGCCCTCGACCTGGCGGCCCAGACGGTCCGCGGCTGGATCGACGAGCACCCGAGCAGCTTTCCGCCGGTGGTGCTCAACGTGACCGACGGCGAGGCCACGGACGGCGAGCCCCTCCGCTACGCCCAGCAGCTCCGCGAGTTTGCCACCGACGACGGGGAGGTGCTTCTGTTCAACGTTCACCTTTCGGAGTCCGAGGCGACGCCCGTGGAGTTGCCGTCGAGCCGGGCGGAGCTCCCCCCCGAGGCCGAGTACGCCGAGACGCTCTTTCAGATGTCGAGTCGCCTGCCGTTCTCGATGCGCTCGGCGGCCGAGCAAGAGGGCTACACCGTCGACCTCGACACGCGGGGCTTCGTGTTCAACGCCGACCCGACGGCCCTCGTGGCGTTTCTGGAGATCGGCACCCGACCCAGCAACCTCCGATAGAGATCCGCCCTCGAATTGGTTCCGTTATTGCATAGAGGTCTCGTTGGAAACGATGGACACCGGGAGGCGAGCCCCTCCTGGATTTTTCGGCATCCGACCCTTCCACACTCATGTCGAGGTCTCCAATCAAGTACTGGACGTTCGCTGTGCCCCGAGTGGGGGCGGAGAGGACGGAGGACGCGGTTGCCGTTCAGGGGGACGGGTGGCCTGTGTCGGCGGCGGTGGCCGACGGGGCCACGGAGTCGATCTTTGCGGGGGCCTGGGCCGAGACGCTCGCGCAGGGGCTGGCGGCGGCGGACGCGACCACCGAGGACGCGTTTGCCGCTGCCGTCCCGGACTGGCAGGCCGCGTGGCAGTCCGACGTGGCCGAGCGGGCGTCGGGGGGACCGTGGTACGTCGACGCAAAGGCCGAAGAGGGGGCGTACGCTGCGGTGCTGGGCCTGTCCCTTCGTCCCGACGGCCGCTGGCGAGCGGTCTCCGTGGGCGACTGTGGACTGTTTCACCTTCGGAACGACACTGTTCAGCGGGTCTGGCCGGTTGAGGATCCCGATTCCTTTTCGAATCGTCCCACGCTGCTGCCGAGCCGCGCGGACCGATCGGGACCCACGCCCGAGACGACGAATGGAGGCTGGCAGCCGGAAGACATCTTTCTTCTCGCCACCGACGCCGTGGCCGCCTGGCTCCTGCGCACCGATCCCGCCCAGGGCATCAATTTTGACGAGGAGACCTTTCGCGAACGCGTTGTATCGGCCCGCGAGGAGGGGACGCTCCGAAACGATGACGCTACGCTCCTCATTTTGGAAATAGAAGCCTAAAGAAAGATAAAACGCATATTTCCAACGTTTTGCGGCTAGGGACACTGCTTCCATGTACCGAAAAAGCGTCTTTATCCTTCTTCTCTCGACTCTCTTTCTCGCCGGCTGCGAGCTTCCGTTCGGGGCCCAATCCGGGGAGGAGATCACCCCGGGTCTCGAGCAGAAGGATCAGATCACCATCGAGCCGGGCCTCGAGGCTCGACTCTATGGGCCCGATCATGTGGCACCCGGTGATTCGTTTCGAGTTCACTTCCGGGTCGAAAACAACACGACCTCTCCCCTTCGGTTTGAGACGGGGGCCTGTTGGGGACGGCCCGGCGTGTTCTTTGGAGGAGAACAGGTTCCGATGGTCGGCTCGGCTCAGGTTTGTACGTCGCAGCTTCTACGATGGGAGCTTTCCGCGAAGGACACCCGAACGCGAGACTTCGACCTGAAAGCCGCGATGAACGAAGCCGTAGGAAGCCCGGAGGAGAGCGGCCGGGCCGGACTCGGCACCTACGTGATGCGGACGAAGATCGACTGGACTGTTGAGGGCCGAGAAATTGACGAGCGCCTGGAAGGCAAGTTTGAGATCGTGTCTCCCTAACCACAGGAAACAACCCGGACGACCCCGCCGGACGAGGAATCGGAGGCGACAGAGTGTGCGTAGTCGAAACGCACGTGTATTCGTGTTAAGAGGCAGAGGGGAGTGCATCTCAATTTCCGGCACACGGTCACCAGCTTACACCCCTCTCCGACTGACGAGTTACAGCGTCCAGAAGGAACAGACGCACCGAGATGGCGGACTACCCCACGCCCAGCGATTATCAGGAGGCGGTTCAGGTGCCGGCCTCGGCCTTCCGTGATCCCGAACTGCAGAAGGCGACGCCGCGGACCAACGTCCTCGGCCTGCCGCAGCCCATCACCGGGGCGTTTGCCGCTGTCTTTCCGATGACGACGGACGGAGGGACGCCGTACGCGGTCAAGTGTTTTCTGAGCGAGGTTCCGAATCAACAGACCCGGTACGAGGCGGTCTCTGATTATCTGAAGACGGTGGAGATCGACGCTCTGGTTGCGTTTGACTATCAGCCCGACGGGATTCGGGTGCAGGGGACCGATTATCCCCTGCTCAAGATGGAGTGGGTTGACGGCACCGTGCTGAATCGCTTCGTAGAGGCACACCTCGATGCCCCGGAGACGCTTGCGAATCTTGCTGAATCGTGGGCCGAGTTGATGGGGAATCTCGAGGCCTGTGATCTCGCCCACGGAGACCTTCAACACGGAAATGTTCTCGTACAGAAAACCGACGAGAACCTTCAGCTTCGCCTCGTCGATTACGACACCGTGTACGTGCCGCCGCTGGAAGGATGGACGAGCGCCGAGGTGGGCCATCGCAATTACCAGCACCCCGATCGCACAGACGCCGATTTCGGACCTTATCTGGACCGGTTTCCGGGACTGGTGATCTACATCGCACTTCGCGCCACCGCTGCGCGGCCGAGCCTCTGGGAGCGATACGACACCGGGGAGAATCTCCTCTTCCGCGACGCAGACTTCTACGATCCAGAGCAGTCGCCCCTCTTTGACGAACTGGCGGGGATGCAGTCGGTCGCGGCGCTCACGGAAGCGCTCCACACCGCCTGCTACGTGGAGCCGTCCGACGTGCCGCCCCTGGCGGAGATTCAAGCCGGTCACCTCGATCCGTCCGACGTGTCGGTCTCTCGGACTCGCCGATCGCACAGACGGGCGGCGACCGAACGGAGTCCGTTGGCCCGGTTTTTCCTTCCGGGCGCCGTGGCGCTCCTCGGGCTTGCCGTCGCCGCTGCGATTGTCGTCGGGCCCATAGTGGGGGTGGCGGTGGGGGGGCTCGGGCTCGGTGGGGGCGCCGCGTGGGGCGTTCGACGGTATTATCGCCTCTCGCTGGTCCGGCGACGTCGGCGGCTGGAGCAGGAGGCGGCGCGATTCACGGAGGCAATTCGGGGACTCGAACGGGAGGTGGAAAGCGTAACGGAGAAGCGGGCGGATCTGCGCGACTCCATCGACGAGCGGCGAAGCGAGCGGCTGGAGGAGCTTCAGGACGAGGCGCTCCACGAACACCTGAAGCATCACTTCATCGGAGAGGTGCGAGAGCTGGACGGCATCATTCACAAGCACGTGGTTCGACTCAAGGCCGCGGACGTTCGGACCGCCTACGAAGCGACGCCCGAGGCCCTCGAGGACGTGCGGCGGATCAGCGACGAGGCGCGCGCCCGGATTCGGATGTGGCGGGCGGCCCTCGTGCAGGAGTACGAGGACGACGTTCCCGAGACGCTTTCGCCGGCCGAAGAGCGGCGGCTCCGGCGGTTCATCGACCATCGGGTCGACGACCTCGACGACCAAATTGCCCGGACGAAGGAGAAAATCGAGGTTCAGGCGGCCGAGCGGGCGCGTGTTCGGGAGCGCCTCGACGACATGCCGACGGTGTCCGTCTGGAAGTACCTTCGATATCTTCTCCGTCTCGACTCGCTTCCGGAACGAGGAGGTGGACCGCCGACTCCCTCTCCCCAATCGGACTCGACTGCCGATTCCGCGCCTGTGCCCGAGCCGGTCTCCGAGGACGCAGACTGGTGGGAGCGGTCCTGACTCACCGAAGGAGGCTCTTTCCTCAGGCCGACGAGGGCTCCGAGCCGTCCTGATGCGACGCCGGGAGCGACTCACCGAACCAGCGAGGTGGATCGTATCCGTACCCGCCCCACGGATGGCAGCGGCCGAGTCGGTAGAGGGTCAGGAGGAGGCCCCGGATCGCTCCGTACGTGCGGAAGGCCTGGATCGCGTACTCCGAGCACGTGGGGTGGTAGCGACACGTCTTCGGCATGTGAGGGGACAGGAGAAGCTGGTACGTCCGGACGATTCCGACGAGCAGGAGTCGGGGAAGGCGGAACAGGACGTGCAGGAGTCGACGCATGGAGCCGAGGCGACAGTGAGGGAATCCGGGTCGTCGTTCGTCCACCGGAGATTTAACGCAGGAGCGACGAACTTTTGGTTCCGTCACCCAATTGAACGGACCGCTGCGTGCATTTATCCCCAATCTCTTCGTGCTCATGTCTGTCTCCCACGACCTCTTCGACGCCGTCGTCTTTGACGACGCGGGCCTCGTCCCGGCCATCGTGCAGGACGCCGCAACCGACCGGGTGCTCATGATGGCGTACATGACGGAGGAGACGCTTCGGGAGACGCTGGAGTCGGGACGGATGGTGTACTGGAGTCGCTCGCGGCAGGAGCGATGGGTCAAAGGGGCCACGAGCGGGCACACGCAGTCCGTCGAGGAGGTGCGCGTCGACTGCGACGGGGACGCGCTGCTCTTCAGGGTCGAGCAGGAGGGAGGCGCCTGCCACACCGGCTTCGAGTCTTGTTTTTATCGGCGGGCAGAGGACGGAGCGCTTGTGGAGGATGGGACCCGCGTCTTCGATCCGGAGGAGGTGTACGGCGCAGAGGCGTGAGGGGCGCTGGCTCCTTTGGGCGACGACCCGTATGGGGAGGAACGACGAGGCGGGAACTGGGAAGGGGGAATTTCGTGTCCGCGTTGGATCATACAGCCGAAAATCAGGAAGCGGCGGATCCGGAGTCGCCCCTTCTCCTCGGTCTTTTCTGTCGTCTCGACGCCACAGTTTCATGACTGACAAACCCTTCTCGGATGACGCATCCAAGGAGTCGGACGAGCCCGTGAGTCTCTTCGACCTGGCCGAGGGAGAGAACGCGGAGTCCGCCGGTGTGGGACGGGTTCGGGAGCTGAAGCGGATGCTCTTCGATCTTGCGTACCTCGTGATGAATGCAGACGGGACCGAGCACGTCTCCGAAAAGATGCTCGTCCGGGAATTGGAGCAGCGGATGGAGCGCGAAGGGAGCGTCAACGTGACGGTCCGGACCGACGAGCTCAAACCGGTGCTCGACGATGGGTCCGACGCGATTCGATCGCGCGTGTTGAGTCTTGCCGACGACGTGGCCGATCGGGCGGGGGACCGGACGCAGGAGGTCGCCGTCCGGTATTTGGATCTACTGAGGGGATTGATCGTGGCGGATGCCAGCGTGGATCCCGCAGAGCATGCGCTGTTCGAAGCCCTCTGCGAGCGGTGGGGAGTCGAGAAGGAGCTTCTGAAGTGACGGAAGAGGAGGCTGAGGGGCGTCAACAATTTCGCCTCGGAGTTACGGGGATCGGTCGGTATTTTCCGGATTCGGTCAACGGCACAGCTTTCATGAGTGGAGCGCAGAAGTGATTGCTTCTACCGCCGGGGGCGTCCTGTTCGCCATCCTGATTTGTGAGGGAGGGGGGATCCCCTGTCCAGCGTCGCGGAGCGACCCCCGTTGCCGTTTTCCGGGAGTGGTGGGGACTCGATCGTTCTGTCGTACCGCACGGATTCCCGCGTGCAGCGCACGTTTTAGTGGAAGGAGGACGCTACGAGAAGGTCCTCGTCAAGCCCCTTCAAAGTGCGTACTGGGAAGAGGACGTCTGGCCGCTGTCGTGCCACATCAACGTAGGGGAGGTACGGAGATTGTCGGTGCCCGAAATGGGGAAACGCCT
>CAZCUZ010000017.1:0-11975 GCA_964502085.1 uncultured Salinivenus sp. | reverse complement strand
ACATCAACGTAGGGGAGGTACGGAGATTGTCGGTGCCCGAAATGGGGAAACGCCTTTGAATCTCGTCTCGTTCGAAGGGCGAACGTGCCCCCTGAATCTCGGATAGTCGAATGAAACGATCTCTCAAGATCGGCTCGGTTGCGGGAATTGGCATCTTCCTGCACTGGACCTTTCTTCTCCTCATTGCGGCAATCTTTGCCTTCTACTACGTGCAGAGCCAGAGCGTAGGGGCGGCGCTGGCGGGCATGGGTCTCATCTTCGGCGTCTTCTTCTGCGTCATCTTGCACGAACTCGGACACGCGCTGACGGCCCGGCGCTTCGGGGTGGGCACGCGAAGCATTACCCTGTACCCCATCGGGGGACTGGCCCGGCTCGAGCGCATCCCCTCCGAGCCCATGAAGGAGTTCTGGATTGCACTGGGAGGACCGGTCGTCAATCTGCTCATTGCGGCCGTGCTCGCCGCCGTGCTCTTCCTTCTGGGAGGCAGCTTTGCTCCCGGAGTGCTCGAGTCGCCGGGACGCCACACGCTGGCTTCCCTGCTGTGGATAAACCTGGTCCTGGCAGGGTTCAATCTCCTCCCGGCGTTTCCGATGGACGGCGGGCGGGTGCTCCGATCGCTGCTCGCGCTGCGGCAGGACTACACCCAGGCCACGCAGACCGCCGCCAACGTGGGGCAGGCCATGGCCATCCTGTTTGGGCTGTTCGGATTGATTTCCTTCAATCCGATTCTTCTCTTCATTGCGCTCTTTGTGTACGTCGGGGCTCAGCAGGAGTCCCAGCAGGCCGTGTACCGGGCCTTCACGGAAGGAACGCCCGTCCGACAGGCCATGGTTACCCGCTTCGTCACGCTCGACGAGGAGGACACGCTCGACGACGCCGTGGACGAACTTCTGACCGGGACCGACCACGACTTTCCGGTCGTTCGGGACGGAGGCATCGTCGGTCTTCTCCGGCGAAAGCAGCTGATCCAGGCGCTGTCCGACCACGACCGGGACACGCCGGTCCGGGAGGTGGCCGACGACGAGTTCTTTACGACCGAGCCCGGCGCGCCGCTCGACGAGGTCTTCCAGCGGATGAACGCGTCCAATTATACGACGGTGCCCGTCGTGGATGAACACCGGCTCGTGGGGCTGCTCACGCTCGAGAACGTGGGCGAGCTCATCATGGTGTCGAGTGCGCTCCAAAGCCGAACGGCCGCGGCCGTACAGCGGTCGGACGTCCACGAAAAGCCCGTACGGGACGACGGCGAGGATGCTGCCGGAATCGTGCCGTAGTTCGGATGGGCTGCCGACCGGCGCTCACGGTATCCTCACGACCACGGTCACGCATTTCCGCGTCACCTCTTCTACATTGGACGCCGGCAGTGGGGCCGTGCCCGCCCCGCGGCTGGGCGCGGCTCGCATCGACGTTTGTTTCAGTTCACTCTTCTTTTCGATCATGGACCGACGGACGAAGATTGTTTGCACCCTCGGGCCGACCTCTACCGACTCGGAGACCATTCGACGGCTCATCGAGGCCGGGATGGACGTGGCCCGCATGAACTTCTCGCACGGAACCCACGAAGAGCATCGGGAGCGTGTGCATCGCGTACGAGAGGCGGCCCGGGATGCCGGACGGATGGTGTCCATTCTTCAGGACCTACAGGGACCCAAAATTCGGGTGGGAAAGATGAAGGACGACTCGGTCATGCTCCAGGAAGGGCAGGCGCTCACGATTACCACCGAACCGATTGATGAGGGTACGAGCGAGCGGATTTACGTCGATTACGAAACGTTGCCGCAGGACGCTCAGGTGGGGGGGCGCATCCTGATTGACGACGGATTGCTGGAGCTGGAAGTTACGGACGTTCGCGATTCGGAGCTTCGGGCGACCGTGATTGAAGGGGGAGTGCTGCGTTCTCGGAAAGGGGTGAATCTCCCCAACATCCGAACGTCGACCCCCTCCCTGACCGAAAAAGACCTGAAGGATCTGGAGTTCGGCCTCGAGCTCGACGTTGATCTGATTGCTCTTTCGTTCGTTCGACGGCGGGCCGACGTGGAGGAACTCACGCGCCGGATTGATCAGGCCGGCAAAAACGTTGGGGTGATTGCCAAGATTGAGAAGCCGGAAGCCGTCGAAAACATTGACGACATCCTCGAGGCCGTGGATGGCATCATGGTGGCCCGGGGAGATCTGGGCATCGAGATGCCGATGGAGGACGTGCCCAGCACCCAGAAGGATCTGATTAGCAAAGGAATGTCGGCGGCCCGGCCCGTCATTACGGCCACGCAAATGCTGGAGAGTATGGTCGAAAATCCGCGTCCGACCCGGGCGGAGGCCAGTGACGTGGCCAACGCCGTGCTCGACGGGAGCGACGCCGTCATGCTCTCGGCCGAAACGGCGGTGGGAGACCATCCGGTCCGGGTCGTGAAGGCCATGGACCAGATCATCCGCAAGGCCGAGGGGCACTGGCAGGAGCACCGCCCCTCGCTGGCGATGACGCCGGGGCGGCTCGAAACGAGCGGGAATGTGACGGAAAGTGTGAGCTACACGGCCTGCCGCCTCGCCGAACAGGTGGGGGCCGACGCCGTGTGCTGTCTCACGAACTCGGGGGCCACTGCCCGATCCATTGCACGTCACCGTCCGAGCATGCCCATCTATGCCTTTACCGACGATGAGCGCGTCGTAGAGCAACTGGGCATCTTGTGGGGGACGAAGGCCTTCTACATTCCCTTCCAGCAGGACACCGACCAGGGGATTGCCCGCGTCCACAGTGTCCTTCGAGATCAGGGACTCGTCGAGCGCGGAGATCTCGTCGTGCTGACGGTGGGGATGCCCCTTCCCGCCCGAGGACACACGAACACGGTGCAGGTAAGTCGGGTCAAGTAGTCCGTTTGGACGGCAGAACGGGACGGCTCCTCGCTTTTCAGTTGACGAACGCGAACGATGGGTGTCACCGCCACCGCCCCCGGCAGCGTCACCACCGTCTTTGCTCCTGGGGAGGGGAGTACCTCGCTCGGGGTGAGTTTCGCGACCGAAGACGGCGCTACCGTACACGTCGAGTCGGCCCCGGACACGGTCGTGTTTCTGGAGGGGGAGCGTGCCCGGGTGGCGCCCGTGTCCGGTGTACTGCGTCGTCTCGGTGCAACGGCCGAGGTGCGAATCGAGCCGCACGTGCCCATCGGGTGCGGCTTCGGGGTGAGCGGGGCGGCGACTCTCGCCACAGCGCTCGCCGTAAACGAGGAAGAGGGACTCGAATACGATCGCGAGTCGCTCGTGGAGGCCTCCCACCGGGCCGAGGTGGAAGCCGGGACCGGATTGGGTGACGTCTTCATTCAGAATCAGGGAGGCCTCGTCTGGGATCGGGGGAACGGACGGAAGCGCACGGAATGCACCGGCCGCATCGAGTATGCGTCGTTCGGAGGCATCTCGACGGCGGACGTCCTAGGAGATGAGGACGCTCTCCGAACGGTCGAGCGGGTGGGGCGTGACGTCCTTTCCCACCTCGACCCCACAGATGGACTGGTTTCCCTCTTCGAGTCGTCCTGGGCGTTTGCCACTCGCACCTCTCTTTCGACGAACCGAATCGACGAGGGCGTTTCGGCCGTACAGGCCGCCGGCGGGGCGGCGACGATGGCCATGATTGGCGAGACCGTTGTGGCGGTTGGGAAGGAAGGCGTACTCGACGAGAGCACCCGTATTACCAACTCCGGGGCCGCTCTTTGGTATTGATCCGGTGGGGGACGCGTGCCGGTCCCGCCGGGGATCAGGGGCCGTGTCAATGCGGGGCAGAGCCCCCATTGGTGGAACAGGGCGGATCCTCCCCGTCGGTCTCTTCATTTCAGTGAGGCCGTTCAGGAAGACGTTCGCGTTTCCCTCATCGTCGCTCCCGCTCATGGGACGCTTCTTGCCGACCCACCGACTTGCTGTGGGGGCCGCCGGTCTGCTCCTGGGCATCGGCGCGCTCGTATTGGGGGGGTGTGGGTCCTCCTTTGTCGGGCGGCAGTACGATAATCTTACGGCGTACTACAACAAATTCTACAACGCCAATCAGGCCTTTGAGAAGGGGGTTAGGGCATTTCAGGAGCGGGACCGTTCTATTGATCGCACGAGATATCTTTCGATCTTTCCCGTTCCGACGGAGGGGCTGAACGAGGCCCCGTTCGAAGACGCCATCCAGAAGAGTGCCGACGTGCTCCGCGAGCACCCTGATTCGAAGTGGGTGGACGACGCACTGCTTCTGATTGGCAAGTCCTACTTCTACCAGAAAAATTACGTGGGGGCCACGCAGAAATTCCGAGAGGTCATGGCCCTCAACACGTCGCGGGAGCTGGAGGCGCGCTTTTGGCTCGCCCGTACGCTGGTCACGAGCGGGAGCTACGCGGAGGCCTCGGAGGTTTTGCGGACCGGGGGAGAGGGCCCGGACAATTCCTGGACGGCCCGGATGGGGCTCGTGGAAGGGGAGTTGCTCGTTCGGCAGGAGCAGTGGGCCGAGGCGGAGCGGGTCCTCGAAGAGGGGCTGAGAGGGGAGTTGCCGGACGAGGTGGCGGCTCGGGCGGCTTTTCTGTTGGGACAGGTTCGGGAGACCCGGAACGCTCCTGTGGAGGCTCGGGCGGCCTATCAACGGGTTCAGCAATACGACCCGGCCTACGAACTTGGGTTTTCGGCTCGGCTGAGCGACGTCGAGCTTCAGGGCGAACACGAGGATCCCGCGACTGCCCTCGATCGTCTGGAGGAGCTCGCCGAAGACGATAAGAATCTGGAAAACCGGGGGGCTATCGCCCTCGCTCGTGCACGGATTTATCGCGCGCAGGGGCAGCGCGACCGGGCTCGGGAAACACTGCAAACGGCCCTCTACGGCGATCGAGAGTCCCGCCGCGGGGCCTCGGCAGAGGGACGCCTCCATTATGACCTGGCGGTTCTCTACCGCGACGCGTACAAGGACTTCAGTCGGGCCGCGGCACATTTCGACACGGCGAGCACGGCCCTCCGCGATCCCGAAGAGGGAGAACACCTCGACCGGTCGTTGCCTGCGGCGCCCCTCGACGCCGGGACCCAGGCCGACCGATTTCGGAGCCTGGCCGAGCGGGCCCGAGAGGTGGCCCACATGGATTCGCTTCTCCGCGTGGGGCGCCTGAGCGATGCTGAGTTTCAGGCCTTCGTAAAAGAGCTTCGGCGCAAACGCCGGGTCGCCCGAGAGGAGGCCGAGGACGGGGCGCAACGACCCACCTCTCGCCGATCGTTTGGGGCGTCGGGAGAGGTCCTCCCCGAAGAGCGTCAGGAGCAATCCCCGGCGGCGCAGACCGGCGAGTCGGACGCCGGCTTTCTCTTTCATCAGGACCCGACGAGGGTGCAGGAGGGACAGCGCCGGTTTGAGCAGACCTGGGGCGAGCGCCCACGCGTGGATAACTGGCGTCGACGCATTGCGATGCGGAATCGCCAGTCGGATGAGGAGGAGCAGGAGGCTGCTCCGACGGCGGGCGGCCGGCCCATGGGGCCGCAGGCGGGAAATGAAGAAGCAGCTTCTGCGCTCGATCTGTCGGCCATTCCGCGCGATTCCGCGAGTCAGGCCGATATGGAAGCCGACCGCGCCGTGGTCCGGTACGAACTTGCCAATTCTCTTTTTCTGGCGGCGGGACGACCGGATTCGGCGGCTACCTGGTATCGGCGAATTTTGGAGGAGACGGGCGGACAGCCGGTGGCGCGCCGGGCGCTCTATGCACTCGCCGAGGCGTACCGGGCTCAGGGCGACACGACGGCTGCGCAGCAGACGTACGAACAACTCATTGAACGACATCCCGAGACGGAACTCGCGGCTCATGCCCGCCGACGACTCGAAGAGACTCCCGATCCCGCCGTGGAGAATCGAGCAGTCCAGGCCGATTCTACCTACGATCGGGCACTTGAGGGGTGGCAGGAAGGGGACTGGCGGACAGCTCTCCCCCAGTTTTTGGGCGTTGCCCGAGAGTACCCGGAATCGAATGCGGCGCCTCGGGCCCTGCTTGCCTCGGGGATTATCTATTGGCGACGGGTTCAGGAGCCCGGGGGGCACGACGCTCGGGGCCCGCTCGAATCTTTTCTTCTCTCCCTCCAGTCCGATTCCGTGAGAACAGCGGGGGAGGACCCCGGGAGATCCCGGAGCTGGAGCCCCGCGTTTGATTCCACGGCGACACCACCGGATTCTGTCGGGAGGTGGGGGGTCGAATGGGATGCTCTTGCGTCCGTTCGGGCCGAAGACGCCGGAAGTAGTGTCGGAGGGATTGCAGGGACCGCGGAGACCCTGGGCTCCGATTCCTCAGGGACGGCAGACACTTCAAGTGTTCTCGATTCTGTGCGCGTAGAGACCGCAGCCGAACGGTACGCGCCGCTCCAGGGTCTGCTCACCCACCTCACCGAGCGGTATCCGGATACCCCCCAGGCCGAGCGGGCCCGCTCGATGCTGGACCTCGTTCGAGAACGAGTCCAACCGTCCGATTCCACGGCTACGGATAGCACGAATCGTCCCTCTGCCCCCGACTCTGCCGTCGTCGCGGCGAGCGATTCGGGTTCAAGCACAGATTCCCGAGGACAGAGGGCAAATCGGCCGCGTCGCCCGACGCCGCCCGACTCGACGGGGCCGGACCGGGCGTCTTCGTCCGAGGAGCCCTTGCCCGCACCGACATCCCCCTCAGACGGAGAGGAGGAGGGAGCGGAACCACAGGCGTGGACGATCCTCGTGCAGTCGTTTTCGGAGCGGAGTGCAGTGATGCCTCGAATGCGGGAGGTCGAGCAGCACGTCGGAGGCCGCTGGACGGTCGACGTGCGCCGGGATCCGGAGGCCGAGGCCGCCTACCTGCTCCTCGTGGGACGATTCGATTCGGAGGAGCAGGCGAATACGGTCCAATCGCAGTTGGAAGGGGAGGTGTCCGGGGAGCTCGACGTGCAGCCCTTTTCCAGTGCCTGGACTGCTCCATGAGAGGACAACCGGGACGCGCCCCTCTGTCTGGGGGAACGAAGAGGGACGGGCAAGGTTGACATTTTCTCTGTGTCGGCGACGGCAAGTCGAGAAAAGTTGTCGTCCTGACGGGTCCCTCTCTCCATCGGGCGTCCAGGCATCACTCCGGACCGCATGTCTCAGAACAACTCTGCTCCATCCGATCCCTCTCCGGAGAACGAAGAGGGGGGCGTTCGTTCCGTGCTTCGTTCGCGGCTCGCCCTATGGATCTATTTGGCGGTGGTTCTGGCCCTGGTCGTGCACCTCGTCCTAAACTGGGAGGGAGAGGGACCCCAGACCATTGAATACAGCACCTTTCTCGAGTACGTCGAGTCCGGGTACGTGGAACGAGTGGAGATTGTAAATGACACCCGGATTCGCGGCACCTACACCCGGGAGGCCGTAGAGGCAGGACAGGTGCCGGTGGCAGAGGAGGACGGGGGGGACGTGCTTGGGGCAGTTTCATCCTCCGAGCCGCGAGCGTTTCGCACCACCAAGCCGTCGGATCACGAGCTCACGGCCCTGCTCCGCGATCACAACCAGTCGGTTGAAGAGGGCCAAGGAACGACGGTCAGCTTTACGGCAACGACGGAGGACGACTGGCTGGGGACCGTTCTGATCTGGTTGATTCCCGTCGGGGTACTGATTGTCGCGTGGGTGTACTTCCTGCGCCGAATGAACCCCGGATCGCAGATGCTGGGCATCGGGGAAAATACCGCCACCCTCTTCGGGGCGTCCGATCGAGAGACCGTGACGTTCGACGATGTCGCTGGGCTCGACGAAGCGAAGGAGGAAGTGGCCGAGGTCGTCGAGTTTCTGAAGCATCCGGAGAAGTTTATGCGCCTGGGAGGGCAGTTGCCCACGGGCGTGTTGTTGGTCGGCCCACCGGGAACGGGGAAAACACTGATGGCAAAGGCCGTCGCCGGAGAGGCCGGGGTGCCGTTCTTTTCAATCTCGGGATCGGACTTCGTCGAGATGTTCGTGGGAGTGGGGGCCAGTCGCGTGCGAGACTTGTTTCGGAGTGCGAAGGAGAAGGCCCCGTGCATTATTTTTATCGACGAGATCGACGCCGTCGGGCGCTCGCGGGGGCGAAACAACATGGTGGGCGGCAACGACGAGCGCGAAAACACGCTCAACCAGCTTCTCGCCGAGATGGACGGCTTCAGTTCCGACGAGGGGGTGATCATTGTGGCCGCGACGAACCGGCCCGACGTTCTGGACTCTGCCCTGCTGCGACCGGGGCGGTTCGATCGTCAGATCCTCGTCGACAAGCCGGATCGGCAGGCCCGGGAGAAGATTTTTCGCGTGCACGTTCGCGATCTTTTGTTGGACGACAACGTGGAGCTGGAACTCCTCGCCGGCCAGACCCCGGGATTTGCCGGGGCCGAGATTGCCAACGTTTGCAACGAGGCCGCCCTGCTCGCGGCCCGGAAAGACAAGAAGGCGATCGAGATGGAAGACTTTGAGCAGTCCATCGACCGGGTCATCGCGGGGCTGGAGAAGAAAAACAAGATTATCTCGCCCGAGGAGCGAGAGGTCATTGCCTACCACGAGTCCGGACACGCCATCGTCGGGTGGTTTCTCGAGCACACCGATCCGGTGGTCAAGGTGTCCATCGTGCCGAGAGGCATGTCTGCGCTCGGTCACGCGCAGTATTTGCCGGAGGAGCGGTATCTTTATTCGACCGAGGCCCTGATGGATCGGATGACCATGGCGATGGGCGGCCGCGTCGCCGAAGAACTCGTTTTTGACCGCGTTACCACGGGGGCGCAGAACGACCTGGAGCGCGTTACCAAGATGGCCTACGCGATGGTGACGGATTACGGAATGAGCGACCGGGTCGGAAATGTGAGCTTCAATCTTTCTGGGCGCGAGGAGGATCGTCCCCTCTTTGACAAGCCGTATTCCGACGCCACGGCGCAGGCCATTGACGAGGAGGTGAGAAAAATTATCGACGAGGCACGGGAGCGGGCTCGCGCACTGCTGGAGGAGAAGCGAAGCCGACTCGACGAGATGGCCGAGGTTCTACTGGACCAGGAGGTGTTGGGGCCCGAGGAGCTTCTACGCATTTTGGGAGAGCGGCCGCACGGCGAGTACGTCCAGGTCGGAAGCGCCGGGAAGCGTCTGGAAGAGGCGAGTCCCGGTGCACGTGAGGAGCATGTCGAGCGAGATGGAAGTTCCTCTGAATCCGATCTGAGCGACGATTCCACCGAAACCCTTCAAAATGGCCTATCGTAGGCCCTTTCGAGAAACGGAGGAAGAGAAGGAGAACCGGATTGAAAGAGGCATCCAGGCGAGCGTGGCTCGCCTTTTTCTCTGACGTCTCGGTATTTCTCTCATTGATTTATCGGTACATACTATTGTATCGATACGGGTGGCATTGATCCTCTGTCTGAGAGGGAGACAGGAGGGATCCCTCTTTTCACTCCTTCTTTGCCGTGAAATTGGGACCTTAGCGGGGTTTTTCTTCTATACTAAAAGGCTGTGCGCGCGACGGGCGAGTCGTTCTGCACACCAGACTTTCCGCCGATTGAACGAATAGAAAGGCATATTTGACGTGCCGACAATCCAGCAACTCATTCGAAAAGGGCGCGACACGGAGGAGAAGAAAAGCGACGCGCCCGCTCTCGAAGGAAGTCCGCAGCGCCGGGGTGTTTGTACCCGCGTGTACACGACGACTCCGAAGAAGCCGAACTCGGCGCTTCGGAAAGTGGCGCGTGTGCGCCTCACCAACGGAAATGAGGTAACCGCCTACATTCCGGGTGAGGGGCACAATCTTCAGGAGCACTCGATTGTGCTCGTGCGCGGGGGGCGTGTAAAGGACCTTCCGGGTGTGAAGTACCACATCGTCCGTGGAGCGCTGGATACGGCCGGGGTTGAGGACCGACGCCAGGGCCGATCCAAGTACGGAACGAAGAAGCCGACTGACTGACGGGTTGTTGCAGGCGCTGTGCAGTCTCGGGGCGGTCCCGGGATTTGACACAGCGCTTTTCGTATCTCGGGTCGACCCTTCGATTTTTGTCGGAGGCTCGACGCGTTGTTTCCCTAATGCTTTCGATGAACGATCCATTATGGCACGAGACAAAACAGCCGATCAGCGCACGACTCAGCCGGACCCGGTCTATCGGGACGATCTCGTTTCCCGGTTCGTGAATGCCGTAATGCGAGACGGGAAGAAGAGTCTCGCCCAGCGCATCGTGTACGACTCGTTCGATGTTATTGAAGAGCGCACGGGTGAGCAGGGGCTTGAGGTTTTTAAGAAGGCCGTGAACAACGTTGCTCCTCTCGTCGAGGTTCGGAGTCGACGGGTTGGGGGGGCGACGTATCAGGTCCCGATCGAGGTTCGTCCGGAGCGTCGGGTGACGCTGGCGTTTCGTTGGATCATTCAGTACGCTCGGGCGGGGAAGGAGAACAGTATGGCCAATCGCCTGGCGACGGAGTTGATCAATGCGTCTCGCGGCGAGGGAGGCGCCGTGAAGAAGAAAGATGACACGCACCGCATGGCCGAGTCCAACAAGGCATTCGCCCACTTTAGCTTCTAGCGCAGGAGGTCGGAGACCTTCTTCGCTGCACGCCGCTGTTCAGGTGTAATGCTTGGGCACGGGGAGCCCTTGAGCACGCAATCTACACACTACCATGGCTATCAAAGACAACGAAGGCTTTCCGCTGGAACGGACGCGCAACATCGGCATCATGGCGCACATCGATGCCGGGAAGACGACCGCGACCGAGCGCATCCTGTTCTACACGGGACGTCTCCATCGCATGGGAGAGGTCCACGAAGGGGCCGCGACCATGGACTTTATGGAGCAGGAGAAGGAGCGGGGGATTACGATTACCTCCGCCGCTACGACCTGCTACTGGGACGATCACCGGATCAACATCATTGATACGCCCGGCCACGTGGACTTCACGGTCGAGGTGGAACGGTCGCTCCGCGTGCTCGACGGGGCCATCGCCCTCTTCTGCGCGGTGGGCGGCGTAGAGCCGCAGTCGGAGACCGTCTGGCGGCAGGCCGATAAGTACAACGTTCCCCGCATCGGGTTCGTAAACAAGATGGATCGGACCGGGGCGGACTTCGAGAACGTCCTCGAGATGATGAAGGATCGGCTCAATGCCAACCCGATTCCGCTTCAGATTCCCATTGGTAGCGGAGACATGTTCCGTGGGGTCATCGATCTCATTCAGAACAAGGCTGTCGTGTGGGATGACGAGTCGCAGGGCATGAAGTGGGACGTCCTTGAGATTCCCGACGACCTGAAGCCGGAGGCCAAGCAGTGGCGGATTAAGCTCCTTGAGGCCGTGGCGGAGTACGACGACGAGCTTCTGATGAAGTATTTGGAGGGAGAAGAGGAGATTCAGCCCAAAGAGCTGGAGGACGTTATTCGGACGGCGACGCTCAACCGGGACATTACTCCGATGTTCTGCGGTTCGGCCCTCAAGAACAAGGGCATCCAGCGCCTCCTCGATGGCGTGGTCAAGTTTCTGCCGAGCCCGGACGACGTGCCGCCGGTGACGGGCCACGACCCGGAGCTGAAGCGGAAGGCGGAAACCGCCGCGAAGAGGGCAGCTGAAGAGGCAGCCGAGGAGGCCGACGACGATGAGGAGGTCGAAACGCCCGAGGTCGACGAAGAAGAATATGAGGTCGTCCGAGGCCCACGGGAGGATGATCCGTTCAGCGCCGTCGCCTTCAAGATTACGACGGACCCCTACGTTGGGAAGCTCACCTTCATCCGGGTCTACAGTGGTACGCTGGAGTCCGGGTCGAAGGTGTACAACCCGACCCGCGACGAGACCGAGCGTGTCGGCCGCCTCTTGTTCATGCACGCCAACAGTCGTGAGGACGTCGACATGGTCCGGGCGGGCGACATCGCAGCCGTGGTGGGACCGAAGAACCTCAAGACCGGCGACACCATCTGCGATCCCGAGAATCCGGTCGTGCTCGAGTCGATGGATTTCCCGGAGCCGGTGATCCGGATTGCCGTGGAGCCGAAGTCGAAGGCCGATCGGGACAAGCTTATGA
>CAZCUZ010000016.1:0-44406 GCA_964502085.1 uncultured Salinivenus sp. | reverse complement strand
GTCGCTCAAAGGATAAAAGGTACGCCAGGGATAACAGGCTTATCTCCGCCAAGAGTTCATATCGACGCGGAGGTTTGGCACCTCGATGTCGGCTCGTCGCATCCTGGGGCTGAAGAAGGTCCCAAGGGTTGGGCTGTTCGCCCATTAAAGCGGCACGCGAGCTGGGTTCAGAACGTCGTGAGACAGTTCGGTCCCTATCTACTGAGGGCGTCGGAGACTTGAGCGGAGCTGCTTCTAGTACGAGAGGACCGAAGTGGACGGACCGCTAGTGTGCCAGTTGTGCCGTCAGGCGCATCGCTGGGTAGCTATGTCCGGAAGGGATAAGCGCTGAAAGCATCTAAGCACCAAGCCCTCCGCAAGATTAGGTCTTCCTCATGGGTCGTTCGAGACGAGGACGTGGATAGGCGGCAGGTGTAAGCGTGGCAACACGTTTAGCCGAGCCGTACTAATTACCCATAAGGCTTAACACCCCTATTTTGCACATGCTATCATAGGGGTCCGCACGCCTCGCATCCCGACAGTCGTCGGGGGTGCCGATGACCTTTCGTCATGTCAGACATTCCGCTGGTCGCTTTGACCAGCACCGAGTTTCCTGGTGATTATAGCGCGGGGGTCACACCTCTTCCCATTTCGAACAGAGAAGTTAAGTCCCGCAGCGCCGATGGTACTGGCCGTTGGCCGGTAGAGTAGGTCGTTGCCAGGATTCTGATTTGGGGCGCCGTTGCCTTTGCAGCGGCGCCCCTTTTTTATTTGATTACACTGCCCTGGTTTTTAAGGGACGGTGGCCCCTCGCTCGCCGTGAAAGAGTCTCGCGGCGGTCCTGCGGCTGGAACTCTCGTTCGCAGTGCTGAAGAGAACCTCGTTAATCCCTACTACTCATTGTGAAATGGCCGATAACGCCGATCCGACCATTTCTTCGGGGTCCCGTAACCTATCGCCAGGTCAGGACGGCGACGCGAGTCATCATATGGATGAAAACGGAGTGCGAGCTGTTTCAGACCCGGATGGAGAGGAGAAGACGGAGGATCGAATGCCATCTGCGATCTCGGAGTCTGAGACGCAATCGACCAATACCTCGCCTTTAGCAGACTTTGACCCCTTTGCCCCCTACCGGGGAGCTCTTCGGCGCTTCTTTACGGTCTCGCGGCACGTGATGGGGCTTCTGATGGGGGGACACATTGCATACGTCCGTTCCCTCCCGGACGTCCAAAAAACGGGGCTGCGGTCCCCCGGAAAACGGCTGCTCGCATGGGTGCTGAGGTTCTTCGTTCGAAGGGACCTGCGAGACCTGCCCTTCCCTGTCCAACTCCGACGGCGACTGGAAATTCTCGGCCCGACGTTTACGAAGCTCGGGCAGATTATGGCGATTCGGGAGGACTTGCTTCCGGAGCCCATCACGGAGGAGCTCGACAGTCTGATGGATCACCTGCCTCCCATCCCGTTCGAGCAGGTACAAGCCATCATCGAGCGGGATTTGGAGAAGAAAGTGGAGGACGTTTTCGTCGACCTCGATCCTGAGCCACTGGGCTCTGCCTCAATCGCGCAGGTTCATCGAGCCACGACCCATGCCCACGGGAAAGAGGAGGTGGTCGTTAAAGTCATTAAGCCCGGAATTCGGGACGTGATCACCTCTGATCTCAAGCTCCTGGAGATCCTCGGCGTATTTCTACAGTGGATTCTCCCGCGCTACCAGCCGAAGCAGATTATCGAGGAGTTCAGTGCGTATACGAAGCGGGAGATCGATTTTGACTACGAGGCCGATCACGCCGAGATCTTCGCGGCCAATTTTCAGGACGTATCCGGAATCGTCTTTCCGGAGGTGTACCGGGATTTGAGCACGAGAAACGTCCTTACAATGGAGTATCTCGGGGGCATCCGACCTGGGACGAAGGCATCCCTCGAGTTGAGCGAGGCAGAGCGTCAGCGCGTCATCGATCTGGGGGCGTCCGCCATCATTCGCATGCTATACAAGGACGGGTTTTTTCACGCCGACCTGCACGCGGGGAACCTCAAAATTATTTCGGGGGATCGTCCCGAGGATCTGCAAATTGGGTTCATCGACCTTGGGATGGTCGGCCGTTTCCGGTCGGATCTGAAGCGGCGGATGCTGTACTACTACTACGCGCTCGTCCGGGGGGATGTGGAGGGGGCCGCTCGCTATTTGACCGACATGGCGCGCGTCGGAGAGGGGGGAGATCCGCAGGGGTTTCGGCGTGCCGTATCTGACATGGCGCGTCACTTTCTGATGCGGAGCAAACAGGGGTCCATTAGCCTGGCGCAGGTGATTCTTCGGTCCTTAAGTCTGGGGGGACGGTATCGGGTCTTCTTCCCCGTAGAGATGACGCTCATGGTGAAAGCGTTGGTCACATTTGAAGGGGTGGGGCGAACCCTCGATCCGGATCTCGACGTGGTGGCGGTTTCCCGTCACCACGTGCAGAGGATCTTCCGAGAACGATTTAACCCGTGGACCCTGGGCTCGGAGATGGTGAGCAGCGCACCGGAACTGGTGGACGTGGCGTTGAAGCTCCCTCAGTTGCTGACCACGGGAGTGTCGCACCTGGAGGAATCAATGACTGAGCAGTCACCGAGCGATCCGCTCGCGGGACTCCGTAGCGGCATCCTCGCAGGGGCGTGCATCATTGGGGGGGTAATTTCGGCGGTCCAGGGGGGAACGCTCTGGATGACGATTCCGCTCTTTGGGCTGGGGCTGATGCTGGCGTTGTTTGGCAAGTAGGAGGGCAAAAGCAACAGACTCAGGCGGTCTGCGCCCGAACGCGGTCCAGCATCGCGTCGAGTCGGTCGAGTACCTGATTCGTTTCCTGAAGTACGTCCGTGGTCGAGGTGACATCAGATTCGGTCGGGGTACTTCCTGATCGTGCAGGGAACTGCTCTTCGTAGAGGGAGCGCGATTTATCGGTGAGGACGTCCTGCTTTAGGCGGAGGCCGTGACGGGAGAGGAGGGGCGCAATCTCATCGGTCCGGTCTCGAAGATGGCGCCTCGTGGCCTGATAGGCGTGTTCACAGACGTCACGGCGATTTTCGAAGCTGAAGATATTCGAAAAGAACAGACGCGTGTCGTCGCAGTCCGGCTCGATGAGAATTAGGTCGGCGTTCGGGTGGGTGTGCTCGTATTTTTTGAAGCCGGTTTGCTTCCGAGAGTCGACGATGGCCCGAAAGGTTTGAGAGAGAACGGACGGGAGCCCACGATCGGCCAGGGTGGGGCCGTCACGGTCGTCGTTCAGGAGCCGTTCGGCATGCTGCTTCAGTTGAATATTGACGGGTACGATGGGGTTGATGCAAAAGAGAAGGTCGGCGCCGGCATCCAGAGCCACGCTGGCATGAACAGTGCGTCGGGCAACGCCGTCGATGTAATAGCGGTCGTCCAGTTCGACGGGGGTGTATAGGCCGGGTAGGGCAGTGGAGGCCTGTATGGCGGACGAAATGGGCACCTGATTGTGGTCGGACTCCCCAAAGACGACCACGTCGGCCGAGTCGAGGTGCATGGCCACCACGTAGAGCTGACGTTTCAGCTCACGAAAGTCGTTGGTGCGGTTCCCTCCCGAGAGGGCTTCGGCGAGGAAGTGTTCGAGGGGGGCATTGGTGAACAGGCCCGTTGGAAGGGCCGAGCCAAAGCCGGCGATTAGACCGAGAAGCGAGAGGTCGGTCGGATTGCGGACATAGTACTCCAGGGATGAGACCAGGGTCGCAGGGAGTTGTCGAAGTCGGCCGGCAAACTCGCGAATAGCGGGGCGAAAGAGGATTTCCGAATCGAGGTTGAGGCTCGGGTCGCGGGCCTCTAAAATGACGGCTCGACTGAGCTTCTGCACCGGAACGCCGTTGGC
Source organism: uncultured Salinivenus sp. (assembly GCA_964502085.1). Lineage (GTDB taxonomy): Bacteria > Bacteroidota > Rhodothermia > Rhodothermales > Salinibacteraceae > Salinibacter. The sequence goes on along the minus strand of CAZCUZ010000016.1, from coordinate 40,564 downwards.
CAACATGGCTCCGATGAGGGCCCCCGAGCTGACGCCCACGTACATGTCGAGGGCGTGCAGGTTGACGCCCTCGACGGCCTCGTCGAGAGCACAGAGCGCTCCAATCTCGTAGACGGCCCCCTCAATCACACCCCCGGCACAGCCGAGTCCAACGGTGCTCCGGCCGATGGGCCCACTCGAAGTCATCGTGGTCGAATCCATGGTCGAAGGTGCGATCACATCGCAATATTCAGGAGAGTAAAAGCGCTTCCAATCATGTCCGAAAAACGAGAGGGGGGGCGCATTCGCCTAGCACGGCAATAATAGTATCATCAAGATCCCTGAAGGAGCCTCTTCGCACGGAGGCTCCTTCAAGGGAACGAACGCTACTTTTGAGAGGAATCCGATTCTTGGGGGCGTTCTGATAGGGTTTGGGAGAGGTCATCGACCTGTTCCGAGAGTCGTTCGACCCGTTCCGACAGACGATCGACCTCGCTGCGGGTAGGAACGCCAAAACGCTCGAGGGCTGCGTTTACGGTGTCCAGCAGACGAGATTGGGTCTCTTCACTCGCCTCTTCGAGCTGCGAGAGGGCTTCGTCTCGTTGTTCGCGGGCCTTTTCGCTGACCTCTTCGCTCACGTCTTTAAGTTCTTCGCGGCGTTCAGTCTCGAAATTTTTTCCGCGGTCGACGAGGCGATTGAACAGTTTGCTCCCTTCCTCTTCGACGGTCGCGAGGGCCCCGAGACCGGCAAGCCACACGTCGCGTCCGCGCTTGGCAAGTTCGTCCTGAAGGGATTCGTCGCGAGGAGATTCTTTCGGTTGATCGGTCATGAGTTCACAGGATGGTTGGTGAACATTTTGATGACAAAAGGGCGCATGCGCTACGACGAAGCGTCTTTCTGAAGGGCCTCCGGCTCCGCATGAGATTCTGAGGGTAGAGGGGGAGAGGAGATGTCGGGTTGGTCTTCGAGCGTGTCGAGGAGGACGGAAAGCTGATGCTCGAGCTCGCGCAACTGAGAGCGAAGCTCGTCGAGCTCCTGAGTTCGGGGACGCTGGACCAGCTGTTTCAGGCGACCCACCGAGCTCTGCACGAGATCGTCCATTGTGGAGCGGATCTGATCGATGCCCACGTCGACCATCTTCCCGCTTCGCCGCAGCAACTGATGGAGCAGATCCGAGGGAATGACCTCCCGCCCCTCCTTCCCCTCCTCCAAAATGATCTGGGTGAGCGTCTGGGCGGTAAGATCCTCGCCCGTGGCGTTGTCCACGACCTCGACGGTCTCCCCACGGCGCACCAACTCGGCAATGTCGCTCAACGACACGTATTCACTCGATTCTGTGTCGTAGAGCTTCCTGTTATCGTACCGTTTGATGCGTCGGGCCATGTCGGAGAAAACCTGGAATCTACGTCGTAACGCGTTGCGTCATTTCCGTAGTATTTTGACGCACTGTGTTATAAAATGATCCCTGCGGGGGGAGGCGGCTCACGGGAGAGGCGGGGAAAGAGACTGAACGAAACGAGACGACAGAGGTAGCAGGGGGAGGGGTTCATCCAGTGGACACGCTTCTCTGCTTATGCCGTATTTTTCGGTCGACGGCACGCGCCTGTACTATGAGGAAACCGGGACGGGACCACCGCTCCTTTTCGTGCACGGACTCGGCTCGAGCGGGCGCGACTGGTTCGCTCAGGTGTCTCACTTTGCGGACGCCTACCGGGTCATTCGGGTCGACCTTCGGGGGCATGGTCGGTCCCAGCGGTCGCACGGCCCCTACCACGTCGCCACATTTGCCCGGGATGTGGCCGTCCTGCTCCGCACGATCGATGCCACGCCGGCACACGTGGTGGGGCTGTCAATGGGAGGCATGGTGGCCCTGCAGTTGGCCGCCGACGCGCCTCGGCTGGTGCGATGCCTCGTCGTCGTGAATGCAACTGATGACATGCGGCTGCAGACGTGGGCGGACGTCTGGTTTTACGTGTCTCGCCGGCTGGCGGTGCAGCTGCTGGGGATGCGACGAGTGGGGGACCTGATTGCGGATCGGCTCTTCGTGAAGCCCGACCAGGAGGAGCTGCGGGAGGAGTTCATTCGTCGCTGGGCGGAGAACGACAAGAAAGGATACCTCTGGTCGGTCGATGCCATCATGGGGTGGAGCATCGAAGATCGGCTGGCGTCGATCACAGCCCCGACCCTGCTCGTGTCGTCGGAGCACGATTACACGCCCGTGTCGGAAAAGAATCGGATGGCGGCAGAGATGCCCCGGGCCGAGCTTGCGGTGGTCGAGGACACCCGGCACGCGCTCCCGGTCGAACGGCCGGACGAGTTCAATGGCCTCCTCGAGGACTTTTTGCAGAAACAGACCTCGACAGGAAGAGGCGACTAAGCGATTCCCATTTTGCGTCCGCTCGAGAACCGCCTCATTGCGAGGACCGTCGTTTCCCGAGCGCACCCAGAATGGCGGAAAAGAGGGCGGACCCGATGATGGCCCAGAGGAGAGGGAACGTGTTTCCGCCCACACTTATGGGAAAGGGCTCGGGCATGCCGAGTTCGCGAGCCATCCAGAGCCCCAGGAAGGCCCCGATAAATCCGACGACGATGGAGATCAGGCATCCCCCGAGGGAATATCCGGAGAGGGCCTGGCCCAGGGCGCCGGCGATGGCGGCAATGAGGAGAAGAACGAGCACTTCGAGCAATGTCATGGCGCCCTCGCAGTTGGTACCGGAGATGAGCGTAAAGGTAGGATAAGGGGACACCTCGGCGAAAGCGAATCTAATCGGGGCCGGATTCGTCAGTGCACGTAGCTGCCTGCGTTCACGTCGATCGTGGTGCCGGTGGCGTGGTCGGCGTGGCCGCCGGCGAGGAAGACGACGAGCGGGGCCACGTCCTCCGGCTCGGTGAGTTCGTCGAGGGCGAGGTCGCCGGTGACGTGCTCTTCTCCGTACTCGGCGATGAAGTCCTCCGCCATGTCCGTGTGGACGAAGCCCGGCGCGATCGTGAAAGCTTTCACGCCGTCGGAGCCGAAGCCGCGAGCCATCGAGCGCGTGAACGCGACAAGTCCGGCTTTGGAGGCGGCGTAGGTCATGTAGTCGGGGGTATCGCCGCGGAAGGCCGCTCGGGAGGCCATGCTGATGATGCGACCGCCGCCCTGCCGTCGGAAGTGGGGAAGGGCATGTCGGCACAGCAGTTCGGGTGCTCGGAGATTGACGTGCATCGTGTCGGTCCACGCCTCGTGCCAGTCGTCCGTGTCGGCGGTGAGGGGTGTCGACTGAGCGACGCCGGCATTAAGGACGAGGGCATTCACGGGCCCAAGTGTATCCGTGACGGTGTCGAAGAGGCGATCGGTCTGGTCGAGGTCAGAGAGATCCGCCTGAAATGGGCGGGCCCCGTGGCCGCACTCCTCAGCCACCGCCTGGGCGGCCTTGCGGCTTTGTCCGTAGTGGACGGCGACAGTGGCTCCGGCGTCGGCCAGGGCGCGGGCAATTGCGGCTCCAATTCCCCGGCCGGCCCCCGTGACGAGAATGGTTTGATCGGAGAGGTCGAGGTGCATTGACGGCAGATTGTCGGTCGAAGGGGAGAGGTGAGCGTTCACGTGAAACGTGATGAGTGAATCGTGATGCGACCATCCGCCGCGGGTCCCGCTTCACGGATCAGCCGCCTTACCGGTAGCGGCGGGTCTTGTAGGTGCGGTTGCTCGAGGTATCGGCCGGTACGACCTCGAAACGGATGCGGCCGATGGGACGGCGGTCGACCGTTTCGACCGTGACGCGCCACTCGCCCGGGTGAACGTGCCGCTTGAACGTGACGCCCCGATAGCCGTTGCGTCGTCCTCCGACGACGTCGTAGCCAATGCGATCGGTGTCCACCCATGCCTCTCGCTTTGAATCGTAGTACTGCCAGTGGTGATAGACGGTGGTCTGGAGGGCCGTGGGGGCAAAGACGGCGGCAAAGCAGTAGACGGTGTCGGAGGAGGCGTAGGGAAACGGGTCGGCGTCGTTTTGCCACGGACGATGCCAGGGCGGCTCTTCGTATTTGAGCAGAAACGCACTGCTGTCGCGCGACACGTTGTGGTAGACGCCGCCATCCTGAAGGGCCAGGGGGACGGGAGGGATCCAGTGGTTTACGTAGAAGACGACGACCAGCCCGAGGAGGCCGAGCACGACGCCGACCGCGCCGAGAAACGATCCCGTTCCCGCGAAGACGTCGTGGGTGTCCAGGTAGAGAATGAGGCCAATGACGAGACCCGCGCTCACGAAGCCGCTCGTCAGGAATACGCCGAAGCCCATCGTGCCCAGCACGGTGGGCAGAAAGAAGGTGAAGTAGCAGAAGACCGCCAGGAAGTAAATGCCGAGAAGGAGGTAGGAGCTCCAGAGGCGGCTCCAAATAATCTCGTTCGCGACGAGAAGGGCGACGAGGATGAGCAGAAACAGGGAGGCGGTCGTGAAGGAGGCGCTCCGCGTGTAGTAGATCACGTAGGCGCTGAAGAGGCCTCCGGCCAGAAACTGAATCGCACCGGGGGCCCAGGTGCTAAGCTTCTGGAGGGGGTGGGGAAGGGGACGGTCATTGCGATCCAGGATTGCGAGCACGACGAAGCCCCCGAGGAGGGCGAGGTAGATGCCCAGGATGAGGTTGTCCAGCAGAGCATCGATGCGCTGGAGGGTAAGGACATCCCAGGTGACCCCGCCGAAAAAGAGCATCGGCGGAACGGCCTGTTCGTGCTGATGGAGATACAGGCGGGCCCAGCGGTAGCTGCGAGTCCGTTCGAGCTGCTCGAGGAGGGTGTCCAGCCAGCCCAGAAGGCCCCCGGTCTCCGTGCCTACGTTCATTTGCACCGTCCGTGATCCGTGCTGTGTGAGGAGAGCGTCCTACGGGGATTCCGGTCACTTATCACGAATCACACCTCACGAATTTGGTGAGGGGAGGTCGGGTTTTTTGACTCCTACGGTCTCTGCGTCAGGCTTGGGATTGTCATTTTGGGGACGACGCCAAAGGGGGACGGACGAGCAGGGCTCTCCGTACATCAGCTTGCGGGCCACGTCCTGCAGCTCTTGCGTGGCGCGAACGTAGGCCATCTCCGGGACGACGTCGCTTCCGCAGCCCTTGATGACGACGGGATGGTCTTCGTAGGCCGACCAGTCGACATCGGCGAGGGCCCGGCTGTAGTACTCCCGCTGCACGTCGTCTTTCCGGCCGAGGGTGGTGGACGCAGCAGTGCCGTGGAGCCTCGAGGCAATGAGCATGTAGCCCCAGGTGGGGACGATGGCATCCGTCGAGCAGTACAGAGCCACGTGTTCGTCCTCGTACTGCGACCAGTCGTGCTCGTCGACGGCCGCTCGGAACTCCTTTTCCTTCAGCATGAGGCCTTCGACCAGGAACGTACTGATGTCGAGTTCCGTGAGGGGCCGGTCGTCCCAGAGGTCGGCCAGGTTAAAGACCTGAATCTCACTGTCGGCGACGCGGTTTTCGATGGGCTCCATGGCAGTTCGGCGTTCGTTTTGTGGCTGGACCGAAAGGGTGGGACGTTTTCGACAGAGACGAGTTCAGGACGTTATCCCGGAGCCTCGGGTCATGAGAACCCCTTCCCACGTACCTGAATGTCTAGGCCTCTGTCGAGAGCGGTGTGCCTGCAAAAGAGTCGAACCGGGGCGGCAAAGGGTGGGTTTCCCAGAAGAGGAGGGAGGGAAAGTGTGGACGGGAGGAAGCTTATGGAGACTCGTCTTGCTCGGCGTCGGCGTCGAGCTCCAGGTACTCCTCGACGGTCAAATGTCGTTGGGCGACGGCAGTGCTCATTGCGGCCTCCGGATGGCGTAGCAATTAGGCGAATACGCGTAGGGAAGCAAACGCGGGGAGAGACGAGTCCAGGTTCGAGGGAAGGACGGTTGAGGGCTTGTCCCTCTTACTGATGTCCGATTTCGTCCGCGAGTCGGTCCAGGTAGGTGCGGAGGAATTCGGCTCGTCGTTCGGCTTCTTTCCGGCCCGCGGCGGTGTTCATCGTGTCGGGGAGGCGGAGGAGTTTCGTGTAGAAGTGGTCGATCGCGTAGGTGTCGTCGTCCGGCAAACGATCATTACAGAAGGGATCGTCGGGGTCGTAGAGGGCGTGGTCGAGGGAACCGCCGACCATGAAGCAGCGGGCGAGGCCGACGGCCCCGAGGGCGTCGAGCCGGTCGGCGTCCTGGACCACTTTGGCTTCCGGAGTGTCGGGGGAAACGTCGGCCGAGTAGCTGTGCGCCTCGATGGCGTGGGTGATCGGATCGATCCAGCGGTCCGGATATCCTTCGTTGATGAGAAAGGTACGTGCGGTCTCGGCGGCTCGTCGAGACGCCTCGTCACGGTGAGGAGCGTCCTTTGGGAGGACCACACAGTCGTGGAGCCACGCCGCCGGGACGACCACCTCGAGCTGCGCGTTTGTCTCCTGGGCCAGCCGGCGGGCGGTGGTCACGACGCGTTCGACGTGAGCTCGGTCGTGCGCGGCATCGCCGGCCCGATCGGCGAGAAGCGAGGCGAACCGAGATTCCCAGTCCGACCAGTCGTCGATGGAGGAAGCGGGGGGCATGGGGGGCACTGACAAAAAGTGGAACGGTGGGCCAAAGCGGGCCGACGATTGAAACCCCAGCGACCCGCATCATTGTGGTTGGTACGGTCCCTTTTCACACTTGTCCGACCGCACAATGAAAATCACACCGGTACAGAGCGAATCCGATTGGAAAAAGGCGCGCTCCATCCGAAAACATGTATTCATTGAGGAGCAGGGGTGTCCACCGGAGGAGGAATGGGACGGGCACGACGACGCGAGTCGTCACGTACTGGGCTGGGTCGAGGGAGAGGCTGTAGCCACGGCTCGGTGGCGGACCGTCCCGCACGACGAGGACATCGTCGCGAAGCTCGAGCGCTTTGCGGTGTTGCCCGAATATCGAGGAGAAGGATACGGAACCGAACTGGTTCAGGCCGTTCTCGAAGACGCCCGTCGGGCGGGGTTTTCCACGTTTCTCGTCCACGCCCAGTCGCACCTGGAGGCGTGGTACGAGGAGTTCGGATTTGCGTCGACGGGTCGGAGGTTCGAAGAGGCGGGCCGCCCCCACGTCGAGATGCGAAAGGAGGCGTCGCCGGACGGGGCAAAAACGGAGGCGCCGCCCCCTTCGGGAGAAGAGAGCGGCGCCGAGTAACGTCCGTTACGTGAAGGAAAGTGCCTACTCTTCGTACAGTCCAGCCTGGACGACGTCCGGGTGAGCCCGAACGGTTACGTCTTGGAGGAGCTCATCCACCTGGTCCTGGACGGCCTGCTTCTGACGCTCCTGCATCATTTGCTGGCGGGCCTTGGTCGTGTCCAGGGGTTCTCCCGGATTCGTGAGGCGAATCACGTGAAAGCCGAAGCGGGTGCGGACGGGCTCGGGAGCAATGTCTCCGGAATCGGCAAGGGCAAAGGCAGCCTCAGAGAACTCGTCGACCATCTGGTCCTCGGTGAAGAAGCCGAGGTCCCCTCCCTGGCTGGCAGAGGGCCCCTCGCTGTGCCGGCGGGCGAGGCCAGAAAAGTCGGTGCCGGCCTCGGCGCTGTCAATGAGAGCGGTGGCCGCCTGGCGGGCCGAGTCGACCTTGGATTCCGACGCATTTTGGTCGGCCCGGAGCAGAATGTGCTGGGCACGGATGCGACGATTCGCTTTGCTGTACTCCTCCACCTCGGCCGAGGACGGCTCCTCCGCGCTCTCCGCCATCTGCTGTTGCAGCTGCTGCGTCTGGAGACGCTCGGCGATGAGAGACCGGAGAGAGTCGAGCGTCATGTTGTTCTGGGCCAGCTGCTTTTTGAGCTGAGCTTCGCTCTGATACTGCTTCGTAATCTGCTGGAGGCGCTGCGAGACCTGTGCGCTGTCGACGTCGAAGTCCTGGGTCTGGGCCCGTTCCCGCATCACGTGGTTCTGTGCGAAGCCCCGGGCGAGGGTCTCGTGAATGGACTGAACGGTGTCCGGTGAGCGCTCATCGGGGGAGAGGCGCTGCATGCGCATCTTCGTCTGACGCTGGTACTGCTGGGCGGACAGGGTGTCGGACCCGTACTGGGAGGAGACGACGAGGGCAATCGTGGAGTCGGACAGCGGCTCCCCGACCTGATAGGGCGCTCCCTCGTCACCCTCCGATCCGGAGCCCCCGCATCCCGCGAGGAAAAGAGCGATTCCGAGAAGAGAGAATCCAAAAAGCCAGCGAAGAGAACCGGACGATTGTGGCATACGCATATTGGGAATCTGGAGCAAGGAAATCCGAGGGCAGAAGAACGATCAAACGACGAAGAACACGCGGAAAGACCGAGTGTCCGCGTGAGGGTCGCACGGGGAATCCCCGTTTGGATACATCCAATGGATGCACGCTGCCGGGGTGGAGGTGTTTCTGACGCTCCGCGCACTCAGAATGTAAAGACGAAAGCGACGGTGGATATTCCGAGGGGGGGGCATTCAGAAACAGTGCTAGCAGGCTGTTGCGCATAGACCCATCTTTACACTTCCTTTTTAAGCTGGCAAATAAGTTTGTACACGAATCAATCGACGGCAAAATTTGCTCGATAGAACACGATAGAACACGATAGAACACCAATAAATCGTCCAGACAAGCACTCAAGCACCAATGCGCAACAGGTTGCTAGAGCCTTTGGGCCGCGGGGAGCCCGTGCGGGATGGAGAGTCGGAGAGGTAGAATTTCGATGAACGCGAAACCTGGATCTTCTCCTCGTGTTGGAGAGCCCGCACTTGACACGACATGCCGCGTTCGTCTAGCCTGGTCTAGGACGCCGGCCTCTCACGCCGGTAGCATGGGTTCAAATCCCATACGCGGTACGTCTCCGAGCTTAAGAGAGGCGCTGGCCTTCCCTCCTTCCTCCCCCCGGGCCAGTGCCTCTCTTTTTTTTGTTGTGCCCTGGGCCGGCGGTTACTGCTGCTGCAGGCGGAGGGCGCCGCTGTAACTGTCAAACCGGAGGAGAGGACCGCCGTCCCCCACCGTCGCCCGAATGCGATCGTCGTCCAGTTGCTCGGTGCGAACGGGAACGTCGGATTCGAAGGCGTCCTTCGTCGTTTCTATGACCGCGCCCGTTCCGTCCGGCAGGGTGAGGGAAACGTCTCCCGAGTACGTATTAAATTGAGAGTCGGCCGTGAGGCGCGCAACGCCGAGCGTGGCCGAGCCCGAGTAGCTCGTGAAGGTGACGGACCCGGAGAGCGAGTCGGCGCGAAGGCGGCCCGAGTACGTCTCGACCGTGACCGGGCCTTCGGTCTGAGAAACGCGAACGTCGCCCGAATAGGTGTCGGCGTCGAGCGAGCCCGTCCGGTCGGCGATCAGGTCGCCCGAGTAGGCATCGATCTGGAGGTCTCCTTCGAGCGACTCCACGTGAACGGGGGCACTGTACGTGTCGACGGACAGGGACGCCGTTCGGGGAAGGGTGATTGTGTAGTCGGTTGCGGGGCGAATCATCGACCCGAAGCTGAACAGGCCGAACAGCTTCTGATTCCCCTCGATCTCGTCGTAGTCGGTTTCGATGGCGAGGTGCTCCCGAGAGGCGTCGAACCGGATGCGCGTTTGCTCCACGTGCTTCTGCTCGTCGGCCTCGATGCGCACCTCCACCTGCACCGAATCGGTATCTACGGTCTGCACGTCCACGCGTCCTTTGTAGGCACTGAGGCTGACCGTGCCCGAGTTCGCGAGTTCGAACGTGCGCGAGAGGGACCGGCTGGACTGGCCGAGCGCCGAGGACGAGAGGCCCGCGGCCAGGAGAAGGACGAGGACGAGGCGGATCAGACGCATGTCAATTGGGGATGCAATGAGGAAGAACAGTTCGTCTATCCCAAGTGGACAGGGGAATCGAAAAGGCGGTTGCACCCAGGAACGGAATCTACGTGTAGATGTCGTGAGGGAGAGGAGAAATAAAAAAAGCGGCACCCCCGAAGGACCGTCGGGGGCGCCGCCAGGTGTTTCGAGAACGGGGACTGTTTACTCGTCGTCCTGCTCCGTGTCGGGTTCGCCGTTGGGGCGGATGGACTTCAGGCCCTCGAGATTTTTCGGATTCAGCACGTTGTCCACGAGGCCGTAGTCCTGGGCCTCTTCCGCGCTCATCCAGTAGTTGCGGTCGGCGTCGTCCTCGATCTGCTCGATGTCCTTGTCGGTGTGGAGGGCCAGGATCTCGTAGAGCCGCTTCTTGAGCCACATAATCTCCTGGGCCTGAATTTCGATGTCGGAGGCCTGCCCTTCGGCCCCGCCCATCGGCTGGTGGATCATGACGCGCGAGTTGGGCAGCGCCGCGCGGCGGCCGTCCTCGCCCGCCGCCAGCAGCACCGACCCCATCGAGGCGGCCAGCCCCACGCAGATCGTGGCGACGGGGGCGTTCACGTACTGCATCGTGTCGTAGACCCCCAGGCCGCTGTAAATGACGCCGCCCGGCGAGTTAACGTACAGGTTGATGTCCTTCTCCGAGGATTCGCTCTCCAGGTACAGCAGCTGGGCGACCGTCAGGTTCGCGATCTGGTCGTTGATCGGCGTTCCGATGAAGATGATCCGTTCCTTGAGCAGGCGACTGAAGATGTCGTACGCCCGCTCGCCCCGCGTCGTCTGCTCGACAACCATGGGGACGAGCCCGGACGTGGGCTGGTCGCCCATCCCACCCTGGTAGACGTTGCGGGGAAGCGACGTCAGGCTCTTGCTGAATTTAATGAAGTCGTCGGCGTCGGCCATGGCGACTCGTGAATCGATGGGGAATGCAGCGGACGGTGCGGAGAGGCTCCCACCTTTCGGCGGGGGGAATGGTTCCTGTTAGGAGAGGGGATGGAGGTGTGGGTGTGTGAAAGTATCGATGGATTGACGCTCTGCGCTCGACGTCCATGCGACCACACGGCCCATCCCTCCAGACTTCCGCTACGGCGTGATGGCCTGGCGGGACTGATGCTGGTGCTCCATTTCTTCCTCGAACTCCTCACGCGACTTCGTCTGCACGTCGAAGCGTTCGATGAGCAGGTCGTAGACCTTGTCGCTCAAGATCTGCTGCTTCACGCGGTCCATCATGCGGGGCATCTGGCGGTAGAACTGCTCGATTTGCTCCGCACTGACCTGGTCGTCCTCTGCCGCCTGCTCATTGAAGAAGTTCTGCAGGTCCTCGTCGGTGACCTCCAGGTCTTCCTCCTCGACCACCTTGTCGCGAATGAGCATCCATCGGCCCTGCTTCTCCGCGTCCCGCCGGTTGCGGTTGCGGAAGTGCTCCTCGTCGAAGTCCTCCGGCAGCTCGCCGTCGTGTTCCTGTTCGACCTGGTTGACGAAGGAGTCGAGGTACGTTTCGATAACCGACTCCGGGACGGGGACGGGGTGCAGCTCCAGCATCTTGTCGATGATGTCGCCCTGTACCATCTCGCGGGCCTGCTCGTCCCACTGCTCCTGCAGCCGCCGCCGCATCTCCTCGCGGAAGGCCTCGGGATCCTCGAACTCCTGCTCGGAGATGCGGCGCACGAAGGCCTCGTCGAACGGGGGGAGGTCCCGCTCCTTCACGTCGTTGACGGTCACCTCGTAGAGGCGCTCCTCTTCGTCTCCGTGGTCGTGCTGATGCTCGTGGCCGTGGTCGTGGGCCGGCTCCTGGGGCAGCTCCACGCGAAAGGTGTCGCCCGCCTTCTTGCCCACGAGGGCCTCGCGCAGTTCCTCCTTCAGCCGATCGTCGTCGAGGAAGAAGGAGAGGTCCTCGTCCTTGTCCCCGATGATGGGCGTGTCGGTCTGCGGGTCGATGCGCTGAAGGTCGACGTTGACGAAGTCCTCTTCGCCGGCCGGCTCGTCCTCCATCGGGAGAAGGTCTGCCTCCTCGGTGCGGAGGCGCTCGATTTCCTCCTCCACGTCCTCCTCGCTCACCTCGTGCTCGAGCATTGAGATCTGCTCGGTGGACACGTCCTGGAGGTCGACCTCCGGCCGCACCCCGAAGCGGACCACCGCCCGCAGGTCGTCATCGAGCTCGTAGTCGAGCTCCGTGATCGTCGGCTGGCCGAGTGGCTCAATGTCGTCGTTCTCCTCGATCTCATCCTCGAAGGCCTCCTGCACGAACTCCTCGGCCACCTTGTAGCCGATGGCCTCGCCGTGCATTTTCTTGACGAGCCCGAGGGGGACCTTCCCCTTCCGGAAGCCCTGCACGTCCATGTGCGTGCGCTGCTCCTTGAGGGCCTCCTTGAGGTGCGGCTCGATGTCGTCGGCCGTGGCGTGAATTTCCAGCTCGTACTCGACCGGAGAGGCTTTCGAAAGCGTCGTGTCCATAGGCGTGTCGGAATAGAAAGACGGCACAGACCGCGAGGGCGTCGCTCGCAGGCCCACCGACTGGAGGGACGTAAGCCCGCCGAAGCGACCCTATTCAAATGCACAGGGCAGGGAAAAGATCGGGGGCAGGACGGCTCCATAGGGGCGTACGGCCGCTAATCCCGCGTGAAAACACAGCATCATCGGCCGGGGACAACCCAAATCGAGTGACGGAGGGCCCCCGCCGGATTCGTTGGATGTGTTGGAAACGAGGGGGAGAGGGCGAGTGGGAGAATGAGAGTGGCGTTCGGCCTCAGATTGGGGCAGGGCGCCCGCCTGCTATTCGTAGGTGACCCACCGGGCCAGCTCGCGGAAGCCGGGTGTTTTTCCGTAGGAGAGGATGCCGACGCGGTAGATGCGACCGGCCACCCAGATCGTCCCGACGAACGTGCCGATGAGGAGCACGAAGGCCGTCGCAATTTCCCAGACGGGAACGCTGGTGATGGCGATCCGAAGCACCATGAGGATGGGGGAAAAGAGGGGAATCATCGACGTAACGACCGACACGGTCGCGTTGGGGCTCTCGATGATAAAGATGAGGAAGAGCAGGGGCAGGATGAGGGGCGACGTGACCGGCAGCAGCAGGTTTTGCGCGTCCTGCTGCTGCTCGACGGCCGACCCGACGGCGGCGAAGAGCGCCGCGTAGAGCAGGAAGCCTCCGAGGAAGAAGAGGATGAACCAGACGACCAGGTCGACGGGGATCGTCGGAATCGAGATGCCGGCGGCGTCCTGCATGGCCTCGGGGGAGGCGCCGGGAGAAGCGCCGAGGTCGGACGGGGCAAAGAAGAGGGCTAAAAGGGGGCCGACCGCGGCCGAGCCTGCGGTCACCAGCACGCCCCACGTCACCATCTGGGTCAGGCCCATGGCCCCGATGCCGAGCACCTTGCCCATGAGCAGTTCGAAGGGGCGGACCGACGACACGATCACCTCGACTACGCGATTGCTCTTCTCCTCGATCACTCCCTGCATCACGTACTGGCCGTAGATAAAGACCGCCATGTAAATGGCGAAGGCCAGTACGTAGCCGATGGCCGTGAAGGCGAGGGACGAGTCGGAGGTCGTGCCCTCTTCCGTCAGCGTTCGGGTGGCGAGGGAGACGTCGGCGTCGACGATGCTGAGCACGTCGGCGGAGGCCCCGGCGCTCTCCAGCCGGTCCCGTCGAACGACCCGGTTCACCTGCGTGCGCAGGTCGGAGCGGAGAGAAAGGCCGCCGCCCTCCATCGAATAGTACGTGGCGTCGCCGTCCCCGGACAGGAGAGAGGCCGGCAGGTGGAGGTAGCCGTCGTAGCGACCGCTGCGCACGGCGGCCCGCACCGAGTCGGTCGGGGCGTCGGTGGGCTGGAAGGTGAGCTGACTGCCGCTGGTTGCCACCAGCGAGTCGGCGAGCTGCTCCGTCTCGTCGACGAGGGCCACGGTGCGGTGGTCCGTCTGTTCGGCGAGGTAGCCAAACAGGGCCGGCAACGAAAACAGAATGACGATGCCAATCGGGACCAGGAGGGTGGCGAGGAGAAATGCCTTCGACCGGACGCGGCGCCAGAACTCGCTGCGAAGGATGAGCCAGATCTTGTGGAGCGACATGGTGCGCGTGGGAACGTGGGCGTGCGGAAGTGTGGGCGATCAGGACCGTGTCCCCCGAAACGGTCTTCAGGCGGGAGCCTCGACTGCCTCTTCCTGCATCCGCCGGGCCTCGGCTTCCCCCACGACCTCGACGAAGATCTCGTTGAGCGGCGGAGCCACGCGCTCGTAGCGGTAGAGCTCGTCGGTACGATCGAGGGCGAGATCCAGCACCTCCCGGGCGTCGGTGCCGTCGGCCAGGCTGAGCTCCGCACGATGGGCGCTGCGGGTAATCGCGCGCACCCTATCGGCCGCCACCAGCTCGTCGATGAACGCATCGTCGCCGTCGAACTCCAGCACCAGCGTGTTTTGGCCGAACTGCTCCTTCACCGCCCGAAGAGTGCCCTGGAGGACCACGTCGCCCTGCGCCATGAGGCAGATGTCGTCGCAGAGCTGCTCGACCTGCTCCATGCGGTGGGAGGCGAAGAGAATGGTCCGGTCGTCCCGACGCAGCTCCAGAATGATGTCGCGGAGGAGGTCGGCGTTGATGGGATCGAGGCCGCTAAACGGTTCGTCGAAGATGAGCAGCGACGGGTCGTGCAGCAGCGTGGCGATGAACTGGATTTTTTGCTGCATCCCCTTGGACAGCTCTTCGGTCTTCATGTCGGCCCAGTCGGTGGCGTCGAACCGATCGAGCCATGTGTCGGCGCGCTGGGCGGCCTCGGCCCGGGAGAGGCCCTTGAGCGTGCCGAGGTACACGAGCTGCTCCTTTACGCGAAGGCGGTCGTAGAGGCCCCGTTCCTCGGGCAGGTAGCCCATGCGCTGCTGGCTCCAGGGGCCGACGGGGGCGCCGTCGTAGCGCACGGTCCCGGCGTCCGGCACCATGATGTAGGTGATCATTCGGATGGTCGAGGTTTTTCCGGCGCCGTTGGGACCGAGGAGGCCGAGGATGCGACCGGGTTCGGCCTCGAACGAAATATTGTCGACCGCCACGGTATCGCCGTAGCGCTTCGTCACGTGGTCAACCGCAAGGTGCGCCATCACGGAGGGGAGGGTGTTGAGACAGACGTGAACCGTTCGCTCAGAACCTCCTTCGCGTCGGGTTGGTTTCGGAGCGGGTCCGCTCGGAGAGAAATGGAGAAACCGAGCTATGTGATCACAGACGGCCATTCGGAATGTTTGAGGAGAGGCCCGTGAGAACGAATGATTGGGGAAAAATTGAATGTGGAGACCGGTGCTATGGACCATCTTGTGAAATGGAGGCTACACGACGACCCCCCGTCACGATGGATCGCGGGTTCACTCCCGTTCGGGGCCGGCCACCACTGTCGGCGGCGGCAGGGACCCGACGGGACACCGGGATCCGCGACCATTGTGGCGCAGGAGTCCGGCCGCTGGGCCTCGAACACCTGGACCGCCCGTCGGTCTCAATAGCGATTTCGCGTTCTCTCTCCCTGACGCTTGCCCCCGACCATGTCGACCGAGCCCGTGCCGACGACGGACGCACCGCCCCGTCCCTTCCCGACCGACGACCCCGTGCTGAGCCGGATTGGCGACACGCCCATGGTGGACTA
The DNA here is from genome assembly GCA_964502085.1 of uncultured Salinivenus sp. Lineage (GTDB taxonomy): Bacteria > Bacteroidota > Rhodothermia > Rhodothermales > Salinibacteraceae > Salinibacter. The sequence goes on along the minus strand of CAZCUZ010000016.1, from coordinate 25,177 downwards.
TCCCGGGGTGGAGCGGGGGCGCATTCGGTGCAAGCTGGAGTCGGAGAACCCCACGCGCTCAATGAAGGATCGGATCGCGATGGGCATTCTCACGGAGGCCTTGGAGGACGGGAACTACGACACGGTCATCGAGGCCAGTTCCGGCAACACGGCGGGGGCCGTCGCCCTGGTCGCGAACCGGCTCGGCATGACGTGCAAGCTCACCTGTCCGGAGTCGACGAGCCGGTCCAAGATCGGCTACATGAAGGCGTTCGGGGCGGAGGTGCACACGTGCCCGAACGTCGACGCGGATCATCCCGAGCACTACCGGGCGGTGGCCCGACGGCTGGCCGAGGAGGAAGAGGGGGCCTTTCTCGTCGATCAGTACCACAATCAGGGCAACCCGACCGTCCACTACCGGTGGACGGGCCCGGAGATCTGGGCGCAGGCCGGCGCGGAGATGACGCATCTCGTCTCGGCAATGGGGACGGGGGGGCTCCTCAGCGGGTCGGCCCGGCGCATCAAGGAAGAAGCGGAGGCCGCGGGGCGGGACGTGACCGTGGTGGGCGTGGACGCCGAGAATTCGAACATTTCCACGGCGTTCTACGGAGAGGAACCCGTGCCGTACGACACGCGGGTCGAGGGACTGGGGAAGGGCGGTGAGCTCCCGACGATGTGGTTCGACTACATCGACGAGCTTCGAAGCGTCTCCGACGACGAGACGTTCCGGCAGGCGCGGGAGGCGGCCCAGAAGCACGGGCTTCTCATCGGCCCGAGTGCCGGGGCGGCCCTCTCGGTGGCGCTGGACATCTACGCCGAGCAGCCCGACGCCAAGATCGTGACCATTATTTGCGACGGCGGTGAACAGTATTTCGACACTCTGTTTGGAGTGTAGACTTCAGGCGAGAGACTTCTTGGGGGAGCAAAACCGGGTGCAGCGGCCGACACGCCCGGAAATGGGAACACGCGCCCCTCTTGAAAAAAGACGAGCCCCCGTTTCGGGAGTTGGGCACGTAAGTTGTAGGAGCATTGGGTGAGGGACAGGGAGAAGTGGGCCTTGCACCTAGAGTGCCTCCTTCTCACTCGTCTTAAAATAAGCACGTTCTCGCCAATGCTGCAGTCTATCCGTTCAGCATCGCTCGTCGGACTTCTCCTCGCCCCCGTTCTTCTCCTTATTCCTCAAGATGCTGCCGCACAGAACTGGCTACAGACCTCCCGCGTGGTGACGCCGGTGGAGCAGGGGGCCCTTCGGGCCTTTCTCGATACGGTCGTGGCCGAGATGGGGACGCGAGAGGTTCGAGTCCATCGCACGCCGTCACAGAGCGAGCCGTTGACGGTGTCGGCGCTTCGGGATCGGCTCATTGAGGAGGAAGGGCTCGGCCTCAGTAGCGCGAACCACGCGTTCATCGATTACCGATTTACGATTGGCGGCGGGAGAGGCTTTGAGCAAGAAATATCCTCCATTCGCTTCGTCTTCCGACCCGGCACCGACCAAAACGACATCTCCATCCTGTACGTTGATACGCACAAGGGGTGGGTCGACCAGCTTCTCCGCAACAAGGGGACGAGTCTCCGGACGAACGAGGCGGCCCTCATTCCCTTCCATCGTCATCTCGGATTTGCGCAGATTGCGCGTCAGGAGGAGAGCCAGATCGTCGAGATCGGCGGAGAAACCATTCGGGAGGACTTCCACGAAAAGACGGAGGTCCTCCTCCAAAAGGTACAGCGGCTGACGTACGAGACGTACGTGTGATCGACGTCTCGTGGGGGACGACTCTATTTCATTATCGCACGCGAATGCGCTCGCCCGGTCGGAGCATCGTCGGCCCGAAGTCGTTGAGAGATTTAATCTGGTCGATCGAGGCGCGGTGCTCGCGGGCGATCTCCCAGAGCGTGTCGCCCTGTTGCACCGTATGGTAGACGGCAGAATCCTGCTCCGAGGAGTCGTCGGCACTGAGGCGCTCGTCCGTTACGGCACGTCCTCCCATCGTGAGCTCGTTGGTGACCGCCTCCACGCCCTCGACGTCTCGGGCCACGCGTTCGGCCTGCCGGTACTGGTCGGCGGTGTTCACGTCGCCGCGAAGCACGAGGTGTCCGTTCACGACGTGGGGACGGAACGGAAAAACGCGCAGGGCCGACGTTTGGACCAGGGCCTGCGTGACCCGCGTTTCTACGCTCGCGTCGGTGAGTTTGTCGGAAAGGGAGCGATTGGTTTCCTCTTCGGGCGAGGGCGGGGGCGGCTCCGAGGGGGAGGACGGCTCCGACGGGGGCGTCTCCGAGACGGCCGTGGCGGGGGACGTCGAGCTCGAGTCGGCGGACGGCTCGGACGGGGCCTCAGAGGAGGAACTCGACGTGCAGCCGGTGGACAGCAGTCCCACGACGGCCAGAGAGGCGAACAGAAAGAGGAGGCCGTGAGGAAGTGTGCGGATCACAGCAGCAGAGGTCCGGTGGTGAAAAGGAATAGTTAGGCCTCTACCGCGAGGTCCTGAGAGGCAGAGTGGTGAGGCACCTCCGCCCGTCCGTGCTCGGTCAGCCAGCGCTCGGCGTCGATGGCGGCCTTGCAGCCGGTGCCGGCCGCCGTGACGGCCTGGCGATACTCGTCGTCCTGGGCGTCGCCGGAGGCGAAGACGCCGGGCACGTTCGTGTAGGTCGAGTCGGCGTCCGTGAGGACGTAGCCCTGCTCGTCCATGTCGAGCCAGCCCTCGAACGGCCCCGTGTTCGGCGTGTGGCCGATGGCCAGAAAGAAGCCCGTCACGTCGTCCATGACGTACGTTTCGCCCGTCTCGTTGTTGACGACCTCGATGCCCTCGACGGCATTTTCGCCGAGCACGTCGATGACCTCCGTATTCCACACGAACTCGATCTTTTCGTTCTCGAAGGCCCGCTTCTGCATGATTTTCGAGGCCCGCAGTTCGTCGCGACGGTGGATGACGTACACCTTCTCGGCAAACTTCGTGAGGAAGGTGGACTCCTCCATGGCGCTGTCCCCGCCGCCGACGACCGCCACGGTCTCCTCCCGGAAGAAGGAGCCGTCGCACGTGGCACAGGCCGAGACGCCCTGTCCGATGAGGCGCTGTTCGTTTTCGAGGCCGAGATACTTGGCCGAGGCGCCCGTGGCGACGATGACCGTCTGTGCATAGATCGGCGTCTCCGCGTCCACGAGCAGGCGGTACGGCCGCTCTCGGAGGTCCACGTCCGTGATCGTGCCGTACCGGGTCTCGGCGCCGAACCGTTCGGCCTGATCCTGGAAGCGATCCATCATCTCTGGGCCCATGAGGCCCTCCGGGAAGCCGGGATAGTTTTCGACGTCGGTCGTGGTGGTGAGCTGACCGCCGGGCTCCGGGCCCATGAAGATGAGCGGATTCAAGTCCGCCCGGGCCGTGTACAGGGCCGCGGTCCAGCCGGCCGGGCCCGTTCCGATAATGACGACGTCCCGCGCTTCGGCCTCCGAGAAGTCGATGCCCTCAAAGGCCGAGAGGTCCGGGTGTTGTCCGTTCGTGTGCATGTTCAGTGGGGAATTTCGAATTCATGTCCCGACCACTGTCGGGGGCGAGTGTCGAATTGCGAATGGAGTGACGGAATGCCGAATGAACGATCGCTCCTCCTTCATTCGACATTCCTCACTCGTCATTCGAAGCTGGGCTAGGCGGGTTGGCCGGCGAGTGCCTCCAGCTTCTCCTTCAGGGGCTTCTTTCCACTGGCACCCACGAGCTGCTCCTGGACCTCGCCGTCCTTGAAGAACAACAGGGTGGGAATGGAGCGGACGCCGAACTGCTGGGCGACCTGGGGGTTCTCGTCGACGTCGACCTTGCCGACCTTCGCTCGGCCCTCGAACTCGTCGGCCAGGTCCTCGACGATCGGGGCGATCTGACGGCACGGACCGCACCACGTGGCCCAGAAGTCGACCAGTACGGGCTTATCGGCGTTCAGAACCTCCTCTTCGAAGTTGTCGTCGGTGAGAGTCGTGAGATTGGCGTTCTCGGCCATGGCGGGATTCGCTTTGTGTAAGAGAAAGCGTCTGTAAACGCGTCGGGATGGTACCGCACCGCAGCCCGTGCGGTTTCTCTGCAGACCGGCAGTGCACACATAATCCACGTGCAGAGCGGCCCAATGCTGCGTCCTTGTGATGCAAACACCCTGCGACGGTGCGCGGAGCCGTCAGTTCGACAGTCCGAGACCCGCGTAGAGCGAGAGCACCCGCAAAACGAAGCGGACATTGCGTCTTATCGTCATATTGCGATGGGAGGACGACGGAATGGCAGGAGGACGTGTCGCACTGCCGAGGGGGACGGACGCGTCAATCGCGCCGACTTCGCGACGGGAGCCGCACGTCGTCGGGCGGACGTTACTCGGAGGCGACAGCATTGGGGATTGCAGAGCGATACGGATCAGCAATCGTCGTCCCGTCGGTTTCGATCGCCGGCGTGCCCCCTATGGCGACGCGCATCCCGGTGCCGGTTACAGTGCCCAGTCGGTGCGCCTGCACGGGGGCGTGGTCGGCGAGGGTCGATTCCAGCTGGGGAACGTCGTCCGGGCGCACCGAGAGGACGACGCGCGACTGTGCCTCGCCGAAGAGAACGGCGTCGAGGCGCGTGTTCTCGGCGGCGGGCAGGTCGACCGCCAGTCCGAGGTCATCGGAGTGAATAGCGGACTCGGCGAGGCACGCGGCCAGGCCGCCGTCGGACACGTCGTGGGCGTGCTGGACGATCCCGCTCGTGATGAGGGCCTGGGCGGCCCGCTGGACGGCGACCTCCTCGTCGAGGTCGAGATGGGGGACGTCGCCCGTCGTGCGGTCGTGCACGTACGACAGATATTCGGTGCCGCCGATGCCGTCCGGATGGGTCCAGTCGTTCGGCGTAAGCAGAAAGATCACGTCGCCGTCCTGCTTGAGGTCGGCGGTCGTGGGCTGGACTTTCAGGTCGTCGACGAGGCCGAGCATTCCGACGGTGGGGGTGGGGAAGATGGCGCCCTCGGGGTGCTCGTTGTAGAGGGACACGTTGCCGCCGGTGACGGGCGTGCCGAGGGCGCGGCAGGCGTCCCCCATGCCGCCGACGGCCTCGGCGAACTGCCAGTACATTTCCGGGTTGTGCGGATTCCCGAAGTTGCAGCAGTTGGTGATGGCCACGGGCTCGCCCCCGGCGCAGGTGACGTTGCGGGCGGCCTCGGCCACGGCGATCTGGGCGCCCTTTCGGGGATTGAGGTAGACGTAGCGGCCGTTGCAGTCGGTCTTGACGGCCAGGCCCTTGCCGGTTTCTTTCACGCGCACCACGGCCGCGTCGCTGGGACCGGGGCCCACCACCGTGTTCGTGCGCACCTCCGTGTCGTACTGCTCGTGCACCCACTCCTTGGAGGCGATGGTGGGGGAGGAGAGAAGCTCTGTGAGGACATCCGTCGCCGTGTTGGGCGTCACGTCGTCGATCCCCTCGGCGTCGGGATCGAAGGCGTGCACTTCGTCCAGATAGGACGGGCGCTCCCGGTCCCGCTCGTAGACGGGCACGTCGTCGCCGGCCACGTGATCGGGGTCCATGTTGGCGACCTCCTCCCCGTGCCAGAGCGCCCGCACGCGGCCGTCGTCGGTGACCGTGCCGATCTGCTGGGCGTTCAGGTCCCACTTGTCGTAGATGGCCATCAGCTCCTCCTCGTCCGCCGGGTCGCAGACCACCAGCATGCGTTCCTGGCTCTCCGAGAGCATGATTTCGTAGGGCGTCATGCCGGTCTCGCGGGTCGGCACACGGTCGAGGTGCAGCTCCATTCCCGTGCCGCCGGAGGCGCTCATCTCGAACGACGAGCTGCTGATGCCCGCCGCGCCCATGTCCTGGATGGCGTCGACGACCCCCTCGCGGATCGCCTCCAGCGTGGCCTCCAGCAGCTGCTTCTCGGTGAACGGATCGCCCACCTGCACGCTGGGGCGGTCCTCCTCGCTGTCCTCGTCGATTTCGGCAGACGCGAACGTGGCGCCGTGGATTCCGTCGCGTCCGGTGGACGCGCCGACGACGTAGACGGGCAGGCCGGGCGTCTCGGCCGCGGCGCCGGCGGTGCGGTCGTGGCGCACGGTGCCCACGCTCATGGCGTTGACGAGCGGGTTGCCCTCGTAGGCGTCGTCGAAGACCACCTCGCCGGCCACGGTGGGCACGCCGAACGAGTTGCCGTAGTCACCGATGCCGCGCACCACGCCGTCGAACAGGTAGCGCACGCGGGACTTCTCCAGCGAGCCGAAGCGGAGGGAGTCGAGCGCGCAGATCGGGCGGGCGCCCATCGTGAAGATGTCTCGATGGATGCCGCCGACGCCGGTGGCCGCGCCCTCGTACGGCTCCACGGCGGAGGGATGGTTGTGCGACTCGATCTTGAAGGCCACCGCCATGCCGTCGCCGACGTCCACGAGGCCCGCGTTTTCTTCGCCGACCTCGGCCAGCAGCTGCTCGCCCTCCGTGGGGAGCGTCTTGAGGAGGGCCGCCGAGTTTTTGTAGCTGCAGTGCTCGCTCCACATCACCGAGTAGATGCCGAGCTCGGTGAACGTGGGCGTGCGGCCCAGACGGTCGCAGATTTCGTCGTACTCGTCGTCGGTGAGGCCGTGCTCGACGGCGAGGTCTCGGTTGACCTCTGGCGTTTTCGGTAGGGTATCGGGCATGAGGGCGTGGGGTGAGGGCGCGAGCGTAGAGAGCGGTCGGGACAGGGGCCTACAATCCCCCGAGAGGGATTGGTCGTGGATATGATGGGGGCGGGGGGATGATCCGGGTTCGTGGGGAATTGGATGCCTTCCGGCACTGCGATGCTGAGTGCGGGCGGAGTGCGTGAGTCAGAATGATTGACCAAATTACGTGCAGAAGCAGTACAAAACCGTTCCCTGTAGGCCTCCCTCGCGAAATAGGGTCAGCACGAGACAGAGCGCGTAAATCCGTCCAAGAGGATTGTTCACGATCGAAATCGTCAACATGAAGTCGTCGAAAGCCCCCATTGAGGTGCCCGAAGCCCTTGCACGGGCCTACCGGGAGGCCTCGCCCGAACAGCGGGAGCGGGCCGAACGGGCCATGGCCGTTGCACTTCTGTCCCGCTCGGAGGTCGCGCGCGAGTTCCGTCGGATTACGGGGCGAGCGAGCGACTATGCGGCCGAGCAGGGACTAACGCAAGATACGCTGGACGCGCTCCTGCACGAGGACGAGGGAGGATGATCTGCGTTGTGTGATTGACGCGAATGGGCCCTCGGAACCGTCCGACGAGACACTGTCGACGATGCTGCTGAGTGGGATCTACCGAACGACGGTGAGGCGGCGGGTTTTGGAGAACTCGCGGCCCGTCACCCGAACGAAGTACGTCCCGCTGGACAGGTCGTCTCCGTCGAGCCGAATCGTGTGCGGATCCCGGGCGGGAATCTGCGCGTCGTGCATCACGCGCACCTGTCGGCCCAGCACGTCGTAGAGCACGGTCCGCACCGGCTGCGCCTCTCGGACGGTGACGCGGAGCCGGGCGCTGCTGCGAACGGGATTGGGGGACGGCGGCGTCACGCGCGCGTCCTCCGTCAGCCGGATCGCGACGGTCGTGGAGTCCGAAAAGGAGGCGGTGCCCGACCGGTCCACCTGTTTTAGGCGAAAGGTGTGGCGCCCGATGCCGAGGTCACGCGCAACGAACCGGTACGACTGGGATTCGGACGTCGTGCCCGCCCCCTCCACGTACCCGATGCGCTCGAAGGTGCCGTCGTCCGTGCTGCCCGCCCGATGCTGAACGGCGTAGCCAGCGTTGTTCGTCTCCTGCGCCGTGGCCCATCGCAGCACGGCGTTTCGGTCGTCGCGCGTCGCGTCGAAGCGGGTCAATTCGACGGGCAGTTTCCCGGACTCGACCCGGAGGCGGAAGCGGGAGGGGGGCGTTGATTCCTTCGACGAGGGACGTGCAGAGGCTGCCGTCGAGGATTCGGTCAGAGGGCGGAGGGGCGGGGCAGAACCCCCTCGCCCCGACGCCGCCGATCGCTTCTTCTCTTGCTGTTGGGACGGGGAGGGGAGGGTGAATTCGTAGTCGGTCCCGGTTCGGTCCAGAAGCACCTGCTCGTCGTCGTGATTGTCGGCCGTGCCCTTCGTGTCGATGAGCGTGACCGACCAGTCGTCTGGAATGTTCGTCCACTGCGGGGCCGAGATCGTTGCCGTGCCGGACACACCGGCAGATGTGAGGGCGAGGTCGAGTGTGCGGGGCGCCTGGAGAATGGACGGGAGGCCCTTTGCGGCGAGAAGCGTATCTCCCTGGGACTCCGTCGATTCGTGAATCGAGAGCGTGGCGTAGTCGGAGACGAGCGGGGTAATCTTTTTTGCGTGCCAGCGGCGCAGGGTCTCACTGTCGCCGGGGCGGAAGAGGAGTGAGAGGGCGTCGTCCCGGGCCACCTCGTCCCCTGCCTCATCGTCCACGCGGAGGCGGAGGTCCAGGCGGCGATACGGGGCGGCAGAAGTGGATTTTCGGTTGAGGCTTCCCACGATCTCGCTCGGGCCCGGCGTCGTCCCCGAGCTGCCAAACGTAAGCGTGGTCGGTCCGTCGGACGACGTGCGCTGGGCCACAAATCCCTGCCACGGTGCAATCACGTCGTCTTCCATGCCGTCCCCGTCCGAGTCGTTCGCCGTCTCGGCGACGTTTTCGAACGTCTCGTCGTAGGGGTCCCAGACCTGATACGTCGAGCTGTTGGTGCCATCGTCCTGTAGCTGTTCGAGGTCGTAGCCGGAGGGATAGGGATTCGCCAGAAAGTTGTAGTCGCCGGTCGCGTTCGACAGCCCGTCGACGTCCACGTCCGTGTCGGTCGTGCGCCGGTCGCTCACCGTGACGTCGTTGACGCGAATGACCATCGGGTTGGGCGATCCATTGGCCGCCCCAATCGGGTCGGCGTCCGGTGTGCCGGCGTCGTCGAAGAGATACAGCCAGGCGGCCCTGCCGTTTGCCAGCGGGGTCGTGGCGGAGGCCGTGACGGTCTCCTGATTCGACTCGTCCCACGTCCACAGCATGTCGCCGGAGTCCAGACCGAACTCGATCAACTGATCGTCTCCCAGTGCGGCCTCGCGTTCGCTCGTCAGGTCTTGCGCTTCCACCCCGGAGTAGGGCGGGCCCACGAGGCGCCATCCGGCGTCGCTGCCCTGGGTGCCGGTGGCCGCATTGCCTTGATCGTCCGACGTCCCCACGATGCGGAGCTCCGTCGTGGTGCCCTCGTACGCGCCCAGATCCACGCTCGACCCGCTGACGCGCTGGTTGTGCCCGCGATCCACGGGAAGCACCTCCGTCGTGCGCCCGTCCCCGTCGAGGTCGGCAAAGTCCAACGGAGCTTGGCCCCCGGTGTCGAAGTCGCCCGCGTCGATCGCTGGGGAGCTGGAGCTGGGTTGGATCCGCAGGTTGCCGTCGGTCGTCGGGGCCGAACTGGGATCCACGGGGGTGAGGAAGGAGGGATCCGCCGTGGTCATGTTCGTGGGATCGATCGAACCGCCGTACTCTTGCAACTGCGGGGTTCCACCATTCTCGTAGACGATTGCGTTTAGAACGCGAATAGACCCTTGTCCTCCGATGTGAATCGCGTATCCCTCGTTGTTGGCATTATTTCCGTGAATTGTCGCCTGGCGAAGGTCGATCTGATTTTCTGAGCTACTTCCATCCATGTAGATCCCTCCCGCTGTCTCACCGGAATGATTTCCCCGAATCACGGCATTGATGAAGGACGAGAAGCTCGGTCCGATTGCAGCAACACCCCCGCCGTCCCCAGCGGCCTCATTTCCTGCAATCGTTGCGTTCACCAACCGCAGTCCGGCATTGTTAATGTGAAGCCCGCCTCCATCTCCCGCGGCGTCGTTGGACTCCACCGTGGCCTCGATGAGCTCCGGAGTGCTGCCCCCGTCAATCCACAGTCCACCGCCCGACCCGGCTCCGTTTGCGGACGTGCCAGTCGCCTCGTTGTTTTCCACGACGACGTTTCGGAGCGTGGTGCCGCCGTCGCCATTCACCGTCGCGAGACCGCCGCCGTTCCCGGCCGCCCGGTTGCCGACGATTCGGAGATTCGTGAGCTTTGGGGAGCCGTCCTGTGCGAGGAGTCCCCCTCCGTCGTCACTTGCCACCCCGTTGCCGTCGGCAGCCCCGTCCCCGTCGGCGACCCCGGCGGTGATCGTAAAGCCGCTGAGCTCCGTCCGGGCCGACACGCCGTCGGCCGTCACCACGTGCCGGGCGTTGGGATCGCTTGCGGAATCGTTGATGTCGTTGGGCGAAGAGATAATGCCGTCTCCGTCCGGATCGGTATCGTTCTGCGTCAGGTCGCCACTGAGAACGATGCGGTACGTCTTGGGCTCGCGGTCCTCGCGGTTCGCCTCGGTCCCCTGAAAGCCGCCGTAGATGCTGACGCGATTCTTCAGCGTAAAGCTCGCCGCGACATCGTCGGCATCATTCGGGCCGGTGTCCGGGTAATACACGGTGGTTCCGGCGTCGCCCGCGATCCAGATTTCCGCGGGGGACTCTGCGTCCGCGATCGCCTGTCCAATCGTCGCGAGCGGCTCGTCCCACGAACGGCCGTCGTTGCCGTCGTCCGCTTGCGGGTCCGTCTTATCGACGCGAATGATTGTAGACACCGAGGGCTCGACGCCGCCCTCGTACGCTCCCATGTCGACGTACGGTCCCTGTCGCCGGTCCTCGCCCTCGATGTCGGTGGGCACTTCCGTCAGGTCGATTCGAGCGTCGTCGCCGCTGTTGAGAACCGGCGAATCGGTCTGCACGCGGAGGGTGCCGTCGGTCGTGGGGGTCGTGCTGGAGAGGGGGGTGGGCACGGAGGTGTCGAAAAACGGATCGTCGTCGATGTTGTCGCCCCCGTCTCTCACAGCAGACGGATTCGAGCCGGCGAGACTCGTATTCCAAGTCCCGCTTCCGCCCGATCCCTCTACGTTACTGCTGTAGAAAAAGACATCGCTCCCGTTCGGAATCCGGATTTGATCGAATCCTCCCCCCGCCCGGTTCGACCACAAGATGGAGTTGCTGACAGCAGACTCACTGCCCGGGGTGGTGTGTATGCCTCCGCCTTCCCCTCCGCTGTAATTCCCACTGATCGTGGCATTGGTGATTTCGAGCGGGCTCACCCGTCCAATATACAGTGCCCCTCCGTCTCCAGATGCACGGTTCCCCTGAGCAAGGAGATTGGTGATTGTCATCTCATTGCTGGCATCGAAGTATACGGCCCCTCCATCTCCTGCGTCGGCCTCGTTGTTGATAAATACTACGTTCGTGAGAGTCGTAGATGAGATTCCTCGAGCGTAAAGAGCTCCTCCGGTATCGGCTGTGTTGGACGTGAAGGTGACGTTCTGAAAGGTCAGCGAGTTGGCACTGGCATAATTGTAATGGAATCCTCCTCCCGACCCGGCATTCCCATTCGCGATCGTCACTCCGTCGACTACGAAATTCCCATTGCCACTCACCTGCAGGACGCGCGAGGCATCTTCGCCGTCGAGCACCGTCGGCGTGCCGTTCACGTCCCGTGTAGAAAAGTCCTCCGCGTAGGCGCCCTTGAGCGTCGCCCCATCTTGGAGGGTGAAGGCAGAACCGCCCGTCGCATACGTCTCTCCGGTCACACAGAGCGTTCCGTCAGTGGGGGTACTCGACAGCCCGGTGGACAGGCTTGTGTGAGGGTCTGTCTGTGTACCGCTGCCACTTCCCGATCCGGCGTTCACGAAGACGTCACAGTTATCGGTTTGGGCGAATCCGTCTCGCACTCCGACGGTGCAGAGGAGTGCGGTGGTTGCGATCAGGAATACGATCCACTGTAGACTCGAGGCGAGGAGGGGAGAGAATCGAGACAGCATTGCTTCTTAGGAACTCAGGGGGAGAAAGGGGGGCTACGATCGAGGAGAGGATTTTTACCGTTCCCGCAGGCGGTGCGCTGCGTACACCAGTCCGGCGAGGGCCAGATACTCAAGTCCCCCTCCGATCGGCACATTCCGTCTTGGCTCCTCGGGGGGAGAAAGTTTGGGGCGGGCGGTCTGGCCGGGGGCAGGATCCTCGCCCCGGCTGTGAGACGGCCGCTGCGGTTGTGCCCAGTCCGGAAGGGACGTCGGGGCGTCGGTGGACCGGGGCGGGCGGTGGGGATGTGCGGAGGTGGGAGACCTCGATTCTGAGTAGCCCCGGTCAGGTGTTCGGGGCCGCTGGGCCTCCGTTTGGAGAGGCAGGAGCATGCCTCCGTAGAGGAGGCCGGCAAGTGCTATGCGAAGGGCGAACGAACTGTGCATTCCAATTGGGAATAGAAAGAGATGGGGAGAGGCAGGAGGATCACCCCGTCTCTCGTCGTACGTACTCGTGCGTATTTTTAGTGGACAGTAAATATCGTGCCAGCGCGTCGAAATTACGGGTTACATTTATGTGTAAGAAGCGGTTCTAAGATATAATTTTTGTTTATTCAGTTGAGTCTACGGTGGCTACGACCCGAGTACGTGCGAGCCAGAGCAGACCGGCCCCACGGGTGACCGTTCAGCATGCCGGACGGCTCTTCTTCCCGACCGAGGTGAGTCATACCTTGGACTGAGACCGGCTCCTTCTTCCCAGTCTCTTTTCGGAATAGACGTGGAAAAGGTGGTTCCCGGAACAGACGGACCCGGCTTCGGTGCCGTCTCGTGTCGATTCGACGGTCTCGCGCGGACACCCCCCCACGTTCACACGCACAACCGATGTTCACCGGGATTATCGAAGAAGTCGGCACCGTCACCCAGGTCGATCCCCTCGGCAGCGACCGGGCGGGCAGGCGGCTCACCATCGAGGCCGAACTGGCGTCCGACCTCCGCGTCGACCAGAGCGTCTCGATCGACGGCGCGTGCCAGACGGTCGTGGCGGTCGACGCTGAGGCGGGCACGTTTGCCGTCGACAGCATCGAGGAGACGCTGCGGAAGACGACGTTCGGCGAGCTGGCGGCGGGCACGCCCGTCAACCTGGAGCGAGCCCTGCAGGCCGGGGATCGGCTCGACGGCCACTTCGTGCAGGGGCACGTGGACGCCACCGGCACGATCGTGGAGGTGGAGCGCGAGGAGACCGACTGGCTCTACACCGTCCAGTTCGATTCGGAATACGCCGCCTACCTGATTCCCGTGGGCTCCATCGCCGTGGACGGCATCAGCCTGACGGTGGCGCGGCTCGGGGACGACACGTTTACCGTCGCCATCATTCCCCACACCCACGAGGTGACGACCGTCGGGACGGCGTGGACGGAGGGGGCGGCCGTCAACCTGGAGTTCGACCTCATCGGCAAGTACGTGGCCCGCAGCCTCACCGCAAGCGGCGAGACGCCGGATCCGGAGCTGCTAGCGACGGAGTGGTTGGACACGTGAGTTCATCCCCTATTTCTCTGTCGAGGGAGCCAACGAATTCTCTTTACGCCCCCGCGCTTCACCCCCGTGCCCTTATGCCCGACGATCGCCTCGTCACCGTCGCCCGCTACGACGCAAAGGGCGACGCCCATCTCGCCAAGGCGCAGCTCGAGGACGCGGACATTCCGTGTATGCTGGCGAACGCGGATCAGGCCGGCCTCGCCATGATGTTCGACGCCTCTCGGAGCGGCGTGCAGGTGAAGGTGCCGGCGGATCGAGCGAAGGAAGCCCGAGCGGTGCTCGGCGACGACGCCACGTAGCGGAACGGGCTGTGCGCCCCCCAGGGCGCCGTGGGAGCTCCCTCTCGCTCGTCCATGACCCGGATTCGGGTTTCCGAGGTGGTACCGAAGTCGTAGAGGTGGACGAGCTCCGTCTCCGACGAAAAGACCGCATCGGCCGTGCGGGAGGTGGAGAGGTCCCGGCTGCCCCAGCCGCCGGTCGTAAATTGGCTCAGGTGCCCGCAGCATTCCAGCCAGATGGACCGGAGGTACGAGTCGAGTGCCTCCAGCGGAGCCGCCCCCCGCATCTCCAGGTCCAGCCAAAACGGGGGCGCCCACTCGTCGTCCACACGCAGGTGGTAGAGCGTCTCGGTCGCTTCGTCTGACCCGGAAATGGCAAACGGTCCGGGAGCCGATGCCAAGTGCACCCCAGTGGCTATTCCGACCGCAGCACGTCGTACACCGCGTCGGTCGGCATCTCGCGGCCCGTCCACTGCCGATAGGCGGCTGCGGCCTGCTCCACGAGCATGTCGAGCCCGCCGATCGTCGTCGCGCTCTGGGCGGCGGCATCCTGCAGGAAGCGCGTCTCTTCCGGCGTGTAGACGAGGTCGTAGGCCACGTGGTCGGGGCCGAGGTCGTCGGCGTCGGGCCACGGGGTCTGCTCCGTGTCGGGCGCCATGCCCAGCGGGGTGGCGTTGACGAGGAGGCGGCTCCGGCGCACGGCCCGCGTCGCGTCGTCGAAGGTCGAGACGCGGAGGGCGTCCTGCGGGTCGTAGCCATCCAGGTCGGCGGCCAGGGCCTCCGCCTGCTCCGGGCGCCGGGCCGCGAGGGTGAGGCGCTCCGGGGTGTAGCGGTCGAGGAGGCCGTAGGCGACGGCCCGGGCCGCCCCCCCCGCTCCGAAAATGAGCATCGGCGCTTCCTCGAGGGCATCCCCGACCCGTTCGCCGAGCGGCGTCAGAAACCCCTCCACGTCCGTGTTGTCCCCGTGGAGCGTGTCGCCGTCCCGCACGATCGTGTTCACCGCCCCCACCGCCGCGGCCCGCGCAGACACGTCGTCCAGCAGCGGGCGCACGGCCTCCTTGTGCGGCACCGTCACGTTGGCCCCGAGAAACTGGAGCGCCCGCAGCCCCTCCACGCCCGCCTGCAGGGCATCGGGCCGCACCGGTGTGGCCACGTAGACCGCGTTCACGCCCTGCGCCCGGAAGGCGGTGTTGTGAATCGCGGGCGAGCGCGAGTGCTCGACGGGGTGGCCGAGAAGCGTGACGACCTGCGTTTCAGCGTCGATGGGCACGAATCAAAGGGGCTTGGCTTGGGGGTCGGAGGGACGACGAGAGAGAGTGAGGAGCAGCGGCGCCGGGTGGGAACGACGTTAAAAGCGGTGGGCGACGCCGAGCCCCACGAAAAAGGCGTCGCCGGTGTCGTCGACCCGCAGGCCCGTATTCACGTCGAACTGCGTGTCGAGACTGGAGAGGAACGTCATCCCGCCTTCTACCCAGTTGGCGTTGGGGCCGTCGTCGTAGAAGCCGGCGTACCCGACGTACGCGCCGACGTTGTCAGTGACGTCGACCGAGAGGGTCGGGATGAAGAGCCACTGCACCGCGCGGTCGTCCTGCACACCGGCCGAGTAGTAGAAGCTCGCACCGCTGTTGACGGAGAGCGTGAGCCCGTCGCCGAGCGCCCCGTCGAAGGCGAGCTTGACCTCCTGGCGGGCGCGGGTGGGGGCGTTCGGCACGGTCTGCGTCGGAAGCGTGAGCATGGCCACCCCACTCAGGGTGGAGAGTTCGCTCGCGAGAAGCCGCAGTTTCGCACCGACGTCGACGCCGCTGTATCCGTTGTCGATCGGGGATTCGTTGACCAGGTAGGAGTTGATGCCGCCCCGGAGCTCGAGGGCGTCGGAGAGTCCGTAGCGAACGAAAAGTTGGCCGAGTTCGTGGGTTCTGACGTCATTCTCTTCGTTGAATTCGTAGCCCACTCCCGCCTGAAACGTCTCGGCCCCAACCGTGGCGGCACCGACCCCGAAGCCGGGGCGGTCGGTCGAAATCTGGGCGGACGACGAGAGGGGCATCGCTCCGAGAGTGAGTCCCAGGGCGGCGAGAACGAGACTCCAGCGGGAGAGGCGGATCGGGTCGGTCATAGAGGGCGGAACGGAGTGTTCAGAGGAGAAACGAAGCAAAGGAGGGTGCGGTGGGGGGGGGGCGATTCCGGCTCTCCGGAACAAGACCGGCGGACGCCTCGCAGACGGGGGGGACCGCCGGGCGAGGCGAAACGAGGGATGCTGCGTTACTGCACCACGCCTTCCCGCTCCCCCGTTCGGTACAGTTCGTAGAGCCGGTCGATGCCCGCCGGGTTGCCGATGATGGTGACGCGGTCGCCCTCCTGCAGCGTCGAGGAGCCGTTGGGGACGGTGATCTGCCCGTCGCGCCGGATGAGCGCCACGAGCACCCCGGCCGGCAGGTTGAGGTCCTTGACCTGGCGTCCGATGATTTCCTCCGTGCTCGTGTCGGAGAGGAGGTGAATCGTCAGGTACCGCTCGTGGTGCAGCAGGCTTTCCTTCGCCTCCTGCTCGTCGGTGGCCGCCCGCCACTCGACCAAGAACTGCTCCTCGTCCACCCGATTGGCGAGGGTCGCGAGCGTTCGCAGGTGCTCGCCCTCGTCTTTTCGCGGGCTCACCAGGAAGAAGAAGGCGTAGACCGGCTCCGAGGTGTCGAGGTCTTCGATCTCATCCTCCAGGTCAATGCAGATGCCGGACTGGCAGTGCACCATCACCATCTCCGGCTCGTCGATGCCGTCGAGGCGGCAATACGGCAGGGCCGCCCCGTGCGAGATGGAGACCGCACTGTAGGGCGCCCCCTCCAGAAAGCCGTGCGTGAGCGTCTCCGCCGAGATGTCGTACCGCTCCGCGAGGCGCGCGGCCACCTCCTCGACGACCTCCCCGTAGAGCTTCGGCTCCTCGAGGTGAAGGACCTCGGCCCGGGCCACGAGCCGGTCGAACGCCGTGTCGTGCCCCACGCCCTTCTCCTCCAGAATGGTTTGCAGCTCGCGGTCGAGGCCGTCGTCGCGCTGCTTGCCGAGGCGGGCGAAGAGGTGGAAAATGGCACCTTCCCGCGGCACGTTGCGGGCGTAGTAGAAGTACCATCCGATGCCGAAGAGAATCACCACCCCGGTGAAGACGATGGCCAGCGTCCCCATCTCCGAGATCAGGAAAAACGGAATGGCGATGCCGGCCACCTGCATCCAGGGATAGAGCGGCGAGCGGTAGCCCGGGGCGTAGGACGGGATCTCACTCTCGCGCATCACGATGACTGCAAAGTTGAGGAGCGCGAAAATGAGCAGTTGAAAGGCACTCGCCAGCTTGGCCACGCCCTCCTCCGACAGCGCAAAGATGATGACCAGCATGAGGGCCGTCGTCACCACGATCGAACGCGTCGGGGTGTTGAACCGCCCAATCGAGGCGAACCCCTCGGGCAGGAGGCGGTCCCGGGCCATGGCCAGCGGATAGCGCGAGGCGGACATAATGCCTGCGTTGCCGGTCGAGGCAAACGCCGCGATGGCCGCGACGACGATGAGGATCGGTCCGAGCGAATACGGCAGCCAGTTGAAGAAGACTTCTCCCGAGGTGTAGACCGGCGTAAGATCGGATTCGAGGTCCGCGGCCGGCAAGACGGACACCATAATGGCCACGCCAATCACGTAGATGGCCGTGGCCGTGAGGAGCGACAGTCCCATGCCCAGGGGAATGTTGCGGTCGGGGTTCTGCACCTCTTCGGCCACGCTCGCCACCTTGGTAAGGCCCGCATACGAGACGAAGACGATGCCGATGGTGGCGAGGAAGCCGCGGACTCCCTCCGTAAAGAAGGGCGAAAACTCGCCGGACACGCCCTCGGCGCCGCCGCCCCAGACCGCGACAATGCCCTGTGCAGCGTAGAACCCGAGCACGGCCACCAGAATCGTCACGAGCACCCGCTGCAGCAGGCTGCTTTCCTTGGCGCCGACGATGTTGATGGCCCCGAAGGCCAGGGCGAGCGCCGCCGCGAGGGGTTTGATGGGCACGTCGGCGTAAATGGCCAGGTAGGCGCCCATTCCGATGAGGGCAAACGCGCTCTTGAAGACGAGGGCCAGCCACGTGCCGAGCCCGCCCACCGTGCCAGCCAGCGGGCCGAGGCTGCGGTCGAGAAAGTAGTACGTGCCGCCTGCCTTGGGCATGGCCGTCGACAGCTCCGCCATGCTGTACATGGAGGGAAGAATGAGCAGGCCCGCCACGAGGTACGCGAAGATGACGGACGGCCCGGTTTCCGCCGCCGCAATGCCCGGGAGCAGAAAGAAGCCGGAGCTAAACATCGCCCCCGTACTGATCGCGTAGACGTCGTAGAGGGACAGGTCCTTCTTGAGGGACGAGTCGTCCGAGGCCATGACACCGAGCCGCTGGGAGGGGAGACGGGAAAGTGGGTATAGGACACAACCTGGGGGCGAGGTTCCCCCCGTTGTCAAAACTTAACGAGGCCTCTTTCCCACGGATCGGACTGAACGGCGTATGCAGGGGCCTCGTTTCCGGCGTGAACGCCAGGGGCCGCGTCTAAAAGGCCAGTCGTTCGAGGAGGCGCCCCACCGGGCCGGGCTCGTGTTTTTCGTGGGGGCGTACGACGATCGACGGGCCGCTGAAGGCCTCGACGATGTGTCGGGGTTGACGCTTGTCCAGCAGCCGGGTCCACCAGGACGGATCGCTGCCCACCACGATCAGGTTGTCGTCGGAAATGGCGCTCGCAATGCGAATGGGGTCGTGTTCTGTGAGAAGGCGAGAATCGACCGGCACCGAGCACAGATCCATCAGATCGGTGTGGTAGGCTCGGAGGGTGTCTCGGTGGTCGTCGGTCGCCTCCGGAGGAATGGTGTGGACCAGTTGCAGCCGCGCGCCGATCGCGTGGGCCGTCGCGTCGGCCATCTCCACCTTTAAGGGATCGAACGGGCCGTTGTCCGTGATGAGGACAACCTGGTGGACGTCGTCGAGCCGGGAGGGATTGATGAGGAGAAGGTTGCACGACACGTGGCGGGCGATCCACTCGACGTCGTCGCCCGTGAGCCACGACCGGACCCCTCCCGGCGTGCCCTCCAGGACGAGAAAATCGGTGTCGTGGTGTCGGGCAAAGTTAGCCACGGCGTGTCGCGGGTCGTGGCTCACCACCTCGCCGTACTTCAGGGGCGTCTCCAGCTCTGCCTTCAAGCCCTCCATTCGGGTCTCAAACTCGAGGTCGTCGGGCGATTGAATCTCGGCGGCCGAGTCCAGCGGAAGCTGGTCGGGAACTTTGTCGAAGCGCACCGCCGTGACCGTGCCGCCCTGCCGGTGAGCCACGGCTGCGGCGAGGCGGACCAGTGCACGCTCTCGGGGCGGCGACGTGTCTTGGGTGAGAGCCACCGTCACGTCCGTGCTACTCGTTTCAGAGAAGAAGGTCGCGCGGGTCCGCTCGACGAGGTTCCGGCTTACCTGTTCGCGAACCGCTTGCCGGGCCACGCCCTCGCGCCGCACGTGCCCCCGAACGTACCCGAGGTACCACACGAAGCCGACCGAGATGATGATGACGGCTCCAATTAGAGGAACGGGGCCCATCTGTGTCAGCAGCACCAATCCGCCCACGACCCCAAAAATTTGCGTCCACGGATACAGCGGATCCCGGAACGCCGGATCGTAGTCCTCCAGATTGCCCTCTCGAAAGGCCACGAGCGCCAGATTGACGAGAATGAAGACGAGAATTTTGAAGGCACTCCCGAGCTTCGCAATGTCGTCGATGGGGACGACGGCAATCATGAGGAGCATCACGCCGCCCGTGACGGTGATCGCCGTCGTGGGCGTGTCGAACCGATCGCTGACGTGCTGGAGCGACGGCGGGGCCAGCTGGTCGCGGCTCATGGCAAACGGATAGCGCGAGGCCGACAGGAGGCCGGCGTTGGCGGTGCTCACCAGGGCGAGAATGGCAGCGACGACCACGACGACGAGGCCCCACTCCACGAGGGTGGCTCCCGCCACGTCGGCCACCGGCGTGACCGATCCGGCGAGGTCGGCGGTGGGCGCCGCCCCCACGATGATGGTGACCACGAGCACGTACACGAGCGTCGTGAGGCCGAGGGAGCCGAGCATCCCGAGGGGAATGTTTCGGTCCGGGTTCTCGATCTCTTCCGCGACGCTCGCAACTTTCGTCACCCCGGCGTACGACACGTACACGAAGCCCGTGGCGGCCAGAAGCCCCCCGAGCCCCCCTTCAAAAAACCCGTCGAACCGAACGGGGTCGACGCCTCCGAGGCTCCCGGTCACGAACCAGAGGAGAGCGGCCAGCATGATCCCCACGAGCAGAATCTGGATGCGCCCGGTTTGCTTCACCCCCAGGAGGTTGACTCCGATGAGGAGGACCGCGATGCCCAGCGCCAACAGCTGCGGGGAGAGGTCGAGCAACAGGGCAATGTAGGGGGCCCCGCCCACGAGAGCGAGCGCGCCCTTGAACGACAGCGAAAACCAGGTGCCGATGCCGGCAATGCTTCCCAGAAGCGGCCCCATGCCTCGCTCGATGTAGACGTACGTGCCCCCGGCCTCCGGCATGGCCGTCGCCATCTCCGACTTGCTGATTGCGGCCGGCAGGACGAGCAGGCCCGCCAGCAGATAGGCCAGCACCACGGAGGGCCCGGCCATCTTCATGGCGAGAGCCGGCAGAATAAAGATGCCGCTCCCGACCATGGCCCCGATGCTGATTGCCAGAACGGACGGGAGTCCTAAGTCGCGCTCGAGTTCTTTTGCCATGAAGCAGTTTCGGTTTGCAGACAGGCTGATCGGCGCTCGTCGCCTCTGCCGTCAAGGCAAGGGAGGAGAGCGAGGAAAGGGAGACGTTCGGAGAGGAATGGGGCCTCCGTGTTCAGAAAACGAGCCCGGACGGTCCGGAGTGGGACTGGACAACGAAGACCGATTCAGCCCCGTGCCGGTTTCGTCCGTTTCGTACGAAGGGGCCTCGCTGACGTGTCCCCGTTTCGTCGACACTGAGAGGGGGCTGAAGAGGAGGGCAAATAAAACCGTCCCCAGCGCACGGGGCACTGAGGACGGCGGGATTCCCGTTTCCTAAAGATGCCGGGCGAGATTAGTCGTCGAACTCGATTTCGCCGACGCCGTCTTCGAACTCGTATTCGAGCTCGAACTCGACCAGGTCGTCCTCGGTCTCGTAATGATCCTGAGACAGGTCCTGGACGGTATCGTTCGGGTTGCTGAACCAGCGGGCCGGGTCCAGGGTGACGGTGAGGCGGTGGGCGTCCTCGCCTCCACCGACCTCAAAGGGATTGTCCTCCATTTCGACCTCGACCTCAATTTCTGCGTCGAAGTACGTCGTGAAGTTGCGGGCCTCGCTCCCGTCGTCGGGTGTAAAGGTCCCGACGACGACCATGCTGGCTCCCTCCGGCCAGTTCGAGAAGCCGGCCTCGCTGATCTGGGTGCGGAGGGTTTGAATCTCCTCTTCGTCGTCATCGTCGTCGAGCTCCACGTCGTCGACCTCAAAGTCGAACTCGGTATAGGTGCCCGGCGGGACGCGGTCGGTGGCTGCCGGTGCAAAGTCGGTCGAGTCGAGCGGAAGGTCCAGAAGGATCGGCTCCTCCATCTCGAACTCTGCGCTGTCCGCGTCGCCCTCCAGCTCGATCTCGGAGACGATCAGGCGGAGGTCGGTAAGTTCAAGGGTACCGTTGGTGCCCTCCAGCGGCAGGGCGTCGTGCTGATCTTTCGACGAGACGCTGGCCGTCTGGGAGGAGGACGGGGACGAGGTCGTGAAGCCGACCTGCACCTCGCTTCCGTCGGAGGACGGCCCGTTCGAGTCACACCCGACCAGGGCAAGGGCCCCGAGCGCGAGTGTGAAGACGAGCGGATGAGAGAAAAAAGAAATCAAGCGTTGCATACAGCCTACCTATTCGTGAAAGGGGTATGCGACAGGGAGCCTCGAACCGTCGTCTCCCCCCAGTGCTCCCCGGGTCACTCCGGGACGGTCCAAAAGTGAATCTCAGTCGCGCTTTCCTGTAAGGTGTCGTTTCCAATTGAGACCGTGGTGTCCGGCGTCCAGCCGTCGATGTCGAAGTCGTGCGACACGACCCGGGTCCCCGGCGACAGCTCGTTTCGCAGTTTGGGTCGCAGTCGGTTGGTCATGGTGGGCCAGAGGTACATCGTCACGACCGTGGCCTCGCTGACGTCTGCCTCGAACAGGTCGAGTCGTCGAAACTCGACTCGGTCCTCGACGCCGGCCCGCCGGGCGTTGATTCGAGCCTGCTCGACGAGTTGCGAATCAATTTCAATGCCCACCCCGCGTGCCCCGAATTCTTTCGCCGCCGCAATGACGAACCGGCCGTCCCCGCTTCCGAGGTCGTACACGACGTCGTCCTCGGTCACCTCGGCGAGCTCGAGCATGCGAAAGACCACGTGCTGCGGCGTGGGCACGTACGGGGCTTCTTTCGTCGAGGAGGACGAATCCTTCGACGGAGCGTCCTGAGCCGTGGCGACGGGGGGGAGGCTCCAACTCAGAAGCAAAATGAGAATGCCAGTAAAAACGAGGCGGGGGGATGGCCGGGTCATCTTGGCGGGTTGGTGTGGGAGCTGTGCGATCGTTGGTTTGCCCGTAGAGACAACGGGACGGATGCCAGGGGGCTCGTATCCACGCGGCAAATATACTGCCACGATACACCGTGAAGGGAGGGAGGTCGTTCCTGGGGGCGGGGTCCTGCCGGGGGGAACGGAGCGGCTTTATGCAGGGGCCGCACGTTCGTGGAGGCGGCGAACCAGGACGCGTTGGACTGCCTCGGCGTCCGAACACGAAAGCAGTTCGGTCGCGATGGTCGGGGCGCCGATGAGGGTCGTGAGCACGGAGAGGTGGTGCAGATACGTCTCCGCGGGTGCGTCGCGGCCGCCGAGAAGGACAAAGGCAGCGTACACGGGTTGGCTCGTGCGCGGCAGGCGGCAGCCGTCGGGGCTGCGGCCGACGAGCAGTCGCGTTTCGGGGAGCGCCTCGGTGTGGGCGTGATACAGCGCCGTGCCCGGTCGGATTTCCGGGGCGTAGCTTTCGTCTCGGGTGAGTTCGGTCACCAGGGTGGAGGGGGAGGGGGTCGTCCCGACGGTATCGGCAATCAGCGATTCGAGCGTGGCCACGCTCGCGTCGTGGTCGTCGAGGTTCAGCACGACGTCCCGGGAGCGGAACAGGGGGCGGAGGGCGTCCGGATTCAGCCGATCCACGTCCGACGCCGTGCTGTCGCGGACGGTGTTTTCCGCCATGTACGTCGTAAGGACGGTGGCCTCGTCGAAGCGCCGGTTGAGCAGGCCGGGGAGGCGTCGCAGCGACGGTCGCCACGCCACGGAGCCTTCGCGCTCGCTCACGAGCCCGATGACGTCCCCCTCCGTCGCGATCTCGTCGAGGGTGGAGACGAGGTCCCCCCACTCGTCGAAGGAATGGGTGTCTACGGTCATTTCGGGAGGTGTGTCGTCGAGTCGGGCCTGCAGGGACGGGAGGGCCTCCTCCGTCGAAAGGAGCACGAGCTCGAGGCCGGCCCGAGATGCGAGGCCCTTCAGCGCCCGGGCCGCGTCGGGGAAGCCGCGCTCCCGTTCCGCGTACGGCGGCACGGCCAGGAGCAGTCGCGTGTTGGCGGCGATGGGGCCCCGGAGCCGACTCACGAGGATCATTTCCTCGGTTTCTCGGAGGACCTGATCGAGGACGCTGCCGAAGATAAAGCTTCGCGTCGAGCTGTCCCCGCTCCACCCGACCACCACGGTCGAGATGCGCTCCTCCGTGATGGCCCGCACCATGCCGCTGGCGACGTTGTAGTCGACGCGCGTGAGGGGGACGACCGGCACTTCCGCGTCGGCGGCGTGCAGGACGGCGTGACTGAGCAGCTCCTCGCCCTCCGCCACCCGGGCTTCAGCGTCGGGGCCGTCGCGCACGACCGTGATCGGGTAGAGGGGCTCCGTCGACTCCTCGGCGTGGAGCAGCAGTGCGAGGGCCATGAGGTCGTCGGCCGTCTCGGGATTGGACAGCGGAACCAGAATGCGCTGGGGGGCCTCGGAGGGGCGGTACGGCCGGGCCTCCTCCTGCAGGGCAACGCGCCGTCCGAAGCGCTCCACGACCCAGGGCCCCACGAGGGCCGTGAGCAGGATGAGCAGGACCACCGCGTTGACGGCCGCCTCGTCGAACAGGCCCATCTCGAAGCCGACGAGCGTCACGGCGAGCGTCGCGGCCGCCTGGGGCGTCGAGAGCCCGAAGACGGTCCACGTTTCGTCGGAACTGTAGCCGTACAGCGTTCCCGTCAGCCAGGCCGCTATGCCCTTTCCGCCCCAGACGAGCCCCGCGAAGGTGAGCACGTAGAGTCCCACGGTCCACCCTTCGAGCAGCACGGAGGTGTCGACCAGCATGCCCACCGAGATCAAGAAGAACGGAATGAAGAGCGCATCGCCCACGAACTCGATGCGGAGCATGAGGGCGCTGCGCTCGGGCACCAGCCGGTTCAGGGCGATGCCGACCAGGAAGGCGCCGATGATGGGGGCGAGGTACACGAGCTCGGCCAGGTAGGAGGTGACGAACACCACGGCGAGGAGAAACACGAACTCCAGGTCCGCTTGCTTTCGCACGGTCCGAAAGAACCACTGTCCGAGTCGGGGAAGGCCCAGGAAGACGGCTGCGCCGTAGGCCGTCACGAGCCCGACGAATCCGGCCCAAAAGCCGAGACCGGTGGCCCCCTCCACCGTCGCCGACACGGCCGCCAGAAGGAGGAGCGAGATGACGTCGGTCACCATCGTTCCGCCCATCGTTACGGTTACGGCCGCGTTTTTCGTGATTCCGAGCCGCGCGGCGACCGGATAGGCCAACAGTGTGTGGGATCCGACGACGGCCCCCAGCAGGAGGGCCGAGGCCGGCTCGAATTCCAGCACGCGCGTCCCCACCACGAAGGACAGTCCGGCGGGAAAGAGAAAGGAGAGGATCCCGAATGTGAGGCTCCGGGCCTTGTACCGGACGAACTGGTTGAGGTCGAGGGACAGTCCGGCCGTGAACATCAGGTACAGCAGGCCCACGGTGCCCAGTAGCTCGAACGTGGCCCCCCGCTGCAGCATGCCGAGCGCATTGGGGCCCACCACGGCCCCGCTCACGATGAGCCCCACGAGCCCCGGCATGCCCATCCGCCGAAAGAGCGGAGGCGCCAGCAGCACGATGAGCATGACCGTGGCGAACACGAGAACGGGATTGGTAACCGGCCAGTCCATTTCACGGGGAGAGCCTGAGAGAAGAATGCTATCTACCGGACAGTTTGTTCGGGGCACCGAAAAATCTTTTCCAATCGTCACTCCAGACCCCGATCTGGAGTCTATCTGACACAGGATAGGATAGGCTCCAAATCAAGTTTGGAGCGACGAATGGGAATCTGGAAATCGTTGGTGCATTTTTCGGCAGTTTTGCCTGTAAATAGCGCTCCCGAAGGAAAGCTCAGCGGGATCGCCAGAGATTTTTCGGTGCCCACAGCCGCAAAGTTGAAAACTGTCCGGTAAGTAGAAAAGAACGTGGACGGAGGATCGCCCCCACTCTCACTTAGCGGGAGCCCTGGGTGTCGGCGAACCAGTCCAGGAATGCGTCCCCCGCCGCGTGG
>CAZCUZ010000015.1:0-46128 GCA_964502085.1 uncultured Salinivenus sp. | reverse complement strand
AACGACGTCCTCTTCTACGACAATGATCAGTTTCCGGAGGAGTATCAGGGGGGGGGCTTCGTTGCCTGGCACGGCTCCTGGAACCGCGGTTCGAATCAGGAAGGGTACAAGGTGACGTTCACACCCTTCGACGGCACGGCACCCTCCGGCGATTACGAGACGTTCGCCGGCGGCTTTGCGGGAGCCGACACGCTCGAAAGCCCGGCCCAGGCCGAGCACCGGCCGACGGGCCTCGCGGTGGGGCCGGATGGGGGGCTCTACGTGGCCGACGATGCGGCAGGCACCGTCTGGCGCATCGCGTACGTCGGGGACGAGAACTAGCGCCTTTGAATTGGAACGGCACTTCGATCACGGCGGCACGTCGAGGCCCGGCGTGCCGCCGTCGGTCGTTAAACGGCATCTTGCCCGCTGCGCTCTCCTTCTTTTTCCAAGGTCCTTTCGTCGATGCAATACCTGAGCACGCGGTCTCCCGAGCACAGCGTTTCTATCTCGACGGCTCTTCAAGAGGGCCTCGCCCCGGATGGGGGCCTCTACGTGCCGGAACGGTTTCCCGCGCTCGGGCCCGAGGCCTTCGACGGATGCGAGACGATCGAGGCCGTGGCCGAGCGGCTTCTGCGTCCGTTTGCCGAGGGGGACCCGCTCGCCGACGCCCTGCCGTCCCTCTGTGAAGCCACCTTCGGCTTTCCGGTGCCGCTCCGCGAAGTCGGGCGTCGGACCGAGGTCCTGGAGCTTTTTCACGGTCCCACCGCGGCGTTCAAGGACGTGGGCGCTCGCTTTCTGGCCGACAGCCTCGCGCGCCTCAACGAAGACGCCGAGCAGTCCCTCACCATTCTCGTGGCCACCTCCGGGGACACGGGGGCAGCCGTGGCGGCGGCTTTCTGGCGCAAGCCCAACGTCGACGTCGTCGTGCTCTACCCGAAGGGCAAGGTGTCCGACCGTCAAGAGAAGCAGCTCACCGGCTGGAGCGACAACGTGCAGACGGTGGCGGTGAACGGCGTCTTCGACGACTGCCAGCAGCTCGTGAAGGACGCATTTCAAAATGAGGAGTGGCAGTCGCGGAAGCGGCTCTCTTCGGCCAACAGCATCAACATCGGCCGGCTGCTCCCGCAGATGACGTACTATGCCCACGCGAGCCTCCAGCACTGGCGTACCCACGGCACGCGGCCGAACGTGATTGTGCCGTCCGGCAATCTCGGCAACGGCCTCGCCTGTCTCTACGCCCGCGAGTGCGGCCTTCCGATTGGAGACGTGATCTTTGCTACGAACGAAAACCGACCGGTTACTCACTACCTGGAGACGGGAAACTATCAGGCGTTCGAGACGCAGCAGACGCTCGCGACGGCCATGGACGTGGGGGATCCCAGCAACATGGAGCGCCTGCGCCACCACTGGCCCTCCGGCGAGGCGCTTCGCGAGGCGATCACCGCCGAGCGCGTGACCGACGAGCAGATTGAGGAGCGGATTCGGCGCGGCCCCGACGCCTGGGACACCGTGTGGGACCCGCACACCGCCACGGCCGTCGAGGTGCGCGAGCGGCTCGATCCCGACGACGAACACGAGTGGATTCTCGTGGCCACGGCCCATCCCGCCAAGTTTCCGGAGGTCGTCGAGCCGCTCGTGGGACGCAAAATCGACGTGCCCGAGCCGCTGGCGGAGGTGATGGCGCGGTCGAAATCTGTGCCTGCGATTGAGCCGTCCCTCGACGATCTGCAGCGCCTCCTGTTTGACGCCGCGGCCTCCCCGTCTGCATCGTGAGCAGTCCCTCTTTTTACCGATATGGCTGTCGAATTTTCGATTTCCGGACACCTCGTCGACCTTCACGCCCGGGCAATTCGTTCGGCGACCGTTTACGTACGAAACGGAACGATCGAGCGCATTGAGGGCGCCGACGACGTGCCGGATCAATACCTGATGCCCGGCTTCGTCGACGCCCACGTGCACGTCGAAAGCTCGATGGTGCCACCCTCGTCATTTGCGCGGGCGGCCGTCGTCCACGGCACGGTGGCAACCGTGAGCGATCCGCACGAGATTGCCAACGTGCTCGGGGTCGAGGGCGTCGAGTACATGATCGACGACGGGAGACAGGTGCCCTTTCACTTTGCGTTCGGTGCTCCGTCGTGCGTGCCTGCGACGCCCTTCGAGACGAGCGGGGCCGAACTGGGACCGGACGCAGTGGCCGCCCTGCTGGACCGTGACGACGTTCCCTATCTCAGCGAAATGATGAACGTCCCGGGGGCCATCGAGCGCGATCCGGACGTCATGGCGAAGATCGAGGCCGCCCGGGAACGGGGCAAGCCGGTGGACGGGCACGCGCCGGGCCTGCGGGGGGAAGGCGTCGAGCAGTACGCGGCCGCCGGTGTCGAGACCGACCACGAGTGCTTCGAGATCGAGGAAGCCCGCGAGAAGCTCGAGGCCGGGATGAAGATCGCCATCCGAGAGGGCTCGGCCGCCAAAAACTTCGACGAACTGATTCCGCTGATGGACGAGGTGCCGGAGCGGCTCCTGTTCTGCAGCGACGACAAGCACCCGGACGCCCTCGTCGACGGCCACATCGATGCCCTGGCCCGCCGCGCCATCGATCGCGGCTACGACCGGTACGACGTGCTCCGCGCTGCCTGTGTGCACCCGGTCGAGCACTACGGTCTGGACGTGGGGCTGCTGCGCGAGGGGGACTCGGCCGACTTCATCGTGGTCGACGATCCCGATGCGTTGACGGTGCGTCGGACGTACGTGGAGGGTCAGCTCGTGGCCGAAAACGGCGAGACACAGATTGAGCACGTGTCTTCCGACGTGGTCAATCGCTTCGACGCGTCCCCAGTCGAGTCGGAGGCGTTTCGGGTGCCGGCGAACGGAGAGCAGATGCGCGTCATTACGGCCGTCGACAATCAGCTCGTCACGGATGAGACGATCGTCGATACGCCGGTCGAGGAGGGAGACGCCGTTGCGGATCCGGCGCGCGACCTGCTCAAGCTGACCGTGGTAAACCGCTACGAGGCGGCTGCACCGTCCGTCGCGTTCGTCCGCGGATTCGGATTGAGGGAGGGGGCTCTTGCCTCCAGTGTGGCGCACGACTCGCACAACGTGGTGGCCGTGGGGACGAGCGACGAGGCTCTCGCCGAGGCCGTCAACGCGGTGATTGGGGAAGAGGGGGGCATCAGTGCAGTGGGGGCGGAGGCGCACGTGCTTCCGCTTCCCATTGCCGGTCTCATGAGCGACGCGCCCGTCGAGAAGGTGGCCCGCCGCTACACGCGGCTCAGTTCGTTCGTGCAGCACGAACTGGGAAGTCCGATGGACGCCCCGTTCATGACGCTCTCGTTCATGGCCCTGCTCGTCATTCCGCAGCTCAAACTCAGCGATCAGGGGCTCTTCGACGGCGACCGGTTCGCGTTCGTTGATCCCTTCCCGGACGGGAGCTGAGTACTCTGTCAAGTTTGTTCTTTCGGTCTTCCTCTTGCTGCCGTCGGGGCTGCGATCGGGGCAGTACTTGTCGCGAAACAGAAGCAAGCGGCTCGGCGGAGCCTCGTCAGTTACCGAAAAGCGAGCTGGTATTAGTCACCGGTCGACAGCCACCGGAGCGCGAGTCCGTACCGAAGCTCGTAGGGACTCACGCGGAGCGCCTGCAGGTCGAAGTGCGTCAGGATGCGGTCGAGCAGCATGACGCCCACGGGAAACACGTCTGCCCGTCCCTCCATGGCTGCCGGATGCAGCGCAAGAATCTCGTCGACGGGGAGATCGAGCAGGCGGGTGCGCCAGCGGTGGACCTCGGTGTGCGAGAGCACGACGGCGTTGCCGTGAAGGGCGTCCCGCGTGCTGTCCGGGCCGGCGTGCACGAGGGCGAGGGCCGTGGCCGTGCCCGCCGTGCCGATCAAGGTGGGCTCGGATCCTGCGGAGAGGGCCGCGTCGTCGAGGGCGCTGTCGATGAGACGGTCGGCCTGCCGGATGGATTCGGGGGCGGGCGGCTGGGCAGAAAAGCAGCGTTCGGTGAGGCGCACGCAGCCCACGTCGAGGCTGGTCCGATCGGTGATGGCCTCCCCGTAGCGGGGATGGTGATCGGCGGGATCGGTGCCGGCAATAAGCTCGGTGGAGCCGCCGCCCACGTCGACGACGAGGCACGCCCCCGCGAGGTCGTCGAACGCCGCGCACGCCGCCGCGAAGCTCCAGGTGGCTTCTTCTGTGCCCGAGAGAACGTCGACGTCCAATCCACACTCCGCCCGCACCGCGTCGAGGACGGCCTGCCGGTTGGTCGCGTCGCGGAGCGCGCTCGTGCCCGCCGCGACGATCCGGTCCGCCCTGTAATCCCGGGCCGTCTGGACGTGCTCGCGCAGCGTCGTCAGCAGGCGGTCCTGGGCCGCCGAACCGATCCGCCCCTGGGCGTCGACCCCCTCCCCCAGCCGTACGAAGCGTTCGGCGGCGTGGAGGCGTCGGATCTCGGTGTTCTCGACCTCGACCACGAGGAGCTGTGCGGTGTTGGTTCCGACGTCGACGGCGGCGAGACGCATGGGATGAGGCGTGAGGACAGGAGGAGAACGGGCCGACGCCCAACGACTACTCCGTTCTCGCACACTGCACGGCCCACCAGCCGTCCTCGGTCACTTCCTGCTCGGCGGTCAGGTCGTGCTCGGCGAGGCCGTCGAGCATTCGGGCGCGCTGGCTCGTGAGGAGCCCCGCCAGCAGGAGCGCGCCGTCGGGGGCGAGTCGGGTACGAAGGGCGGGCAGGAGGTCGAGAATGGTGTCGAGGGTGATGTTGGCCGCGAGCACGTCCGCCTCAGTGTCGGGAGGCACGGCCTCGATCGATCCTTCGCGGACGGTTACGAGGTCGGCCACGTCGTTCTGGGCCACGTTCGCCCGCGCGTTTTCGACCGCCCCGGGATCGGTGTCGACCCCGAGGACCGAGCGCACGCCGAGGCGGCTTGCGGCAATGGCGAGCACGCCGGTGCCGATGCCCACGTCGACGACGGTGTCGCCCGCGGATACGGCGTCGGTGAGGAGGCGCAGCGTGAGGCGGGTCGAGGCGTGGTGCCCGGTGCCGAAGCTCTGCTGCGGGTCGATGCGGAGCACCGTGGCGTCGGCGTGCTCGTCGGGGACGGGGTGGTCGGTGGGACACAGCAGGAAGGGGCCGACGCGCACAGGGGAGAGGGCGGCCTCCCAGTCGGCGTTCCAGTTGCGCTCGGCCACCAGGCGGAGGTCGAGGGCGTTCTCGTAGCCGTCGGTCTGGAGGCGGGCTTCCAGCCGGTCCCGCAGGGCCTCGGACCACTGCTCGGCGGGGACGTAGGCGATCAGTTCGGCGTCCGTCTGCTGGAAGCCGGTGGCCCATTTCTCCAGCCATCCCACGTACCGGTCGTGTTCGAGGGTCGGGACGGAGAGGGTGATCTCGACGGTGTCCGTCGCGTCGTCGTTCGCAGACCGGTTGCGAGTTCTGAGGTCCAAAATCGTGAGGGAGAAAGGGAACAGAACGACCGAAGGAATGGACCGGGGTTACCTCGGAACCGCGCCGCGATAGAGCGACGCGATGCCGAACGTGAGCGGGGTCCAGCGCAGGTCCTCGAATCCGCTCTCATGCATGCGCTCCAGAAAGTCGGTCCCGTCGGGGAAGGCGGCGACGGAAGAGGGAAGATACTCGTACGCACCCTGATCGGGGCTCAGGGTGCCGCCAATGCGGGGGAGGACGTGCCGGTTGTACCAGGCGTAGAGCTGCTTGATGGGGAAGGCACGGGGACGGCTAAACTCGAGCACGACGAGTGTGCCACCCGGTCGAAGGACACGCCCGATGCCCCGCAGGCCCGCCTCGAGATCTTCGAAATTGCGTACGCCGAAGGCCACGAGGGCGGCGTCGAAGGCATCGTCCGAGAACGGAGGCTTCGCGGCGTCGCCCTTCACGAGTGAGATGCGGGGCGAAAGGCCGCGGCGCTCAATCTTTTCCCGCCCGTAGGCCAGCATCTCGGCCGAGAGGTCGATGCCCACCACCTCGCGAGGGTGGAGCCGCCGCTCGGCCTTGATGGCGAGGTCGGCCGTGCCGGTCGCCACGTCCAGGATGCGCGCGGGTTGCTCGTCGGCCAGCAGTCGCACGGCCCGCGTGCGCCAGTACTGATCGATGCCGAGGCTCAGGACGCGGTTCAGCAGGTCGTAGCGGGGAGCCACGGCGTCGAACATGTCCTCGACGGCCTCCGCTTTGCCCTCAACCTCGCCGATGGGGGGATGGTCGGGCATTTTCGAGTTCGTATTTCGTGTTGCGTATTGGCGTTGGACGACGCAGGGAACGGAAACGTGGAGGCACGGATGCTATTTCCATTCGTCGATCTCACGAACGTAATTTCTCCGGCAGGAATACGACGAAATACGCAACACGCATTACTCGGCACGCCGAAGCCGGAACCGGGAGCACGAGAGCACGACCCGAGAAGCGAACCTCTCAGCTGAGAATTTGCGTCAGCTTCAGCAGGTCGTAGTCGATGGACTTGCGGCGGCCGTAGACGTTGCGGAGGGGGGTGAGCTTGATCTCGCCGTTGACGAGGCCCACCATCACGTCCGAGTGGCCGTCGAGGAGCGATTCGACGGAGGCGACCCCGAGCCGACTGGCGAGGACGCGATCGCCGGCCGTGGGAGCCCCGCCCCGCTGCGTGTGGCCGAGGATGGTGGAGCGGAGGTCGATGTCCGAAAAGTCCGGATCGTCTCGGAGGGCCTGCTCGATGCCGCGGGCGCCGCCGAGCTCGTCGCCTTCCGCCACCACGACGATGGTGGAGCGCCGCTGGGCGGACATGAGCGAGAGGATTCGCTCCTTCACCATGTCCATCTCCGTGATCGTCTCCGGGATCAGGATGAGCTCTGCGCCCCCCCCGATGCCGGAGTTGAGGGCGATGAACCCGGCGTCCCGTCCCATCACCTCCACCAGAAAGAGGCGGTTGTGGGCGTCGGCCGTGTCGCGGATGCGGTCGATGTTTTCGATGGCCGTGTTGAGGGCCGTGTCGTAACCGATGGTGGCGTCGGTCCCGTACAGGTCGTTGTCGATGGTGCCGGGCGCCCCGAGGATCGGGAATTCGTGCTCCTGATGCAGCTTGGATGCCCCCCGAAACGTGCCGTCGCCGCCGATGCCCACCAGGGCGTCGATCTTGTGTTTGCGCAGCTGCTCTGCGGCCCGAGCGCGCCCCTCCTCGTCCATGAACGCGTCGGAGCGGGCGCTCTTGAGCACCGTGCCCCCCGTCTGCATGATGTTGGAGACGGAGCGCCGGTCCATTTCGACGAAGTCGCCCTCGATCATGCCGGCGTAGCCCCGGCGGATGCCGGTCACCTCGAGGTCGTTGGTGAGGGCCGTGCGCACGACGGCCCGGACGCAGGCGTTCATCCCGGGGGCGTCGCCCCCACTCGTGTACACGCCGAGATGCTCGATGTCCTGCATGGCGGTGGGTGGTAGCGAATCAATGAGCGGTTCAGCGATCGGAGGGGGGCCGGGAGGAGCCGTCCCGACAGAAGAGACAGGCCGCGTCGGCGGAGAGGGTACGCTACTGCACGGGACGCGGACGGGCTATCACGATACCGATTTGATGATCGATCTTCTGAACGTACCGTTGAAGATCGGGCGAAACCACGACGCCGTCCGAAAGGGAGGCGTGAAGGAGGCCTTTCCGTCCGTCGGCGTGTGCGTACACGAGACCGGTGTGCGCCACGTCAAGGCCCTCGACGGACGTTGCAAGGGCGACGACGTCTCCGGCGCGCAGCTGGTCGTAGACGGCCCGGATCGAGTCCTGGGGCACGTAGCGCACGGGGTGGGTTTGCTGCCGGGCCCGTAGGTTCTCTTCCATGGATTGGACGCAGGTGTACAGGCTGTCGTTCGTGGCAAATCGATCGTAGCTGGACCGATGCGTGCTCATGAAATCGAGCGTGTCGGACATGGGACGTCCCCCGAGGGTGTCGTCCAGTCGCTCCACGAGGCCTTGATCTTGGTTGTCGGCCAGCCATTCGGTAAAGTAGTGAAGGCGGCTGCAGTAGCCCTGCAATCGGCCGTCGCGGTAGCGCTGCTCGGCCAGGCGACGGGCAAAGCCGGCGTACGAGGAGTCGCGGGCTTTTACGCCGCGAGCCAGGGCCAGCGTCGTTTCCACGAACGTCACGCAGTCGAAGCCGTCGAGCCGAACGACGAGCCGCTCGGGAGCGCCGGTGTCCAGCGTGCCTTCCAGGTAGGGTCGCCCGCGAAAGTGCAGGCCGATTTCCTGCATGAGCGCGCCGATCGAGGCCGTGTCTGCGTTCGCTTCCATCCCGCGTTGTATGGCGTTCTCGAAGCGGGCGGCCGTAGCCGAGTCGGGCGGGGTGAGGGCACTGTCCGGGAGCGCGTGCGTCGTGGCTTCGACGGGGGCTGCGTCCGAGGCGGGCTGACAGGTTCCCGTCAGCGGAATGAGGAGGGACCCGAAGAGGGGGAGCAGGAGCGAGGTCCGAAATGACATGGGTAGAAAAGACCGTCGGTGAAAACTCCCCCGTTTCACCCATTCGAGCGGACCTCGTTTCCCGGTTGTGTGGGAGACGAGACGAATTCGGACACTGGTTGGTCGAGGGCGGCGGCGTTCGCGTCGGAGAGCAGCCACCACGCAGTGTCGATCGTGAGGGTCCGGGCCAATCGATCCATGTACTCGGCCCGCGGAATTTCTGTGACGCCGAACTGCTCGAGGTGGGAGGTCGAGTACTGCGTGTCCAGGAGTGCAAAGCCCCCGGCTCGGAGCTGGCGCACGAGATGGACGAGCGCCACCTTGGAGGCGTTGCTGATCCGAAAGAACATCGACTCTCCGAAGAAGGCCCCGCCCAGGGCTACGCCATAGAGCCCCCCGGCCAGCGTGTCGTCCTGCCAGCACTCCACGCTGTGAGCCTGTCCCTGTTCGTGCAGTTGGTTGTACACCCGAATGAGACGGGGCGTAATCCAGGTTCGGTCCCGATCCGCACAGGCCCGGATCACGCGATCGAACGCCCGGTCGCTCGTCACCTCGAATTCGCGCGTCCGCACGCGTCGTCGCAGGTTGTGCGGCACGTGAAACTCGTCCAGGGGCAGGTACGCACGCGGATCGGGGGCATACCAGCGCACGGTTCCCGTCCGGTCGTCTCCCATCGGAAACAGTCCGTTGGCGTAGGCACGAACGAGCAGGTCGGGCGTCAGGCGGACGTCGTCGGGCACGGAATTGGGGGTGTTGAACACGTCGAGACGATCGGAGACGCAGAAATCAAACCATGAGCCGCGGCGAGAGTTTGAACAGGTCCTCGCTTTGCGCTCCCGTATCCTGATCCGTTTCTATGGACACGCCCGACTACCGTGCAATTACAGGCGACCGGTCGTTTGACGTCACGTTCGAAGACGATCACGTGCTCGTGGACGGCGAGCCGAAGCCCTATTCCTTCGAGGTACTTCGGGACGGGTACGTGTCGCTCATCGTTGACGGACAGAGCGTTCCGGTGTCTGTGGAGCCGATGGACGAGGGCCGGATGCGCGTCACGATTGCCGGGCGGCGGACGGAGGTGCAGGTCAAGGACGAGCGCGATCTGCTCGTGGATGAGTTTGGGCTCGGGGACGAGGGGGCTGCCGGGGGGGAGGTACGGGCGCCCATGCCGGGGCTCGTGCTCGACGTGCTGGTGGAGGAGGGGGAGGAGGTAGAGGCCGATCAGGGCCTGCTGGTGCTCGAGGCCATGAAAATGGAGAATGAGCTCCAGGCGCCGTCCGGGGGAATCATTGGGGCCGTACACACCGTGAGTGGGGAGGCCGTCGAGAAGGAGGCGCTTCTCATTGAGATTGAGCCGGTGGAGGAGTCATGAGTGGGTGCGTCGTCGGTTGGTGAGTCACGGGGGAGTTCTTCGTATTCAGGAACGAGAGACTGTTTATGGCGACCAACGGAACGATTCTCGTGACCGGGGCGACCGGATTTCTCGGGTCGGTGTTGACGCGGCAACTCGTCGAGGAGGGCGAGGACGTGCGAATTTTTCGGCGGGAGCACTCGTCGCTGGATCTGCTCGGGGAGGTGGCCGATGAGGTCGAGCACGCGGTGGGCGACGTCACCTACGCCCGCAGTCTGTACGAGGCCATGGAGGGAATCGACCGGGTTTATCACGTCGCCGCGAAGGTCAGCTTTGCACGACGCGACCGGGAGGTCCTTCGCCGCGTGAACGTGGACGGCACGGCCAACGTCGTCAACGCGGCCCTCGAGGCGGGCGTCGACCGACTCGTTCACACGTCGAGCATCGCCGCGCTGGGTCGCCCGCTTGCCTCCGACGCTCTCATTGACGAGACGACCCCCTGGCAGGAGGCCTCGCACCGCTCGGCCTACGCGCGTTCGAAGCGGCAGGCCGAGCTCGAGGTGCATCGCGGCATTGCGGAGGGGCTGGACGCCGTCCTCGTCCACCCGTCGCTCGTCTTTGGGGTGGGAAACGACGACACGAACACGCGCCGGATTGTGGACGCCGTGCGCAGCGGCTGGGCGGTGGCGGCGCCGCCCGGCGGCACAAACGTCGTCGACGTGCGGGACGTGGCGGCGGGGCACCGGGCCGCGATGCGTCGCGGCGAGTCGGGGCGGCAGTACCTTCTCGGAAGTGAGAATCGATCGTGGCAGTCGATCCTCACGACCCTGGCAGATGCATTTGGGGTCGAGCCGCCCCGGCACACGATGCCCGGATTTCTCCTGAAGGCGGGGGCGACGGTGTCCGAGGCGGTGGCCGCCGTGACTCGCTCGCGGCCGGTCCTTCCCCGGGCCACGGCCCGCTCTGCCGCCCGAACCTGCCGCTTCGACAATCGTCGGGCCCGGGAGGAATTGGGCTGTACCTTCCGGCCGTTCGAGCAGACGGCGCAGTGGATGGCGGAGGCGCTGGAAGGATGAGCAGTGCCACGGTCGCCGAGGAAGGTCGTCGTCTCCACGCCGTCTTGTGGGACTTCGAACTGGCTGATCGGTCCACTCTCGCAGAAGGCGTATCCGCAGCATCGGAGCCTCATCGAGCGGCTCACCAAAACGGCGTGAGCGGCGGGACCTCCAGGAGGCCGGGAGTCGGCAGGAGGGGGCTCAGCATGCCGCCGAGTGCCAGCCCGCGCACGATGAGCAGCAGGCCCACGAGCGCGAGGCCGACGGGGATCAGTCGCTGCAGACGGGCTCGCCACGTCGTGCCCAGCAGGCGCCCAAGCAGGCTCACCCCGAGCATGGCCGGGCCCGTCCCGAGGCCGAACGCGGCCATGAACGCCATGCTTTGAAGGGCGTCGCCCGCCGTGACGGCAGTGGCGAGGGCCGCGTACACGAAGCCGCACGGGAGTAGGCCGTTGAGAAGGCCGATGGCGAGCATGGCTGCGGGTCCCCCCGACTGGTACAAACGGTTCATCGGTTCTACGACGCGGCGGAGCAGACGGGAGGGGATCTGTTCGAGGCGTCGGACGTGTCGGCTCACCCACGGCACCGCGGCCGCCAGTAGCATGAGGGTGCCCACTCCGATCGAGAGGGCCTGCTGGAAGCCCGCGAGGGAGACGACGCGCCCGAGCAGGCCCACCAGCCCGCCGAGTCCCGCGTACGTGACCGCACGGCCGAGATTGTAGAGCAGCCGCTCGAACAGGAACCGACCCCGCATCCGGTCCGCTCCGGGCAGGCTCAGGGCCAGCGGACCGCACATTCCGACGCAGTGGGCACTCCCGAGAAAACCGAAGGCGAGGCCGGCGACAATCCAGTTCATGTTGAAAAAGTGTGCGGCCCCGTCCGTCGAGGCAAGGCCGCAGGCCGGGGGGCGGTCAGAGAATTATTGTGGGTCTGAGGGCGGAGAGGTCCGCACGGGCACCTGCATCCGTTGCCGGTCGCTCTGGGCAAATCCGACGTTCAGAATGACAGAGCCGTTTTCGTCGAGCGATTGCTGCAGGTTCGCCAGTCGCACGTGGGTGCTTTCCGGCGCGAGCGTGGTGCGCGATTGGGCGGGAACCGGGAGGCCGTCGGTCATTGCGGTATTGCCGGAGCGCACCGTCGAACTGTCGATGATCGGGGCGTTCACCTCCAGGAGGGTGTCCGGGTTCTCTCGTCCGTTCGCGATCGTCATGTACAGGGCGCTCGTGCTTCCCGCCGGAGCTGGGCGGACCCACGGGTCTTCAATGGCGATCTCACTGTTGGGAAGGGGCGGGGGGCCCGGGTCCTGTTCCTGCGAGGAGTCGGTCTGACATCCCGTTCCCAAGAGCAACGCGAGCACGAGTACACCGAACCCGGACCGGGTCTCCACAGAACGAATCATGGCTGCGAGTCGATTTTTTGAAGGTCTTCGACGATGAGGTCGGGGGGCGTTTGGCTTCCCCCGTACGTCGCTCGCACGCGTCCCTTCGCGTCAATGAGCGTGAGCTGGTTCGAGTGGGTGTAAACGTACGACGTATCCGTGTCGGGCGTCGGAAATTCCCGATCGGTGCCCTTGATCGTGTGTCGAACGCCCAGCCGATCCATGAGGCGGCCGATCGACGTGGTGTCGCCGGTGAGAAACGGCCAGGACGAGTCGGCGACGTTGTACTTGGACCGATAGGCCGCAAGCTGGGCGGGCGTGTCGCGGTGGGGGTCGAACGTGACCGACACGAACCGTACGGCGGACGAGTCCTCGACCTCGTCCCGAATTCTCTTCATGTTGGCCGTGATCTTCGGGCAGACGTTGGGGCACTCCGTGTAGATCGTCCCGAGGAGGATGGGTGTGCCCACGAAGTCGTCGGGAAACGACACGGTTGCACTGTCCTGGTTCACGAGCGTGTACGTCGTGTCGGTGAGGGTCTCGTCCACGTCCAGGGAAAGGGTATTCTGGGCCGTGCGCTCGCCCTGCCCGTCGTTCTCGCATCCCAGTCCGAGTGCGAGAATCGTGATCAGGAGGAACGGGAGTGCGAGACGCCGTCCCGGGAGCGAGTACGGGAGAAGGCCGAAGCCCATCATTCTATACAAACAGGAATGTGAGGAAAAGGAAAGGGGAAATCTTCTGGGAAGAACGATCGGAAATCCCCACAGCGACACTCCCCACAGGTCTCTTCTCCTCCGGGGCGCTACTCAAAACAAAATACGCAAAAAGGGGGGAGTCGTTCGAGGACATTTTTGGAGACGCGGTTTTTTTGGGAACGTAGGCGGATTTGGCGTGAAGAGGAACCACCGGCTTCGAGCGCGGGTTTTTGCGATCCGTCATCTGCTCATCATCTGTCTATTCTCGTGGCTCGATTTCCGTCTTTGGGGACACACACGAAGGCCTTTGGGCTGGGAATCATTCTGGCTGTCGTCGGCATCGGTGCGTATCTGCAGTGGGGGGGCACGACGACCGCCGCCGACCTTCCGACCGTCACCGTGTACAAGAGCCCGACCTGCGGGTGCTGCGGGGACTGGGTGACGCACCTGGAGAACAGCGGCTTTCCCGTAACGGTGGAGTCGCAGGCCAATCTGCGGCCGATCAAACAGAAGTTCGGCGTTCCGAAGAAGTTGGGATCGTGTCACACGGCCGTCGTGGAAGAGTACGTGGTCGAGGGACACGTACCGGCCTCCGAGGTCAAGCGGCTTCTCAGCGAGGCCCCGAACCTGCGGGGCGTCAGCGTGCCGGGCATGCCGATCGGGTCGCCGGGCATGGAGCGAGGCGATCGGGTGGAGCCGTACTCGGTCATTGGGTTTACCGCGGCAGGGGACACGACCGTCGTGGCCCAGTACGGTCCGCAGCGCCGATAAATCGTCGTTCTGATGCTTTGCAAGTAGGTCGTGGGAAATGCTTCGACGTTGGGTTCCCTTTCTTTTCGCCGCGCTGATCGCAGGGGCTGTGGGATGTGAGTCGTCGTCCTCAACCGGCTACGAGCAGGAGATTATGCAGGAGCGCGTGCAGCGGGACATGCAGATGCGGGAAAAGGAAAGCGTCCTGCCCCCGGATCGACGGGCCTCGTTCAAGGGGCTGGACTATTATGCGGTCGATTCGACGTACCGGTTCGTGGTGTCCTTTCAGCGTCAATCGGCTCCCGACACGGCTATGCTTCCGGAGAACACGGGGCGCATCCGAGAGCAGGTGCGCGTGGGGCACGTGACAGTGCCGTTTTCCTCCGGCGATAAGCGGCTGGCGGTCTTCGAGGGGGCGAGCGACGATCCGCGAGGCCGTCTCTGGATTCCCTTTGCCGATTCGACCAACGGCCGCGGGACGTACGAGGCAGGGCGGTACGTAGATCTCGAACGCGCTCAG
This sequence comes from uncultured Salinivenus sp., assembly GCA_964502085.1. Taxonomy (GTDB): domain Bacteria; phylum Bacteroidota; class Rhodothermia; order Rhodothermales; family Salinibacteraceae; genus Salinibacter. The sequence continues at coordinate 31,968 of CAZCUZ010000015.1, read as the reverse complement.
GGCGACTCCGTCGTCGTCGACTTCAACCGGGCCTACAATCCCACCTGCGCCTACAATCCCGAGTATGCCTGTCCGCTGCCCCCCAAGGGAAATCGGGTCGACACCTCCGTTCCGGCCGGCGAGAAGACCCCGGCGTTTGGCGCAGCGTCGTCGTCTTGAGGCGCGTACGGGTGGAATCCGTCTGCCCTCACGGGTGTCCTCTTGCATCAACTCTCTGCCCCGACTGTGACGATCCTCGCGCTCGAAACGGCCACCGACACGTGCGGCGTCGCGCTGCTGCGAGAGGACGTCCTCGTGGCCGAGGCACACCTGCACCGGCCGCGGGTGCATTCCGAGCGGCTCACGCCCCTCGTCGAGGACGTCTTGCGTCATGGGGCGGTCGAACGGGAGGCCCTGGATGCCGTGGCCGTGTCGATGGGGCCGGGCTCCTACACGGGACTCCGCATCGGGGTGAGTACGGCCAAGGGGTGGGCGCTCGGGACGGGGACGAGCCTCGTCGGAGTGCCGACGCTGGCGGCCTACGCCGCTCAGCTGCGTCCGGTGACGGCGCCGGGCGACGTGGTCTGTGCGCTTCTCGACGCCCGACGCGACGAGGTCTACGCCGGGGCCTTTCGGCGGACGAACGAACGGTTCGAGACGCACGCGGAGACGAAGGCGCTGACGGTGGATGCGCTTTCCGACTGGATTGGGGACGTGGAGGGGCATCTCTGGCTGGTGGGGAGTGGGGGCGCGAAGAGCCGGGACGTACTCGCCTCCGCGGGAACGACGTGTACTGTACTTCCGCCCGACGACGTGCCCCCTTCTGCGGCCTGGGTTGCCCGATGCGCTCGGGTTCGCCTCGACCGTCACGGGCCCGACGACGTGGCTCCCTTCGAACCCCTTTACGGGAAGGAGGTGCACGCCACACCCGCCCCCTCCCCATTCGCCTAAGTACACCGTCAACGTTGTTTTTACGGGGGTAAGCGAACTCAAAATCCCTAAGGCAGGTCGCTTCGAGCAAGGAAATCTCAGATTTCCAGTCGAGAAGCCTCCCTGAAGTAGGCGGCTTCGCCAGGAAGATTTACTTCGTCAGTCGCTCCGCTCGTGTCTCGACGCCGGGCATCTATTGGACGCCCTCCGATCGAAATGACCGAATACCGCAAGACGCTGCTTGACCCTACTTGGATTTGGACTTTGCGCCCGGCGTTTGGGATCTTCAGCGGGCCTGTGGGGCTGGGCAATTGCCTCGTCTACGGCTTTGGGGACGCGGAAATCGGGATGCCGTGATGCGTGAGCAGGAGTACGGGGCGGCTGAATCTCGGTTGTCGCTTTTCCCGCCTCACTCAACACGGTTCCCAGACAGGCTGGGGGATTCTCCGGCCGGATCACGCGACCGGACGTAGGCCCGCGGTCACTCCGCACATTCGCCATTCGACACTCGTAATTCGACACCGTTCTATGCCTTGGTTTCGGCGCGAGAAGGCCGGCATTCGTACGACGCGCGAAGAGCAAAATGAGATGCCCGAGGGGCAGTGGGTCAAGTGCCCCAAAACCGGCGAGATCACCAACCGGCGCGAGCTGGAGGAGAACCTGCTCGTCTTTCCCAGCTCGGGGTACCACTTCGGGATGGACAGCCACCAGTATTTCAACTTTCTCTTCGACGACGGGGACTTCACGCTGCACGACACGGACCTGCGGTCGGTCGACGCCCTCGACTTTACCGACCGGAAGCCGTACGCAGACCGGCTCGAGGAGGCGCGCGAAGAAACGGGGCAGAACGAAGCCGCTCAGTCCGCCACGGGGACGATGGGCGGCTATCCGGTGTCGATGGTGGGAATGGACTTCAGTTTTATCGGCGGCTCGATGGGATCGGTGGTCGGCGAAATCGTGGCCCGCGGCATCAAGCGGGCGTACACGGAGGAAATGCCGCTCGTCACCATTGCACAGAGCGGCGGGGCCCGCATGATGGAAGGGGCCCTGAGCCTCATGCAGATGGCGAAGACGAGTGCTCACCTCACGCGGCTCGACGAGGCGGGCCTTCCGTACATCTCAATTTTTACTCATCCCACCACAGGGGGCGTCACGGCCTCTTTCGCCATGCTGGGAGACGTTCACATCGCCGAGCCGGAGGCGCTCATCGGGTTTGCCGGCCCGCGCGTGATTCGGGAGACGATCGGGTCGGATCTGCCGGAGGGCTTTCAACGCTCCGAGTTTCTGCTGGAGCACGGCTTCCTCGACATGATCGTCGATCGTCGTCATCTTCGCCGCCGCGTCATTCACCTTCTGAATTTGCTCATGGAGTAGCCTTTTAACAAAAGGTGAAATTCAAGATGAATACTTCTCGTTCGTCTCTTCCTTGCGTTACGTTCCGGGCAATTGAGATGCTTCTCTGAACGAGAGGTAATTTGTCAAATAACGTCCGGTTCGTGTCATGCTTCGTGCCGTAGCTGGCGGAGCTCTATTTGCGTGTCTTTTTCTCATTCCTTCGGCTCTCGGGCAAGTCCCCGACGACGGGCCCACGTCCGTCGGCTTTGCGGCACCGGACAGCACGCAGCCCGTTCGGGTGTACCGGCTTCCGGACTGGCACTGGTCGCGATGGACGTTGAATGGAGGCGGAGATGCCGGATGGAGTACCTCCGATCATGGATCGCGGGAGCAATCGAGGTTTTCGACGGGGCTCTCGGTGCATCCGCGGTACGAGGGCTTTTGGGAGAGTGAGGACCGGGGCGTTTCTCTCGATGCGGCGCCGGACGTTTCGGTGCAGCGAAGTGGCAACTCGACGGAGTCAGACGTCGCTCCGGACGAGGAGCAGGACCGATTGGATTACGAGTTGTCGCTAGAGGGAAGTGGCACGCTTCGAGAATACGTCGGCGGTCGGACTTTTGTGCTGGCCGAGGGCGGGGGCGAACTGTCCTACCGACGGGAGAACCGGGAGCTTCAGCCGGAGGGAGACACAGAGACGCAAATCCTCAGTCGGCAGAACGTCGACGTGCGGCTCGGCGTCGGAGTGGGCCGGGTGCGAGTCGTGACCCCTGTCATTCGGGCCCTTCGAGTGCGGGAGCGGCTTCGGGCTGTGGGAGCTGACACCCGTCTATCAGATAACCAGGTACAGGCTGCGGCCCGTCAACTAGCCCGTCGTCCCGGCTACGAGGCCGTCTACGACCGGCCCGACAAACCCTTTTGGCGGGACTTTTTCGAAGTGGCCGAGGTGCCCGCCCAGACCCCGTTCGAAACGTTTTACGTGGCCGATGTGCTCCGCGAACCGGTCGGGGTGCGCCGGGAGGGCGCGGAGTTGCAGGTCGGTCCGCTCGGGTCCTACAATCGACGGCTGGAGCGACAGGAGGAAAATGGACGGCTTCAGGAGCGGAATTTCCAGTCCAACAGCAGAATCGGGGGATTCGTGCGCGGTCGCTGGTACCGAAACGTGACGCTTAATCACCAGCTCGGGGCCGAGCTGAATGCGTCGTATGCGACCGAGGACGGCCTAAACACCGTGGTTGAGGGGCAGTGGCTCTGGGTCCTGGCCGATCAGATTCGACTTGACACGCGGCTCTGGAATTATCTCCACAGTCCGTCCGATTCCCAGGCGCGGGTCACGAGCCAGCACGGTTTTTCCTCCGATCTCCTGATTTTCGTTGAGAACAGCCTGTCGTTTTCTGCGGGAGCGTCCCTTCAGTATTCACGGCGGGGATACGAAACGGGAGTGTCCCGTTCGAATTTTGATACGTCATTTCAGTTTAGTATAACCTACGTCCTCTCCCGAGCACTGAGATAGGACGGATTTCTGGGACGTTGGCACGAAGCTTGATGTTGTGTTACAGTGAAGACGAGAGCGATTCACTGTGCACGACTGCAAGCCGTTTCCCATGCTCGCCGTTCCAGGTCGACGCTTTGTCGCCCCCGTCGTTGCGGTGCTGTTGTGTCCGCTTCTCCTAGGGACGCAGCCGAGGCCGTGGACCGACGTGATTGACGACCGGGCCGCGCAGGTCGAGCCGCAGGTCGTGAACTGGCGGCGGGCGATCCACGAGCATCCGGAGCTGTCGAACCGGGAGTACCGAACGGCGGCGATGGTGGCCACGCACCTCCGCAGCTTGGGGATGGACGTGGAAACGGAGGTGGCAAAGACAGGGGTCGTGGGCGTTCTGGACGGGAACAGGGACGGGCCGGTGGTGGCCCTCCGCGCCGACATGGACGCGCTGCCGATCAAGGAGACGACCGGCCTGCCCTTTGCCTCTACCGACTCGACGTGGTACGAGGGTGAGCGCGTGCCGGTGATGCACGCCTGCGGGCACGACGTGCACGTGGCGATGCTGATGGGGGCTGCCGAGGTGCTGGCGTCGATGCGAGATCGGCTGCCCGGCACGGTCAAGTTCCTCTTTCAGCCGGCGGAAGAGGGGGCGCCGAGTGGAGAACGCGGTGGGGCGGACGTGATGGTGGACGAAGGTGTTCTAGGGGCACCGGACGTCGACGCCATCTTTGGGCTCCACGTGCGGGCGAACACGGACGTGGGGACCATTCGATACCGGTCCGGCGCGTTCATGGCGGCGGCCGACGGGTTTCGCGTCACGGTACACGGAGAGCCGACGCACGGCGCCACGCCCTGGGACGGCGTAAGTCCCGTGTCGGCGGGCGCGCGCATCGTCGAGGAGCTGCAATCGTTCGTTTCGCACGAGCCGGAGGGGAGGTCGGAGGCGGCGGTCGTGTCGGTCGGCACGTTCGAGTCGGGGCGGCGTACCAACGTCATTCCGGAGACGGCGACGATGACCGGAACCATCCGGACGCTCGATTCGGACCGACGGAAGGAGGTGCATCGCACCGTTCGACGGCAGGCGCACTCCACGGCGCAACAGATGGGGGCGACGGCCGAGGTCGAGCTCCGACGGGGGTACCCCGTCACCCGAAACGATCCGGCGCTCACGCGGCGGGTCCGCCCGGCCCTGCGGCGCGTCGCCGATACGCTGACGACGACGGATCCCGTCATGGGGGCGGAGGACTTTTCGTACTTTGCCCGCGAGGTGCCGGGCACGTACGTCTTCGTCGGGGGGCGGCCGCCGGAGAGGGAGCGAGAGGAAGCGCCTTCGCATCACGCCTCCGACTTTTTCGTGGACGAGCGGAGTCTGTCCTACGGCGTGCGGGCGTACGCTCACGTCGCCCTGGAGTATCTCACGACCAGCCCGGAGGCGGACGGAGCCGGGCAGCCTCAGGCCCGGCGGCGATAGGGTAGGTGTGCTCTCGTCACAGATCTCCAGGCGTCATGTCAGCTGAGCCCGATCAGAACGGCGGTCGCGATCCGGAGACCCGGTCGCGGGCGGCCCTCGAACACACCCATGAGGACGTGACGGCTTACATCTTCGAGGATCTCCGGGGCGAGCTCGAGAATCCGGACTGTCTCGTCGTGCCCCCCGAGTCCAACGTGCGCGGGGGCATCAACGCGACCTTTTCGTCCCCAGCACCCCGAAGCAAAATGCACAATCAACCTTGGCATTTGGTATAAGTGCAGTCAGGCGTATGATTATGGATTCGATCGGTCTCCCCATCCGATCAAGTGGACTGCATTCGAGAGTACGTACTCGTTAAAATTCGTTTCCACTGGATTCGGGGAGATATATTTCGTCAGTCGCTTCGCTCGTGTCTCGGCTCCGCTTCGCTCTGCTCGAAATGACGGTATACCACAAGACTCTGCTTGGACTCACTTAGGGAGAGGGTGGGGTCGGGCGGTCCGGCGGACGCTCGTATCCCGTGAGTCGACGGTCGACCCACGCGCTGTCGACCCGGACGAGAAGTTCGACGCCGGGGTGGGGCGCTTGGGGGGAGGGAAGGGGTTCCAGGCCCGAAAACGTGCGCTGGACGGGGGGCGACTCGACCCACGAGCCGAGATCCTGATAGCCGTACTCGAACCAGACCCTGACGAGTGGATTCGGGCCGGCGTTGTAGACGGCCTTGATCGAGTCGAGCCGAGTGACGCGGGGAATCGCGTAGCAAAACATCTCTGTGTACCCGCCTCCCTGCACAATTTCGTACAGGCTTTCCCGGCCCTGGGAGGTGGGAGCGAAGCGGTGGATGGGGAGGCTTCCGGTTGTGTCCACGACGGTCGTGTCGAGGAGTCCGGTCCGCGTTAGCGCCCGGAGCTGTTGGTACCGGTACGACGCCTCGTTGGACCCGGGCCCGAGGACGGAGATCGGGTAGGTGTCTTCCGACTTCTGGGCTTCTGGGGCGAGGCAGTGCTCGTTGAAGGACTGCAGCCCTTCGTTTAGGGCCGTGCGGGCGTCGGTCGGTGTCGGGGCGGGGCCGTCTTCGTCCCGGATGACGACGGCGGCTTCATCGCCTCCTCCACAGCCGAGGACACTGATGACGAGCAGGGGGAAGATGAGTGCGAGCGGCAGGATGCGGACCTGGAAGAGCGACATGTGGAATCCGAAAAGAAGTGGCCAATCGGACGGAGACGAGAAAGGGACTGCTCCAGTGTAAGGAGAAGGACGGAAGAGGACAACACGGGGAGCAGAATGGCTGTAGCGTACTCACGTGGAGCTCGGCGACCTGAAAACGCGGAGTGAATGAGGAGTCCCGGTTCAGTTCGTGTGGAAATCGCGGCGTCGTCAAGAAAGAGAGGAGAACATGGAACCCCCGACGGCAAAGACGGCTAAAAATGGACTCGATGCGCCGGGCGAGGGATTTTTTGCTCCACGGGGGCGGTCGGCGTCAATCGTCATTTGTGCGTGTGCTCTCTCGATTACTGTCCTTCGATTCGATGAAACGCCTTCTCCTCTTTGGACTCATTCTTTGTTTTACGGCCGGAAGCAGTGTCTTCGCTCAGTCGAGTGCGTCGGGGGCCCTGGCGCAGCAGAACGGGTTTAGCCGGGCACTCGACGTAGAGGGGGACCGCGTGTTTGCGGGAGAACCCCAGAATACGCACTCGCCCGGTCGGGTCTACGTCTTCGAGCGGGAGGCCGACAATTGGAACGAGGCGACGTATCTGGAAGCGGACGAGGGGGAGGTCGGGGACGGATTTGGCACTGCGCTCGACGCTGCCGGTGAACGGGTGGTCGTGGGGGCTCCGTCGACCAATGCGGCGTACCTCTTCCGGGTCGGCAACGACGGGTGGACGCAGGCCGCTCGCCTCACGACGACGGACAGCACGTCGGCCTTCGGGACCAGCGTCGCCCTCGTAGGTGACCGGCTCTTCGTGGGAACGGAGGCGACGATGTCGGTTGCTGGGGGAGACACCACGGAGGCAGGAGCCGTTCACGTCTTTCAGCGTCAGCAGGACGGGAGTTGGAGCGAGTCCGAGGTCCTGCAGAGCAGTCAACTCTCTGCCGATGCCGGCTTCGGGGCTTCTCTGATTGCGTCGTCGGAGCACCTGCTCGTTTCCGCACCCGGGCGGGACGGCGGCGCCGTCGTGGCCTTCCATCGCGAGGAGGGAGCGTGGACGGAAGGAGAGACGCTCTCGGCGGGAGAGCTCAGTGGCAACGCACAGTTTGGATCGTCGCTGCAGTGGGTTGACGATCGAGTGCTGATCGGAGCTCCCCGGGGCTACGACGCGACGGGGGTGGCGTACACGTTTGCGTACGACGCCGAAGCAGAACGCTGGACCCGGGAGGGACGGCTGCTCCCCTTCGACGGGGCGTCTCGCCACCTCTTTGGGGCGGGGCTCGCCTACGACGGCACCGATCTGTGGGTGGGGGCGCCCGGGGCCGAAAATCAGACCGGGGCCCTGTACCGGTACGAGCGCAGTGACAGCGCCTGGAGCGGGGCCCGTCGGGTGACGCATCCGCAAGCGGAGTCCCGGAGCGGGGTTGGGGCCACGCTGGCCGCGAACGATCGGGTCGTCGCGGCCGGGCTGCCGGGCGACGATCACGGGGCCGGAACGATGGGGCTCTACTCGGTGGCAAACGGCGACTGGACTCAGAGCGAGACGATTGCTCCGACGACGGGACAGGTGTTCAGTGCGTTGACGGGCGAGGAGCGCTCCTGTACGGAGGGACAGGTGGAGGCCTTCGACTGCGAAGGCGTCGACCTTCAGTCGTTTCTCCCAATTCAGGAGGTTGGGGGGGAACGCGGCATCGAGGTAAATGACATCTGGGGATGGACCGATTCAGAAACGGGTACCGAGTACGCGCTCGTGGGACGGACGGACGGCACCGCGTTTGTAGACGTCAGCGATCCCACGAATCCGGTCTACGTCGGCGAGCTTCCCCTCACGGACGGAGCCCGTATTAATTCCTGGCGGGACGTGAAGGTGTACGAGAATCACGCCTTCGTCGTGGCCGACAACGCCGGTGAACACGGCATGCAGATCTTCGATCTCACGCAGCTCCGGGACGTCAATTCCGAGGACATGCCGGTCACCTTTGAGGAAACGGCCCTGTACGAGCAGGTCAACAGCGTCCACAACATTGTCATCAACGAGGAGAGCGGGTACGCCTACGCGGTGGGCAGCAGCGGCGGCGGCGAAACCTGCGGCGGCGGGCTCCACATGATCAACGTTCAGGATCCGCTGAATCCGACGTTCGAAGGCTGCTTTGCGGACCGGTCGACGGGCCGCTCCGGCACGGGGTACAGCCACGACGCACAGTGCGTGATGTACGACGGGCCCGATCAGGAGTATCAGGGCCGCGAAATTTGCGTTGGGGCCAACGAGACGGCCATTAGCGTCGCGGACGTGACGGACAAGGACAACCCGGTTGCGGTGTCCACGGCCTCCTACCCGGATCACGCCTACGTTCACCAGGGCTGGTTTACGGAGGATCAGCGCTACTTCTATCAGAACGACGAGCTCGACGAGCTGCAGGGCAAGGTGGATCAGACCCGGACGCTGGTGTGGGACATGTCGGACCTCGACGATCCGCAGCTCGTGAATCAGCTGATGCTTCCCGAGGAGTCGTCGGACCACAACCTCTACGTCGAGGATGATCGGATGTACCAGTCCAACTACAAGAGCGGGCTGCGCATTTTTGACATCAGCGACCGGGAGAATCCGGAGGAGATTGCGCACTTCGACACGCAGCCGTACGGCGAAAACGATCCCGGATTTCAGGGTTCTTGGAGCAACTATCCGTACTTCGAAAGCGGCATCATCGTGGTGTCGAGCATTGGAGAGGGTCTGTTCGTGCTGACGCCGTCGAAGCAGGAGCTCTAGGGGTTTCCGGGCGCATTGTAGAGCTAGTTCCTCGGTAAACGCTACGTCTTCTCTATGTATCGATTGCTTTCGTGGCTTCTGCCTGCACTCCTGTTGCTGGCCGGACCGGCGTCCAGTGTGGCGCAGAGTACGACCCTCTACGTGTGCAACCAGGGCGAAGCGACCGTCTCTGTCATTGACGTCGAGGGGCAGTCCGTCGAAGCGACGGTTGACCTCAAGGAGCGGGGCTTCTCGGAGAATGCGAAGCCGCACCACGTCGTGGCTGAGCCCGATGGACAGTACTGGTACGTCACGCTGATCGGGGCGAATACCATTCTCAAGTTCAATCGCGACAACGAGATCGTCGATCGAATTACGTCGTTCGAGGTTCCGGGCCTGTTGGCGTTGGATTCGTCCTCGGACCGGTTGTACGTCGGCCGCTCCATGAGTGCCGTCGATCCGCCGCAGAGCGTCGGGGTGATCGACCGAGAGGCGATGACGGTCGAGCAGCGGATCGACACGTTCTTTCCGCGGCCGCACGCCCTGACGGTTCGGGGGGACGGGGCGTACGGCTTCGTCGCCAGCCTCGCGACGAATCAACTCATGGGGATGAATGCCGAGTCGGGCGAGACGGAGCTGACGCGCCTGGGCGGCGACACGCAGACGCTCGTGCAGTTTGCGCGTACGCCGGACGACGCGACCCTCATTGCAGGGGGGCAGAGCACGGGCCAGCTGCTTCTGTTCGACGCGAGCGAGGCCCCGTCCCTTTCCGTGACCGACACGCTTCAAGTGGGGAAGCAGCCGTGGCATCCCGTCATTACGAGCGACGGGACGACGGCCTACGTGCCGAACAAGCAGTCCCACAGCGTCAGCGTCGTAGATCTGGACAACCCGGCCGTGACGACCACCATTGAGGGTGAGGGGTTGGCTCAGCCGCACGGGGCGGCGCTCTCACCCGACGGACGGTATCTCTTCGTGTCCAACAACAATCGAGAGGGAACCTACTCGCCCACCGGCGACAATCCGGAGGCCGGAACGGTCACGGTGATCGACACGGAGACCCAGGAGATTGCGAAGGTCATCGAGGTGGGAACGTACCCGACTGGAGTTGGCACCGTCGGCGGAGCGCGGCCCACCACGCCCTAGGAAGCGTTCTCGGCAGTCGACCGGAGGGGAGCGGGGCGTCGTCCACTCGGTTACAAGGCATTGATCCACATGCGTCACCTGTTTTTCCTGCTCGCGGCCGTTGGGCTGGCGTTGGCCGGTTGCACCGGAGCCTCGCGTACCACGCAGGACGCGACGCCCGTCTTTCCCGACGACTATCAGCGCGTCGTGGAGCCGTCGTTTTCCGTTCTGGATGCGTCCGGATCGGCGTTCTCGAATCCCTTCTATGGAGGGTTCAACACGCCGCGGCCCCAGTTCGTGGATGTGGACGGAGACGGCGACAGTGACCTGTTTGTGCAGGAGACGTCCAACCAGCTGACCTTCTTCGAGCACGTGACGGAGGGCGATTCCTCGCGCCTCGTCTGGCGCACCGATCACTACCGCGACCTGGACGTGGGCGAGTGGTTTCGTTTCGCCGACCTCGATCAGGACGGCACTCCGGACCTGCTCGCCGAGCAGCCCTACAGCCACCTTCGGGCCTACCGCAACACCGGAACGGCGACCGAGCCGCACTTCGAACAATTTGCCGACACCCTTCGCACGCCGTCCGGCGAGGCCATCTTTTCCGATCGCCAGAACATTCCCAACGTCACCGACATCGACTGCGACGGACAGCTGGACCTCTTCCTGGGCCGCCTCGACGGGACCATCACCCGGTACGAGGCCGCGGCGGACTCGGCGGGCATGCCGCAGTTTGCCCACGTGACCGACAATTTCGAGGGCATCGAAATCGTCAATCAGCAAATTGGAATCCGACACGGGGCCAACACCCTCACGTTCGCCGACGTGGATGACGACGGGGATCCGGATCTCTTCTGGGGCGACTTTTTTGAGCCCGGGCTCCTGTTGATCGAGAACACGGGCTCCTGCGGCAATCCGGTGTTGAGCGGTGAGCCTGAGCCGTTCCCCCCCTCCAACCCCCTGAAAACGAGCGGCTACAACGCCCCGGCCCTCACGGACTGGACGGGGAACGGTCGCTTCGACCTCTTCGTGGGGGTGCTCGGAGGAGCCGACGACGCCAACACCAGCCTCGCCGACAACTTTTATTTCTACGAGCACCGGGAAGACGGCTATCGGCTTCGGACGCGGCAGTTCGTCGGGGGGCTCGACGTGGGCAGCGAAAGCAGCGTGGCGGTCGGTGACCTCGACGGCAGCGGCACGCCCGATCTTCTCGTCGCCAATAAGATTGACCCCAAACAGGGCGCAACGTCTCGGCTCTACCGCATCACCAATGCCGGCTCATCGGAGGCTCCGGAGTATCGGCGGGACGGGGCCCTCGACCTGCCGTCGGCCTATCACTACGCGCCGGCGCTCGGGGACCTCACCGGCGACGGCCCGGCCGACCTCGTGCTGGGGACCTGGAAGGGGGGCGTCGCCTTCTACCAGAACGACGGCGACGGCTCCTTTTCGGTCGTGGACGAGGCCCTCGTCGAACTGGACGCGCAACACGCGGCCCCCGCGTTGGGCGACCTGACGGGCGACGGAACGCTCGATCTCGTTGTGGGGGCCGACGATGGCTCCGTGCATTTCTATCGCAATACGGGGACGCCCAAAGAACCGTCGTTTGAGCGCGAGGGGACGCTCCTTCCTGCCGCCGACGCACGGTCTCGCAGCGCTCCGGCCCTGCACGACCTGGATGGAGACGGAACGCTCGACCTGCTCGTCGGGGCGGAAGAGGGATTGTTCGTGGTCCAAAACACGGGGACCCCGACCGCGCCCGCGTTTGACGCGTCTCCCACCCAGGTGTCCGTCGACGGGCTCCTCCGCCTCGCCACCCCGGCCGTTGGGGACCTCGACGGGGATGGACAGTTTGACGTCGTGTCGGGAACGAAGCGGGGCGGACTTGTGCTGTTCCAGCCGGAGACGAACTGAAAGGTGCGCGGCGCCGCACGTTTTTCTGATTGTGTCCAAGCCCGATGGCCGACGCCCTCGTCCTCGCTGCCCACGGCTCTCATCTCAACCCCGACGCCAGTACGCCGACGTTTGCCCACGCCGATCGCATCCGCGAGACAAAGGCATTTGCGGAGGTGCGAGAAGCGTTCTGGAAGGAGGAGCCCGCGTTTCGGGAGGTCCTGCGCATTCTCGAGAGCGACGAGGTCTACGTCGTGCCCCTCTTTATCAGTGAGGGATACTTTACCGAGCAGGTTCTTCCCCGAGAGCTGCGGCTCGAGGGCTGGACGCCCGGCGCCTGGGCGTCCGACGGGGTGAGCGCGACGGCGGCCACCGTCCGGCCGCGCGACGTCGACAAACGAGTGCATTACTGCGGGCCCGTCGGGACGCACGACGCAATGAGCGAGGTCATTGTCCACCGGGCCGAGACTGTGCTCGACGGGCGTTGCCTCGACGGTGTGGGGCTGGCGGTGGTGGGGCACGGCACCGAACGCAACGCGAATTCCGCGAAGGCCATTCGATACCACGCCGATCGCATCCGAGAACAGGGGCGCTTCGACGAGGTGCAGGCCCTCTTCATGGATGAAGCCCCCGAGGTGGAGGCCGTGGCGACGCACCTCGACAGCAACGACGTCGTGGTGGTGCCCCTCTTTATTGCCGACGGGTATCACACCCAGGAAGACATTCCCGAAGACCTCGGCCTGACCAGCGACTATCGGACGGGCTACGACGTCCCGACCGTGGTCGACGGGCGTCGGATCTGGTATACGGGGGCTGTGGGCACGGATCCGCTCGTGGCCGACGTGGTGCTCGAGCGTGCATGGGACGCCGGTGCTTCCATTCCCACACGTCTTCGCTCTGTCCCAACTCGTTCTTCCTCCGTTTCGTCATGACCGATTCCGACGTTGCACGTCTCTGCGAGGCTGCTGCCGGCGGGGGAGTGCACACCGACGAGCTTACACTCACGAGAACGAGCGATCGCTATCGGCTCGTCGTGGGAGGAACGACCTACGACGAGCTGACCGAGGACGACCTGCGTGCTGTGCTGGCGGAATGGCCGTCCCATCTTCGGGAGTGGGCGTTCTGGCATCGGCGGGCGCCGGAGGAGGAGGCGCGCTGGGCCTTTCTTCGCTGGATTGAGGGGGCCGACGGGGCCTCTCCGCCCGACCGCCGGGCCGCGCTCGCCGACGGCGTCCGTGCATCCTGGGGACAACTCCTCCTCACGGCTCATCTCGTGGACGATCGCCGCAGCTACGAGATTCGACACGTCGACGACCGGGACGCGCCGACAGAGGTCCTCGACGGATACACGGATCCGCTGGACGCCCGGCCCCTCGCGAAATATGACGACGACGGCCGGTATCGTCCGCTCTCGACCGCACCGACGCTCCGGACCGGGTGGGCGTTCGAGGGACTCGACGCGGCCGAACTCCTTCGAGCCGTCGATTTCTTCTATCCGGCCACGATTGCCAACTGGCACCGCGAGCGCACGGGTACGCTGGACGTCACGCACTGGGCGGAGGCGACGGATCGGCAGACGGGCATTTACGCCGTGACCGCCGAGCTGGACGGACGGGCCGTGGACTGGGTTGCGGAGGCCTGCTGCGTCGACTCGCAGTGTTTGAAGCGTCGCCAGTGGGACGAGCACGCCGATCGCCCCCTCTCCGTGCCGCGGGGCGACAGCCCGTTTCCGTGTCGAGAGCCGTGCTCTCTGGTCATCGCCGCGGCCCGAACGTGGGCCCTCCTCGAACGAGAAGAGGAACGGACCTATGCCGTGCGCCTCACGCCCTCAGAAAAGGAGCAAGTGGGGGAACTGCTCGAAGCGGTGGCGGAGGGAACGGTCGGCGACGTTCGCGAGGCCGACGTCGGAGCGGCGGCCAACCGGTACCGGGCCCGCTATCTTCGGGCAAAGCGGAGCGATAAGGAGGGTCCCCTTGGACTGAGCGTCGACGACGAGGAGACGACGTCGTAGCGGCAGAAGTGCACGTTGGCCCTCGAACGGCTGGGTGCGAGAACCTCACCGATTCTACCACAGTCCCTGAAAAAAGGCCCGGAAGCGAGAGGAGAAGGGGTCGGAGCGGGGAGCGTCCGTTTCTGTGGACGTGTTTTCCGGAGCCGACGCAGAGGTGTCGAGCGCCCGGTTCAGCGCTGCCAGGTTGTTGTGAAGCCGCTCGACGAGGTGATCTCGGGTTGCGTCGGAGAGGGAGTGATAGCCCCCGTTCCGGAGCGATTCGAGTGCTCGGCGGTGATGCTTTCGGGCCCGACGCAGCTCCGCAGAGGAGCAGTGCCGAAGCTCGTCTACAGCGGCGTCGAAGTCCTCGACGGGTTCCTCGATCGGCATCCGCACCGCGGAAAACCGCTGGACAGCTCCGGAGGGCGAGGACGTGGACTCGGGAGAGGGAGTGTCTTTCGCATTCATAGGGTGAACGGGCGGTCGGAGAAGAGCGGTATGATTCTCTTGTTTCGGAACCGCTTCCATAAACGGACCATCGGGTCCAAATTTTTCAGGAGACGGTTAATTCTTGGCGACGATAGTTGGAAGAACCGAACGTAGGGGGGAACGAGAGAAGACTCTATTCGGACGTGGAGGAGTGACGTTACTCTTTAGAGCAATTCTGGCAGCGTTTCAGTCAGCGCAACATTTGAATGAAGTTTCTACCCTCGGTGTGTTCATGGATTGTTGAGAATTACCGGGTCGGTACAGAATCACACCTTTCCCTCGGCGGTTTGCTTTACGTAGTCTTTGTGGTCCGTTCACGACGACGCTATGCTTCGAAAGTCCGCGTACGTATTGGTCGGCCACCTGGCGTTGAGCCTGGCGGTGGGCGCGTGTTCGAGTGCGGAGTCGACACGTCCCCGGACGGGGGCCGTGTCTCCGCCCGCCGAAGCGACGACCGTCGATCGTCCGGAGCCGACCGAGGAGACGGGGCCGCCCGCCGACGTGGTGTCGCAGCTGATCCAAGAGGCCCTCCGGTCGGAGGGAAACGTCTCCTACGAGAGGCTCGTGCGGCGCCTCGGGACGCCGGAGACGGTCGAGACGGAGCCGGTGGCCAACCAGTACGTTCGCGGACAGGTCGACACCCTTCGGACCCTCGTGTACACCGGCATCGAGGCGCTGGTGTACGACGTGACGGACGAGACAAAGACGTTTCTCGTGCGCCTGTCGCTTTCCAGCACCCAGTACGCGACCCCGGAGGGACTCCACGTCGGGCTCAGTGAGCAGCGCATTCTCGACGAACTGGGGCCGCCGACACGACGAAATGCGTCTCAGGGGGAGCTGATCTACCAGGAGTCCGAGCCGACGCCGACGTCCATGGTGGTGCGTGTGCGCAACGGGGAGGTCGTCCAGATCGACTGGGAGTTCTATTTCGCCTAGCCGGGGGCGGTGGGATTCAGGGGGCGGTGGATCTGTGGAGGCACGCAACTCGCTGGGTGGGGAT
This sequence comes from uncultured Salinivenus sp., assembly GCA_964502085.1. Classification (GTDB taxonomy): domain Bacteria; phylum Bacteroidota; class Rhodothermia; order Rhodothermales; family Salinibacteraceae; genus Salinibacter. The sequence continues at coordinate 16,380 of CAZCUZ010000015.1, read as the reverse complement.
CGGTTTGTCTTCCGTTGGCCCCACATGGTTTCCACAGCACCAACACCGCTGCTCTATGGAGCTCAACGAAGTTCCGGACGTCCCCGAAGACGCGCCTCGTCCCTCCAAGACCGGAGGACAGTTCGAGCTCGCCTCCGACTTCGAGCCGATGGGCGATCAGCCCCGGGCCATCCGCGAGCTCGTGGAGGGGGTGGAGCGGAGGGACGCGTACCAGACGCTGTTGGGGGCGACGGGAACGGGCAAGACGTTCACCGTGGCCAACGTCATCGAGGAGGTCAACAAGCCCACCCTCGTGATGAGCCACAACAAGACGCTGGCGGCCCAGCTCTACGGCGAGCTCAAGCAATTCTTTCCCAACAACGCCGTCGAGTACTTTATCTCGTACTACGACTACTACCAGCCGGAGTCGTACATCGTCCCGAACGACACGTACATCGAGAAGGACGTGGCCATTAACGACCGCATCGAGCGCTTGCGGCTCCGCGCCACGTCCGAGCTGGTGAGCGGGCGCGACGACGTGATCGTCGTGGCCAGCGTGTCCTGCATCTACGGCCTCGGCTCTCCCGCAGAGTTTCGAAAGGAGATCACGCCGATCGAGCGCGGGCAAGAGGTAGAGCGCAACGATCTGCTGCGCCGCTTCATCGACCTCTTCTACGAGCGCAACGACGTCGACTTCGAGCCCGGCGTCTTCCGCGTGCGCGGCGACGTGGTCGACATTTTTCCGGCCTACCGCGAGGAAAAGGCCCTGCGCATCGAGTTTTGGGGCGACGAGATCGACCGGTTGGCCCTTTTCGAGCCGACGAGCGGTCGCGAGATCGAGGAGATCGACCAGTTTACGCTCTACCCGGCGCAGATCTTCGTGACGCCCGAGGACCGATTGAAGGCTGCCATCGAGAACATCAAGGAAGAGCTGCGCTGGCGCCTGGCCGTGCTCCGGGAAGAGGGCAAGATGGTGGAAGCCCAGCGCCTGGAGCAGCGGACCACGTTCGACCTCGAGATGATGCAGGAGGTGGGCTACTGCTCCGGCATCGAGAACTATTCGCGTCACCTGACAGGGCGAGAACCGGGCGAACGGCCCTATTGTCTGCTCGACTACTTTCCCGACGATTTTCTGCTCGTGGTGGACGAGAGCCACGTCACGATTCCGCAGGTGCGGGCCATGTACAACGGCGACCGGGCCCGCAAGCTGAAGCTCGTGGAGCACGGCTTTCGGCTGCCGTCGGCCCTCGACAACCGCCCGCTCACGTTCGAAGAGTTCGAGGAGCTGACGCCGCAGACCATCTTCATGAGCGCCACGCCCGCCGACTACGAGCTGGAGCAGAGCGGGGGCGTGTTCGTGGAACAGGTGGTGCGACCCACGGGCATTCCGGATCCCGAGATCGACGTGCGGCCCACCGAAAATCAGGTCGACGATCTGATGGAGCAGATTCGCAAGCGGGCCGAGCGAGACGAGCGGGTCCTGGTCACGACGCTGACCAAGCGGATGACGGAGGACCTGGCCGACTACCTCGACAGCTACGGCGTGCGGGTGCGCTGGATGCACTCGGACATCGACGCCCTGGAGCGCGTGGACATCATCCGGGGCCTGCGCCTCGGCGAGTACGACGTCCTGGTGGGGGTCAACCTGCTCCGGGAGGGCCTTGACCTGCCGGAGGTGTCGCTCGTCGCCATCCTCGACGCCGACCAGCAGGGGTTCCTGCGCTCGGAAACGTCCCTCATCCAGACGGCCGGCCGCGCGGCCCGCAATGTCAACGGCACCGTGATCCTCTACGCCGACGAGATTACGGAGGCCATGCAGAAGATGATCGACGAGACGGAGCGGCGCCGCGAGCGGCAGCTCGAGTACAACGAGAAACACGACGTGACGCCTGAGCCGATTCGGAAGTCGCCCGACGAGATTCGGCAGGGGACGGCCATTGCCGACGAGAAGTCCGACGACGAGGGGGCCGGCGAGCGGCATCACTACGGCAGCCCGGATCAGCTTTCCAGTGAGGTGGCCGACCCGGTGGTCGAGTATCTCTCCGACGATCAGAAGCGGGACCTCATCGAGCAGATGAAGGAGGAGATGGAGGAGGCCGCCGAGAATCTCGAGTTCGAGCGCGCCGCCGAGCTGCGGGACAGTATCGAGGAAATTAAAGAGCAGTTAGGGGAGGACGATGGGTAGAAGACCGAGAATTGTCAGTGGGGCGGCAAATCGATCCTCGATTCCCTATCTTCCGGATGTGTACTTTTAGATAAAGGTTGGCAACAATGTCTACATCCGAATCAGATTTCATCTCCACCCTATCGGACTCAATTCCCGACCTCATCGCCGTCTATCAGTTCGGATCGACGGTCGAAGGAAACGAGCATCCGGGGAGTGATCTCGATCTCGCGGTTCTAGCGTCACGATCCCTCGACAATGTGCATCGGTGGACTCTTCAGGAAGAATTGGCTGTACAGCTTCATCGAGACGTCGATCTCGTCGATCTTGTCGGCGCGTCCACGGTGATGCAGATGCAGGTGCTTTCGCGAGGAACCGTGCTCGAGGAGTGGGATCGGACGGCCCGGCAACGGTTCGAGATGCAGGTCTATTCCGCCTATGCCCTCTTGAACGAAGAGCGTGCCGGTATTCTAGAACGTGTCCAAGCGCGGGGGCGGGTCCATGGCTGATGATGTCCTCATCAACAAGGCGAGTATCGTCGAACGCTGTCTTCAGCGAATCGAGGAGGAGTACCAGAACGATCCGGCGAACCTGTATGAGGACGTCACTCGACAGGATGCAATCGTTCTAAACCTCCAACGGGCCTGTCAGGCGGCCATTGATTTGGCGATGCATCTGGTTCGCGAGCACGAATTGGGGGTGCCGCAAGAGAGCCGGGAGGCATTCGCTTTCCTCGAAGAGGCGGAGTATCTCGACTCGGAGTTAAGCGGACGCCTTCAGCGGATGGTCGGATTCCGAAATGTGGCCATCCACGATTATCAGGAGTTGAACCTCGACATCGTGCAGTCGATCATTGAGAAGCACCTATCGGACTTTACTCAATTTACCGAGCGCGTACTGAAGACCGACGGCTTTCGGAGGGAGGACTGATCCCCGAAAATTAGGCTTCAAGAGAGGCAGGCCTCCGCGTTCGTACGGAGTTCCGTCGGGGCGTTCGGGCCGCCTCCAGCGCCTGCTCCAGGTCCGCCGTCAGGTCGTCGGTCGACTCAATGCCGACGGAGAGGCGGATCAATCCCTCGGTGATTCCTGCGTTTGCGCGCTGCTTGGGGAGGACGGTGGCGTGGGTCATCGTGGCCGGGTGCTCGATGGAGGACTCGATGCCGCCGGCCGATTCGGCGGGGGCAAATACGTCGCAGGCCTGCAGCAGCGTGTTCGCGTCCACCCGATCGGGGTCCACGAAGAAGGCAATCATGCTGCCGTATCCGTCCTGCTGGCGTCGGGCCGTCTCGTGATCCGGGTGGTCGCGCAGGCCGGGATAGCGGACTCGACGAACGGCCGGGTGTTCGTCGAGGAAGTGGGCGAGGGAGCGCGCGTTCGTTTCGTGCTGTTGCATGCGGACGGGCAGCGTCTTGGCTCCACGGAGGGCGAGCCAGCTGTCGAACGAGGCCGCACCGGTGCCGTGCGCGTCGGCCGTCGTTTCGAGCGTCTCTGCCAGGACCTCCGTTCGGGCGATGACGGCGCCGCCCACCGCGTCTGCGTGACCGTTCAGGTGCTGCATCGACGAGTACACCGCGAGGTCGGCTCCGTACTCGAAGGGGCGCTGGAGGAGGGGGGAAAGGACCGTGTTGTCGACCGCGAGAAGCAGGTCGTGCGCGTCGGCAAAGGTGGAGAGCGCCTCCAGATCGACGACGTGGAGCAGCGGATTGGAGGGCGTGTCGACCCAGAGGACTTCCGTGTTGGGCTGCAGGGCGTCGTGAAGGGCCTCGGGGCTCGACGCGTCGGCATACGAGACCGACAGAGCCTTGTGGTCGGTCAGACGAGACAGGTGACGCCTGGTGCCGGCCCGGCTGGTGCGGGCACAGAGGACGTGGGCGTCGTCGGACAGGAGGTGGGCCACGGTTGAGACGGCGGCCGTACCCGTCGAACACGCGACGGCGCCCGCCCCGCCGTCGAGACGGGCGAGTGTGTCTTCGAAAGCGGTCCGGGACGGAGCAGATTCGGCCTCCTCGTTCGTTCCGTTTTGGGAAGAGGCCGTCGCGCCGGAGAGGGACGACGGAGAAGACGAAGCACGGGCGTTCGTCCCCTTGAGGGCTCGGCCCGCCTGGGCCAGCGTGGTTTCCGGATCGAGGTCCATGAAAAAGCCGCGTCCTGGTGAGGAGAGAGGCGTGGTCGATCTCACCAAGACGACAGAGGACAAGCCCCAGCATCGCGAAGAACCCGCGATCGAAGCGATCCTCTCATCTTTCTCCGACAGAGCATCAGCGAGGCTGATGCATCGGAGCAGGAGTTGGCACCAAGGCGATCCGACGCCGACCGAACACAAGCAACGCTTGTGCATCGGCGTCGAATCCGGTTGCCACGACGTCATCGGGCCTGTTCCCTCGGTCGTTCTTGATGAGACGTAAAATACTGTAAGGAGGACCCCGGTCCTTGTCAAGCCGCTTCGCCGGCTTTTTACACGAACGGGAAGTCAGGAGTCGACCTTCGGAGAGGCCTCGAACGCCCGGTTGACGAGCGCCTGTGCGTCGGCGTGGAGCTGTTCGAGGTGCTCCTCGCCGCGAAAGCTTTCCGCGTAGATCTTGTAGATTGCCTCCGTGCCGGAGGGACGAGCCACGAACCAGCCGTTGTCGGTTTCGACCTTGAGGCCGCCGATGGGGGCGTCGTTTCCCGGAGCCTTCGTCTGAATGGAGGTAATTGGATCGCCCGCGATTTCGTCCTGCGTGACCTGGTCGGGCGAGAGGGTCTTGAGTGCGGCCTTCTGGTCCGGCGTGGCGGGGGCGTCCTTTCGTTCGAAGATGGGCGCCCCGAGATCGTCGGTGAGTGCAGCGTAGCGCTCGCTCGGATCCTCTCCCGTGCGGGCGGTAATTTCGGCCGCGAGCAGGCAGGCGATAATGCCGTCCTTGTCGGTCGTCCAGACGCGGCCGTTCCGGCGGAGGAACGACGCCCCGGCGCTTTCCTCGCCGACGAAGCAGCACGTCTCGTCGAGCAGCACGTCGACGAACCACTTGAAGCCGACGGGCACCTCGTGCACGTCGCGCCCGTGGCGTTCGGCGACGCGGTCGAGCAGGCTCGTGGTGACCACCGTTTTGCCCACTGCCAGATCGTCGCGCCAGTCGGTACGGCTCTCCAACAGGGCGTCGAGCGCCACGCACAAGAAGTGATTCGGCGACATGAGCCCGCCGCTGCCGGTGACGATGCCGTGGCGGTCGTGGTCGGTGTCGCAGGCAAACGCCACGTCGTACTGGTCCTTGAGGTCGATCAGCGACTGCATGGCGGGCTCGGAGGAGGGATCCATCCGGATGTTGCCGTCCCAGTCCAGGGTCATGAACTGGAACGTGGGGTCGACCTCCGTACGCAGCACGTCCAGCGGCAGGTCGTAGTGGTCGGCGATGGCCGTCCAGTAGTCCACGCCCGCGCCGCCGAGGGGATCGACGGCGAAGGAGAGCCCCGAATCACGGATCACCTCCATGTCGAGGACGGCGTCGAGGTCCCCCACGTACCGTCCGAGGAAGTCGTGCGTCTGGGTGGTGTCGGCCGCCTTCGCCCGGTCGTACGGGACGCGTGCGACGTCCCGGAGGTCATTTTCCAGGTGTTCGTTGGCCCGCTCTTCGATCCACGAGGTGGTGTCGGGGCTCGCGGGGCCGCCCGTGGGAGAGTTGTATTTGATGCCTCCGTCGGACGGCGGATTGTGCGAGGGGGTGATCACGATGCCGTCGGCCCGGACGGCCGTGCTGTTCCGATTGTGCGTGAGGATGGCGTGGGAGACGGCGGGCGTGGGCGTCACCCCGTCGTCGGCCGCGATGCGCACCTCGACGTCGTGGGCGGCCAGCACCTCCAGGCACGTGGCGTGCGCCGGGGCGGAGAGGGCGTGCGTGTCCATGCCGAGGAAGAGCGGCCCGTCGACGTCGGCCTGCGTCCGGTATTCGGCGATGGCCTGGGCGATGGCCAGGATGTGAGCCTCGTTGAAGGTGGCGTCGAACGCCGAGCCCCGATGGCCCGACGTGCCGAAGGACACGCGCTGCGCCGGGTCCGACGGATCGGGCGTCTTGGCCTGATAGGCCTCGAGGAGCGACGAGACGTCGATGAGGGAAGACGCCGGGGCCGGTTGCCCGGCGCGGTCGTGGGTACTCATGATCGGAGGAGCGGGTTGGGCGAGGAACAGGCGATCGGGAAGGCGGACGGGTCTACAGTAAACGGAATTCCGGGCGAAGTCTCCAAAGCGGAGGCGATTGCACGTGAAAATTGTGACAGACCCCGTGGAGGTGCTGTCGCCGTGAGCGTTCGGACGTACAAAGGGAGGGGCGAGGGGCTCGCTACCGGACACTTTGGACAGAGCCCCGAAAAATCCTCCTCCACTGTCACTCCAGCCCCCGAGCGAGGCAATCCTAGATTGCCAGGTCTATCTACCGTTCGAGAGGATGGACTCCAGATCAAAGTCTGGAGTGACGGTGGAAAGTCTCGAAATCGTGAGTGCAGTTTTCGGCAGACGTGCTCGTAAAAGGCGACTCCGCAAGGGAAAACCACGGAATCGCCCGAGGATTTTTCGGTGCCCAGCGCTCAAACCGAAACTGTCCGGTAGTGAGGACGAGGGGCGAACGGGAGTGCGACGGCTGGCGTGTCGGCACCTGTCGGTGTGGATTTTGGGTTGAATCCCGAATTGCAGACCCTGAGGACGGCCTGAGCGATCCACGGTGGAGCAGCCCGGACGCTTCTTTGTTTGGAAAGGGCCGAAAAGGAGGGCCGTTCTCCACGACAACAGCCACGATTTATCACGATGCAGACGTATCCGGACGAACTCGAGGAAAAGCTCGGGTTCGACGTCATACGGGGCCGACTGGAAGGCAAGGTCAAGAGCCCGATCGGGGAGGAGCGCCTCGACGGCATGAAGCCGGCTCGCACGCTCGGCTGGCTTCGGGCCGAACTCACGCGGGTCGAGGAGCTGCAGGCGGCCTTTCAGTACGACGACGCCGTGCCGCTGAGCAATCTCTACGACCTGCGAGACGTGCTTCGCCGGGCGGCCCCCGAGGAGGCGTTCGTGGACCCGGAAGATTTGAAGGCCGTGCGCCTCACCCTAATTACCCTGCGGCGTCTGAAGAGCTATTTCGAACGTCGCGATCGCGACTACCCCGAGCTCGCTGCGGCGGTGGAGCGCATCACCCCGCTGCCGGACCTGGAGGAGCACGTGGCCTCCATTTTGAACGAGGACGGAAGCATCCGCGACGACGCTTCGCCGGAGCTCCAGCGTCTGCGCAGTGAGATTCGACAAAAAGAGAATCAGCTCCGCGACACACTCGACGAGGCGCTTCGCGACGCCATTCGAGAGGGCTACGCGACCGAGGAGCAGCCCACCATTCGCGGCGGGCGGATGGTCATTCCGGTGCGGGCCGAGGCAAAGGGCAAGGTGGAAGGCTTCGTGCACGACACCTCGGCCAGCGGACAGACCGTCTACATCGAGCCGGCCGCCTGCCTTCAGCTGAACAACGAGGTTCGGGAGCTCAAGAGCGCCGAGCAGCGCGAGATTGAGCGCATCCTGCGGGAGGTCACCGCGCATCTCCGTCGCGAGACCGACGCGATGGAGGGCAATCTGCAGGCCCTCGGTCAGTTCGATCTGTTGCAGGCAAAGGCGCGTCTCGCCAACCGCCTCGACGCCGTGGTGCCGAAGCTGAATGAGGAGGGAATTATCGACCTCCACGCGGGCCGCAATCCGGTGCTCGAGCTTCACTTTCAGTCCCTCGACGACGAGGAGGAGACCGAAGGGCGATCGACCGGTGAGGAGAGCATTCCGCCGCGAGAAGTGGTGCCCCTCGACATGGCGATCGGCGACGACTTCCGGACGCTGGTCATTACGGGGCCGAATGCGGGGGGGAAGACCGTGTCCATGAAGACGGTGGGGCTGTTTTCGCTGATGCTGGCCTACGGGGTGCCGATTCCGGTGGCGCCGCACTCGTCCTTTCCCCTGTTCGACCAAATCATGGCCGACATCGGCGACGAGCAGTCGATCGAGGAGGACCTGTCGACCTTCAGTTCGCACGTGTCGAACCTGCGGCACATGCTGGTCGAGGCAGGGCCGAACACGCTCGTGCTGATCGACGAGGCGGGGACGGGCACGGATCCGGACGAGGGCGGTGCGCTGGCGCAGGCGGTGCTGGAGCGGTTGACGGCGGCCGGGGCGCGCACCATTGCGACCACGCACCACGGCACCCTCAAGGTGTACGCCCACGAGACGGAGGGTGTCGAGAACGGGTCGATGGAGTTCGACCAGGAGACCTTGCGGCCGACCTATCGTTATCAGGAGGGGGTGCCGGGGTCCTCCTACGCCTTCGAGATTGCCCAGCGCATGGGGCTCGAGGAGGGGCTGTTGGAGCGGGCGCGCACGCTGGCGGGAGAGCAGAAGACGGCGATGGAGAACTTGATTGCGACGTTCGAGAAGCGCACCCAGGAGCTGGAGGACGAGCTGTACGAGGCCCGGAAGGCGCGAGAAAAGGCCGAGGCGGAGCAACAGCGTCACGAAGAGAAGCGCCGCAAGCTCGAAAAGGAGCGGGAGTCGTTTCGCCAGCAGGCCCTGGAGGAGGCCGAACGCATCGTCGAGGACGCGAACGCGCGCATCGAGCAGACGATCAAGGAGATTAAGGAGGCGCAGGCCGAGTCGGAGGCGACGAAGGAGGCGCGCGAGAAGCTGGAGGGGTACAAAGAAAATCTCGAAGAGGAGCGAGAAGCGGCCGACGTCGCCGCGTCGGCGCCGGACGAGAGCGGTCCCGAGCCGGAGGCGTCCGAGGGGACCAGCGGCCACTCCGACCGGCAGTCCGACGCGCCCATTCGGGAGGGCGACCAGGTGGTGGTCGACGACGGGTCGACCGAGATGGAGGTGCAAGAGATCGAGGACGGGGAGGCGGAGGTCATCATGGGATCGATGCACATGCGCGTCGACCTCGATCGTCTCACGAAGGTCGGGGGCCCGAAAGAGGAAGAGCCGCAGCGGCAGGTCGCCGGGGACCAGACGATGGCAGCCCTTCAGGCGAGCCCGTCGATCGACGTTCGGGGACAGCGCGTGGCCGAGGCCCGCCAGGACGTACAGCACTTCCTGGACGACGCCATTGCGGCCGGGCTCGACAGGGTCGAAATTCTCCACGGAAAGGGCACGGGGGCGCTCCGCGAGGCGCTCCACGACCTGCTCGCCCAGCGCTCGGACGTTACGGACTACCGCAAGGCGCCCATCGAAGAGGGCGGGGCCGGGGTGACGAAGGCGGATCTGGAGTGAGCACGGGAGCGTGGGAGAGCGGGGGCGTGGGAGAAGGAGGGCAAGAGAGGACGGCGCAGGCAAAGAAGAGTAGCGGACGTTGATTTATCGCCGTTTTCGGCATTGTGTCGAACCGGCTCAGGGTGCCCACGCTTTTTCTCCCACGCCTTCCTGGCGATATCTCCAGGTAGAGGCACGTGAACTTCCCTGCGCTCGATCAAGATTTTAACGTGCGATCGCCGTGCCGTGCGCCCAAGCAAGTTGGAGGGAGCGCAGATTGCTTTGTAGCTTCGTTGCCGGTCCCCACTGGATCTTCTTCACCAACAGACTGCTCAACTCATGGCGCACGTCGTCGTCACTCGCCCGCTCATCGAAAATGGGCTTTCCGACCTGAAGGACGGTCACACCGTCACGGTCTGTGATCCTCCCGCCGGGGCCGTGCGGACGGAGGAGGAGCTCATTGCCCTGGCGGACGGAGCCGACGTGCTCCTGACCGTGCTGGCCGATCCGGTCACCGAGCAGGTGTTCGCGGCGTGCCCGGACCTACAGATGGTGGCCCAGTACGCCGTGGGGGTGGACAACATCGACCTGGAGGCCGCCGAGGCGCACGACGTGGTGGTGACTCACACGCCCGGGGTGCTCACCGACGCCACGGCCGACATGGCGTGGGCCCTGCTCCTGGCGGCGGCCCGACGGGTGCCGGCGGCCGACCGGTACGTGCGCGACGGTCGATTCGAGCGGTGGGAGACGACGCTCCTGCTGGGAACGGAGCTCGCCGACAAAACGATGGGCATCGTGGGGCTGGGGCGCATCGGATCCGCGGTGGCCCGGCGGGCCCTCGGGTTCGGGATGGACGTGGTGTACCACAACCGGGAGCGGGCCAATCCGACCGTCGAGCGGCAGGCGAGTGCCCGGTACGTCGGGCTCGACGAGCTGCTCGCCGCGAGCGACGTGGTGTCGCTCCACTGTCCGCTCAATGAGGACAGCCACCACCTCATCGACGCGGGGGCCCTGGACAGCATGAACGACGAGGCGATTCTCGTAAACACCGCCCGTGGGGCCGTCGTGGACGAAGAGGCCCTGGTCGAGGCGCTGGAGACGGGGAAAATTGCGGCGGCGGGGCTGGACGTGTTCGAAGACGAGCCCGACGTCCATCCCGGACTGTACGATCAGGAGCGAGCGGTGCTGGCGCCTCACCTCGGCAGTGCGACGACGGAGACGCGGATGGAGATGGCGCACATGTGCGCGGCCTCCATTTCTGCCTGCTTCGAGGGGGCGGAGGAGATTCCACACCGGGTCGTGTAGCGGGCGGAGGCCGTCTCCCGCATCGGGGGCGTTCGAAGTGACCGTCGAGATGGACAGGGGCGTTTCCAATTTCGGACAGCGAACGGTGCGGAGGAGCGGCAGGCAGAGGTTTTGGGGAACGGTGCGTTTTTTGTTGTGCTGTCCTGTGCGGGAACCCCGCATCGTACGAGGGGCCGGTCCAACGGATATTCAGGAGGGGACGGGACGGCCTCGCGTGCGTCCTTCCGGACAGCGTCCTGGTGACACTGCTTTCTGCCCCGCATCGATCTTCTGTTCTGCTCCCATGACTCCTGTGCGTCTCGCGCTCGCTCTGTTGTTGCTCGGAATGGGACCCTCCGTCGTGCGAGGACAGAGTTCGGACACGAGCGGAACAGGAGTGATTCGGGACACGCTCGTGCAGCGGGTGTCGACGGCGTTTGTCGACGGGAACGCCCAACTTCTTCTCACTCCTGCGGCCGATCGGGTGGAGGTAAGCCTCTTCGGCACGAATACCTTCTACAGCAATGCCCAGGCGTTCTACGTTCTTCGGGACTTTTTTGACACGCATCCCCCGGCGGACTTTGCGGTGGGCGACGTAACCGAAGCGGGGAATAGCTTTTTCGTTCGGGGGCAGTTCGACCACAATCGCGACAGTCGGACGCTTCAGGTGTACGTCCGCCTCGTGCGGCGTGCGGAGGCATGGCGACTTCAAGAGGTTCGGATCGACGCCGACGTCGAGTAGCGAAACGGGGGCTGCCGGGGGAGGGGGAGCGGAGGGAGCGTCGCGGGCTCGGGCTCCGTCCGGGGAACCGGCGGCCGGTCCGTGAATGCATTTCTACCAGTTTCCCGTACGTTTGAAGAGGATCTTCCGGTGCTGGGAAGAAGCGTACAGGCTCGTTTCGCGGATCCGTATGATTTCGACCTTCGTCCACGCCGTTCGGTCTCACGCCTGGCTCAGTGCCGGGATTGCACTCGTCCTTGCGATGGCGGTCACGGCGGGGGTGCGCTGGGGGGCGATCCAGCACGTGGAAACCAATCCGGACGCTCAGCGGGACGCTGTCGTGGACGCGGCCTTTGCGCAGGTCGAAACCCACTTCGACGACCTTCTGCATCGGGTGCGTGGACGGGCGGAGCAGGTGGCGACGGACTCCGTCGTGGTACAGGGACTGAAGACGTGGGCCGAGCGGGGGACACGTCCCTCCTCCCTGATGCGTCGATTTGTCGACCTGCCGCTCGACGATCGAACGACCGTTGAGGTGTACAGCCCGGAGCCGCACCTTCTTGCCTGGCACGGGCCCCACATGCCGCTCGGCCGGGCTCCCACCACGGAGGCATTTCTGCAGCGGCCGCAGACGGTCGTGGTGGGGGACGACGGGGTCCGGAAGGCCCTGGCCGTGTGGTGGCCGGTGCGCGTCGAGGGAGAGGTAGTGGGAGCCGTCCGGGCATTTCGAATGATCGACTACGAGCCGCCGGTGAGAAACCGGTACGTTCAGGGCTTCCGCCTGCGGGAGGGGTGGGAGCGGGAAACGGGCGAGTCGCTTCAGGTAACGTGGTCTGCACCCCCGGCGACACTCGACCGCCCGCATCGGGTTCTTCGAGGACCTCACGAGGTGCTGGGCTACGTGACGATCACGCCTCCGTCCACTGACCGACTCGTGCGGCGGACCGCGGTCTTTTACGACCATCTGCTTGCCGGGTGGGCGACACTGCTGTTTGGCTGGGTGATGTGGGGGGGAGGGCGGTGGTACCTGCGGATCGCGAGTCGGCCGGGCGCATTCCGACACGTGCGTGGGCGAAGCGCGGCCGCCGGCCGATTTGCCGTCCTGGCGGGGCTCTGGGTAGGAGGGCGGTATCTCCTGCTCTTTCTCGACGTCCCCGCACGATGGCTCCAGTCGGTCGACACCCTCTCGGTCTTGTTCGATCCGACGCGATTTGCGTCGACGATTGGGGGAGGCGTGCTTCGGTCCATCGGCGATCTCTTTCTGACCGGCGGCTGGGCCATTGTGCTTGCGGCCGGGACTCTGCACGTGGCCCTGCGGTATCGCCCGCGGGCGGCCTCCGCGGGGGACCTGCTGGAACGCTTTCGGGCGCACACGCCGCGTCGGCCGTCCGTCTCGCGGTTTCTGGCCGTGGTCGTGGGGGGCACCGTTCTCAGTCTGTCGGTCGTTCTGGGGCTCGCGTACGTGGTGCGGCGGGCCGTGCTCGACAGTACACTCGACTTCTTTTCCCGGACGGGCATTCTGCCGGAGCCGCTCATCCTGGTGGTCCTTTCCGCCCTCGTGCTTCTGGTCGTGGCGGTGCTCCTCGTCGGAACGGCGGGGACGTGGATCGGGCTTCGGATGGGACTGCGGTACCGACCCCGGTGGCCCTCCGGGCTCGTGGTGGCGATTGTCGTCGCTCTCTTTGCGGCGGGCGTGGCTGTGCTCTATCTGAGCACCGACGTCCAGACGCTCGTGCCCTTTCCGTATCCGGTGGGCCTGATGGGGATCGTGGGGGCAGCGGCCGGCTACGGAATGGTGGGGCGCAACGGAGGCGCCGAGGTGCTCACGGTGCGCGGACTGCTTCTCTCCCTCTTCGTCGTCACGCTGCTGCTGTACCCGCTTCTCTACGCCGGAATGGACGCCCAGCGGCGCGAGCGCATGGTGGAGGCAGCGCAGTCCTTCGAGGAAGGATACGATCCGCGAGTTCTCTACTCCATTCGGCAGGTGCTGCGGGCGGCGGACGAGGAGCTTGGGGCCGTTTGGGGCGGGACGGAGGAGGGGGAGGGGGCGTCGGTCGACTCGGTCGCCACCCGGCTCGTGCGGCGATCTCTCCTGGCCTCTCTCACGACGTACGAGGTGAGCTTTACCCTGCTCGACGCCGACGGAACGATCCGGCGCCGGTACGGGACGGGGGGAGCGCAGCCCGATCGCCCCGGCCCCCGGCACGTCGACGAGACGGTGTTTCAACTTCTTCGGCAGCTCCACGAACGCCAGCTTTCTCCGGGGCCGGTGGTCGACCGGTTTACCGGAGAACGGGGGGTCGTCCGTGCCGAAGGGCGGTTTCAGTACGTGGGGTTGCACCGATTGGGACATGGAGAAGAGGGACTGGGGTGGGTGCTGCTTCGGGCCGAACCCCGGTCCATCCTGCCGGGCACGGGGGGCGGCGTGCCGCGCGTGCTCTTGCCGGACGGCTCGTTCAGCGACCTGTACGCCGAGCTGTCGCTCGCCGAGTTTCAAAACCGAACGCTCATCCGAAGTTACGGAGAGAGCTTTGGCCGGACGAAACTGTCGGTCGTCTCCGACGCCATTCTGCAGCGACGCGCTACGGTCTGGCGCTCCGAAACCGTTCAGGAACGTCAGTATCTGACCTACTACTATCGTCCCCAGGTCGAGGGGGCCTCGACCGTTGCGGCGCGGATTCCGTCGATCCTTGCATTCGACCATCTCTACTACTTGCTCCGACTTACGGTGGCGGGACTCGGGGTGGGACTCCTCGTCTACCTCCTCGGCTTGTACGGCCGCTACCGCTACGGTCTGGTGCCGGCCCGGCGGGTGCGCTTCCGCAACAAGGTGCTGAATGCGTTTCTCATCGTGGGCATCGTGTCGATGGTGGCCGTCGGCGTGGTGGGGGTGCAGGTGGTGACGAGCGAGAACGAGCGGATCGTGGAGCGACGGCTGCGCGATCACGTGGCCCGCGTCGAGGAAACGCTTTCTCTCGAGGCGCGTCCCGACGAGTCGCTCTGGGAGACGGCCCGACGGATCGACGTCGATTCGCTGGCCGCGCGCGTGGGCCTCGACCTACGGCTGTACGAGGAGGGACAGATGATCGGGACGAGTCGCCCCCGGCTCGTACGAGACGGGCTCGTGGACGAACGGCTGCCCGGGCCCGTCTACCACGGGCTCTACGACGAAACCTACCGCTTCACGGCCGCCGGGGCGTCCATCGGCGCGTTTCGCTACCGGGTCGGCTACCAGGCCCTCGTCGACGAGGACGGGCGGCCCCGCCTCGTGGTGGGCGTCCCGACGCTCGCCCAGCAGGAGCAGGTGGCCGAGGAGCAGGCGCGGACCCTCGCCTACCTCTTCGGGGCCCTCCTGGTGCTGGTCGTGGTGGTGATGCTCACGGCCGTCGTCCTGGCGAACGCCCTCGCCCAACCCATCGCTCGGCTCCGAGAGGGCCTGGAGGCGGTGGGAGAAGGCCGGTTCGCGGAGGCGCTCCCGGTGGACACCCGCGACGAGATCGGGGATCTGGTGCGCACGTTCAACGAGATGCGGGCCCAGCTCGCCGAGAGCCGCCGCAAGCTTGCCCAGCAGGAGCGCGAGATTGCCTGGCGCGAGATGGCCCGGCAGGTGGCCCACGAAATCAAGAATCCGCTGACGCCCATGAAGCTGTCCATTCAGCACCTGCGCCGGGCGTTCGAACGGGAGCGGGGCGAGGACGAGGAGTCCAAATTTACGGCGCTGTTCGACCGCATCACGTCCACGCTCGTCGAACAGATCGAGTCGCTGGTGCGCATCGCCGACGAGTTTTCGACGTTCGCCCGCCTGCCGACCCGCGTGCCCGAGCCGCTCGACCTCAACGAGGTCATTGAGGAGGCAGTGCGGCTCATGGAAGAAGAAATGGAGTCGGGACGAGGCTCGGAACCCACGTCCTCCTTTCAGTCGGGGCGAATCGAGGTCGACCTGCATCGGGAGCCTCTCGTCGTGGAGGCCGACCGCGAGGAACTGCGTCGGACGTACATCAATCTCCTCAAGAATGCTCTGCAGGCCCTGCCGGACGACCGGGAGGGACGGGTTCGGGTGGTCACCGAGCCCGCGGCGGATGCCGACGAGCCGATGGTCGAGAGCCGCGTGATCGACAATGGGGTGGGCATCCCGCCGGAGGTGCAGGACAAGATCTTCGAGCCCAATTTCTCTACGAAGACGAGCGGGACGGGGCTCGGGCTCGCCATCGTGCAGAAAAACATCGACGAGCTCGGCGGCTCGATCGGCTACGAGACGGAGGAGGGGGAGGGGACGACGTTCTGGGTGCGGCTTCCACTGGCGGACGAGAAGTCATGAGTGCAGAGGCGTCATGCGGGTTCGGGGGCCGAGGTGGAGCGGATGGCCTCGATGCGCTCGAGGAGAGGCGGGTGCGAGTAGTCGAGCGTGACGGTGAGCGGGTGGGGCGTGAGGTTCGACAGGTTCGTCTCGGCGAGCCGTTTCAGTCCGCTTATGAGCGGGTGCCCCTGGCCGGTCGTCTCGACGGCGAAGCGGTCGGCCTGAAATTCGTGATGGCGCGACCAGGCGTTGAGGGGAAGGGAGAGCAGAAGGTCGACGGGTGTGTAGAGCAGACCGAAGAAGAGGAGGCCGGTGTAGACGGCCGGTTGGTCCACGTAGAACGCCTGAAAGAGGCCGTCGACCTGCAGAAAGACCGACAGCAGCAGGAAAAGGACCCCGGTTTGGATGATGCTGATGGCGATCCGCTGGGGAATGTGGTGGCGCTTGTAATGCCCCATCTCGTGGGCGACGACGGCCAGCAGTTCGTCCCCCTCCAGCTGGTCGACGAGCGTGTCGAAGAGGACGATGCGCCGGTTCGACCCGAAGCCGGTAAAGAAGGCGTTGGCCTTCTTCGAGCGGCGCGAGCCGTCCATCACGTACACCTCGTTGACCGGAAAGTCGACCGAGTCGGCGTACGAGAAAATGGCGTCGCGGAGGTCGCCTTCTTCCAGCGGCTCGAAGTCGTTGAAGAGGGGCAT